>NZ_JBZFLG010000002.1:0-897355 GCF_058313435.1 Sphingomonas sp. SP6
CCCCTGGCAGGAGATCCAGCGCGCGCTCGTCGGCCAAATGAACACCGGCGCCATCCTGGAGGGTGCCGAAAAATACCAGCGCATCGCCCAGACCCAGGGCCTGCCCCGGGACAATCACTGAGGAGCCGGCGCAGCCCGGAACGAAAAGGAAGAGGAATGACGAGCAAGGCCATCGCCCTGGCGGCGAACGCATGGGCCGCCGCCGCGGCTCCCGTGGTCGCCGCGCCGACCCTCGACGGTGTGCTCTCCGACCATGCGGTGGTCCAGCGCGACCGGCCGGTCATGGTCTCCGGCCAGGCGCGCCCCGGGGAGGCGGTGACGGCGACCTTCCACGGCGTCGGCGTCTCCGGCCGCGCCGATCGCACCGGGCATTTCGACCTGACCTTGCCCGCCGCCCCGGCCGGCGGACCCTATGACCTCGCCATCTCCGCCCCGAGCGGCGCGACCGTGCTCCACGACGTGCTGATCGGCGACGTCTTCCTCTGCTCGGGCCAGAGCAACATGGAGATGCCGGTCGAGCGGATGCAGGACAGCTTCGCCGCGCAGACCGGCCCCGGCGACGACCAGTTGCGCCTGCTGACGGTGGAGAAGGCGACCGCGCTGACTCCCCTGCGCCGCTTCGAACATCAGCCCGTCTGGGCCGCCGCCGGCCCCAGGACATCCCCGTCCTTCTCCGCGGCCTGCCTCTACATGGTCCAGGAGCTCCGCAAGACCGCCAAGGTCCCGATCGGCGCAATCCATTCGAGCTGGGGCGGGTCGCAGATCGCCGCCTGGATGGGAGACGATGCGCAGCGCGCCGCGGGGCGGACGCGCGAGGCCGACCTGCTGCGGCTCTACGCGCGCGACCCGGCGGCGGCGACGCTCGCGGCGGCGCGGCAGTGGGAGACATGGTGGCGCGCGAAGTCGGGCGACGCGGTCGGTCGCGAGCCGTGGCGACCCGATGCGACGCTCGCGTGGCGCCCCGTGCCCAAGATCGGCTTCTACGAGGATTGGGGCGATCCCGAGCTCGCGGCGTGGCTCGGCATGCTCTGGTACCGGCTCGAGGTGACGCTGACGCCCGAACAGGCGAAGGGCGGCGGGACGCTCGAGCTCGGGCTCGTCGACGACGCCGATCAGACCTGGATCAACGGCACGCCGATCGGCGGCACCGCCAATTGGTCGCCCCGGACCTACTCGGTCCCGGCGGGCGTACTCGCGCCCGGCCGCAACGTCCTCGTCGTGAACGTCCAGAACGCCTATGCCAATGGTGGCCTGGCCGGTCCCGCCGAGGCGATGCGGCTGACGCTCGCCGACGGCTCGGTCGTGCCGCTGGCGACCGGCTGGCGCTATGCGCTGGTCGACCGGGACCCGGGCACCACGCCGCGCGTGCCGTGGGGCGACATCACCGGCTCCGGCACGCTCTACAACGCGATGATCGCGCCGCTCGGGCGCACCGCGCTGGCCGGGGTCGCCTGGTATCAGGGCGAATCGGACACCGGGCTGCCGGGCTACGCCGATCGGCTCACGGCGATGATGGCCGAGTGGCGGACGCAGTTCGGCCGGCCCGATCTGCCGTTCGCGATCGCCTCGCTCTCCGCCTTCGGGCCGCCCGCCACCGCGCCCGGCGAAAGCGGGTGGGCGTATATCCGCGATACGCAGCGACGGGTCGCCGAGGCGGACGGACATGCCGCGGTCGCGATCACGCTCGACCTGGGCGATCCGTACGACATCCATCCGGGCGAGAAGCACGAGGTCGGTCGCCGGCTCGCGCGCGCGGTGGCGAGCCTCGCCTATCGCGCGCCCGCGCCGCCGTCCGGGCCTCGCGTCGTCGAGGCGAGGCGCGGCCCCGATGGGTCGATCGCGGTGCGCTTCGCCGACGTGACCGGCGAGCTTGGTGCGCGCAGTTCCGACCGTGCGCTCGGCTTCGAGCTGTGCGACGCAGGTGTCGGATCGTGCCGCTACGCCGCGGCCGCGCCGCAGGGCGACAGCGTGATCCTCGCCGCCGATGGTAAGCCGGCGACCCGCGTCCGCTACGCCTGGGCGGA
Organism: Sphingomonas sp. SP6; assembly: GCF_058313435.1. Taxonomy (NCBI): domain Bacteria; kingdom Pseudomonadati; phylum Pseudomonadota; class Alphaproteobacteria; order Sphingomonadales; family Sphingomonadaceae; genus Sphingomonas; species Sphingomonas sp. SP6. The sequence continues at coordinate 2,025 of NZ_JBZFLG010000002.1, forward strand.
CGACCCGGTGGTCAATCTGGTCGACGCGGCGGGGCTGCCGGCCGGGCCGTTCGAGACCCCCGTCCGCTAACCGCCGCGCAGCAGCTTCATCGCGAGAGCCCGCAGCTTGCCTCCCGCGCCGCGCGCGAGGATGCCGTGGCGCTCGGGCGGGAGATGCGCGAGCGGGTGGCCGTCGGGCCGGAAGACATAATGGTCGAAGAACGCGCGCCACGCCGCTCGCTCCGCGATCGGCCGTTCCGCGATCGCGGCGGCGGCGAGCAGCATCGCGCTATAGGGCGCGTCGCCCGCGGCGAAGGCGTCCCACCAGAAGTTCACCAGGATGTTGAACGCCCCGATCGCCTCGACCTGGTGCCACCAGAGCTTGGGCAGGTAGAGCGCGTCGCCGGGACCAAGGTCGACCACCAGCGCCCGCTCCCGCGCCGCCGCGAACCGGGGATAGCGCACGTCGTCCTCCGCCCCGACCGCGAGGCCGATCGGCTGGCCCGCCATCGTGTGGTCGATCGGGCCGACGTAGAGATCGCCGATCGCATCGGGCGGGAACAATGTGAACCGGCGATGCCCCGCGACGACGCAGGCGAGATTGTCCGCATTGTCGTGGTGGCACGCGATCGCCGACGCGGTTCCGACCCAGACCCGCGGGCGCACGCCGAGCGGCAGCCACGGCGCCGGATTCGCCTGGGCGAAGCCGGGCAGATGCGCGTCGGCGGGCAGCGAGCCGAGATAGATCGACCGGCCCTCGTCCGGATCGACGATCCGGCGCAGCGCCGCGCTCAGCCCAGTCGTCTCGCGCGCGAAGTTGAAGCCGGCAAGCCCCTCTGCGTAAGCGTAGCGGCCCTCGATCGCGGGCTCGCCGACGAACGCCTCCGCGCTGTGGCCCGAATCGAACGACGCCAGATACTCCGCCGCCGACCGCGCGGACGCGGCCGCCGCGCGCGTGACCGGCCAGTCGGCGACCAGTCCGCGGATCACCGCCGGGGCGCAGCGCTCGACGATGCGCGCCCGGAACTCGGCCGGGACGGCGACCTCGCCCGCCTCGACCGCGACGATCCCGGCGGCCTCGCTCATGCGGTCAGCCGGTCGTTGCGACGGCGCGCGAGCAGCGGGATCTGATTGAGCGAGTCGATCATCGTCAGCGCGAGCTGGAGATGTCCGCCGCGGAACAGCCGGACGAGCTCGGCATCGGGCAGTTCGGACAAGGCATCGCGGCTGATCGTGTAGAGCCCCTCGAGCGCCAGTCGCTCGCCGTCGTCGAAGCTGAGCGACACGTCGATCGCCTCGACCAGCTTCGCGGCGAGCAGCGCCGCGACGAACGCCTCCGAGTCGCGCAGCCCCGCGTCGAGCAGCGCCAGCGCGCGGCGGACACGGTGCAGGGCGTCGCTCGGCTCGCCGTCGGCGTCGAACAGCGCGCGGCCCTCGCCGCCGCTCAGCCGCGGATGCACGGGGTCGATCGCGATCGCTTCGCCCTCGACGAAGAACCCCTCGCGCTCCCAGTCGAGCGGCGTCGCCGCGTCCAGCATCCCGTCGCGGTCGACCAGCAGGTTCTCGCCCGGCGAGAAGCCGAACACCGCGCCGAGATAGAAGGCGCCGGTGTCGGGATGCTTGGTCATCAGGATCGGCGCGCGCGTCGCGATCCGCGGGATCTCCGCCGGCACGACCTGGACGAAATGGCGCCCCGCTCCGCTCGCCGGCTTCGCGCGCACATGACGATGCGCCTGGGCGCTCAGCAATTCCAACGGCTCTCTCCTTCTCGACGCGCGGCCCGGCTTTCGGCCGAACAGGATTAAGCGAAACGACCCGCGCCGAACAGTATGGCCGAAATGTTTGCGCTACAATTCGCGCTTGCTGCCACACGAATCGGTGGATATGGTAGCGCTACATTCGACGTTTTCGCCGGATGGCCGGGTCGTGGCGCCGTTGCCGCGGTCGGCCAGCGGCTGACGGTTCAGCTGCCTGACTTCGGATCGATACCGAAGGGGCAATGAGGAGGGGGTAACCGACGTGCCTGATCGTTCGACCGCAATCCATTCGACCAACATCCGCCGCGCCCGTGCGGCGCTGATCGCGGCGCCCAGCCTGGCGGCGCTCGCGTTCGCGACGCCCGCGTTGGCGCAGCAGGCGGATCCGTCGAGCGCGCAGAACAGCCAGGCGGATCCCGGCGCGGCCGTCCAGCCGGCCGTCCCCGCCACCGCGAACACCACCAGTGCCAGCGAGGCGGGTCAGCCGCAGGATGCGGTGACCTCGCCCACCGCCGCCGCGGGCAATTCGGTCGACGACGGTTCGGGCGACATCATCGTCACCGGCCTGCGCGGCTCGCTCCAGCGTAACCTCGACATCAAGCGCGAGGCGGTCGGCGTCGTCGACGCGATCTCGGCCGAGGACATCGGAAAATTCCCCGATTCGAACGTCGCCGCCTCGCTCCAACGCCTGCCGGGCGTCTCGATCCAGCGCGCGGGCACCCGCGGCGAGGCGACGGGCATCACCGTCCGCGGCTTCGGCGGCGATTTCAACACGACCTTGTACGATGGCCGGCGCATCTCGACCGGCACGGGCGGTCGTCAGATCGACTTCTCGACCGTCGGGTCCGACTTCATCGGCCAGTTGAGCGTGCTCAAGACGCCGGACGTGACGCTGACCGCCAGCTCGATCGGGGCGACCGTCAACATCGAGTTCCCGAAGCCGTTCGACCATCCGGGGTTCCGGGCCGCCGCCAGCGCCGCCGGCTCGATCCAGGACCGATCGGGTCACGTCGTGCCCACCGTCGGCGTGTTGCTGAGCGACACCTTCGCCGACGACACCCTCGGCGTGCTCGGCAGCTTCATCTACACCCGCCGCGACACCGACACGAACCGCGTCTCGGTCCAGGGCTGGCCGGGCGGCTTCTACGCGCCTTGCCAGCTCAAGGGCTCCGCGAGCACCAGTTGCTCGCCGACCAGCGATCCCAAGGCCGACGCTTACGCGGATCCGAACAACCGTCAGACCGTCGTCGGGTTCTTCCCGCAACAATATCTGATCAACAAGGAATCGACCAAGGACGAGCGCTATGACGGGCGCATCGCGCTGCAATGGCATCCGTCCGACGACCTGATGCTGACCATCGACGACAACTTCTCGCGTCAGACGGTCAAGACCGATATCAACAATGTCGGCCTCTGGTTCAACCAGGGTGCGCTGCGCGAGGTCGAACTCGACAAGAACGGCCAGGCCGTCAACTTCATCCAGACCGGCACCCCCACCGATTTCGGCGCCACGCTCAACACTCAGGTGCTGCAGACCAACCAGATCGGCGGCAACGTGAAGTGGGACGTCAACGACAATCTGACGTTCGAGGGGGACGTCAGCTACGCCAAGAGCTGGCTTAATCCGGACGACGACATGATCGGCAGTCAGAACGGCGACATCGGCTACGGCGGGGCGCTGGGCGTCACCACCGGGTTGCAGATCCTGGGCAACAGCAACGAGGCGTTCCCGGTCCTGACCACCTATGGGCCGAACGGCGACGCCGCCAACTATGCGAATACCGCTCTGATCGGGTCGCACGTGACGGTGAACCAGACCCAGAACAACGTGGACGAGCTGAAGCAGGCACGGCTGACCGCGGTCTGGAAGCAAGATGATCTGACCATCAAGGCGGGCGGCCAGTATCTCGAGGACAATTTCAGCCTTCGCAACAAGAGCACCTTCACCAACAACTTCTGGCAAGCCTATGCGGGCTACGGAGCGCCCTCTGGCGGGGCGACCGGCGTCAATCCGCTGCCCGCGAGCCTGTTTCAGGGTACCATCCCGCTCGGCGACAACTTCATTCCGGGCTTCAAGGGTTCGCTGCCGCCGTCGCTGATCCAATATAACGCGGCCGCCTATCAGGCCTTTCTCACCAGCCTCGGCAACCCGCAGGCGCAGAACATCCCGGCGTTCAACTACTCCCAGGTCAACGGGTTTACCGGAACCTTCGACCAGGCGGTCGATCCGGGCAGCGTTCAGGACATCACGGAGAAGACCTGGTCGTTGTACCTGAGCTTCGCGTTCAAGACCGACGTCGCCGGCATGCCGCTCACCATCGCCGGGGGTGTCCGCAACGAGAACACGCATCTGACCTCGTCGGGCCAGGGACGGCTTCCGCTGGTCCTGAATACCAGTGCGGCCGATCCGACGCTGCTTTCGATCCCCGACGACGGTTACACGCCGATCCAGCCGGTGACGAACAAGAGCAGCTACTCATATCTGCTGCCGTCGCTGGATGTCCGGCTTGGCGTGATGGACAACCTGCAACTGCGCTTCGATGCGTCGCGCACGCTGACCCGGCCGGGTCTGAGCCTGCTCTCGCCCGTGCTCAACGTGGGCAACGGGCAGCGCATCGGTGCGCTGACCGCGAGTGGCGGCAACCCCGATCTGAAGCCCTACCTCGCCGACAATTTCGACGTCGCGGCAGAGTGGTATTACAAGCGCAATTCCTATTTGTCGGTCGACTTCTTCCTGAAGAACGTCAGCAACTTCATCGTCGGCGGCGTCACCCGCCAGGCGATCAACGGGGTGATCGACCCGACGACCGGCACGCTCGCCTCGTTCGCGGTCACGCGGCAGGTGAACGGCCCCGACGCGACCGTCCGCGGCGTGGAGATCGCCTGGCAGCAGGTGTTCGGCGACACGGGCTTCGGCTTCCAGGCGAACGCCACCTTCGTCGACACCAACAAGCCCTATGACCCCACCGACATCTCGCAGACCGGTTTCGCGGTCACGGGCCTGGCGAATTCGGCGAACTTCGTCGGCTTCTACGACAAGAAGGGCTTCCAGTTCCGCGCCGCCGTCAACTGGCGCGACGAATATCTGCTCCAGTTCGGCCAGGCGCAGAACACCGGTCAGTTCGGCGCCGAACCGACCTTCGTCGACTCCAGTCTCCAGGTCGATCTGACCAGCAGCTACGACATCAACGAGAACTTCAGTGTCTTCGGCGAGATCCTGAACGTCAACAATAACCAGCAGAGCACGCATGGCCGCTTCGCCAACCAGCTGCTCGACGTCTTCGATTACGGGCGGCGCTACCAGGCGGGTGTGCGCTTCCGCTTCTGACGGTCCTCCCCTGGGGGGGTGTCGCGTTCGCTCGACACCCCCCGTCTTTTGGTACACCTTTCTCTTATGCGGCCCATCCAGCGCATCGTCATCGTCGGGGGCGGCACCGCCGGGTGGCTCGCCGCGGGGGTGATCGCAGCGCGGCACCAGAGTCGCGCCCCCTACGGCTTTTCCGTCACGCTGATCGAGTCCCCTACGACCCCGATCATCGGCGTCGGCGAGGGCACCTGGCCGACGCTCCGCGCCACGCTCTCGGCGATCGGCGTCTCCGAGACCGACTTCTTCCGCGAATGCGACGCCGCGTTCAAACAGGGCGCGCGGTTCAACCGCTGGACCACCGGCGAGGCGGACGAGGGCTATTACCACCCGTTGATGCTGCCGCAGGGCTTCGCGCAGGTGAACCTCGCGCCGCACTGGCTGGAAGGCGATCACGACCGCAGCTTCTGCGACGCGGTGTCGCCGCAGGGGGCGATCTGCGACGCCGGGCTCGCGCCCAAGACGATCACGACCCCCGAATATGACGGCGTCGCCAACTACGCCTACCATCTCGACGCGGGCAAGTTCGCCGACTTCATGCGCCGCCATTGCACCGGGACGCTGGGGGTCCGCCACGTCCTCGCCGACGTGCGCCGGGTGGACGTCGACGAAGCGGGCGATATCGCCGCGGTCGAGACCGAGCAGGCCGGGCGGATCGAGGGCGACCTGTTCGTCGACTGCACCGGCTTCCGCGCGCTCCTCCTCGGCGAAGCGCTGGGCGTCCCCTTCCGCTCGTGCGCCGACACGCTGTTCTGCGATACCGCGCTGGCGGTGCAGGTCCCCTACGACACGCCCGACGCGCCGATCGCCTCGCACACCATCTCGACGGCGCAGTCCGCCGGCTGGATCTGGGACATCGGCCTGCCCACGCGCCGCGGCACGGGCCACGTCTATTCGAGCAGCCACATCAGCGACGACGAGGCCGAGCGCGAGCTGCGCGCCTATCTCGGCCCGGCGGGCAAGGACCTGCCCGTCCGCAAGCTCGCGATCCGCGCCGGCCACCGCGAGCAGTTCTGGAAGGGCAATTGCGTCGCCGTCGGCCTTGCCGCCGGCTTCCTCGAGCCGCTGGAGGCGAGCGCGATCGTCCTGATAGAACTTTCCGCCAAGCTGATCGCCGAGCAGCTGCCCGCGTGCCGCGAGGTGATGGACGTCGTCGCCGCGCGCTTCAACGCGACGACGCTCTACCGCTGGGGGCGGATCATCGACTTCCTCAAGCTCCACTACGTCCTGACCCAGCGCACCGACACCGATTTCTGGCGCGACACCGTGCGCCCGGACTCGGTCCCGGATCGCCTGCAGAACCTGCTGTCGCTCTGGCGCTACAACAGCCCGTGGTTTCATGAGGAGCTCGACCGCGTCGAGGAGGTCTTCCCCGCCGCGAGCTATCAATATGTGCTCTACGGCATGGGCTTCCGGAGCGAAGTCCAGCCCGGCGCGCTCGACCGCGACGTGACCGCCGCCGAGCGCGCGTTCCGCGAGAATGCGGCCCGCACGCAGCGGCTGCGCGCCAGCCTGCCGCGCCACCGCGACCTGATCCGCCGTGTCGTCGAACACGGCATGCAGGCGATCTGACCCCGGATCGCCGCTCCCCACACGAAAGGCCGTCCGTGTTCCGCCTTCTTTCCGTCTCGCTCGCCGCGCTCGTGCTGGCGGCCGCGCCCGCCGGCGCCCAGACCTATCAATTGAGCGATCGGGAGGTGTTCGAGGCGCCCGGCGTCGATGTCCTCGCGTTCAGCAACGTCAACGAGGGGCTGTTCGCCGACGCGAAGATCAGCGGCATCGAGATCATCCAGCAGGACATGCGCACCGTCACCAACGGCGACGTGCGGCTGTCTGCGACGCCCGGCCAGTGGGATCCGGCGGCGCAGGTGGTCTCGCGCACGGTCGACCGCGCCACCGGCACCGTCCGCACCACCCTTCGATATCCGGATTCAGGTTTCCGCTACGTCGTGGTCGCGCGCGCCGTCGCGAACGGCGTGGAGATCGGCGTCGAACTGCCCGCCGCGCTGCCGAAGGCGCTGGCCGGCAAGGCGGGATTCAACCTCGAATTCCTGCCCGCGGCCTATTTCCGCAAGAGCTTCATGGCCGACGACAGGACCGGCATCTTCCCCCGTTATCCGGCGAGCGCGATGGCGGCGACGCCCGAGCGCAACCTGGCGAGCGGGCGGAGCGAGGGGCCGGGGGCCGAGCCGCTGCCGATCGCGGAGGGCAAGCGCTTCGTGATGGCGCCCGAAGACCCCGCACACCGGATCACCGTCGCGTCGGCGGAGGGCACGATCGCGCTCTACGATGGGCGCAACCAGGCGCAGAACGGCTGGTACGTCCTCCGCTCGATGCTCCCCGCCGGCCGGACCGGGACCGTGCTGCGCTGGACCGTCGCGGCGAACAGCGTGCCCGGCTGGACCCGCACCCCCTCGATCGCACACTCGCAGCTCGGCTATCTGCCCGTCGCGACGAAGGTGGCGACGGTCGAGCTGGACCGCGACGCGCCCGACGACGCGGCGATCCGGCTGCTCCGCGTCGGCGCCGAAGGCGCGTTGGCGCCGGTTGAGATCGGCGCCACGACCGATGCCGGGCGCTATCTGCGCTATCGCTATCGCCGCGCCGACTTCTCGCAGGTGCGTGACCCCGGCCTCTACGTGCTCGAATATGGCCAGGTCCGCACCGCGCCCTTCCGGATCGCGGCCGACCTCTACGCCGACGCCTGGCATCCGACGCTCGACGTCTATCTGCCGGTCGCGATGGACCATCTGCGGGTCAACGAGGCGTACCGCGTCTGGCACGGCGACTCGCACCGCGACGACGCGCTCCAGGCGCCGGTGAACCACGAGCATATCGACCTCTACCGGCAGGGACCGACCACCGACGATCGCTTCAAGCCGGGCGAGCATATCCCCGGGCTCAACGTCGGCGGCTGGTTCGACGCGGGCGACTTCGACATCCGCACGCAGACGCACCACGCCGTGGTCGACTCGCTCGTCCGCAGCTGGGAGGCGTACCGGCTCGACCGCGACACGACCGCGATCGACGAGGCGCTGCGCCGCACCGAGATCCACGTCCCCGACGGCGCGCCCGATCTGCTCCAGCAGATCCGCCACGGCGCGATTCAGCTGATCGCGCAATATGATGCGGTCGGTCACGCCATCAACGGCATCGTCGAGCCGGAGGTCGGCGAATACACCCACCTCGGCGACGCCGCGAGCAAGACCGACGGCCTGATCTTCGATTCCACGCTCAAGCCCGGCGAGGAGAAGGACGGGCGTAGCGGCTGGCCCGACGATCGCTGGGCCTTCACCAGCAAGTCGAGCGCGCTCGATTACGGCTCGGTCGCCTCGCTCGCCGCGGCCTCGCGCGCGCTCGCCACGCTCGACCCGGCGTTCGCCGCCAAGGCGCGGCGGCTCGCCGAGGCGGTCTGGGCGAAGGAGCAGAGCCACGCGCCCGACATCTTCCAGCACGGCAACACGACCGGCATCCCGCTGATCGACGCGCAGTTCGCCGCCGCGGTGCAATTATTGAAGACGACGCGCGACCCCCGCTATGCGCGCACCGTCGCGGCGCTGTGGCCGCAGGTCGTCCCGGTGTTCTTCCGCAACGTGCAGACGGTCGCGGAGGCGCTGCCGCTGATGCCGCGCGGCTTCCGCACCGCGGTCGCGCCGGCGGTCCGCGAATGGAAGGCGAAGACCGACGCGATGGTCGCCGGCAATCCGTTCGGCGTCCCGATCACGACCGGCGGCTGGGCCGGCAACGGCGCGGTGCTCGGCTACGGGCTCGACACTGCCGCGCTGCACCGCGCCTTTCCCGAGATCGTCGGGCCGGAAGCGGTGTTCCGCGCGGTCGACTATCTGACCGGCAACCACCCGGGTTCTGACATCTCGTTCGTCTCGGCGGTGGGGACGCGGTCGAAGGAGGTCGCCTACGGCAACAACCGCGCCGACTTCAGCTTCATAGCCGGCGGCGTCGTCCCGGGCGAGTTGATCCTGAAACCCGACCTCCCCGAGAACAAGGAGAACTGGCCGTTCTTCTGGGGCGAGAACGAGTACGTCATCGACGCCGGCGCGCACTGGATCGAACTCGTCAACGCCGCCGCGGCGCTCGCGCCCAGGCGCTAGCGCTTCACGGCGTACGGTCCGATCATCGTCCCGACGAACCCGCCGGCCTTTTCAGTGCTGAGATTGGTGGCGTCGACGTTCGCCGCGACCGTGCGCCAGGCTCCCGTCGCCGGCGCCCAGTCGAACGCATAGGTCCCGCCGCGCGCTCGGATGCGCAGCCGGACAGGCGCGCCGCGCGCGATGGGCAACGGCGCCTCCGCGACCAGTCTGCCCTCCTTCGGATCGCTCGCCCCTGCCCGGCGGCGGACTTCGATCCGGAACCCGCCGCCGCTCCGGGTCACCAGCTCGGTCAGGAAGAACTCGTCGTTCTGGAGCGCCGCGAGCCCGGCTACGACCCCCGGGGTCGCGCTCGGCGTCAGCTCGATCGAGACGTCGGCGTCGCGGTGCTGCTGACGGCGCGCGAGAAAGCTGGGATTGCCCATGTCGCCCAGCCCGACCGGTCGCGCCTGCAACGACAGCGCGCCGCCGCCGACACGCCACCACCGACCGGCAGGATTGCGCATCATCAGCCAGGTCGAGGCGAGCGCCCTCCCTGCGAACTCGTCGCGCGCCGGCGGAACGGGGACGGGTGCGGGAGCCAGCGGCGGGCGTTTGGCCGCCATCGGGATCGCTTCGCCGCGCCGCAGGATCGTCGGCCAGCCGCCGCGCCATGTCACCGGCAGCAGGAACGTCTCGCGCCCGGTGTTGTAGAGATCGTGACGGTACGGCCGCGTCGCCAGGAACACCGCCCACCATCGGTCCCCGCCGATGTCGATCATGTCGGCATGGCCCGCCGAGGTGACGGGATCGGGGCGCGACGGATCGAGATCGCGCTGGGTGAGGATCGGCTCGCGATCGGCCGGCGCCGGCCGGTACGGCCCGGTCACCCGGTCGGCGGCGAAGATCACCTGGCTGTGGGCGACGCTCGTCCCGCCTTCCGCGCAACTCAGATAATAGCGGCCGCCGCGCTTGAAGATGTGCGGGCCCTCGATCCAGACCGGCTTCTTCGCGATGTCGACGCCGCCGTCGACGATCATCGTCGCCTGCCCGATGGTCGTCAGCCGCTTGGGGTCGAACCGCTGGAGCCAGATCGCCCGGTGGCCCTCGTACTGCGGCGGCCCTGCCGGCGAGCGGTTGTTGACCAGCCACGCGCTGCCGTCGTCGTCGAAGAACAGCGACGGATCGATCCCCTCCACATCCTTGAGCCACGCCGGATCGCTCCACGGTCCGGCGGGGTTCGTGGTGGTGATGACGAAGTTGCCGCCGCAATCGACGCAGGTGTTGACGATGAAGAAGCGCCCCTCGTGAAAGCTGATCGAGGGTGCGAACACGCCGCGCGACAGCCCGAGCCGGCCGAAATTGAGCTGCGACGGCCGGTCGATCGCATTGCCGATCTGCCGCCAGTGGACGAGGTCGCGGCTTGCGAACACCGGGATGCCCGGGAACCAGCCGAAGGTCGAGGTGACGAGATAGAAGGTCGCGCCCACCCGCACGATGCTGGGATCCGAATAGAAGCCGGGAAGCACCGGGTTGCGGTATCGGTCCGGTCCCGACGCCGCTGCGGGCTCGTGCCCGCGATAGTCGAACCAGCCGAAGCGGACCGATGGCACGCTGGGCTCGCCCGCGGAGGCCGCGGTCAAAGCGAGCGCGGCCAGCGCCGCCGTGGGTCCACGCCGCCAAGCTCCGCTCGTCCTCACCGCGTCCTCCTTCGTTCGCGCCCCGTGAAAACCCGATGCTGCAACAGCCTGTTGCCGGGCCCGGCTCGCTTATGATAGCGGTAACGCAGACGAATGGGAGAGGGATCGAAGGGGGCGAAGGCGACAGCGTCGGAGCGGCGCGGCGAGGCTGCCGCAGCGCCGCACACCGCGGCTTTCACAGCATTACTCTGACTATTGATCGGTCGGGCCGCATGGCGCACGCGCGTGCTCGACCTTACCATCACCTGCACCGTCGGCGGCGCACCGCGGGCGGCGACGAAGGACGCAAGGATGACCCACAGCTTCGCGCCGGACCGCGACCTTTCCGCCGACTGGCGAGAGGCGCGGTTCGTCGGCCGGATCGATCGCGGCGACGGGCCGACCCCGATCCTGGTCGAGGACGGCGAGGCGTTCGACATGACGGCGGTGGCGCCGACGGTCTCGCTGCTGGTCGCGGACGGACGGCTGGATGCGCGAAGCGGGGTGCCGCTCGGCGCGCTCGATGCGCTCGGCCTGGGGGTCGGCGCGGACGCGGCGATGCAGCTGCTGACGCCGATCGATCTGCAATGCGTCAAGGCCGCCGGCGTCACCTTCGCCGTGTCGGCGCTCGAGCGCGTGATCGAGGAGCGCGCGCGTGGCGACTCGCGCCAGGCCGCCGCCGTCCGCACGCGGCTCGAGGAGCGGATCGGCGGCTCGCTGCGCAGTGTCGAGCCCGGCTCCGCCGACGCCGCGGCGCTCAAGGCGGCGTTGATCGAGGACGGGATGTGGTCGCAGTATCTGGAGGTCGCGATCGGCCCCGATGCCGAGATCTTCTCCAAATGCCCGCCGCTCGCCGCGCTCGGCTGGGGCGCCGAGATCGGCGTCCGGTCCGACTCGACCTGGAACAATCCCGAGCCCGAAGTGGTGCTGCTCTGCACGCCAGAGGGCCGCCCGATCGGCGCGACGCTGGGCAATGACGTCAACCTGCGCGACTTTGAGGGCCGGTCGGCGCTGCTGCTGTCGAAGGCGAAGGACAACAACGCCTCGACCGCGATCGGCCCGCTGATCCGCCTGTTCGACGACCGCTTCACGATGGACGACGTTCGCGCCGCGGAGGTGTCGCTCAGGATCGAGGGCAAGGACGGCTACGTGCTCGACGGCGCCAGTTCGATGCGCGAGATCAGCCGCGATCCCGAGGACCTCGCCCGCCAGGCGATGAGCGAGCATGACTATCCCGACGGCTTCGTCCTGTTCCTCGGCACGCTGTTCGCGCCGACGCAGGACCGCGACGAGCCGGGCCGCGGCTTCACCCACAAGCCCGGCGACATCGTCACGATCGCCACCCCGTCGCTCGGCCGGCTCGTCAACGCCGTCACCACGTCGAAGCTCGCCGCGCCGTGGACGCAAGGGATCGGCGCGCTGATGCGCAATCTCGCCGCGCGCGGCCTGCTCTCCAACGCCTGACCGGAGTATTCGCTTTGACCACCCCCCACTCCGGCGATCCGCGAGCCGTCTATCCCAGTCTCGCCGGCAAGCGCGTGATCGTCACCGGCGGCGGCTCGGGGATCGGCGCGGGGCTGGTCGAGGCGTTCGTCGGCCAGGGCGCGCACGTCGCGTTCGTCGACATCGACGCCTCGGCCGCCGACGAGCTTTCCACCCGGCTCCGCCCCGGTGCCAGCGCGCAGCTGCTGTTCGCGCACGTCGATCTGAAGGACGTGTCGGCGTTGCAGGCGACGCTCGCCGACTTCCAGGCGCGGCTGGGCGGCGTCGACGTCCTCGTCAACAACGCCGCCAACGATGATCGGCACACGGTGGAGGAGGTCACTCCCGCTTATTGGGACGACCGGATGGCGACCAACCTGCGCCACCTGTTCTTCGCCGCCCAGGCGGTCGCCCCCGCGATGCGCGCGCAGCAGCGGGGCGTCATCCTCAACCTCGGCTCGATCAGCTGGCACCTCGCGCTCGAGGAACTGGTCCTCTACCAGACCGCGAAGGCCGCGATCGAGGGATTGACGCGCAGCCTCGCGCGCGACTTCGGGCGCTACGGCATCCGCGTCAACACGATCGTCCCCGGCAACGTCCAGACGCCGCGGCAGATGAAATGGTATTCGCCCGAAGGCGAGGCGGAGATCGTCGCCGCCCAGTGCCTCGACGGCCGCATCCAGCCCGCCGATATCGCCGCGATGGCGCTGTTCCTCGCCTCCGACGACGCGCGCTTCTGCACCGGCCACAATTACTGGGTCGACGCCGGCTGGCGGTGACCGGCGAGGGGCGGGAGCGAGCCCCCGCCCCGCCCCCGCTCTCAGCCCGTCATGTCCTCCAGCTCGCGCCCGCGAGTCTCGTGGACCATCGCACGGGTGAAGAAGAACGAGACCGCCGCGAAGAAGGCGTAGCCGTAATAGGTCGGCGACAGCCCCGGCGACGCCGCCAGCGTCGGAAAGCTGACCGAGATCGCCGCATTGGCGATCCACTGCGCGAACCCCGACACCGCCAGCCCCGAACCGCGGATCTGGTTGGGGAACATCTCGCCCAGCATCACCCACATGATCGGGCCCCAGCTGAGATTGAAGAAAAAGGTGTAGGTCATCGCCGCGACCAGCGCGATCACGCCGTAGTTGCCCGGCAGCGACACCGAGCCGTCCGCCGCCGTCACCGCGGTCGAGAAGGCGTAGGCGACGGTCGCGAGCGACACCGCCATCACCGCCGAGCCGAGCAGCAGCAGCGGCTTGCGGCCCACCTTGTCCACCAGCGCGATGGTCAGCAGGCACGCGACGATCGAGATGCCGCCCGACAGGATGTTGGTGAGCAGCGCCGAATTCTCGTCGAAGCCCACCGCTTCCCACAACGTCGCGCCGTAATAGAAGACGACGTTGATGCCGACGAGCTGCTGGAACACGGCGAGCCCGATGCCGGTCCACAGGATCGGGCGGATCCGTCCGGTGGTCTTGTCGACGAGATCGCTGAATTTGGGCTTGTGGTGATCGGCGGCCAGGCTGGCGCGGATCTCGGCCACCTTGGCGCGCGCGGTCGCGGGGCCGAACAGCTTGGCCAGCACCGCCTCGGCACGCTCGTCGTGGCCCTTGACCACCAGATAGCGCGGGCTTTCGGGGATGTTGAGGAGCGCGAGCAGATAGATCGCGGCCGGGATCGCCTGGAGCCAGAACATCCAGCGCCACGCCTCCTCGCCGAGCCAGAAGTCGGCGGTCGAGCCGCCGGCGTATTTGGCGACGAAATAGTTGGCGACGAACGCCCCGGTCAGCCCGCTGATGATCATGACCTGCTGGACCGACGACAGCCGGCCGCGAACGTGCGCCGGGGTCACCTCGGAGATATAGACCGGCGAGATCACGCTCGCCGCGCCGACCCCCAGCCCGCCGATGATCCGGGCGACGATGAAGATCGCGGACGATCCGGCCGCCCCCGCGAGCAGCGCGGAGGCGAGGAACAGCACCGCCGCCAGCATCATCACGCTGCGCCGCCCGATCCGGTCGGCCAGCCGCCCCGCGCCGAACGCGCCGATCGACGAGCCGACGAGGATCGCGCCGACGTTGACGCCAATGCCGAGCCGGCCGAGGTCGAACGCCGCTTCCAGCCCCTTCTGGGTGCCGTTGATGACCCCGGAATCATATCCGAACATGAAGCCGCCGATGGTCGCGGCGGCGACGATCGCGGCGATGAAGCCGTAATTCACGCGCTCGTGCGGCGCCTGCGTAGCCATTCAGTCCCTCCCCGCGGGTTCGCGCCCGCAATTGAGAGCGCTACCAATAAGAAGCCGGGCGGCAAGTCAAGCGCGACGCGCGCGGGTGCGCCGTTTGGGGACCGCATCGGACTGACGCCGGACCAGCTCGAAGTCGAGCAGCTGGTGCGTCGCCTCGTGCGACTGGTGGCGGATCGCCGCGACCAGCAGTTCCAGGCTGGCGCGCGACATCTCCGCGATCGGCTGGCGGATAGTGGTCAGCTCGGGCCAGATCGCGGTGGCCAGCGTCGTGTCGTCGAACCCGCAAACGGTAAGGTCTGCCGGCACGTCGAGGCCGCGGCGGTGCGCGACCGCCACCGTCGCGGCCGCCATGTCGTCGTTGCTGGCGAACACCGCCGTCGGCCGCTCGGCGAGGGCCAGCAACTGCTCCGCCGCCGCCATTCCCGATCGGTAGGTGAACTGACCCTGCGCGATCAGCGTCGGGTCGTGCGGCAACCCCGCCTCCGCCAGTGCCTCGACATAGCCGTCGAGCCGCTGCGCGCTCGCGGCCTGCGCCGGGCTGCCGATGATGAAGCCGATGCGGCGATGGCCGAGCGCGATGATGTGGCGCATCATCGCGACGCTGGCGGCATGTTCGTCGATGCTGACGGCCAGCATCTTCTCCGACGGCGCGCCGCTGCCGACCACGACCGCGGGCAGCCCCTCGGCCGCGATCTCCTCGATCAGGCGCGGCGAATCGGACAGCGGCGACGGCAGCATGATCCCGTCGATCCCGGTGCCGATCAGGTGACGCGCCACCTCGATCTCATGATCGCCCAGCTCGCACTTCTCGACGATCAGCTGGACGCCGATCCGGCTCGCCTGGTCGAGGCTGCCGAACAGCAGCTCGCTCAGATAGGCCGGCGACGGGTTCGAATAGAGCAGCCCGATCCGCGTGAGCGACGCGCCCGCCAGGCTGCGCGCCGCCGGATTGGGCTTGTAGCGCAGGTCCGTGATGGCCGCGTTGACGCGGTCGCGAGTGGCGGGGCGGACGTTGGTCTCGCCGTTGATCACCCGCGACACCGTCATCGGCGACACGCCCGCCTGCTGCGCGACGTCGGCAATCGTCGGCCCGGCCCCGCGTCGGCTGACCCTTTCGCTCACGCGCGTCACACCCCTTCCACTCTTGCAGGCGGCCTCATGCGCCACCCCCGTGTCCCGCACAAGCCGCGCTTGCGACGGGGAGGCCGAGCAGTTATGGTACCGCTAACTTAGCGGCCACCCTCGCCAGAAGGACGGCCTTGGGAGATCGCCTGATGACTCGTTTCCGACTGCCCGCGCTGGTGGCGATCGCCGCCGTCGGTGCCGCGACGATCGCCGCCGCCGGTCCGACGACGCCGGAGGGAAAGCCCGTTCCCACCACTTCCCCCGACGGCCGCCGGTATCTGTCGCCGCCGCTGACCACCGCGATCTTCACCGCCGATCCTTCCGCGCATGTCTTCGCCGGCAAGATCTACGTCTATCCGTCGCACGACGTGCCGACCGAGACGCCCGACGATGACCTCGGCAATCAATATGCCATGCACGATTATCGTGTGCTGCGGATGGACCGGGTCGGCGGCCCCGTCACGGTCGGCCCGGTCGCGCTCGACGTGAAGGACGTGCCCTGGGCGTCGAAGCAGATGTGGGCCCCCGACGCCGCCTATAAGAACGGGACCTATTACCTCTATTTCCCCGCCCGCGACCGGCAGCTGGACAAGAACGGACTCGGCACCTTCCGCATCGGGGTCGCCACCTCGAAGAGCCCGATGGGTCCGTTCGAGGCCGAGCCGCAGCCGATCCCCGGCAGCTATTCGATGGACCCGGCGGTGTTCACCGACGCCGACGGCCAGGCCTACATGTATTTCGGCGGCATCTGGGGCGGCCAGCTCCAGCGCTGGGCGACCGGCACGTTCGATCCGAACGGCTCGGACACCGACCTCGGGCAGAACGATCGGCCGGCGCTGTCGGGCAAGATCGCGCGCCTGAACCCGGACATGAAGACCTTCGCGGAGGCGCCGCGCGACGCGGTGATCCTCGACCCCGCGACCGGTAAGCCCGTCCTCACCGGCGACCACGAAAAGCGCTTCTTCGAGGCCTCGTGGGTCTTCAAGCGCGCCGGGACCTATTATTACACCTACTCCACCGGCGACACGCATTTCCTGAACTATGCGACGGGGACGAACCCCTACGGCCCGTTCACCTACCGCGGGCATATCCTCAAACCGGTGCAGGGCTGGACCAGCCACCATTCGATCGTCGAACACGGCGGCAAGTGGTGGCTGTTCTACGCCGACACCCAGATGTCGAACAAGAACCACTTGCGCAACGTCAAGGTGACCGAGCTCAACTTCGCCGCCGATGGTTCGATCCCGACCATCGACCCTTTCGTCGGCTGATGTCGAGCGCCTCTCCCCGTTCGTGTCGAGCGAAGTCGAGACATACCTTCCTCACGCCCGCGACCTGTCCCTCGACTTCGCTCGGGGCGAACGGGATTGAGCCGGCGCCGGGATCAGCTGTCTGATGTTCCTCGGCATCGATATCGGGACTTCGGGGGTCAAGGCGGTCGTGCTCGATCCTTCCGGCGCGGTCGTCGCGCAGGGGACGGCGGCGCTCACCGTCTCGCGCCCCGCGCCGCTCTGGTCCGAACAGCCGCCCGAGGCGTGGTGGCAGGCGACCACCGCCGCGGTCCACGCGATCGATCCCGCGGTGCGGCGCTCGGTGCGTGGGGTCGGCGTCGCCGGGCAGATGCACGGGGCGACCTTGCTCGGCGCGGACGACCGTCCGCTTCGACCGGCAATCCTGTGGAACGACGGCCGCTCCTTTGCCGAGTGCGAGGAACTGGAGGCGGCGGCGAACTTCCGGGGGATCGGCGGCAATATCGTCATGCCGGGCTTCACGGCGCCCAAGCTCGCCTGGATCAGGACGCACGAGCCCGAGGTCTTCGCGCAGGTCGCGACCGTGCTGCTGCCCAAGGATTACGTCCGGCTGCGCATGACGGGGGAGAAGGTCTCGGACGTGTCCGACAGCGCGGGGACGCTGTGGCTCGACGTCGCGGCGCGTCGCTGGAGCGATGCGCTGCTCGCCGCGACGGGCCTCTCGGTCGATCAGATGCCGCGGCTGGTCGAGGGGACCGAGGTCACCGGACGCCTGCGGCCCGAGGTCGCTCAGCTGTGGGGGATGCCGGCGGTTCCCGTCGCCGGTGGCGGCGGCGACAATGCCGCGGGCGCGGTCGGTGTCGGCGTGGTCCGCGACGGGGACGCGCTGCTGTCGCTGGGCACGTCGGGCGTCATCTTCGTCGCGACCGAGCGCTTCCGCCCCAATCCGGCACGCGCGGTCCACGCCTTCTGCCACTGCCTGCCCGACACGTGGCACCAGATGAGCGTCCACCTGTCCGCCGCCTCGTGCATCGACTGGGTCGCGCGGCTGACCGGCGTGGCGGGCGCCGCCGAGCTGTTCGCGCTGGCCGAGGCCGCGGGTCCCGCTGCGGGACCGGAGCTGTTCCTTCCTTACCTCTCGGGTGAGCGGACGCCGCACAACGACGCCCTGGTTCGCGGCGCGTTCCTGAACCTCGACAACGAGACCGATCCGGGCAAGCTCGCCCAGGCGGTGCTCGAAGGCGTCGCCTTCGGCCTCGCCGACGGGCTCGACGAGCTGCGCGACGCGGGCACCACGGTCGAGCGGCTGGCGGTGATCGGCGGCGGCGCGAGATCAAGCTATTGGGGCCGGATCATCGCCGCCGCTTTCGACACCCCCCTCGTCTATCTCAAGGGCGGCGAGGTCGGCCCGGCGCTCGGCGTGGCTCGGCTGGCGCAGGTCGCCGTCGACGGCGGCGATCCGGTCGCGATCTGCACCGCCCCCCCGATCTCGCGCACGGTCGACCCCGAACCCGAACTGGTCGAGCGGCTCGCCCCCAAGCTCGCCGCGTTCCGCGCCGCCTACCCCCGCATCACACCGAAGAGAGCCTGATCATGTCCTCGCCGACCGACTATTTCGCCGATATCCCCGCGATCCGCTTCCAGGGTCCGGACACCGCCGACGAGCTGGCCTATCGCTATTACGACAAGGACCGGGTCGTGCTCGGCAAGCGGATGGAGGACCATCTGCGCTTCGCGGTGTGCATGTGGCACACCTTCTGCTGGCCGGGCAGCGACGTGTTCGGCCCGGGCACCTTCAACCGTCCGTGGGAGGCGCACGCGCACACGCCCGAAGGCGCGGCGGTGAAGCGGCAGATCGCGTTCGACTTCGTCCAGCGGCTGGGCGTGCCCTTCTATTGCTGGCACGACGTCGACGTCTCGGCGCACGCCAGCAACGTCGCCGAATACCAGCGCTACTTCGGCGAGGCGGTCGACGATCTCGAGCGACTCCAGGCCGAGAGCGGCGTCAAGCTGCTGTGGGGCACCGCCAACTGCTTCTCCGACCCGCGCTACGCCGCAGGCGCGGCGACCAACCCGAACCCCGAGGTCTATGCCTGGGCGGCGCTCCAGGTCCGCTCGGCGCTGGAGGCGACGCACCGGCTCGGCGGCGCGAACTACGTGCTGTGGGGCGGCCGCGAGGGCTATGAGACGCTGATCAACACCGATCTGAAGCGCGAGCTCGACAATTTCGGCCGCTTCCTCAGCCTCGTCGTCGAGCACAAGCACAAGATCGGCTTCGCCGGCACGATCCTGATCGAGCCCAAGCCCTTCGAGCCGACCAAGCACCAGTACGACTTCGACACCGCGACGGTGTACGGCTTCCTCAAGCGCTACGGGCTCGAGAACGAGGTCAAGGTCAACATCGAGGCGAACCACGCCACGCTCGCTTCGCACACTTTCGAGCATGAAATCGCGACCGCCGCCGCGCTCGGCATCTTCGGCTCGATCGACGCCAACCGCGGCGATCCGCAGAACGGCTGGGACACCGATCAATTCCCGAACTCGGTCGAGGAACTGACGCTCGCCAACTTGGAGATCATCCGCGCGGGCGGGTTCACCACCGGCGGCTTCAACTTCGACGCCAAGGTCCGCCGCCAGTCAGTCGACGCCGACGACCTGTTCCATGGCCATGTCGGCGCGATCGACGTGGTTGCGAAGGGCCTGCTCAACGCCGCCGCGCTGATCGAAGACGGCCGGCTCGATGCGTTCAAGGCCAAGCGCTACGCCGGCTGGGACGGCGAGCTGGGTCAGCTGATCCACCGCGAGGGCACCGGCCTCGCCGACATCGCCGACCTCGCCGTCTCGCGCAATCTCGACCCGCGCCACCGCTCCGGCAAGCAGGAACGGCTCGAGAACATCCTCAACCGCGTGGCGGGCTGAACCCCGCCACCGCCGATCGCCGTCGTCCCATGAACCGGCCCGCGCGCGGCGCGGGACCGGAAAGGTGAGCCATGCCCAAAACTCTTCGCGCCCTTCTCCTCGTGACCGCCCTCGTCGCCCCCGGCGTCGGTGCGCAGACGCTTCAGGTCAGCCCGCAGCAGACGCTCGAAGGGCCCGGCGTCAGCGTCATCGTCGAGCATAATCCGTTCAGCCCGATCTTCTTCGACGAGAAGAACGGCGGCATCCAGCTCGTCCTCCACGGCGAGCGGATCGCGACCGACGGCGAGGTCCGGCTCAACCCCACGCCCGAGCAATGGCACCCCGTCCCCGCCTTCGTCAGCCGCGCGCTCGGGACGGAGCCGGGGCAGGTCGTCGTGCGCTCGACCTATGCCGACAAGGGGCTGAGCTACCGCGTCAAGGTGACGGCGGAGGGTGACGGCTTCCGCATCGCGGTCGACCTCGACAAACCGCTCTCGCCCGATCTCGTCGGCAAGGCGGGGTTCAACCTCGACTTCCTGCCGAGCGCCTATTTCGGCAAGACCTATCTCGCCGGCGACGCCTCCGGGCTGTTCCCCCGCCATCCCACCGGCGCGATGGCGACCGACGGCTCGGGCGATCCGCTGCCGCTCGCGAGCGGCGCGAAGACCATCACGCTCGCGCCCGAGGACCCGCTGAACCGCGTCACGATCACCTCCGACTCCGCGCCGCTCGCGCTCTACGACGCGCGGGCGCGGGCGCAGAACGGCTGGTTCGTGGTCCGCTCGCTGATCGCCGCAGGCGCGACCGAGGACGCGGTGGTTTGGCATGTCCGGCCGAACATCGTCCCCGGCTGGACGCGCGCGCCGGTCGTGTCGTTCAACCAGGCGGGCTACACGCCCGAGCGGCCCAAGGTCGCGATGATCGAGCTCGACCCGAACTTCGCCGCGCCGCCCGAGGCAGAGCTGGTCCGGCTGGAGGGCGACGGGACGCAGAAGCCCGTGCTGAGCGCGCCGATCCGGCCGCGCGGGCGCTGGACCCGCTACGCCTACGCCGCCTTCGACTTCTCGAGCGTGCGCGAGCCCGGCGTCTATGCGATCCGCTACGCAGGGCAGACCACCAACCCGTTCCGCATCGCGCCCGACGCCTACGACCACATCTGGCAGACCTCGCTCGACACCTTCCTCGCCGCGCAGATGGATCACGTCGGCATCCGCGAGCAGTACCGCGTCTGGTCCTCGCCTTCGCACCTCGACGACGCGCGGCAGGCGCCGCCCAACCACGTCCACTTCGACGGCTACAAGATGGGGCCGAACCTCGACTCGCCGTTCAAGCCGGGCGAGCACATCCCTGGACTCGCGGTCGGCGGCTGGCAGGACGCGGGCGACTACGACATCCAGACCCCCGACAACGCATGGGTCGTGCGCGACCTGGTCTGGGGCCGCGAGCTGTTCGGGCTCGACTGGGACCAGACCTCAATCGACGAGGCGGCGCGCGCGGTCGAGATCAGGAAGCCTGACGGCCAGACGGACGTGCTCCAGCAGATCCGCCACGGCACGCTCCAGCTGCTCGCGCAGTACAAGGTGTTCGGCCACGCGATCGTCGGGATCATCGATCCCAAGTTGCGGCAGTACGCGCACCTCGGCGACGCCGGCTCGCAGACCGACGGTCGCGTCGACGCCGATGCGAACGGCGACGACCGCTGGGCCTTCACCACCGATCTGCCCGCGACCGACCTCTATGTCGCGGGCGCGCTCGCCGGCGCATCGCGGACGCTCGCGAGCGCCGATCCCGCGCTCGCCGCCGACGCGCTCGCCGCCGCCAAGGCGATGTGGGCGAAGCAGCAGGCGCGCCGCCTCGACAACGACGCGGCGCGCGAGAACGGCTTCGGCTCGCGCTCGCCCGATGTCGCCAACGTCATCGCCACGGTCGAACTGCTGCTCGCGACCAAGGATCCGAGCTATGCCGCGAGTCTGAAGCGGCAGGTGCCGGTGATCGGCCGCAACTTCGATTGGCTCGCGGGCGCGGCGGTGCGTGCGCTGCCGCTGATGGATGCGGCCTATCGCGCCCGCATCGCCGGGTTCGCCGCCGCCGAGAAGAAACGCGCCGACACGACAGTCGCGGCCAACCCGTTCGGCGTGCCGATCAGCACCGGGTCATGGGCCGGCGCGAACCAGGTCGCGACCTTCGGCACTCGGATGTGGCTGCTCCATCAGGCGTTTCCGGAGATCGTCGGCCGCGAGTACACGCTCAACGCGCTCGACTATGTGCTCGGGCGGCACCCGGTGAACAACCTGTCGCTGGTGTCGACGGTCGGCACTCAGTCGAAGCTGATCGGCTACGGCCACAACCGCGCCGATTACAGCTTCATTCCGGGCGGGATGGTGCCGGGCGTGCTGGTGGTCAAACCCGACTTCCCCGAGCTCAAGACCGACTGGCCGTTCCTGTGGTTCGAGAACGAATACACCGTCTCGACCACCTCGGCCTACATCCTCGCCGCCAACGCAGGGATCGCCGCGAGCCGAGAACGGTAGGACACGGCAGGGCCTGACGGCGATCCCGTGACCCTCGCCGGAATGATGACAGCCCGGCTCTCGCGACCGAACCGCCGGACCCGCCGGTCGCCGAGCCCGCAATCGAGCCGGCCTGCTCACGCGCCCGATCGTCGCATGAGCTCCCTGGTGATCGCCACTTCGAAAGCCCTGACGGTCTGTCGGTCCTCATCCGCTCGCGGGGCGGCCGCCCGGATGGTTGCCCGCCATGCGGGGCCGTCGCTCGGGTCCCTGCAGCGCTCGGCCGCGGCGACCGCCTTGGCGACGAAATCGGCGCGGTCGGCGGCGATCGTCTCCGTCATGCCGATCCGACGCAGCAGCCCGGCCGCAAGACGCTGGCGCATGAAACGCCCTTCCAGCGTCACCAGCGGCAACCCGCGGGCGAGCGCCTGGTGTGCGGTGGTGTAGCCGGAAAAGCTTGGACAATCCAAGAAGACGTCCACCGCGTCGAGAAAGGCGGGAAAGACGTCTCGATCCAGCCAGGGCACCTGACGCAGCACGCGGACAGGATCCACGCCACCGGACGTCAGCGCCGCAGACAGCCGGTCAGCCAATGCCGAGCTCGCCCAGCGATGCTTGCGGGACGTCACCAGCCACAGCTCGCACTCGCCCGCCTGCCGCGCGATCTCCACGATGAGCGCGTCGTCGCCGGGATCGAACTTGGCCGGTTGCTGACAGAGGGCGAACCGGACCACGCCGGGACGTCGCCCGGGATCGTTCCACGCTCTCGTGGGCTCGTCCGCCGGGAGCGTGCAGACGCCGGTTCCAGGAAGTCTGAGCAACCGTTCGCGGTAGTGCCGCTCGCCCTCGACGGGCTCCAGCAGGTCTCCGGACATGTACATGTCGATGGTCGGCAGTCCGGTCGTGACCGGATGTCCCCAAGCCGCGACCTGGACAGGTGCCAGGCGCAGGGACGCGAGCAGCGCCGCCGTCGGATCCATGCCGACTTCCGGGAAAAAGAGAATGTCGGGCCGCATCGTCGCGACGGCGGCGATCCACGCCCCTGTCGGCATCGGCCCTTGCACGAACGTGTCGGCCCGGCTGCGCGCCCACTCCGTGTCTGCGTCGACCAGCGCGCCCGTGTGGAAGATCGCCAGGTCGAACTTGGTCCGATCGAGCTCCGACACGATCCCGCGCAGGATCATGTCCCAGACGGGATGCCGTCGTACCTGCCCGCTGACCACGCCCAAGAGCGGCTTTCTGCGTGTCGCGCACCGCGTCGAGAGGGCCTCCGCGGGCGCGAAGTGCGCCCGCGCCGCCGCGCTGATCAGATCGCCGTACCGAGCAAGCGGTCGCGTCACATCGTACGGCCGATAGGCGAGGTAGAACGGTTGCGCCCCTCCGACCGCCCCGCCCAGGCGCTTCGGATCGCCCTCGCTCCACGCGGCGAGGTTGTGCAACGCACGCTCGAACTCCGCGACGACCGCGGCGCTCTCCCCGGTTGTTTGCACGGCCACCGGCACGGACCCGATGGCAAGGCTCAGCCGCGCGCCGGCATGATCGGGGGCGATGCGGAGGGCGTCGCGACAGACGACCTGCGCCTCAGCTACCCTCCCCTGCTCGCGCAACGCCGCGGCCAGAAGGACGGAGGCGTCCGTATAGCCCGGCCGGGATGCGACCGCTCGCCGGCACAGCGCGGCCGCCTCTTCGGGATCGCGCTCGAGCCTGAGCAGGGCGAGGTTGTACGCCGCCTCGGCTGCGCTCGGGAGTAGCCGTAAGGCCTGCCGATACGCTGCCTCCGCCTCCTGGCCTCGTCGCGCGGAACGAAGCGCATTGCCGAGGTTGGTGAGCGTCCCGGCATCGTCGGGGCGACGGGAGAGCGCCGCGCCCAGCGTGCCGATCGCCTCTTCATACCGGCCCTGCTTGGCAAGGACCGTGCCCAAGCCGGCGAGCGCGTGCGGATGATCGGGGTTCAGTTGCAGCGTCCGCTCGAACGCGGCGCCGGCTCGAACGAGGGCGTTCTGCGCGAGCAAGGCATTCCCAAGATTGGCATGGTAGCTCGGCACCGCGGGATTGGCGGCGATCGCCTGCTCGATCAGCCGAGCCGCGTCGGCATGGTCGCCACGCTGATGCGACAACACGCCCAACAGGTGCAAGGCGTCCGCTTGCCGCGGCTCGGCGCGCAGGACGGAGCGATACAGGCCTTCGGCCTCCGCCCATCGCCCCGCTCGATGATGAGCCAGTCCTTGTGAGACCAGCGTCCGGACGTCCGGCTCACGAGCAAGCGTCATCGGCCCACCTTTGACGATCCGTCAGCCTGAAGGTCGGCCCACGCGCCATTCCAAAGACCCATATCGCGGTTGGTTTCGCAGCCCTCGCGCTGCCGTTCACCCCGTCGCGCGACCGGTCCGGGATGATGTCACCGGGTTGCGTCATGCCGTGGTTCAAGCCAGCCGCCATCAGCAAGCCAGTCGTGAAGGCGATCGGGCCAGTGGAGGACCGAGATGCGGTTCGACTCGTCGAGATTAAAGGCGTGGTCGCTGTCCGCGTACATATGCAGTTCGGCGGAGACCTTGGCCTTGCGAAGTTGCTCGTAGAGCGTGACCGACGGCGCGGCGCAGCATTGGTCCAGGCTGCCCGCAACGATGAAGGCCGGGGGAGCGCCTTGGACGGCGGTCCCGGGGATGCCGAGCGGGCCGGGGAACACCAGGACCTGAAAGTCCGGCCTCGCATTCTCCCGATCGATGGCGTCGTTCTTGGTTCGACCGACCGGCTCCGGGTTGTCGGCGACCAACGATACCAGCTCTCCTCCTGCGGAAAAGCCCATTGCGCCGACCCGGTGCGGATCGATGCGATACTCGGCCGCGTGCGCGCGGACCCAGCGGATCGCGCGGCGGGCGTCGTCGGCGGCATCGCCTTTGACCGAATATGGCGACCGATCCTCGTTCGCGAGGCGATATTTCAGGACGAACGCCGAAACGCCCAT
The DNA here is from genome assembly GCF_058313435.1 of Sphingomonas sp. SP6. Classification (NCBI taxonomy): domain Bacteria; kingdom Pseudomonadati; phylum Pseudomonadota; class Alphaproteobacteria; order Sphingomonadales; family Sphingomonadaceae; genus Sphingomonas; species Sphingomonas sp. SP6. Next base: position 27,355 of record NZ_JBZFLG010000002.1, read on the forward strand.
GCGGTTGAGGGCCGTCGCCACCTTCGCGCCCTCGTTCGTCCAGACCAGCAGCTTGTGGCCGCCACCTGGGAAGATCACGACCGCCGCGCCCGTGTTGTGCTCGGGCTTCGCGGGAAAGGCGAGCAGCGAAGGGCGGTGGATGTTCCTGACCCAGTAATCACGACCGACCTCGGGCTCGGCGGCCCGGGTGGACACTCCCGGCGCCCCGCCGGGCCATAGCAGAACGGTCGGGATCGCCGGCGGGCGCTCGGGAGCAGGATCTTCCGCGGTCGCCCGAGCCGCGATCATGAGCAGCGGAGCCATCGCCACTCGGAGCCGCATCGCAACCTTGGCTTTCATGTGATCCATCCTCCCAACGCGACGGGGTGCTTGACGACCCTGTTGTTAGCGATACCATATCAGATCTCCCGGAGAGGTCAGCATGATTCGATCGAAGTTCCTGCTCGCGGCACTGGCGCTGGGGATCGCGGGCACCCCCGCAGCGGCGCAGGACGATCGGATGCGGCCGATCGCCCTTCCGCCACAGCCGGGCACGATCTCGCTCGGCACCGGCGAACTGCCGGCCAAGGGTGCGCCCGAGAGCTGGCACAGCCAATACGGCAGCCGGTTCGCGCGCAACGTCCGCATGGCGACGCTGACGCCCTTCCTCCCGGATCCCGCCCGCGCGAGCGGCGCGGCCGTTATCGTGGCGCCCGGCGGCGGCTTCACCACGCTGTCGATGCAGAACGAAGGCTGGGATGTCGCACGGGCGCTCGCGCGGGCGGGCGTCGCCGCGTTCGTGCTCAAATACCGTCTCAACCCGACACCGGCCGATCTCGCAGCCTATGAGAGCGAGCAACATGAGCGCTTCTCGGGCCATAGCCCGATCGTGCGGCCGTCGGCCGAGGAAATGATGAAGGGCATCGCCCCACAGATCGCCGATGCGCGGGCCGCATTCGCGCTCGTTCGTCGGCGTGCGGCCGAATGGCACGTCGACCCGGACCGGGTCGGCATGGTGGGCTTCTCCGCCGGAGCGATGCTGACCTTGGCGACGACGCTTTCGGGCGGCGACGCCAGGCCTGCCTTCATCGGGACCATCTATGGCCCGCTCGCCCCGGCAAGGGTCCCGCCCGACGCTCCGCCGTTGTTCGTCGCATTGGCCGCCGACGATCCGTTGTTCGGCGGCGGCGGCTTCGGACTGATCGATAGCTGGCGCACAGCGAAACGCCCGGTCGAGTTCCACCTGTTCGAACAGGGCGGTCATGGTTTCGGCATGTACCCGAAGACGACGACGAGCACCGGCTGGTTCGACGAGTTCGTTCGTTGGCTGACGATGCACGGGCTAGTGAAGCCGGCGTGAGCGACCTCCCCCGGCGGTTTGACGGCAAGGCTCCGGCCGCCGCGCGCTCTGCGACCGCAGTCGTAGTCCCCGACGGCACGCTTGCCGGCGGCTGCCCCCGCTCTTAGCCCGGCTGCAAGCAAGAGAGGAGATCCCATGGAGCTCGGAAGACGCGACGTGATCCTGTCCGCGGCGGCGCTCGCGCTGGGTCCCCGCGCCGTGGCGCGGGGACGCGGCGATCGGCCGCTCGGATATGCGATCGTCGGCCTGGGCACCTACGGCTTGGGGGTGATCATCCCGCAATTCGCCCATTGCGCGCACAGCCGGCTCGCCGCGGTGGTAAGCGGCGATCGGGCGAAGGCCGCGCGGGTCGCCGCCGACCATGGGCTGCCCGCACGTTCGATCTATTCCTATGATTCGTTCGATCGCATCCGCGACGATCCGTCGGTCGACATCGTCTACGTCTGCCTGCCGAACTCCATGCACGCGGACTATACGATCCGCGCCGCGAGGGCCGGCAAGCATGTGATGTGCGAGAAGCCGATGGCGGTCTCGGTCGCCGAATGCGAGGCGATGATCGCGGCGTGCAAGGCCGCGAACCGCAAGCTGATGATCGGGTATCGCTGCCACTTCGAGACGTTCAATCTCGAGGCGATGCGGCTGGCGCGGACGGGCGCGGCCGGGCGGATCCGCTACGTCCGGTCCGAACACGGCTTCGTCCAGCGCGATCCCTCGAAATGGCGGCTGAAGCGCGCGCTCTCGGGCGGCGGGTCGCTGATGGACATGGGGGTCTATAGCCTCCAGGCCGCACGCTACATGACCGGCGAGGAACCCGTCGCGGTCACCGCGCGCGAGTCGACCGACCGGCGCGATCCGCGCTTCGCCGAGGTCGAGGACATCATCGACTGGACGCTGGAGTTCCCGTCGGGTGCGCTCGCCTCCTGCCAGTCGATGTACAGCGCCAACCAGAACCACATCCTGCTGATGGGCGACACCGGCCGGATCGAGCTGGAGCCTGCGACCCGCTACGACGGCAACCGCATGTGGACCGGCGTCGACGGGCGCGAGACTGCGGTCACGCCGCCGCCCGGCCCCGCGCCGACCCAGTTCGCCGGACAGCTCGACCATCTGGCGCTGTGCGTTCGGAGCGGGCGCGAGCCGATCGTGTCGGGCGAGGAGGGCCTGCGCGACATGCGGATCGTCGAGGCGATCTATCGGTCCGCGCGCGAAGGACGCACGATCCGGCTGAGCGCGGCGGCGTGACGCGGGCCGCCGTCGGCCGAGGTGGCCGACGCCGCCGCGATCACCGCGCGGGTCGCGCCGACCTGATCGAGCGCGACCGGATCCAGGCCGGCGTCACCCGGACGCTCGTGCGTCGTGTCGTCATGCTGATCCCGACGGGCGTGCCGCACTGGTTCGGTGTCGGCGGCACGCGGCCGGTCCTGCTCGGAACCAAGCTGCCCGTCCGCTGAGCGGCGGCGGTCAGCCCTGCCAGCCGGGGCGCAGCGCGACGCGCAGCACCCGGTCGTCGGCGGTGAGGAAGAGGGCCCTCCCGCCTTCGCCGAACGCGCAATTGGCGATCGCCGAGCCGCTCTCGATCAGGCCGATTGGCTCCGCCTCGGGCGTCATCAGCATCATCCCGCCGGGGACCGAGCAGACGATCGTGCCGTCGTGGGCGACCTTCATCCCGTCGGGAAGGCCTGGACCGCCGGCCGTCTTCATCGCGCGCGCATCCAGCAGAACCCGGGAGCCGCGGCACATGCCTCGCTCATCAAGATCATAGGCCATGATGCGCGGGTTCGCCTCGTCGGAGACCGAGACGTAGAGTCGCCGCTCGTCGGGAGCGAGCGCGACCCCGTTCGGCCGGGTCAGGTCGCCGACGAGCAGCGTCACGCCGCCGTCGCGCCCCAGGCGATAGACCCCGTTGCGCGGCTGCTCCTTGACGGCGGAGCCGTCGCCGTCGGCGAGGCCGTACGGCGGATCGGTGAACAGCACCGAACCGTCGCGCGCGACGTGCAGATCGTTGGGACTGTTGAACCGCCTGCCGTCATATAGGCCGGCGAGTACGACGCGCCGGCCGGTCCGCAGGTCGAGCCGATCGATGCTGCGCCCGCCGCTGTTCGCGATCAGCAGCCGGCCGCTCCGGTCGAGCGCCAGCCCGTTCGCGCCGGGCTCGCGCACCAGCTTGGGGTCGGTCCCGGCGGCGCCCGACGGATCGAGAAAGGTCGACACCCCCGCCCCGCGGCGCCACCGCCGCACGCGATTGGCAGGCGGGTCCGAGAACAGCAGGTAGCCGCCGTCCGGTACCCACACCGGCCCCTCTGCCCAGCGGATGCCGGTGGCGATCACTTCCGGCTCGGTCCCCGGCGCGATCATCCGGTCGAGCATCGGCGACAACCGGCGCACCCGTGGAGCGACGGCATGGGTCAGGCCCAGGGCCGGGGTGGCGAGCACCGCCAGCCCGGCGCTCAGGACGGCGCGCCGAGGCCACCCCACCGCGCCCACATCGCGAGGTGGCGGGCCGTGCGGAGCAGCGCCCGTTTCCGAGGCGCTCCGCTCGGCCGCCGCGCCGGCCGTCGCGGACCTTGGGCTTGGCACGGCTGCGGCGACGAACGGCGGCAACCACCTCATCGCGTCGTCTGCTCGACGAGCGAGCACATCAGCGGGCGTGCGATGTCAGCGACTGCGCCTTGAGCGCGACCTGCGTGCGGTTGCGGACGTTGAGCTTGCGCATCAACGCCGTCATGTGCGCCTTCACCGTCGCCTCCGCGATGCCGAGGTCGAAGGCGATCTGCTTGTTGAGCAGTCCGGACCGGACCCCGTGCAGGACCTTGAGCTGGGCCGGGGTCAATGCCGGCACCGCCGGGCCCACGATCGTCGAAGCGGCGTCCATGAGATCCCCTCTGTGTCCGAACGGGCGAACGCCGGCTTGTGCCGACACCCCGTCCCCATTCCCTTGCCCACCATCTGCGGTACGCCGGTTGGACAGGTTTGGAGTATGATCGCGACGCGCGCCGAACATCAAGCCCTCTTTTGTTGCTTTCGGCGAAACCTGTCCTACAACTTTCGATCACCGTTGCGACGGCATGGGGAGAGCGGGATGCGACTGCGCAAGGGAGCGGCATGACGGGCGCGGACCTGAGGCTCGTCGCCGCCGCGCTGGCGGGGATCGCGCTGGCGGTGCTGATGATCGTGCGGGGTCGGCTCCACCCGTTCATGGGGCTCCTGTGCGGCGCGTTCGCCGTCGGCCTCCTCGCCGGGCTGCCCCTCGCCGAGACCGCGGCGGCGGTGACCAAGGGCGTGGGCGACATCATCGGCGGCACCGGGCTGGTGGTGACGCTGGGTCTCTCGCTCGGCGCGATGCTCCACCTCTCGGGAGCCGCAGCCACGCTGGCGGCAGGAGCCCTCGGCCTGTCCGGCGCCCGCGGCGCGCCCTGGGCGACGCTGGCGATCGCGATCGTGATCGGCCTGCCACTGTTCTTCGAGACCGGGCTGGTGCTGCTGTTGCCGATCGTCGTCGCCGCCGCCGAGGCGATGGCCGCCGGCGAGGACGAAGCGGCGCGCGATGCGACCAAGCTGCGGCTGATCATGCCCGCCCTCGCCGGGCTCGGCGTGGTCCACGCGCTCGTGCCGCCGCATCCCGGCCCGCTGCTCGCGGTGGCGGCGCTGGACGCGAACCTCGGTCGCACGATGCTTTACGGCCTGGCCGTCGCGATCCCGACCGCGATCGTCGCCGGCCCGCTGCTCGCGCGCGTCGTGACTCCTGGCGTCCGCCTCACCCCCGCCGTGACGATCCGCGAGCGGTTCACGCTGCCGACGCCCGGGCGCGGCGTGTCGCTGGCGATCGTCCTGCTGCCGGTCTTGCTGATCGCGACCGGGGAGCTCGGGCGGACGGCTTACGCCGATTCGGCCTGGCTCGTCGCCGCGAGCAATCCGGTGATCGCCCTGCTTCTCACCAACCTGCTCGCGCTGCCGCTGCTGTTCGGACGCCGGCTGCGCGACGCCGACGTGCAGGACGCGATCTGGAGCCAGACGACCGGCGCGGCGGGCGCGGTGTTGCTCGCGATCGGCGCGGGCGGCGCGCTGAAGCAGGTGCTGGTCGGTGCGGGACTGTCCGATTTGCTTGCCCGGCTGGCGATGGCCTATCAGATCTCGCCGCTGCTCCTCGGCTGGCTGGTCGCGGTCGGCATCCGGCTGGCCGCGGGCTCCGCCACCGTCGCCACGATCACCGCGGTCGGGATCATGCCGGCGGTGGTCGCCCGCTCGGGCGTGTCGCCCGAACTGGTGGTGCTGGCGATCGGCGCGGGATCGGTGTTCTTCAGCCACGTCAACGATCCCGGCTTCTGGCTGGTCAAAAGCTATGTCGGCACGAGCACCGCAGACACGTTCCGGACATGGTCGCTGCTCGAGACCGCGATCTCGGTGGTGGCCCTCGCGCTGATCGTGGCGCTCAGCTACCTGGTCTGATCCGAAGGGAGGCGGCAGCATGGAAGGTCGTCTCGCGGACCGCGCCTATACCGCGATCGTACAGATTATCACCGAACGCGGCCTCGCCGCCGGCGACCGGCTGCCGGCGGAGGCGCAATTGGCGACGTCGTTCGGCATATCGCGCACCATCGTCCGCGAGGCGCTGGCCCGGCTGGCCTCGGATGGGATCACCGAGGCGCGCCGCGGCGCCGGTTCCTACGTGAAGCGCCGGCCTTCCGACCGGCTCGGCTCGCACATGCCGCTCGCCTCGCTGGCAGGAACGCTCGGCACCTACGAGGTGCGGTTCGTGCTGGAGGCGGAAGCGGCGCGGCTGGCCGCGCTCCGGCGCTCCGAGGAGCAACTCGGCCGTATCGAGCATGCACTCGAGGAGCTGCGCCGGGCGCTGCTCTCCAGCGCGCCCGCGCATGAGGAGGACTGGCGGCTCCACCGCACCATCGCCGAGGCAACGGGCAATTCCGCGTTCCCGCCGGTCTACGATCAGCTCGGCGAGGAGGTGATGCGAATCCTGCGCGCGGGCGTCGACATCTCGCGGGCCCGGCCGCCGCACGTCATCGGCGCGATGATGGAGGAGCATGACGCGATCGTGGACGCGATCCGCGCGCATGACGCCGACGGAGCGGCACTGGCGATGCGCTGGCACTTGTCGCAAGGGCGCAAGCGGCTGATGCCGTGACGGTCAGCCGTTCGGGGCGTCCAGCCAGGCCAGCGTCCGCGCGACCAGCGTGTCGACGGGGAGCGCCGCGTCCAGCACCAACGCCGGCTCGTCGCACGCGGGCCGCTCGAGCGTCGCGAGCTGGCTCGCGAGCAGGCTGGGCGGCATGTAATGTCCTGCACGCGCCCGCATCCGACGCGCGATCTCGGCCTCGCCGGTCTCGAGCAGCACGAACACAAGCGGAGCCGGCGACGCCGCAGCCAGCCGCTCGCGATAGCTGCGCCTGAGCGCCGAACAGGCCGCCACGGCGACGCCGTCGCGCTCCGCCGCCGTGCCCGTGGCGAATCCGACGAGGTCGAGCCACGGCCAGCGATCCTCGTCGGTCAGCGGCTGTCCGCCCCGCATCTTGGCGACGTTCGCCGCCGAGTGGAAGGCGTCGCCTTCCAGCACCTCGCAGCCGAGCGCCGCGCCGAGTCGCGCCGATAGCGTCGACTTGCCGCTGCCGCTCACGCCCATGACGACGATCCCCAATGGCCGCTGCATCCGTGTCCCCGTCAAGCCGGTCGCCGAACGCTATGGCCCGGCCGTCCGCTTGGCCATACGACCTTTGTCGCGGTCGGCGCGCGTCCGCCGCTCCCGTACCGCGCGGGCGGCCCGCGCGGCGGGCGCAAACGAATGGAGGAGTTCGAACGATGGCCGCGTTCACCGGTATCGGCCGTGCGGCGACGTTGGCGGCGCTACTGTTGGTGGCAGGGCCGGCGCTCGCCGCGTCCCCGGCCGCCTCGCTCTACGCCACCGCGCCGCTTGACCCCCGCGCGGTGACCGTCGCCGGCGCGCGCGGCGATGGCATCGCCGATGACGGCCCGGCGCTCCAGACGGCGATCGACCGGATCGCGGCGCAGGGTGGCGGCGGCCTCGTGTTCCTCCCGTCGGGCCGATATCGTCTCACCCGCACGCTCTACATCCGCCCGGGCGTCCGGCTGTTCGGCGTGGGTCGCACGCGCCCGGTGCTCTATCTTGCGCCGAACACCCCGGGTTTCGACCGCGGCGTCGCGACCCTCGTGTTCTTCACCGCGACCCTGCCGGTCCGGCCGGGGGATGCGCCGGGGCCGCGGGTGCCGGTGCCGCCGCCCACCAGCGTCCCGTTCGATCCCGCCATCGCCGATGCGACCTCGAGCACCTTCTACTCGGCACTCGCCAACGTCGATTTCGAGATCGGCGACGGCAATTCCGGCGCGGCCGCGGTGCGCGCCCACGTCGCCCAGCACGCCTATCTCAGCCACATCGACTTCCGGCTCGGCTCGGCGCTCGCCGGCATCTATCAGGTCGGCAATCTCGGGCGCCGCCTGCGCTTCTTCGGCGGCCGCTACGGCATCCTGACCGAGAAGACCTCGCCCGCTTGGCAATATACCCTGCTCGATTCGACGTTCGACGGCCAGCGCGTGGCCGCGATCCGGGAGCACGAGGCCGGGCTCACGCTCGTCAACACGACCATCCGCAACGTCCCGGTCGGCATCGAGATCGACCGCGGCTACGGCGACTGGCTGTGGGGCAAGGGCGTCCGGTTCGAAAGCGTGACGCACGCAGGGGTGATCGTCAGCAACGAAGGCAGCACCTACACCCAGATCGGCTTCGAGGACGCGGTGGCCGATCGCACGCCGGTGTTCGCGCGCTTCCGCGACAGCGGTCGCACCGTGGCCGGCGCCGGAGCGCGTTACCGCGTCCGCAGCTTCACCTATGGGCTGACCTTGCCCGCGGGCCGCTTCGAGACGCGGATCGACGCGGCGCCGCTCGGCCGACCCGCGCCCGTCGCGCTGCCCGCGATCCGCGCCCTGCCGCCGGTCTCGCAATGGGTCGATGTCCGCGCCCTCGGCGTGAAGGGCGACGACGCCGCCGACGACACCGCCGCGCTCCAGCGTGCGATCGACGCGCACCCCGTCCTCTATTTCCCGGCGGGCTTCTACCGCGTCACCGACACGCTCAGACTCCGTGCGGACAGCGTGCTGATCGGGCTGCATCCCAGCCTGACCCAGATCGTCCTGGTCGACGACAGCCCGGCCTTCCGCGGCGTCGGCGCGCCGCGCGCGCTGATCGAAAGCGCGCGCGGCGGCGACGCGATCGTCTCGGGGCTTGGTCTTGCCACGGGGGGCCGCAATCCGCGCGCGACCGCGTTGCTGTGGCGCGCGGGCGCACGCTCGCTGGTTGACGACGTCAAGTTCCAGGGCGGCCACGGGACCTTCCTCGCGGACGGCGCGCCGACCCACCCCTACGACGCCGACCAGACCGGCGATGCCGATCCGGCACGGCGATGGGACGGCCAGTACGCGAGTCTGTGGGTCACGGACGGCGGCGGCGGGACGTTCAACGGCCTGTGGACCCCGAACACCTACGCACAGGCAGGACTGATGGTGACCGACACCGCGACCCCGGGGCACGTCTATCAGCTGTCGGCGGAACATCATCGCCGCGCCGAGATCGTCCTCGACGGCGTCCGGAACTGGGATTTCCTCGCTCCGCAGACGGAGGAGGAGGCGGGCGAAAGCCGCGACGCGGTCGCGGTCGAGGTGCGCAACTCGCGTGACATCCTGTTCGCCAACGGCCATTATTACCGCGTCACCCGCTCGCGCGGCGTCGCTTCCGCCGCGATCACGCTCACCGCTTCGACGAACATCCGCTTCCGCAACGTCCACGTAAACGCAGAAAGCGGGTTCGCAGCCTGCGACGACGAAGGCTGCGGCACCTATCTGCGCGCGAGCAAATATCCGTTCGAGAACGCCGTCCGCGACGTGACCCGGCGAGCGGACGTGCGCGAGCGCGAGTTCGCCGTCCTGGATGTGACGGACGGTTCGTCCGTCGCACCGTCGACGCTCGCCCCCGTCACGCGCGTCGCCGACGGCTTCCAGGCGCTCGGCGGCGGAGCGGTCGATCGCGAGGGAAAGCTCTATTTCGTCGACCGGCCGATGGCGCGCATCCACGCCTGGAGCGCGCGCGGCGGGGTGACGGTGATCGCCGATGCGCCGACCGACCCCGTCAACCTGGCCGTCGACGCCTCCGGTAAACTTCTCGTGCTGTCGTCAGCGGGGCCTGCCGCGACCGTCTACAGCCTCGATCTTAAGTTGCCGTCGGCGATCCGGGTGCTGGAGCCGCGTCCGGCAGTTGCGGGCGAGGACGGCCGGGTGCTCCTGCCTGCAAGCATCTGGGTGAACGGTGAGTTCCAAGATCAGTACGACCCCGCGACCGACCGCTTCACGACCCTCGCCGACATGTTCGCCCGCGCCGTCGGCGCGCCGAAGGCGCGCGAATATGCCTCTCCCGACGGCAGCCTGGTGCTTCCCGCGGTCCGCGTGTGGTCGCAGGGTCCTGCCGATCATCGCGGCTGGCGCTTCTCCGATACGCTGGATGCCTACGGCCTCGTAGGCGCGCGGATCGGCGAGCGGGTGTACGTCGCCAACGCCTCGGAGAACCGGACCTACAGCGGCGTCGTCGGCCCGCGCGGCGTCATCACCGACCTGCGGGTGTTCGCCCCGCGCGGCGGCGAGAGCGTGGTCGCCGGGCCGGACGGGCGCGTCTTCGTCGCCAACGGCGACGTGTTCGTCTATGCCGCCGACGGCGGCGAGATCGGACGCATCCTCGTCCCCGATCGTCCGCTTCAGCTGCTGTTCGGCGGCGAGGACGGTCGGACGCTGCTGATCCTCACGCACCACGCGCTCTACACCGCCCGACCTTGAGACGACCGACGACCGTAGCGATCAGCCCGCTGAACGAAGGGACGAGCATGATCGACGACACAGACGAGCAAAGTCGGCCGAACCTCGAACCCGCCGTCACTTGTCCTTCGGACATGCGCCATCGAGCGCATTTTGTAGCAGCACTTCGTAGCACCCGGACGGTGAAAAGGCGACGATTCGCGGGAGAGTTGAGGGCGAACAATCGGTTAGGAAGGTTCTGGCGGAGAGGGTGGGATTCGAACCCACGGTGCCCGCGAGGGCACGCCGCATTTCGAGTGCGGTACAATCGACCAACTCTGCCACCTCTCCGCAGAAGGTCGAAACGACGCCCTGATGGGCGTCCCCGGCCGGTCGAGCGCGCGCTCCTACCGATCTTGCCAGCGCCGTGCAACCCCGCGCTTGTGCGCGCCGCCGGAGCCATTAGATTCGGGTGCATGACCACCCTTCCCACCGTCACCGACTCAGGCGATCCGGTCGCACCGCCGGTCGCCACCGCGCGCTTCGCGATCGGCGACGTCGTGCGCCACCGCATGTTCGATTTCCGCGGAGTGATCTTCGACGTCGATCCGGTCTTCAACAACTCCGACGAATGGTATGAAGCGATCCCCGAGAAGATCCGCCCTCGCAAGGATCAGCCCTTCTACCATCTGCTCGCCGAGAACATGGAATCGACCTACGTCGCCTATGTCAGCCAGCAGAACCTGGTGGTGGACGACAGCGACGAGGAGGTCGATCATCCCGCGATCTCGGGCATGTTCACCCACCGCGAGGGGTCCCGCTACGCGCTCAAGGGCCATTATCGGCACTGACGCCGGTTGACAGCCGCGGCCCCGCTGGGTAGGCGCGCCGTTCTTCCTGCCGGGGTCCGCCCCCGTGCGGGGCCAAGAACCATTGGGAAGTTGACCGAGCCATGTTCGCAATCGTGCGCACCGGCGGCAAGCAGTATCGCGTCGCCGCCGGAGACAAGATCGTCGTCGAGAAGATCGAGGGTGAGGCGGGCGCCGCCGTCACGCTCGGCGATATCCTGCTCGCGGGCGAGGGCTCCGAGCTTCGCTCGGTCGAGGGACTGACCGTCGCCGCCGAGATCGTCGCGCAGCAGAAGGGCGAGAAGGTCATCGTCTTCAAGAAGCGCCGCCGCCACAACTACCGCCGTCGCAACGGCCACCGGCAGCAGCACACCATCCTCAAGATCAACTCCATCGGCGCCCAGGCGTAAGGAGCAGCTGAACCATGGCACATAAGAAAGCAGGCGGCTCGTCGCGCAACGGTCGCGATTCGGCAGGGCGTCGTCTCGGCGTGAAGAAGGCCGGCGGCCAGGCGTGTGTCGCCGGCAACATCCTCGTGCGCCAGCGCGGGACCAAGTTCTACCCGGGCCGTAACGTCGGCATCGGCAAGGACCACACGCTCTTCGCACTGATCGACGGCCAGGTCGTGTTCCACGACGGCAAGCTCGGGCGAAAGTTCTGTTCGGTCGACATGCAGGCGATTGCCGCCGAATAACATCGGGTGACCAGCCGGGTCGCCCACAGGGCGAGCCCGGTGCCTCCGCGAAGGAGGCCCAGTCAGACAAGGGAGCCGGGCCCGTCCCGGCTCCCTTTTTCTTTGCTCCCTTCACACCAGCGTCGTCGCCGTGGGCCACACGGCGGCGGTTCGCCCGCGATGGGAGGCAAAGGGATGTTCGCTCGCACCAAGAGACTGACGCTGCGCCCCGGCTGGCCGGAGGACGCAGCGGTCCTGACCGACACGATCGCGCACGAGGCGGTGGCGATGACGCTCGCGCGCCTGCCGTGGCCCTATGCGGTCGGCGACGCCGAGGCGTTCCTCGCCGTGCCGCGCGGGGCCGAGGACGCGCGCTTCCTGATCCTGTCGCACGAGACGCGCATCCCCGACATGATCGGCGGCATCGGGCTCCGTCCGCTCGGGCGCGGCGTCTACGAGCTGGGCTATTGGCTCACTCCCGGCGCCTGGGGCCGCGGCTATGCGACCGAGGCGGGACGGGTGGTGATCGAGATGGCGCGCCATGCGCTCCCCGCACGCCGCGTCGAGGCCAGTCACCACCTCGACAACGCCGCGTCGCGTCGCGTGCTGACCAAGCTCGGCTTCCGCGAGGTCGGGCGCGAGCCCCGTTTCAGCCTGGCGCAGGGCCGCGACGTCGAGTGCGCGGTGATGGCGCTGGCGCTGGACGGCGACTGCGCCCAGGCGATGGCGGCGTAGCGGTATTCCACCGTTCGCCGCCCGTCGCGCCAAGTCCCTCTCACCGCTTGCCGGGACAGGGTCGCCCAGCGTAGCGAGGCTGGAAGAAAGGTCGCGCGTGTCCGTCACCCCCCTCCCCGTCCGCCGCCGCCTGTCCCCCGAGGAATCGCGCGAGGCCGCGCTCGACGCCGCACGCGCGCTCCTCGTCGAGGAAGGCCCGCAGGCGGTGACGCTCAAGGCCGTCGGCGCGCGGATCGGGCGCACCCACGCCAATCTGCTTCACCACTTCGGCTCGGCCGCCGGGCTGCAGAAGGCGCTGATCGCCCGCATGGCGGCGGGGATCGTCGGCACGATCAAGGACGCGGTGATCCGCAGCCGGGAAGCGCAGGACCCCGCCGAGGTGGTCGATCTGACCTTCGACGCCTTCGGCCGCGGCGGCGCGGGGGCGCTCGCCGGTTGGATGATCCTGAACGGCGACGAGGATTCGCTCGATCCGATCCTGACCGCGATCCACGATCTCGTCGAGGAGCTCGCCGACGAGGTCCACGCCCGCGACCTCCCCGACGCGCCGATCCATGACGAGACGCTTCAGCTGGTGCTGATGGCGCTGGGCGACGCGCTCCTCGGCGCACCGATGGCGCGCGCGCTGGGGCTGCCGCAGGGGCGCGCACGCGAACTGGCGCGGGCGATGCTGCTGAAGGACCGCGCGGGATAGAAAGCGGGCCTGCGGCTCTGAGGTGAGAGCCACGGGGGCTGGGCATACGGCGGACGGCGTACCGGATATCGCCTGCGCGGTCCGCGCAGGCGATGCCCCCTCACAGCTGGTGCAGATACACCTCGTTGTGGGCGATCCGCTCACCGGTCAGCAGCACCAGGTCGAACCCGCGCAGCCGCCCCCCGCCCTCGACGTCACAATACCAGCGTCCGCAGAAGCCGCCGGGGATCGGCCACACCGTGTCCGGGGTGTAGGTCATCGCCGGCATCGAGGCGAACAGGTGGGTGAGATACGCCTCGAGCGCCGCATGGCCGGTGATCCCGGCGGGGTTCTGCGGGTCCTGGAAGGTGCAGTCCTCGGCATAGTAACCGAGCAGCGCGGGTACGTCCTTCGCGGTCCAGGCGGCGAGCCAGTCGGCGTTGTAGCGTTCGATCTCCATAGTCACCCCAGCACCCGGGCGACATGCGCCGCCTCGAAGGTCTCCGCCGGAACCATCTCCGGCCCGGCCAGCGTCGCGACGCCGTGCATGCCCAGTGTCGGATCGGCCGCCCCGGCCTCGTGATAGCGGCGGCGGCGAGCGCGCGCCGCCTCCCCGAACTCCATGTCGAGCGCCGCCTGCATCTCGGCGGCGATCTTCAGCCGCCGCATCCGCTCGGCCCGCTCCTCGGCATAAGGCGCGAAGTCCGGGGTCGCACCCGGCGGCGTCGCGAGCAGGATGTCCGAGACGAGCCGCACGTCGCGGTAGGTGATCGACAGCCCCAGCCCGAGGATCGGATCGTTCCACCCGGCCGCGTCGCCGACCAGCACCACGCCCGGCGCATGGGGCCGCGCCACCACGCTGGAATTGTTGTGGTAGGCGAACAGCGGCCCCGCGGGCGCGCCGCCCGCGATGCGGTGGTTGTCCGGCGCAGACCGCATCCGGAACGCCTCCAGGAACCGCGCGGACCCGTCCGCGCCCGCGAAACGCCGCGTCTCGGCAAGCGACCAGCCGCCATAGACGCGCACCCGGCTGCCGCCTTGCGGGAACGCGAGAAAGGCGAAATCGTCCTCGGTGCCGATGGCCTGCCGCTGCTCGTCCCAGCCCTCCACGCCGTCGACCAGCAGCCCGGCGAACCAGTGATGCGGCTTGTCCTGGTGAAGCGTCAGCCCGGCGGCGCGGCGCACCGCCGACTGCCGCCCCTCCGCCCCGACGACCAGCGGCGCGCGGGCGACGTGCCGCCTGCCCTCGTGACGGTACGCGACGCGCGGCGCGGCTCCCAGCTCGATCGTCTCGACCTCGATCCCGCGCAGCGCGGTCACGCCGGCCGTGACCGCCGTGTCGAACAGCGTCTGGCAGTGGACCGGATGCCGGATGCACAAGGGCCCGGGCACGTCGGCGACGAAGATGCCGAGCGCCAGCGCCGTCGCTTCCGCCGCGCCGGGATCGCGCGTCTCGTCGTAGGTGACGTGGCTCGTCAGGTGATGGCCCCCGGCGGCGACCAGCGCCTCGTACAGCCCCAGCCGCTTGGTCTCGGCCACGCCCCACGGAGCGATCCACTCGCCCCGCACCCGGTCCTCGTACGCGGTCGATCGCTCGAGCAGCAGCACCGATCGCCCTGCGCCGGCGAGGACGGCGGCAAGCGCGGACCCGCCGATGCCGCCGCCGATGATGATGACGTCGTAGGTGTCCTGGGCCATTCGCCCTCTCCCGTCGCGGCGACGACGCTAAGTCGATCGACTGACTTGAGGCTAGGAGTCGGATCGGCCGGAGTCAACGCGGGCGCCGCGGCGAGGCCGCACCGCCGGTCCTGGCCCGAGGGCGGGGTGCGCGCGCGCGATGGTCGCTTTAGCTGCGCGAAAGCGTTACCAGCGCGCCATGCATTTTCTCGATCAGGCCAAGATCTTCTGCCGCTCGGGCGCCGGCGGCCCCGGTGCGGTCTCGTTTCGCCGCGAGAAGTTCATCGAATATGGCGGGCCGGACGGCGGCAACGGCGGCAAGGGCGGCGACGTCATCTTCGAGGCCGTCGCCGGGCTGAACACGCTGATCGACTTCCGCTACACCCAGCATTTTCGCGCGCCGCGCGGTCAGGGCGGCTCGGGATCGAACCGCACGGGCGGGGGCGGCGACGATCTCGTCATCCGGGTCCCGGTCGGCACCCAGGTCCTCGCCGACGACGAGGAGCGGACCCTGCTCCTCGACCTCACGCAGCCCGGTCAGCGCGAGCTGTTCCTCAAGGGCGGCGACGGCGGGCGCGGGAACGCCAGCTACAAGACGTCGACCAACCGCGCGCCGCGCCAGCACGGCCCCGGCTGGCCGAGCGAGGAAGCCTGGGTGTGGCTCCGGCTCAAGCTGCTCGCCGACGCCGGGCTGGTCGGGCTGCCCAATGCCGGCAAGTCGACCTTCATCAACGGAGTCACCAACGCCCAGGCCAAGGTCGGTGCCTACGCCTTCACCACGCTGCGTCCGCAATTGGGCGTGGTGCGCCACAAGGGCCGCGAGTTCGTCGTCGCCGACATCCCCGGGCTGATCGAGGGCGCGGCCGACGGCGCGGGCGTCGGCGATCGCTTCCTCGGCCATATCGAGCGCTGCCGCGTGCTGCTCCACCTCGTCGACGCCAACGACGAGGACGTCGCCGAAAGCTACCGCATCGTGCGCGACGAGCTGGAGGCATATGGCGCCGGGCTGGTCGACAAGCCCGTCGTCGTCGGCCTCAACAAGATCGACACGCTCGACGACGAACTGATCGCCGCTCTGTCCGCCGAGCTGGAGGAGGCGAGCGGCGCCGAGGTCATCCCGTTGTCGGGCGTGGGCGGCACCGGCGTCGACTGGGTGCTCGACCGGCTCCTCGAAGCGCTCCCGCCCGAGCCGGGCCACGTCGCGGAGGACGACGAGGGCGAGGACGTCGTCGAATGGTCGCCGGTGTGAGGATATGGTACGGGTCGCTGCATGGCGACTCAACCCGAATACCCGCTGCTGACCGCCAAGGAGTTCTTGGAGATCGACTTCGGGGACAAGAAGGCGGAGCTCGACAACGGCGTCATCCGCATGATGGCGGGCGCGAGAGCGCGGCATAACCGCGTTGCCGGCAACATCTATCGCGCGCTTGGCAATCGGTTGGAGGGATCGGGCTGCACTCCGTACAACGCGGACATGGCGACGCAGACACACGACCTCTCGATCCGCTATCCGGACGTGACCGTCTTCTGTGGGCACGACGGGCCCGAAGACGACGAACGCAAGGCGTTCGACGATCCTCGCGTCCTTTTCGAAGTCTTCTCAGCAGGGACCGCGCGCACCGACCTGCGGACCAAACTGCCCGAGTACAAGGCGCTGCCTAGCGTTGACACCATCGTGTTCGTAGATAGCGCGACCGAGCGGGTGCGTATCGTTCAGCGGACTGGTCCGAACGGCTGGAACGAGCAGGCTTATGACGAGGCGGTCGACGTCACCTTGCCGTCCCTCGGCGTCACGCTACCGCATGCAGAAATATTCGCGCGCTGAGCGGGCCGGCGCTTTCGCACCCGCCCGCCCCTCACGTCACATCGCGACGCTGACCTCCAGGCCGAAGGTCCGCGGCGGGTTGAAGTTGGCGTAGTCGCCCAGCACCAGCGCGTTCGCGTTCGAGCGGCGGTAGATGTGCGTCTCGTCGAACAGGTTGCGCGTCCACACCGACACGGTCGCCTTGGCGCTGTCGGTCATCGAGAAGTCGGCGAGCGCGAGGCGGCCGTTGACGATGAACGAACTCTCGGTCTTCACCGGCTCGTTCTGGAAGCTGTACTGCGCGTCGGCATAGTTGCCGTCGATGTGGAACCGCACCTTCCCGTCGCGGAACGCGATCGGCAGCACGTAGTCGAGGTAGGCGTTCGCCGCGCTCGGCGGCGTATAGACGACGTACACCTGGTACAGCGCATTGTTCAGGAACGGGTTCGGCGTCGCCGGCACGTGGGTGTAGGTGTAGGCATAGCCCGCCCCCAGCGTCAGCGCGTCGGTCGCCCGGACGGTCAGCTCGGCCTCGACGCCGCGGATGCGCGAGGTGCCCGGCGCGTTGCGGGTCTCTTCGGTGTGGAGGTTGAAGGTCGGGCTGTTCGGGTTGGTGTCGACGTTGTCGAAGTCGATCTGGGTGCCCTTGCGGTCCATGATATAGCCCGCGAGGTTCAGCCGGACGCGGCGGTCGAGGAACTCGGTCTTGGCCCCGATCTCGTAGGACTTCACCGTCTCCGCGCCGAACGAGGCGAAGGTCTGCGACCGGTCGTTGGCGCCGCCCGCGCGGTAGCCCGTCGCGTACTTGGCGTAGAGGTTGATCCCCGGCGCCGCGTCATAGGCCAGCGTCACCATCGGATCGAACCGGTCGGCGTCGTACTTGAAGCCGAAATCGGTGGGCTTGCCCTGGACGGTGAACAGCACACCGTCGCGCTTGTCCTTGGTGTACCGCCCGCCGACCGTCAGGTGCAGCGTGTCGAACGCATCGGGCGTGAAGGTCGCCTGCGCGAACGCGGCGTAGCTCTTCGCCTTGGCGCGGCTGGCGCGCTGGACGAAGCGCGAATCGCGATCCCAGCCCTGGTTCGACGAGGTGATCGGCCCGGTGACGCTGGGGCTCAGCACGGTGTAGGCGCTGCCGTCCGCATTCCACTGATTGCTCGACGGCGTCGCCGCAGCCTCGAACGCATGCTCGTTCAAATAGTAGAGCCCCGCGACGTAATCGAGCTGGGGGATGCTGCCGACCGCCTGGAACTCCTGGCTGAACTGGTTCTGGACCAGATCGGACAGCGAATAGCGGCTGAACTTCGCATTGGGCAGGAACACGGTGCGGTGCGCGCCGCCCGAATTGTCCCACTGCGCGGTGTTGACGCCGCGCCATGCGGTGATCGAGCGCAGCTCGAGCGCGGGTGACACCTTGTACTTGATCGTCGCCGAATAGCCCTCGGCGTCATCGACGGAGAGCTGCTGCGGCACGCCGATATCGGCCGTGTCCATCCGCTTGTCGCCGCTCACCACCACCAGCGGCGACAGCGGGGCGATCGTGCCCGACGGCAGCTTGCCGCCGTTCGCGTTGATCTGCGCCAGCGTCGCGACCGGCAGACCGCGCGGGTTGTAGTCGATCAGCTGGCTGTAGAACGGCGTGTTCTCGTCGCGCGAGCGGTCGTACGAGCCGGTGATCGTGAGGCCGTCGATCGGCTCCCACTTCGCCGACACGCGGCCGCCGACGCGGTGATAATATCCCCAGCCCTCATTGCCGTCGAGCGGGTTGTCGACCAGCGCGCCCTGATGCTGGACGACGCCGTCGAACTTCACCGCCAGCGTGTCGGTGATCGGCAGGTTGATGTGCCCCTCGCCGTTGTAGCCGCCGTAATTGGCGATCCCGCCCAGTACGCGCGCGCTGAACTCGTTCGACGGCTGCACCGTGGTGATGCTGACCGCGCCGCCCTCGGTGTTGCGGCCGAACAGCGTGCCCTGCGGCCCGCGCAGCACCTCGATCCGCTGGACGTCGAACAGCGCCGCGTTGAGGCCCTGCTGGCGGCCCAGATAGACGCCGTCGATATAGACGCCGACGCCCTGGTCGCGCGCGGTCTGGTTGGCGTCGAACGGCACGATGCCGCGGATCCCGACCGTCAGCGCCGACTGGCGCGCCTCGAACGTCGCGACCCGGAGCGACGGCACCGCGCCGTCCGCAAGATCGAGCAGGCTCTGGACGTGGCGATCCTTGATCGTCTCGGGCGTGATCACCGAAATCGCGATCGGCGTCTTCTGGAGGTTGGTCTCGCGGCGGAGCGCGGTGACGACGACGTCCTGGATGCCGGACTCGCTCGCATCGGCGGTCGCGGCCGGAGCGGCGGCGTCGGTGGTCGGCTGCGGCGCGGCGGCATCCTGCGCGAAGGCGCTGGAGGCGAGGGCGAACGAAAGCGCGGCGAGCGAACTCGCCGTGACGCGGTACAACATGCTGTTTCCCTAAATGGCGGTCTCTGACCGGACCCGGCACCCACCTAATTTAATTACGCGAAGGATCGGCGACACTTCGGTGACAGCCGTGTGACAGACGCAGCCGTTGCTGCGGCGCAACACTTCGCCGGCTGCAAGCACCAGGGGGCAGCTTGTTCCGCCGAGCGGCTCCGGGCTAACGCTCCAGCGGATGCTGTTCCCGCCCGCCTCCTGCCCGCGGCTGATCGTGAAGATCGGCTCGGCGCTGCTCGTCGATCCGGACGGCGCGGTTCGGCGAGGCTGGTTGGAGGGGGTGGCGCGCGACATCGCCGCCCGCAGCCGCAAGGGACAGCAGGTCGCCATCGTCTCCTCGGGCGCGATCGCGCTCGGTGCGCGGCGGCTGGCGCTGGCGAAGGGCGGACGGGCGAGCCTGGAGGACGCGCAGGCGGCGGCCGCCGTCGGCCAGATCGCGCTCGCCCGCACCTGGGCGGAGGTGCTCGGCGGCGAGGGGCTGACCGCCGCGCAGATGCTGGTCACGCTCGACGACCTCGAGGACCGCCGCCGCTACCTCAACGCCGCCGCCACGCTCGATCGGCTGCTGACGCTGGGCGTCGCGCCGATCCTCAACGAGAACGACAGCGTCGCGACCGAGGAGATCCGCTTCGGCGACAATGATCGCCTCGCCGCCCGCGTCGCGCAGGCAGCGGGCGCGAACGGCGTCGTGCTGCTGTCCGACGTCGACGGCCTGTACGACCGCAATCCCGCACTGCCCGGCGCGGTCCACGTCCCGCATGTCGTGCGGGTCGACGCGGCGACGCTGGCGATGGCGGATACGGGCTCGGCTTCGGGGATGGGATCGGGCGGGATGGCGTCGAAGCTCGCCGCGGCGCGGATCGCGGCGGACGCCGGGATCGCGCTGGCGATCGCGAACGGCCGCATCGACCGTCCTCTCTCGGCCGAGGCACGGCACACGCTGTTCGCCCCCGGCCGGGTCTCGCCGGCTCGTCAGGCCTGGCTGGCGGGGCGGCTGGCCGCCAAAGGCACGATCACCGTCGACGCCGGCGCTGCCGCCGCGCTCCGAAGCGGCGCCAGCCTGCTCGCGGCCGGGGCGACCGCGGTCGAGGGACGGTTCGCGCGCGGCGATCTGGTCACGCTCGCCGGCCCCGACGGCGCGGTGGCGCGGGGCCTTTCCGAATATGACGCCGCCGACGTCCGCCGACTCCTCGGTCGGCGCAGCGACGAACAGGCCGCGATCCTCGGCCACGCGCCGCGCACCGCGCTGGTCCACCGCAACCACATGGTGCTCGTATGATCCTGGCGGTGACCGGCGCCACCGGGTTCGTCGGCAGCCACCTGCTCGATCAGGCGCTGGCGGCGGGGCACGCGGTCCGTGCCCTCGCGCGACGCCCGCAGCGCGAACGCGCGGGGGTGACCTGGATCGCGGGCGCGCTGTCGGACGACGCCGCGCTCGCCGAACTCGTCGCAGGCAGCGACGCGGTGGTTCACGTCGCGGGGTCCGTGAACGCATCGCGGAAAGGCTTCGCCGACGCCAACATCGCGGGCACCCGCGCGATCCTCGCGGCGAGCGGACCGCGCCGGTTCGTCCACGTCTCCTCGCTCGCCGCGCGCGAGCCGCAGCTCTCCGCCTATGGCTGGTCGAAAGCGCAGGGCGAGCGGCTGGTCGAGGCGAGCGCCGCCGACTGGACGATCGTCCGTCCGACCGGCGTCTATGGCCCGCGCGACACCGAGTTCCGCGAGATGTTCAGGATGGCGAGCCGCGGCGTCATGCTCCTGCCGCCGCGGGGCCAAGTGTCGCTGATCGCGGTGGAGGACCTCGCCCGCCTGCTGCTGACGCTCGCGACCGAGGGCGGGCCGAAGACGATCCTGGAAGCGGACGACGGCGGTCGCGGCGTCACCCATGCCGAGCTCGCGCAGGCGATCGGCCGCGCCGTCGGGCGGCGGGTGCGGGCGGCGCACGTTCCCAAGGCGGCGCTCCGTCTTGCCGCGCGCGCCGACATGCGGCTTCGGGGGGCGCGCGCGAAGCTGACGCTCGACCGCGTCGGCTACCTCTCGCACCCGGACTGGACCGCCGATCCCGCCAAGCGCCCGCCCGCGGCGCTCTGGCGTCCCCGTATCGCCCTCGACGACGGTCTCGCCGCCACGGCCGCATGGTATCGCGCGAACGGCCTGCTATAGCCCCGGTCCCGCCGCATTCTCCGGCCAAGGACTGTCCCATGAGCGACCGCGCCTCCATCCTCGACACGATCACGCGCCAGATCGAACCGTTCAACAAGAAGGGCGTGGCGATCACCGAGGCGACCAGCTTCCAGCGCGATCTGGAATGGGATTCGCTGACGGTCATGGATTTCGTCGCGGCGATCGAGGACGAGTTCGACATCATCATCACGATGAACATGCAGGCCGAGATCGAGACCGTCGGCCAGCTCGCCGACGCCGTGGCGAAGTTGAAGGCGTAATCCGTTCGTCCCGAGCGACGTCGAGGGATCCTGTGTCTCGACTGCGCTCGACACCAACGGGATTTGGAACCCTGACCCCATGACCGAAACCGGCCTCCAGCCCGAAGCGCTCCCGCTCGATCCGCCGGCGATCGCGCCCGAGCGCGATCTGTTCGACAAGTTCGCGCCATTGGTCGCCGAGCGCCAGGCGCTGCTCGACAGCGGCGCGCGCGATCCGTTCGGGATCGTGATGGAGGAAGTGAAGTCTCCGACCCTCGCCGTCATCAAGGGCCGCGAGACGATCCTGCTCGGCACCTACAATTACATGGGAATGACGTTTGACGCCGACGTGATCGCCGCCGGCAAGGCGGCCTACGACCGCTTCGGCACCGGCACCAACGGCAGCCGCGCGCTCAACGGCACCTTCCACGACCACGTCGAGGTCGAGGCGGCGCTGCGCGACTTCTACGGCATGGCGGGCGCGATCGTCTTCTCGACCGGCTATCAGGCGAACCTGGGGATCATCTCGGCGATCGCCGGGCGCGGCGAGTACATCATCCTCGACGCCGACAGCCACGCCTCGATCTACGACGGCTGCGCGATGGGCAATGCCGAAGTCGTGCGCTTCCGCCACAATTCGGTCAAGGACCTCGACAAGCGCCTCGGCCGGCTGCCCAAGGAGCCGGGCAAGCTCGTCGTGCTCGAAGGCGTCTATTCGATGCTCGGCGACGTCGCGCCCTTACGCGAGATGGTCGCGGTCGCGAAGAAACACGGCTGCATGGTGCTGGTCGACGAGGCGCACTCGATGGGCTTCTTCGGCGAGCATGGCCGCGGCGTGTACGAGGAGCAGGGGCTGGAGGCGGAGGTCGACTTCGTCGTCGGCACCTTCTCCAAATCGGTCGGCACGGTCGGCGGGTTCTGCGTCTCGAACCATCCGCAATTCGAAATTCTGCGCTTCGTCTGTCGCCCCTATATCTTCACCGCCAGCCTGCCGCCCGCCGTGGTCGCGACCGCGACGGCCTCGATCCGCAAGCTCATGACCGCGACCGACAAGCGCACGCGGCTGTGGGCGAACGTCCGCCGGCTTCACGCCGGGCTCAAGGCGCTGGGCTTCAGCCTGTCGACCGAGGAGCCGCAATCGGCGATCGTCGCGGTGCTGCTCGACGATCAGGACCAGGCCGTCCGCATGTGGCAGGCGCTCTTGGAAGGCGGCTTGTACGTCAACGTCGCGCGTCCGCCGGCCACCCCGACCGGCGTCTTCCTGCTGCGCTGTTCGGTCTGCGCCGAGCATACGCCCGAGCAGATCGAGCGGGTGATCGCGATGTTCGCGGCGGCGGGACGCGCCACCGGGGTGATCCGATAACGCTTTTGTAACCGCACCTTTTCACGAGTCGTTTGGTGAGCTACCTTTCGCGCGTGGACGGTATCGAGGGCGCGACGCCCCGTGGGGGCCTGGCGGCGGCCTGGCGCACCATCACGCTCGTGGTGGTGGCGCTGCTCGGCGTCGCGGTGCTCGTGGCGCTGATGACGACCCTGGGCGAGGCGAACCGCCAGCGCGACCGCGCGCTTCGCCTGCAGAGCCACAGCTACGACGTGATGGTGCTCGCGCGCACGCTGTCGGGGACGATCGCGCGCTCGGAGGCGTCGCTCGGGCGGTACGTCATCTCGGGGGATCGGCAGCTCGGGCGGCTCTACTATGACGACTGGCAACTCGCCGGCGACCAGATCGACCGGCTCGACCAACTGACGTTCGACAGCCCCGAGCAGCAGCGCCGGATCGATCGGCTGCGCCGCGCCTATGAGACGCGCGGCAAGGAGCTGTCGCTCACCGCGCTCTCGACCAACTACGGCAAGAACAACCAGGCGCTGTCGCTCTATTACGCCGCGGGCAAGGCGCCGGTGCTGGTCGAGCTCAACGGCCTCCTCGACGCGATCGGCGACCGCGAGCGGACCCTGCTCAACGCCCGCACCGCGGTGGCGATGGGGACGGTCGCGAGCTCGACCCGCGCGGCGCGGGTGCTGTCGATCTTCGGCGCTGCGCTCGCGCTCGCCGCGATCGTGCTCGGCTGGCTGACGGTCCACGCCACCCGCGAGCGCGCCATCGCCCAGGCCGAGGCCGATTCCGAGCGCGAGCGCGCCGAGGACCTCGCCCGCGCCGTCGCCGAGGCGACCGAGACGCTGCGGACCCAGGAGGCGCGGCTGCGACAGGTCCAGAAGATGGAGGCGGTCGGCCAGCTGACCGGCGGCATCGCGCACGACTTCAACAACATGCTCGCGGTCGTGATCGGCGGGCTGGAGCTGGCGCAGCGCGGCGCCCGCGCCGGATCGGCCGATGTCGTCCGCCACATCGAGAGCGCGACCGAGGGCGCGAACCGCGCCGCCGCGCTCACCCGCCGCCTGCTCGCCTTCGCCCGCGAGGAGGCGATCAATCCCGAACCGATCGCGCTGAGCGACCTGATCGCCGGGATGCGCGATCTGCTCGATCGCACGCTCGGGGACGGCGTGGTGGTCGAGGTCGTCGACGAGAGCCGGGGCTGGCACGTCCGGGCCGATCGCGTCCAGCTCGAGAACACCGTCCTCAACCTCGCGGTCAATGCGCGCGACGCGATGGACGGGCGCGGCGTGCTGACGATCGCGGCGGCCGCGGCGACGCTGGGCGAGGACGATCGGGGCGGATGCGGCGCCGGCGACTATCTGACGCTCGCGGTCACCGACACCGGCTGCGGCATGGCCCCCGAGGTGATCGAGCGGGCATTCGAACCGTTCTTCACCACCAAGGCGATCGGCAAGGGCACCGGGCTCGGCCTCAGCCAGATCTTCGGCTTCGTCCGTCAGCAGGGCGGCGACGTCCGCATCGAATCGACTCCCGGGGTCGGCAGCACCATCACCCTCGTCCTGCCGCGCGACCTCGCCGCCGCGCCGGCGCTTGAGCTGGTGCCCGCCGCGGCGCCGGTCGCGGTCGCGAGCGGGCCGCTGTCGGTGCTGGTGGTCGAAGACGATCCCCGCGTGTTGGCGGCGACGGTCGGCGCGCTCGAGGAGCTCGGCCACGCCGTCGTCGCCTGCGACGATCCGCTCGCCGCCCCCGCGCTGCTCGATTCCGGACCGGCGATCGACCTGATCGTGACCGACGTGCTGATGCCCAGCTGCACCGGCCCGGAGATGATCGCCGCGCTCGATCCCCGCCACGCGCATGTCGGCGTGCTCTACGTCACCGGGTTCGCGGGGGAAGGCGGCGACTTCGGCGGCCGCCATGTCCTGCGCAAGCCCTACACGCTCGTCGGTCTGGAACGCGCGATCGCGGAGGCGATGGCGGACGCCGTCGCGCCGCCCGCGCAGATCGCGGCGGAATAGGCTCCCCTCCCGCAAGCGGAAGGGGAGAAAGGCTCACGCGACGCGCGTTCCCGTCAGCGGAAAGCTGCCGAACGCGCCCGCGCCGACCGTGCCGCTGATCGAATCGCCCTCGACCGTCGCGGTCATGTCGAGCGTCATCGGCATCGGCACGGTGATCGACTGCTTCCAAGTCAGCGTGTTGCCCGAAACCTGGCCGGAGACGTCGTCCGATCCGGTCGCCCCCGCGTTCGTGCCCGAGAAGTTCGAACCGTCGCTGCGCACCGTCAGCGTCGACTTCTGGTCGCCAAGCGGGCTCTTCACCACCACGTCGTAGGTGCCGTCGACATCGGCCATCACTTGCTCTCCTGAGAGGCGCCCGCCACGGACGCCGCGGGCACGACCTCGACCGGGAGCCCGAGCGAGTCAAGCTGGGGCCGCACCACCTTCGCGTCGCCGACCACCACCCACACGAACCGTCCGGGGTCGATCGCCGCCTTGGCCGCGGCGTCGACCGCGGGTCGCGTCAGCATCCGGTATCTCGCCGCCAGCGTGGCGTAATAATCGTCGGGGCGGCGGTAGAGATCGTTGGTCTGCATCGCCTGGAGCACGGCGCCCGATGTCTCGAACTGACCGGCGAGTTCGCGGACGGAACCCTCGACGCTCAGCGTGTATTCGGCCTGCGTCATCGGCTTCGCGCCGACGAACCCGGCGATGTCGTCGCGCAGCGACGCGATCGACGCGCCGGTCTTGTCCGCCTGCACGGGTGCGCTGATCCAATAGGGCGTCGCCTGCTCGGCGCGGCGGAACACGCCGTAGGCGCCGTAAGACCAGTGCCGCGCCTCGCGCAGGTCCATGTTGATCCGCGCGGTGAAGTCGCCGCCGAGCGCGTCGTTGGCGGTCAGCGCCGCCAGCAGATCGTCGGTGCCCACCAGCGGCGTCGGCGCGCCCGCCAGGATCAGCGACTGGGGCGAATCGGGCCGGTCGACCAGCACGATCTTGGGGGCCGACGGCGCGCCCGGATCGGCGAAGCGCTTGGTCCCCGCCGCGCCGACGCCCGTCCAGTCGCCGAACGCTCGCTCCAACGCCGCCTGCACCTCGGCGAGCGGACGGTCGCTGACGACGAACACCTTCGCCTTGTCGGGACGCAGCCACGCCTGCTGGAACGCGATCAGATCGGCGCGGGTCAGCTTGGCGACCGCCGCCGGATCGCCGCTGCCGGACGCCTTGGCGTAGGGGCTGTTCGCGCCGTAGATCAGCGGCGGCAGCACGCGCGCGGCGAGTTCCTCGGGGTCGGTCAGCTCCTGCGCGATGCCGGCGAGCTGCTGATCGCGGACGCGCGCCAGCTCGGCGTCGGGAAAGGCGGGACGGCGGACGATGTCGGCGAACAGTGCCAGCGCGCCCGCGAGATTGGCGCTCGGAGTGCGCAGCGACACGGTGGTCCGGTCCTGCGACGAGCTGGTGCCGATGTCCGCACCGAGCCGTTCCTTCGCCTCCGCGATCTGGACCGAGTTGAGCGGGCCGGTCCCCTCGTCGAGCATCGCCAGCGTCAACGCCTGGGTGCCGAGCCTGCCCCGCACGTCCGCCGCCGTGCCGGCATCGAAGCTCACGACCAATTGCGTCTGCGGCACCACGGCGCGGCGGGCATAGACGAGTTCGATCCCGTTCGACAGCCGCGCGCGCTCGACCTTGGGGAAGCTGAGCGACGACGGCGCGCCGACCCCGGGAATCGCGCCGCGCGTGCCCTTGACCGTCGGCTCGGGCGCCGCGGTCACCGCCGCGGCGGCCGGCGCGATCGCCTCGTCGTATCGGTCGCGCTCGCCCGGCACGATCGTCAGGCCGTAGGCCGGGCGCGACAGCCAGCGCCTGAGCGCCGCGGTGACGGTCGCGGGCGTCTGCGCGGCGGTCTCGGCCAGCTCCTTCTTGTAGAAGCCCGGATCGTCCGCATAGAGTTCGCCCTCGGCGAGCGCGACCGCCTTGCCCCCGCCGCCGCCGACCGACTCGAGCCCCGACAGATTCCGCGACACCTGCGTCGTGAGCGCGCGCTGGACCTCGTCCGCGGTGGGGCCCTTGGCGACGAGGTCGGCGATCACCGCGTCGAGCCGCCGCGTCGCGGTCGCGACGTCAACGCCGGGGCGGACGATCATCGTCACCGAGAACATGCCGAGCTGCGAGAAGGTCTCGTTCTCCGCCGACACCTGGACCGCGAGCTTGTCCCGCTTGACCAGCGCATTGTCGAGCCGCGAACTGGCGAGCCCGCCCAGCACGGAGGCGGCGACGTCGAGCGCGTTCGCGTCGTCGCTCTTCATCCCCGGCACCGCCCAGGCGCGCATCACCAAGGTCGCCGCGACGCGGTCCTTCATCACGTCGTTCACCGGCGCGGGCAGCGTCGGGACGGGCGCGGCGGGCAGCGCGTTCTTGGCTCCGCGCGGGATCGCGCCGAAATACCTCTCGACCAGCGGTCTGGCGGTTCGCGCGTCGATGTCTCCGGCAAGGACGAGCACCGCGTTGTTCGGCCCGTAATGGTCGCGGAACCAGCCCTTCACGTCCGCCAGGCTCGCCTTGTCGAGATCGGCCATCGAGCCGATCGTCGTGTGGCCGTAGGGATGACCCTTGGGGAACAGTCCCTCGATCAGCTTGTACTGGAGCAGGCCGTAGGGCTGATTGTCGCCCTGCCGCTTCTCGTTCTGGACGACGCCGCGCTGCTCGTCGAGCACGGCCTGCGTGATCGCGCCGGTCAGATGCCCCATCCGGTCGCTCTCGAGGAACAGCGCGCGGTCGAGCGCGGCGGTCGGCACCGTCTCATAGTAATTGGTGCGATCGAAATAGGTCGAGCCGTTGAGGTCGGTCGCGCCGACCTCCTTGAGCGGCTGGAAGAAGTCGCCCGGCGCATTCTCGCTGCCGTTGAACATCAGATGCTCGAACAGGTGCGCGAACCCGGTCTTGCCCGCGGGCTCGTTCTTCGAGCCGACGTCGTACCACACGCTGACCGCGACGACGGGAGCCTTGCGATCGGTATGGACCACGACGCGCAGCCCGTTCGCCAGCGTGAAGGTCTCGAACGGGATGTCGATCGCCTTGACCAGTTCGGCGACCGGCGCGGGCCTGGGCGCCACCTGGGCGAGCGCGGGCGAGACGAAGGCGGTGGCGGCGAGCAGCGCGACGGGGAAACGGAGCATCGGGAGAAGGCATCCTTGGCGAAGCGGACGACGCGGGAGACCCCCGCACCGCCCGCCTGCCTAGCCGATGCTGTCGCTTAGATGAAAGCGAAGTCGGAAAGCGAGACCTGGGTGGGAGCGATCGCCCCCAGGTCCGCGACGGCGACGGTGGAATAGAGGACGTCCCAAGCAGTCGGGTCCGGAACGAAATAAAGCACGCTGTGGTGCGCGTCGTTCTCGGCGACCACGAACAGCCCCTCACCCGCCGCCGCTGTTCCGTTGGCCTCAAGCCAGGTCGCCAGCTGGTCGACGCCGCCAAGCTTCCCGGCGGTATAAAGCACCAGATCGGCGCCCTTCAGGTCGGTCGACGCGCTGTCGGCTTCGACCAGTGTGTCGAAATGCGCGCCGTTGAAGTCGAAGGCGGCGTTGCCGTAGCCATCCTTCCGGGCGAACACGAGCGTGTCCTCACCGGAGGTGAAATCGGCGAGCAGATCGGGAATGCCATCGTCGAACTGGCCGAGGAGCGCCGACCAGACGAAATGGTCCGCACCCGCGCCGCCGATCAGCTTGTCGCCATTTGCGCCGCCGTCGATCACGTCATCACCGCCGCCGCCGCTGATCACGTCGCCGTTCCCCGATCCGGTCAGCAGGTTGGCGTCATCGTTGCCGCGCAGCGTCACCGACATGTCGTAATAAGCGAACACGCCGCTCAGATCGACGTTCTCGAACCCCGTCATGACCAGCGCGCCGTACTTGATCTGGTTGCTCGCGTGCGAGAGGTCGATCACGACCTCCTTGCTGTAGAAATAATCGTAATAATCGGTGGTCGCGATCAGCGTGTCGGCGCCGGCGCCGCCGGAGAGTGTCCCGATCGTCGACAGGTGGCTGGTGATCCGGTCGTTCCCGTCCTCGCCATAGACGGAACCCGCCGCCGCGACGATGTCGTTGCCGGCGCCGGCGTGGACCTCGCGGAAGTGGCCCGCGATCGTGTCGTTCCCCTTCGTGCCGGTGACGTCGATCGAGACCGTGCTGCCCCCGTCGTAGGTGAACAGCGGCAGGACCGTGCCCGGCTTGTCCATGATCACGGTCAACAGCCCGCCATAGCCGAAGATCGCCGTCACGTCCGCGAGTTGCGAGGAGAAGGCGGTGAGGTGGTGGCCGCCTTGATGGCCGAAATCACCGAACGAGATGCCGGTGACGCCTGCGATGGTGCCGAGGCGCAGATCGTTCGTGCCGAACGCCTGGAGCAGGCTGTGATCGCCCCGGATCACTTCGCCGCGCGCGTAATCGCTGTCCTGGAGGATGAACCTCGTGCCGCTGACGCCGGTCAACGTGTCGGCGCCGCGCCCTCCCGCGATGACGCTCCCGCCCGTGATCGTGTCGCGTCCCGCGCCGCCGATCAGCGTGTCGCCCGCTCCGCCGGTCAACGAAACGGATCCCTTGCTCGCCGAGGCGTCGGCCGTCGCGAAGCCGGTGACGACGTTGGCGTCCCCGAGCGTCTGGTCGTCGTCGCGCGTGAGGTCGACCGACGCCGCGGCGCGGATCAGGAGCGCGCCGCCCGACGAGGTCGCCGAGACGTCGAACGCATCATAGACCACCGAGCCGACCGGAGCGACGATCGTGTCCGACCCCGCCCCCCCGTCGATCACCTGGGTGTAGGCGATCCCGCCCAGGATCACGTCATCCCCCGCACCACCGGAAAGGATCAAGGCGTTAAGGCCCCCCACCCCGAAGCCCGCTGCGGTGCTGGCGTCGATCCGGTCGGCCGCCGCGCCGCCGGTCACCGTCATCGCGCGATCATCGGATGCGAGCACCACCGCGTCGTTCAGCGTCACCGACACACCGCCGTCGCCGAGCACGATGGCATCGATCCCGCGCATACCGGCCAGCATGGCGGCGGTGACCGCACCCGCGCCGGTCAGCCGCACCATGTCGTCGCCGGACGTGGCGACCACCGTGTCGTCCGCGTCAAGGTTCCCGAGATCGAAGGTGAAGGTGTCGTCGCCGCTCCCCGTGAAGACACTGTCGATGCCGCCGTTTGAGACGAAGTCGAGCGCATCGGCGCCGGCCAGGCCAGGCGCATAGACGAAGTCGTCGCTCGCGCCGCCCAGCACCTGGACGCGGCCGCCGTTGGCGGTCGACACGAAGGCGTCGGTCAGCACCAGGCTGTTCGCGCTCCCGTCCGCCAGCTGGATCCGCTCGATCCCGGAGACGTGCAGGAGCGTGGAGACGCCGATCGCGCCCGCGGTCGTGAACCGCAGCGTGTCGATCGCTTTCCCATCCCCGCCGACGATGCTGTCGCCGCCGTTGAGGTCGAGGGGATCGAACCAGAAGGTGTCTGCGCGCGCGCCGCCCGCGAACGTGTCGTCGCGGTCCTTGCCGCCTTTGAACACTGCCATGATTCCCCCCGGTTTACGCCGGGGCCGCCTAGACCTGCGTCGACCGGCTGTCGAGCGCGCTCACCCCACTCGCGCGCCCCACAGCGGCTCCAGCGACTGGATCACCAGCGACCGCGCGTCCTCGGTCGGGAGGATGAGGCAGCGTCGGCGGTCGCGCTCGTCGACCGTCCGGGTCAGCAGCCCCCGCTCCTCCATGTGATCGACCCAGCGCAGCCCGGTCGAGGCGGGCAGATGCATCGCCAGCACCAGCGAGGTGGTCGAGACCGAGCGTCCGTCCGCCTGGGCGACGAACAGCTCGAGCAGCGCGTCCCAGATCGGGTCGCCGAGCAGCTCCTCGTCTTCGCCGAACACGCGGCGGCGGCGGCGACGGGCCTCGATCTCGAACCGCGCCGCGTCGAGCGCGCGCGCCTCCGCTCCCGGAGCTGCGGGCCGGACCGTGCCGAACGCGACCCGCAGCGAGACCAGGTCGCTCCGCCGACTATGGAGCGGCTGATCGGTCATGCCATCGGCTCCAGTCGAGGTCCGATCCCCAGCGCGCGAGCCGCTCGCGGTGCCGGATCGTACCCACCGCCAGCATCAGGATCATCGGATAGGCAAGCTTGGCGGTCGCGACGTAGTAGATGAACGGCAGCAGCTCCGGGTGCGACGCGCGCACCCCGTGCGCCGCCAGCACCACCAGCTGCAACGCCGCCACCCACATCGGCCAGAACCGATCCGCCCAGAGCGACAGTGCCGCCACCGCCACGAACAGCGCAAGATCCAGCAGCAGATACGATTCGCTCACCGCGCGGAAGGCGTAGCCGTACATCGACAGATAGGTCATCGCCGCCGCCGCCGCGAACAGCAGCGCGACGATCCGCTCGGGGGCGCCGCCGCGCCACAGCGCATAGCCGCAGACCAGGGCGAGGACGAGATTGAAGATGACGACGTTCATCCCCGTCCCCTTCGGCGCACGCCTCCCTCCCCACGATCAGGCGGCCACGCTGAGGCGGGGTGCGCCGGCGTCCGCGTTGGTGACCGGCGGCTTGGGATGCTCGTCGCCCCAGGCGCGGACCTCGATGCCGGTGGCCTTGGCGACCGCCTCGATCGAGCGGTGCATCGCGACCAGATGGCCGCGCGCCTCGCCGATCGCGCCCATCGACTGGGCGAGATGCGCGAACACCGGCTGGCCGACCACCGCCGACAGCTTGTTCTCGCGGCGGGCGCGGGGCAGCGCGGCGGCGAGCTCGCCCGCGCGCTCGTAGGCGAGGTCGATCTGGAGCTCGAGGTCGTGGAGGATGCGGGCGACGTCGTCCGCGGCGGTGAGGTCGGTGTTGGCCATGAAGCGTCTCCGTGGAAGGGGACGCAAGGGCGGTGGATCACCTCCACACCAGCCGGACCGCCGTCAGGACGACATCGGTCAACGCGGCGAGCCCGGTGGCGAGCATGCCGAAGCCGATCATCATCCCCAAGGCCAGCAGCACGATCCACAGGAGGCGCTGCTGCGGAGGGAGCGGATTGTGACGGGCGTCCTTGCGTCGCAGGGGCAGGACCGAACGCCAGTCGTCCGGCCATCCCTGCGACCGCGGGATTGCGACGTGGACCGCCACCGCGGCCACCCCTGCCGGATCACCCCCCGATTCTGCTTGGGGGGGCCGCCCCTCGTGCCCGGTGAGCAATAGCGCCGCGTGACGGCGGTCCCGCGCCTCCAGCTTGCGCACCGCGTCCGCGAGGTAGCCGTCGACCGTGCTCTTGGCGATGCCGAGTTCCCGCTCGATCTCCTTCGACGTCTTGAACTCGGCGACGAGCCGCAGGCACTGACGCTCGCGGGGCGTGAGATCGTCGAATCGCGGCGGCGTTCGGGCGACCGGACCGGGCTCCGGCGCTCCACCATGGGGCGGCAGGATGGCCACCGCGGCCTAGCCGACTTCGGGCGGGTTGGCGCCGGTTGGGGTCGGCCCGCCCGCTCGCGCGACAAGCGGGGATCGATCGGCGAGACGATCACCCCGGACCTGGGACAGCGCCGATGCGACACCCAGCCGCGCGGTGTCGAGCGCGATGCCGACGCCGTGGAGCTGCTGAGCGTCGGACAGCGACAGCGCCTCGTCGATCAGGGCGCGCAGCCGCCCGAGAACGGCGGGATCGCAGTCAGGTGGCATGGTCATGGACGGTCCGTGGCCTTTCGAAGCAATCGCGCTCAAAATGGCTGCGTTCATCTTGCCAGTCGTGCGCAACAATGTCGACGGCGGACCCTTGTGTTGCCCAAATACAACACCATCTCCGCGGCAGACAATCAGGGACGACCATGAACCTCGAACGATTCACCGATCGCGCCAAGGGCTTCCTCCAATCGGCGCAGACCGTCGCGATCCGCATGAGCCATCAGCAGATCACGCCGGAGCATCTCCTCAAGGCGCTGCTCGAGGACGAACAGGGAATGGCCGCCGGGCTGATCCAGGCCGCGGGCGGCGACGCGCGCCGGGCGGTGAGCGAGACCGACGCGGCGCTCGCGAAGCTGCCGGCGGTGACCGGATCGGGCGCGCAGTCGACGCCGGGGCTGAACAACGATGCGGTCCGCGTGCTCGATACCGCCGAGCAGGTCGCGCAAAAGGCCGGCGACAGCTACGTCACCGTCGAACGCCTGCTCCTCGCGCTCGCGCTCGCCACCACCACGGCCGCGGGCCGTGCGCTCGCCGCTGCGGGCGTGAAGGCGGAAGCGCTCAACGCGGCGATCGTCCAGCTGCGCGGCGGCCGCACCGCAGACACCGCCAGCGCCGAGGACCGCTACGACGCGCTCAAGAAGTTCGCCCGCGACCTGACCGAGGCCGCGCGCGACGGCAAGCTCGATCCGGTGATCGGCCGCGACGAAGAGATCCGTCGCACGATCCAGGTCCTCGCCCGGCGGACCAAGAACAACCCGGTCCTGATCGGCGAGCCGGGCGTCGGCAAGACCGCGATCGTCGAGGGCCTGGCGCTGCGCATCGCCAACGGCGACGTGCCCGACGGGCTCAAGGACAAGACGCTGATGGCGCTCGACATGGGCAGCCTGATCGCGGGCGCGAAATATCGCGGCGAATTCGAGGAGCGGCTCAAGGGCGTCATCGACGAGGTGAAGGGCGCGGAAGGCCAGATCATCCTGTTCATCGACGAGATGCACACGCTGATCGGCGCGGGCAAATCCGAAGGCGCGATGGATGCGGGCAACCTCCTGAAGCCCGCGCTCGCGCGCGGCGAGCTTCACTGCGTCGGCGCGACCACGCTCGACGAATATCGCAAGCACGTCGAGAAGGACCCCGCGCTCCAGCGGCGGTTCCAACCCGTCTTCGTCGGCGAGCCGACGGTCGAGGACACGATCTCGATCCTGCGCGGGCTGAAGGAGAAGTACGAGCTTCACCACGGCGTCCGCATCACCGACGGCGCGCTCGTCTCGGCGGCGACGCTCAGCAACCGCTACATCACCGATCGCTTCCTCCCCGACAAGGCGATCGACCTGATGGACGAGGCCGCGAGCCGCATCCGCATGGAAGTCGAGTCCAAGCCCGAGGAGATCGAGACGCTCGACCGCCGCATCCTGCGCCTCAAGATCGAGCGCGAGGGGCTGCGGCGCGAGAGCGACGAGGCGAGCCAGGACCGGTTCGAGAAGATCGAGGGCGAGCTTGCGAACCTCGAACAGCAGTCCGCCGAGCTGACCCAGCGCTGGCAGGCCGAGAAGGAGAAGATCGCGGGCGAGGCCAAGCTCAAGGAACAGCTCGACGCCGCCCGGCTCGAACTGGAGCAGGCGCAGCGCGCGGGCGATCTCGCCAAGGCGGGCGAGCTGTCCTACGGGCGCATCCCGGCGCTCGAACGCCAGCTCGCCGAGGCGCAGGGCGCGACCAAGGGCGCGATGCTCCGCGAGGAGGTCACTCCCGACGACATCGCCGGGGTGGTCAGCCGCTGGACCGGCATTCCGGTCGACCGGATGCTGGAGGGCGAGCGCGACAAGCTGCTCCGCATGGAGGAGGTGATCGGCAAGCGCGTCATCGGCCAGGCCGACGCGGTGAAGGCGGTCTCCACCGCCGTCCGCCGTGCGCGTGCCGGGTTGCAGGACCCCAACCGCCCGCTCGGCAGCTTCCTGTTCCTGGGGCCGACCGGCGTCGGCAAGACCGAGCTGACCAAGGCGCTCGCCGAGTTCCTGTTCGACGATCCCGCGGCGATGGTCCGCATCGACATGAGCGAGTTCATGGAGAAGCACGCCGTCGCGCGGCTGATCGGCGCGCCTCCGGGCTATGTCGGTTACGAGGAAGGCGGCGTGCTGACCGAGGCGGTCAGGCGGCGGCCCTATCAGGTCGTGCTGTTCGACGAGGTCGAGAAGGCCCACGGCGACGTGTTCAACGTCCTCCTCCAGGTGCTCGACGACGGGCGGCTGACCGACGGCCAGGGGCGGACGGTCGACTTCACCAACACGCTGATCATCCTCACCTCGAACCTCGGCTCGCAATATCTGGCGAATCTCGACGAGGGGCAGGATGTCGAGGCGGTCGAGCCGCAGGTCATGGAGATCGTCCGCGCGCACTTTCGGCCGGAGTTCCTCAACCGGCTCGACGAGGTCATCCTGTTCCACCGGCTGGGGCAGGCGCACATGGCGCCGATCGTCGACATCCAGGTCGCCCGCGTCGGTCGCCTGCTCGCCGATCGCAAGGTGACGCTGGCGCTGACCGATGCGGCGCGCGCGTGGCTGGGGCGCGTCGGCTACGATCCGGTCTACGGCGCGCGTCCCTTGAAGCGTGCGGTCCAGCGCTACCTTCAAGACCCGCTGGCCGACCTGATCCTGCGCGGCGAGGTCAAGGACGGCGCGACCATCACGGTCGACGAAGGCGACGGCAAGCTGGCGCTGTCCGTCGCCTAGCCCGCGCTCGCGGGACAAGCCGGTCAGGCGCGCGCGATGTCGAACGCCACGGTGATCCGCTCGCCCGCCGCGAACGGGCGGGTCCCGTGCCACATCGTCGATGGAAACAGCACGAGCCGCCCGACGCGAGGCTGGACCAGCCTAAACCCCTCGAGCGTCGGGACGAGATCGCGCGCCTCGCCGAACGCGAGCCAGCCTTCGTGTCCTGGAGCATGGTCAGGCAGAACGACGTAGAAGGCCGAGCTGAGCCAACCTTGCGGGTGGACGTGATCTACGTGGAACCCCGCGCTCGACAGCCGGACGGACCACGATCCCGCCATTCGCAGCGGCGCGCGGCGCACGCCCAAGGTCGGGTGGCCCGCGACCGGTGGCGGCAGCTGCGCGACGTGCGAGCGGACCGCGTCCAGCAGCGCGTCGCGCAGCCGGCGCAGCTCGGGCTCGCACCGCGCCAGCAACGGGCCGTCGGTCTGGCTGCCGCCACGAACCGATTGGTCGGTCAGTTCGCCTGAGGATTCGTGAAGGGCGCGGAGCACCTGTGCGAGCCCGGCGAGCTCGGACGAGGAGAACGGAACGTCGTAGGCGCCGATCAGACGCGGATCGCCCTCGAGCCACGCCCAGCGTGGGTCGCCGGTCAATCTCCACAGCAACGCGCGGTACGGCCACACCGCCGCTTCGTCCACGCCCGCCCCGGGCTCGCCGGCGACCGCCAGCGCTTCGTCGTACCGACCGAGCCGGATCAGGGTCCGGAGCGGATTGACCTTGGCCCGCGGGCTCGTGGGCGGGGGCAGCGACGCGAACAGCCGGTGCGCCGCTGCGGCGTCCCCACCCTCGCTCAGCGCGATCGCCTCGGCCACGCGCCATTCGTCCGCCGCGCCGATCTGCGCCGCGGCGGCGCGGGCGGCCTCGCGCGCCTCGTCGTAACGCCGCGCTTCGAGCAGAAGCCGCAACAGCATGCGCCAGAGCGCAGCGTCACGGGGAAACCGCGACAGCGCTGCGCGGATCGTCGCGGTGCCGTCGAGCGGCAGCCGCGCCGCCGCGACGATCCGGGCGTAGCCGGAATGGCCCTCGAGCCAGCCGGGGTTCGCCTCAAGCACCTCGCGAATCGACCGCGCCGCGGCGGTCCCCTGCCGCTCGGCGACCAGCGCGGCGGCGTGGCCCAGCATCACGCCCGCGTGGTTCGGCGCCAGCGCGCGCGCGCGCGCGTAGGCGGCGGTCGCCGCACGCCCGGCTTCTAAGGTCGCCTGCGCCAGGCCCTGCGCGATCAGCGCATCGTTCGGTGCCAGCGCCGCCGCGCGCGCGAACGCCGTCTCCGCCTCTACCCCGTCGAGGAGCGCCCGCCGCGCCAGCCCCAGCACTTGCCACAACCGCGCATCGCCCCCCGCGCCTGCAGCGATCGCCGCCTCGATCCGATCGACGATCTCCTCGAACAGGCCGAGGTCGAGTGCGTCGAGCGCGAGGTCGGACAGTGCGGCGGCGGTCAGCGGCGCCGGATCGCGCAACTGGCGTCTGAGGCGTTCGCGCTCGCTCATCATCGAAACCTAGCGGCCGCAGACCCGCAGCGGAAGCGGCCGCTTGATCCCCGCCCGTCGCTCGCTAGACCCGCGCCATGTCGGACCCACTCGCCTCTATCGAACACGCGCTCGATCGCAACGACCTGCCGGCCGCCGCCGCACTTGCCGCCACCGCGCTGGAGCGCGGCGTCGAGAACCCGCTGCTCTACAATCTCGTCTCGTGGCGGCACGAGCAGGACGGCCGTTTCGATGAAGCCGAGGCGGTGCTGCGCGGGGCGCTCGCACGCTGGGAGGGGGACGCAACGCTCCATCTCGCGCTGGGCGTGGTCCAGCGCAGCCAGGGCCAGCTCAGCGCTGCGGTCCGCTCGTTCGAACGGGCGATCGAGCTCGATCCCGGCTATGCCGCGGCCTGGTTCGAGCGGGGCGCGACGTTCGAGAAGGGCGGCGCGCTGGCCGACGCGGCGAGAGACTTCGAGCACACGCTCAAGCTCGATCCCGCGAGCGCCGCGGCGCACGCCGCGCTGGCGACCGGCCACGCCCGCCGCGGCGACCGGGAGGCTGCGCTTCGGTCCGCCGGCGAGGCGTTGCGGCTCGACCCGACGAACGTTCCCGCGGTCAGCGCGCTGGCGCTGGTCGCGATCGAGGACGCACGCTATGATGACGCGATCGCTCTGCTCGAGCCCGTGCCCCGACGGATCGACGAGAGCTCGGACCTGCTGGTCGGGATCCGCACCCTCCTTGGCGACGCCTATCAGGGTGTGGAGAGGTTCGACGACGCTTACGCCGCCTATGCGGCCGCGCAGACGCAATTCCACGCGATCCACAGCGCCCGCCTCGGCGACGAGCGCCAGCGCGCGATCGGCTTCGTCGAGCGGGTCGCGGACGGCGTGGAGGCGACCGATCCGGCGCTGTGGAGCACGCCTCCGTCGGCGTCGGCCCCCGTCGGAACCCATGTCATCCTCACCGGCTATCCCCGGTCGGGGACGACTCTCGTCGAGAACATCCTCGCGACCCTTCCCGGTGCAGTGGCGATCGAGGAACGACCGACGCTGGCCTCGGTCGATCGCCAGTTCCTTGGGCAGGACGGGGGAGTCGCGCGCCTCGCCACGCTCGAGGGGCCGGCGCTGACGGCGTTGCGCGACGATTATTGGGCGAAGGCACGGCAAGCGGCAGGAGCGGACCTCGCCGGCCGGCTGTTCGTCGACATGGATCCGTTCAAGGGCGCACGGTTGCCCGCCATCGCGAAGCTGTTTCCCGGCGCGAAGGTCGTGCTGATGCGGCGCGATCCGCGCGACGTCGTATGGAGCTGCTTCCATACCAGTTTCGCCTTCAACGCCGGAACGCTCGCCTTCACCACGCTGCAGAGCACCGCGCGTCACTATGCGGCCACCCAGCGGATCATCGAGCGTTCGCTCGCCACCATGCGCCTCGACGCATTCGAACTGCGCTACGAAACGCTGGTGCGCGAGTTCGACGCGACGACGCAGGCGCTCTGCGCCTTTCTGGGCGTGCCGTGGAGCGAAGACCTGCGCCGCTTCGACCGCACCGCGGAACGGCGGGGCGTCTCGACCGCGAGCACCAGCCAGGTCCGCCGTGGACTGTACGACGGATCGGGCGGCTGGCGGCGCTACGCGCGCCAGCTGGCATCGGTCGAGCCCATCCTGGCCCCGTGGATCGAACGGCTCGGCTACGCCTGAGCCCGCGTCAGCCGCCGCCGGGCTTGCCGAGATAGGTCGACTTATGTTCGAGCCAGTCACCTGATTGGCGGCCGACCTCGCGCCACTCGGCCACGGTCATGCAGATCTTGCGCTTGGCCAGCCGCGAGCCGATCTGGTCCTCGGTGCGACAAACGACGCGATCGGTCTTGTTGATCGGCTTGGCCGCAGGCTGGGCCGACGGGGCGACCGGCGCCTGGGCCGATGTGACCACGGGAGCGGTGACGGCGGCCACGAGAAGGAAGAATCGCAAGGTCATCAGCAGTCTCGACCTAATTTGTGCAATGCGGCGGCGCTACCACATCCCGATCTTGTTCGCCAGTCCGCTAGAGCGCGCCGAGCCGCCCAACGCCGTCTTGCGCCCGCATGAAGTCGCGGATCGCAATCCGATCCTGGTCGTCGAGTTCCGGACGCCACAGATCGCCGATCAGCACCACGCGGAGCTCGTCCGACTCGTTCCACGCTTCATGCTCGATCGTGTCGTCGAAGATCCACGGCTCGCCTGGCCGCCACGCACGGGTCTCCGCCCCGACGCGGAACCGGCAGCCGGCCGGGACGATCAGCGGCAGGTGGCAGACCGCCCGGAAGTTGGCCACGCCGTGGTGCGGGGGAATGTGCGTGTGCGGCGCAAGAAGCGAGAACATGAGGTTCGGGCCGAGCCCCGGGATGGTCGCCTGCTCGTCCCCGGCGAACGCCGCCATCGTCTTCGGACAGGCGGCCGCGTTGACCGGGTCCGGATGCCCATAGCGGATCAGGTGAAGCGCGTTCCAATCGGGTGAGCGGTTGAGTGCGGACCATTGCCCGACCGGCTGTCCCGGCGCGAAGTCGACGTAGGGGCGCTGGCGATCGGCGTGGCGCTCGAGAAGTCGGCGGAACTCGCCGGCGATGTCGGTCGCCGCCGCCCGGAGCCGGTCGAGCAGCGCGGGGTAGGCGAAGTCGAAATATTCGACATCCGGAAGGTTCGGATAGCGATAATGGGTCGGCTCCTGCCGGTACACCGGCCGTCGATCGAGCACGTTCTCGACGAAGCGGCGCGCGCGATCGCGGTGGACAGGGTCCAGCCGCGCGATGTCGGTCAACTGCGCCTCCAGCTCGGCGCGGTGCCGAGCGAGGAAGCTGCGCACGCGCGTGAGCTGGGCCGCGACGGGGGGCGGCATCGCACCGTCCTCGGGCGCGTGGAACAGCACCGCGCGATAGACTTCGGCCGCGCGCGTCGCGTCGCCAAGTTGCTCGTGGAGGCTCCCCTTGAGCAGCAATCCGAAAAAATCGTTGGGGTGCACGGCGAGCGCGGCGTTGACGGCGTCGAGCGCCGCATCGGGCGATCCGGCGTGACGGCGAAGGGCGGCAAGCTTCATCCAGCCGGCGAAGTCCTCCGGGTCGGTGGCGAGGCCCCGTTCAAGCATCGCGATCGCGCCGGCGGCGTCGCCGCGGGCGAGGGCTGCGTCGGCCGCACGGTGGATCTCCTCGTCCAACGTCGTCCTCCTCATCGTTCAGGCAAAAAAATGGCGGCCCGTCGGAGGACGGACCGCCACGATATCAGATCTTCGAGAAGACCTTAGAAGTTCATCTGGATCGCCGCGTAGAGATAACGACCAAGCGAGTCGTAGACCTGCGCGTAGGTGTTCGAGCCGTTGCTGGTGTAGTTCGCGTCGAGCACCGGCGGGTCGCGATCGAGGATGTTCTGGGCGCCGACCCGGAGCGTGTAGTTGTCGCCGACCCGAGCGACCATCGACAGATC
Source organism: Sphingomonas sp. SP6 (assembly GCF_058313435.1). Classification (NCBI taxonomy): domain Bacteria; kingdom Pseudomonadati; phylum Pseudomonadota; class Alphaproteobacteria; order Sphingomonadales; family Sphingomonadaceae; genus Sphingomonas; species Sphingomonas sp. SP6. The sequence goes on from NZ_JBZFLG010000002.1 coordinate 67,513, forward strand.
GAAGTAGCTCTGCGCCTTGATCTTGGCGACCTCGCGGTTGACGCAACCGTTGGGGTTGTTCGAGTCGTCCGCCGGGCAAAGGTCCAGACCGTCGATCGACCGCGTGTCGTTCGCGACCTGGCTGAAGAACCGCCACGCGGCGCTGAAGCCGATGCCGTTGTCCATGTTGAAGGTCGCACGCAGCTTGCTCCGCCACTTCGGCAGCGGGGTGCCGCAGTAGGTGAAGCCGAACTTGCCGGCGCAATCGTAGCTGGGATCACCCGGAACCGGGGTGATCTCGAACTTGTCGAGGTAGGTCCCGACGAAGTCGAAGGTAACCGACGAGCCACCCCCCACGTTCAGGCGATACAGCGCCGTCACGTCGATCCCCTGGGTCTTCTCCGAACCCAGGTTCAGCGTCCCGTTGAGCACCTGGCCGGTGCCGGTGAACAGCGATCCGCCCGGCGCGCGCTGGATCAGATTGCAGAGCTTGCCGGCGGTGGTGCACTGGGTGAGGATGTACGGCGCACCATAGGTCGAGATCAGGTCGTCGACCGTGATCCGGAACGCATCCACCGAGATGTTGAAGTTGGTCCGCGGGCTGAAGACGAAGCCGGCGGTATAGGTGTCGCTCTTCTCCGGCCGCAGGTTGATGTTGCCCGCGGTCTGCTGGTTGTACTGGTTCGCCGGGCTGGCGTCGATCGTGCCGTATTCGGCCTCGGTCACCCCCGTCAGAGCGCACTCTGCGAGAGTGGCGCTCGGTGCTGCACCGGCGCAGGGATCGCGGCCGGCGAACAGCACCGTATTGGGAGCGCTGAACAGCTCGATCGTGTTCGGCGCGCGGACCGCGCGGTTGTAGCCGCCGCGGAAGCGAAGCGCCTTGAACGGCGCATATTCAAGCTGCGCCTTGTAGGTGTCGGTGTGGCCCTGGATCGAATAGTCCGAGTAGCGATAACCGCCGACCAACCCCAGCGTTTCGAAGCCCGGACGATCCGTGACCAGCGGCAGCTGAGCCTCGACGAAGCCCTCCTTCACATTGTACTGGCCCGCGACGTTGGGAACGCCGAACGGCGTCCCTTGTCCGGCGAGATCACCCGTCAGGAACTCGACGTCCCGCTGGACGTAGATCTTCTCTTCGCGATACTCGCCGCCGACCAGCACCTGGAGACCGTTGTCGGACCACGGGGTCTGGAAGCCGTGCTTGCCGAGATCGACGGACAGCGTGCCGCTGACGACGTTCTCGGTGCTGCGACCCTGCTGGAAGCCGGGAGTCTGAAGGTAGTTGAGAGCCGCCTGGGTCACGCCCTGGTTGACGTTGTCCTGCACGGTCGTGGTGCCCGTGAAGATGTTCCACGGAACGCAGGCCGCGTCCAGCACCTGACCCTGTGCATTGGGCAGGGACGAGGCGCACACCGGGGTGCCGTTCGGTCCGGTGACGACGTTGAGGGCGCGATTGATGCGGACGCGCGAAAAGTCGTTCCGATACTCCTCGGTGAGCAGCGCCTTGTAGGTCTGGCCATAGACATCGTAGGTGACGCCGTCGGCGATCTCGCCGCGGCTGCCGAGCACGATGCGATAGTCGGTGTGACGCAGGTCATCGACACGCCCGCCACCCTCGACGTTGCGGCGCCCGATATAGAGCGACTGCGTCGCGGCCGTCCCGGCGTTGTCGCCGCAGATCTGGCCCTGCTGCCCCGCCGTCAGGAACGGATTGTTGCAGTTGACGAAGAAGTCGGTGCCGTAGAACGCACCCGAGGCCGCGATCTGCGCCTGGGTGTGATCGTCCATGAACATGACTTCGAGGTACGGGTGGAAGGCCTTCGAAACCTCGTAATTGGCGAAGGCGCCGAAGGTCCAGCGCGTGTCGGGACGCTGGAAGTAGTTGGTCGGATTGAAGTTGTAGCCGTCACGCGCCGAGCTGTAGGCGCCGAAGCCGCCCGGGGTCAGCGGGGTCGCCGCCGGGTTGCCGGTGAAGCTGGTGCCGGTCGGCGAGAACACCGGGGTCGAGCCCAGGCCGACGTTCTGGGTGCGGCGGAATCGGCCGAACGCCGACGTCGAGGAGCCGCCGCAGGTGTAATAGGGCGTGCCGCCCGACGTCTCGGCCGAATAGCCGCAGTAGCTGAAGTCGCGGTCGCCCTGGGTGACGGCATTGACCTCGCGCCAGCCGGCATAGGCGGTCACGTGACCGCGGCCGTCGTCGGTGCCCGCACCCATCGTGACGTTGATGGTGTGGATCTGGCCGTCGGCGGTCACGCCGCGCGGCGGCAGATAGTTGCGCGCCTGGAGCGAAGCGTCGTAGTTCTTGCTGTGGAAGCCGTTGTCATGGTTGTAGAGCGACGTCTGCGCGTCGATCTGCAGGCCCTCGAAATCATCGTTGAGGATGAAGTTGACGACACCCGCCAACGCGTCCGAGCCATAGGTCGCCGAGGCGCCGCCGGTCAGCACGTCGACGCGCTTGATCAGCGCGCCGGGGATGAAGTTGAGGTCGGACGCAATGTCGGTCGGATCGCCCGGGCCGAGGCGGCGCCCGTTGATCAGGACCAGGGTCCGCGACGGGCCGAGATCACGAAGATCGACGGTCGCGATGCCCGACGCGCCGTTCGCGTCCGACGAACCTTCGTTCGCGAACACCTGCGGCAGCGAGTTGAGGAGGTCCTCGACCCGAGTGTTGCCCTGGTTGCGGACTTCGGCGGCCGACACGACCGTGACCGGGCTGACCGACGTCAGGACCGGATTGGTGATGCGCGAGCCGGTGACGACGACGTCCTGGGTGGACTGCGCCTGCTGGTCAGCCAGGTCGGGCGAAGCGTTCGCCACGTCGGTGGTGCCAGCCGTCTGCGCGGTCGCCATGGCAGGCGCCAGAAGACCGATCGCGAGAGGTGCCGCGCTGAGAAGCAGCAGGCTCCGAGACTTGATCGCCACGATGATGAGTCCTTTCCCCTTAAAGTCCAGAAGGCGCGGCCCGTTCGCGGGTTCACGTGTCCTTCAGAGAGGACACCGATTGCAACGTGCCGGAAGAGAAGTAAACGACCGATATCGGTTTATGGACAGATGCCGTCACTCTGTAGCAGAAGTGCAACAGCCACCCGGGGGAGCACGCATGTCGACCATCAAGGCCCTGATTTCGACCATTTCGCTCGCCCTTTTGACTACGTCTGTAAGCGTCACGGCTGCGCCCGACGAGCGAGGCGCCGCATTCGCGCCGCTCGCGAAATGCAGCACGATCGCCGCCGACGCCGAGCGCCTCGCCTGCTTCGATCGCGAGGTCGCCACCTTCGATCAGGCGATCAAGGCGAAGAAGGTTGCGGTCGTCAGTCGCGGGGAGGTGACGGCGGCCAAGCGCTCCCTCTTCGGCATCGCGCTCCCCGACATCAAGCTCTTCGGCGGGCAGGAGGACGAGATCAAGGAGGTCGTCTCCAGCGTCACGGCGGTGCAATATGACGCCGGCGGACGGCTGATCTTCGCGGTCGCGGACAACGGGACCTGGGTTCAGACGGACGACTTCACCCTGAGCTCGATCAAGCCGGGACGAAAGGTGACGCTCAAGCGCGCCATGCTCGGCAGCTTCTTCGCCGCCTTCGACAAGGGGCCGTCGATTCGCGCCAAGCGGCTGCGCTGACGCTCATCGCATCGCGCCCGCGAGCAGCGCCGGGTCGATGCGGCGGCCGCGCCACACCATGCCCCAATGCATGTGCGGCCCGGTCGCACGCCCGGTCGCGCCGACCAGCCCGATCGCCTCGCCCTGGCGCACGCGCTGGCCGGCCGCGACCAGGATGCGGGAGAAGTGGAGGAACGCGCTCGTCAGCCCCATGCCGTGATCGAGGATGACCAGATTTCCTTCGAGGGTGAACGGATGATCGGCGGCGAGCACCACCACGCCGTCGGCGGGCGCGCGCACCGGGGTCCCCGCGCCGACCGCGACGTCGGTCCCCGAATGATAGGCGCCCGGCACGCCCTGATAGACGCGCTGCGATCCGAACTGCCCCGATCGCCGGCCGATCACCGGCCAGACGAAGCGCTGCCGCCAGCCGTCCGTATCGCTCTCGACCGCGCGCGCGGCGGCGATCTGCGCCAGCTCGGCGGGGCGCAACCGCGCGATCTCCTCGCTCGTCCTGCCGGCGTTGATCGGCGCGTCGATCGGCTCGATCCGCCAGTCGCCGCGCGCGACCGCGATCGGCAGGACGATCTGCCGCCCGTCGGCCAGCGTCGCGACGAGCTGCGCCGCCGGACTCGCGTCACGGTCGAAGGCGATGAGGAACCGCCGGTCGGGCGCGACCGGGACCGGCGTCGCGTCGAGCGTCAGCGCGCGTGTCCCGACCGGCGCGGTCCCCAATACCGCGCCGCCCTGCCGCGCCGCGCCGTCGAGCGCGATCGTGTCGACCGGCGCGGCCGCGGTCCCCAGCGCGACGATCGCCGCGAACGCGGCGAGGCGCGGGCTCATCGCGGCGCGAGCGCCTCCATCGCGATCGCCGCGCTCGCGAACGGCATCTGCCGGACCACGTCCCAGTAGCGCAGCTCCTCGATCGGGATCCGCGCGCCGGTCGCGCCGCAGACAACATGGTCGCCGGTCGACAGCACGCGAAAACCGTTCGGGCCGTAGTGGAGCCGCGCCGGGCGGTTGGAATTGGACATCAGCATCGGCGCGATTCCTAAAGCAGGGTCGGCTGTTCGGGCCGAGGAGGATAACCCTTCGTCCCCGCCTTCTCAACCTTGGCGTCCACCGCCCCGTCCCGGAACCGCAAGGTCAGCGCTCCTGCCCCACGCGCGGCCGCCGCGCTGGTCAGCGTCCGGCCGTCGCGCGCCGTCACGCGGACATAGCCGCGCGCCAGCGGCGCGTCGGGGTTCACCGCCTCCAGCACCCGCCCGAGATCGTCGAGCCGCGCGCGCGCGGCCGACAGCTGGCGCGCGAGCATCGCCGGGCGGAGCACGCCGGCATGGACGTCGAGCGACCGCCGCGCCGCCGCCACCCGCCGCTCCAGCGCGCGGTCGGCGCGCGCCCCCGCCTCGTCGACCCGCTGGCGCTGCGGCCCGAGCAGCCGGTCGCGGGTCGGCAGCAGCCGCGCGCACGCCGTCAGCCGCTCGCGCCCACGCTCGACGTAGCGCCGGGCGCAACGCTCGGTCCGCTGGGCATGGCCCGCGACCGTCAGCCGCAGCTCGGCGAGCACCGGCACCGCGATCTCCGCCGCCGCGGTCGGGGTCGGCGCGCGGCGGTCGGCGGCGTGATCGCACAGCGTCGTGTCGGTCTCGTGCCCGACCGCAGAGATCGTCGGGATCGGCGAGGCGGCGACCGCGCGCACCACCACCTCCTCGTTGAACGCCCACAGATCCTCGATCGAGCCGCCGCCGCGCGCGACGATGATGAGGTCGGGGCGCGGCACCGCGCCGCCCGGCTCGATCGCGCCGAAGCCGCGCACCGCCGCCGCGACCTCCTCCGCCGCGCCGTCGCCCTGCACCTTGACCGGCCAGACTAGCACGTGGCTGGGGCAGCGGTCCTCCAGCCGGTGAAGGATGTCGCGGATCACCGCCCCCGTCGGCGAGGTCACCACGCCGATGACGCGCGGCAGATAGGGCAGCGCGCGGTGCTGGTCGAACAGCCCCTCCGCCGCCAGCGCCTGGCGCCGTTTCTCGAGCAGCGCCATCAGCGCGCCAGCACCCGCGAGCTCCATCCGCTCGATCACGATCTGGTACTTCGACCGTCCAGGATAGGTCGTCAGCCGCCCCGTCGCGATCACCTCCGCGCCGTCCTCGGGGCGGAAGGCGAGCAGGTTCGCCTGCCCCTTCCAAACCACGCCGTCGATTACCGCCGCATCGTCCTTCAGGCACAGATAGGCATGGCCCGAGGCGACGCGCTTGTACCCCGAGATCTCGCCGCGGACGCGGACATAGCCGAACTCGCCCTCCACCACGCGCTTGAGCTTGCCGGACAGCTCGCTGACCGAGACCGCGGGCGCGTTGTCGCCGGGGGAAGCCTCGGCTACCAGCCGGCCCTGCTCAGGAAAAAGGGGATCGGGCATGAACGTCCTGCTGGTGGGTTCGGGAGGACGTGAGCACGCGCTCGCCTGGAAGCTCGCGCAGTCCAGCCGGTTAGATACGCTCTACGCCGCGCCGGGCAACCCCGGCGTCGCTCGCCACGCGACGCTCGTCGCGCTCGACGTGGCGGATCACCGCGCGGTGATCGACTTCGTCCGCCGGCACCGGATCGGCCTGGTCGTGATCGGTCCCGAGGCGCCGCTGGTCGACGGCCTCGCCGACAACGTCCGCGCGATCGGCGTCCCGGTGTTCGGGCCGGGCCGCGAGGCCGCGAAGCTGGAGGGGTCGAAGGGTTTCACCAAGGACCTGTGCGCCCGCGTCGGTATCCCCACCGCGCGCTATTTCAAGGTGACGTCGCGCGACGGTGCGCTCGCCTGCCTCGACGATTTCGGGGAGCGGTGCGTGATCAAGGCCGACGGCCTCGCCGCCGGCAAGGGTGTCACCGTCGCGATGTCCCGCGCCGAGGCCGAGGCGGCGATCGCCGACCTGTTCGAAGGCGGCCGCGCCGAAGCGGTGATCGAGGAGTTCCTGGACGGCGAGGAGGCCAGCCTGTTCGTCCTCTGCGACGGGAGAAGCACCGCGAGCTTCGGCAGCGCGCAGGACCACAAGCGCGTCGGCGACGGCGATACCGGCCCCAACACCGGCGGCATGGGCGCGTACAGCCCGGCGAGCGTGCTCACCCCCGAGCTTGAGGAGCAGGCGCTGGGCGAGATCGTCCGCCCGACGATCGACGCGCTCGCCGCGGCGGGCACCCCCTATGTCGGGGTGCTCTACGCCGGGCTCATGCTGACCGCCGACGGCCCCAAGCTGATCGAATACAACGTCCGCTTCGGCGATCCCGAATGCCAGGTGCTGATGGCGCGGTTCGCGGGTGACCTGGTCGAGACGCTGCTCGCGGTCGCGCAGGGCCGCCTCGCCGACCTTCCCGAACCGAAGTTCTCGGACGAGGTCGCGCTGACCGTCGTGATGGCCGCCAACGGCTATCCCGGCACGCCCGAGGCCGGCGGCGCGATCGGCGGCGTCGAGGCGGCGGAGGACGGCGGGGCGATCGTCTTCCAGGCCGGGACGAAGGCGGCCGACGGCGGCATCGTCGCCGCCGGCGGCCGCGTGCTGGCGGTGACCGCGACCGGTGCGGACATCGTCGCCGCGCGCGACGCGGCCTATGCCGCGGTCGACCGGATCGACTTCCCGACCGGCTTCTGCCGCCGCGACATCGGCTGGCGCGAGATCGCGCGGACGGGTAGGCTCTGACGCATGAGCGCCACTTCGCCCACCTATCGCCCGACCTCGGACCTGGGCTGGCTGACGACCTCCAGCCTCGTGATGATCCTGATCTTCGCCGCGATCACGCTGGGAGCGATCATCTACGGGATGCGCCTGGCGGCCAGACGGCGCGCGGCGCGCTCAATCGAGGAGACGAGGATCGAGGCCGAGACGTCGACCGCACCCGCGCCGGCGCCGACCGATCGACTCGCCCGGTCGCGGGTCGAGGAGCCCGCCGCACCGCCGCCGCCGATGGTCACGGTCCCACCGGTCGCTCCCGCGCCGCCGCCGCTCGACGGCTGGGCCGCGCCGGGAACCCCGGCCGCCGATCCGCTGCCCGAGTCTCCGGACGTCGCCGACGAGCCGGTCGCCGCCTCCGCCCCGTTCGAGGCCGCGCCCGCGGTCGAGGCGGAGTCCGCACCCGCCGCGCCCCCCTCGCCCGACGCCGGCCGACGCCCGCTGACCACGCTGAAGGGGCTCGGCCCGAAAGTCGCGGCGCGGCTGGAGGACCTGGGGGTCGCGACGGTCGGCGATCTGGCCGCGCTCGACGAGGCGCAGGCGGAGGCGATCGACGCGCGCCTCGGGCCGTTCACCGGCCGCATGGCGCGCGACCGCTGGCTGGAACAGGCCCGGCTGCTCGCCGCCGGCGACGACCGCGCGTTCGAGGCGGCGTTCGGCAAGCTCTGAGGCGAACCGCCGCGCCCGACCGGCGCGGCGGCATCGGTTCAGATCACGACGTGTCCGCTCAGCACGTCGGCGCCCTTCAGCTCCATCGTCGGCCCCATGCCGATGTGGAGGTCGCCAGCGTCGAACGTGCCGTCGTCGTTGACGTCGAACCACAAGGCGTGGGTGTCGGTCCGGTACACCGCGTCGAGCACGCCGTTGCCCGCCGTCGCGGCGAGGCCGATGGCGTCGGCCTGGTTGCCCAGGAAGTTGATCGTCACGCCGTGCAGCGAGGGCAGGTCCGCGCCCAGCCCGGTCACGTCGATCGTGTCCTTGCCCGAGGTGAAGTCGAGGATCACGTCGAATACGTCGCCGTTGCTGTCCGCCGCGGCGTGATAGACGAACACATCCCTGCCGCCGCCGCCGTTGATCGTGTCGCCGCCGAGTCCACCGTCGATCACGTCGCTGCCGCGCCCGGTCACCAGCCGGTCGTCACCCGCGCCGGAGACGACGTGAAGCGCGGCGCGCGCGTCGCCTGCACGCAGGTCGAAGCCCTTGCCCTCGCCCAGCCCGCTCGCGTCGACCGTCTGGAAGGCGGAGGCGATATCGTCCGCTTTGGTGGCAAGGACGAGGTACGCGCCCGAGTCGCCGCCGAGGTCCTCGACCACGACATGTTCGAAGCCGCTGACGTTGCTCAGGTCGCCGCCGTGCGGGGGCGAGCCTTCGAAGATGAAGCCGTTCGAGACCTTGATCGTGTCCTCGGCCCCGCTGCCGCCGATGTAGGTCGGGGCCGACGCCGTCGAATCGTACCCCGCCTCGATCGTCACCGTCGCGCTCGACGCGGAGGCGTCGAAGGTCAGCGCGTTCGGGCCCGCGCCCATGTGGTGGATCAGCAGGTCGTTGGTGAACGCCGCGCCGACGGTAATGACCTGCTGCTGGAAGGCGTCGACGTAGAGCTCGCGCACGCCGGACCGCTGCGCGTTCGCGCCCAGCTCCAGCAGGCCGTTGCCCGACGCACCCAGGATCTCGATCGAGCTCATCCCCGCCATGTCGGCGTCGCTCAGTCCCTGCCCGTAATAGGTCAGCTGGTCGACACCCTTGCCGCCGTCGAGCACGTCGCCGGAGGTGAAGTCGCCATCGGTGCTGTCGATGTAATCGGCGCCGCTGCCGGTCTTCACCACGTCGTCGCCCGCGCCGATGCTGACGTAATCGTCGCCGCCGCCCATCAGCAGCGTATCGCCGCCGATCCCCGACTGGAAGCGGTCGCCGCCGTCGCCGCCCAGGAACTTGACGGTATAGGTCGTGACGTGGGTGGTGCCGACGTACGCGAACTCCTCGTACAGCCCGCCCTCGCCGTTGCGCTGGCCACCCAGCGCGGTCGCGTCTACCGTCATCTGCTTGGTATGCCCGGCGAATTCCTGGTCATTCAGGTCGAAGAAGAAAATGTTGTCGACCGGCGTCGCATTGTCGCGCCCGCTTAGGAACACCAGCCGGTCGGCCTTGCCGAAGGTCTGATAGTCGAAATAGGTCGTGCTCTCGTCGAAGCGCAGCGTCTTCCCGGCCTTCGCCGCGCTCAGGCCCTCGTCCGCCGCGCTTGCGTGCCGATGCCTTGTCTGAACAGCCATAAATGATTCCCCGAACGACGGAATGTCGTTGCGGATGCGACTACCTGGCGCGCACGATTCCGCAAGCGTCCGTTGACATCGGTGTCAAAAAGATGCGCTGTGGTGCGACGAGGCGACAGCACGTTGCGGCCAACCGATGGTAGCGCTCTCATCAATCGAGGTTCGGCCGCAGCCAGCGCCGCGCGAGGTCGGGCTCCACCCCCCGCCGCTGCGCGTAATCGGCCAGCTGGTCCTCGCCGATTCGCGCCACCCCGAAATATTCCGCCTGCGGATGCCCGAAGTAGAAGCCGCTCACCGCCGCCGTCGGCAGCATCGCGAAACTCTCGGTCAGATGCGCGCCCGTCGCGTGCTCGGCATCGAGCATCTCGAACAACGTCGTCTTCAGGCTGTGCTCCGGGCATGCGGGATAACCGGGCGCCGGGCGGATGCCGCGGTACTGCTCGCGGATCAGCGCCTCGTTGGTCAGCTGCTCGTCGGGCGCATAACCCCACAGCGTCGTCCGCACATGCTGGTGCAGCCGCTCGGCGAACGCCTCCGCCAGCCGGTCCGCAAGCGCTTTCAGCAGGATGTCGCTGTAATCGTCGATCCCCGCCTTGAACCGCGCCAGATGCGGTTCGATCCCGTGGATCGAGACCTGGAAGCCGCCGATCCAGTCGCCCTTCTCGTCGATGAAGTCGGCCAGGCACATGTTCGCCCGCCCCTCGCGCTTCGCGATCTGCTGGCGCAGGAACGGCAGCCGGACGATGTCGGTCCCCTCGACCAGCCCCAGCATGTCGAACCCGCGGAGCTCGTCCGCGTTGAAGTCGCCCTTCAGATCGACGACGACGTCGTCCTCCCAGCGCGCGCACGGCCACAGCCCCGCCACCCCGCGCGCGGTCAGCCATTTCTCCGATACGATCCGGTCGAGCATCGCCTGCGCGTCGGCGAACAGCGAGGTCGCGCTCTCGCCGACGACCGTGTCGGTCAGGATCGCGGGGTAATTGCCCGCCAGTTCCCAGGCGCGGAAGAACGGCGTCCAGTCGATCAGCTCACGCAGATCGGCGAGGTCCCAGTTGCGGAACACATGGACGCCGGGCTGCGCGGGCGCGGGCGGCTTCATCGCCATGTCGGCGACGAACGGATTGGCGCGCGCCCTGGCGAGCGGCAGCAGCTCGTTCTGCCCCTTCCCCTCGCGCGCGGCGCGGACCGCGGCGTAATCGGCATCGGTCTTCGCCACGAAGTCGTCGCGGATCGTGTCCGACACCAAGGTCGTCGCCACGCCCACCGCGCGGCTCGCGTCGAGCACATGCACCACCGGCCCCTTGTACGCGGGCGCGATCCGCAGCGCGGTATGGACCTTGGAGGTCGTCGCGCCGCCGATCAGCAGCGGCATCGTCATCCCTGCGCGCTGCATCTCCTCGCCGACCGTCACCATCTCGTCGAGCGAGGGCGTGATCAGCCCCGACAGCCCGATCATGTCGGCGTCGTTCTCGTTCGCGGCGGCGATGATCTTCGACCAGGGCACCATCACGCCCAGATCGACTACCTCGAAGCCGTTACACTGGAGCACGACCCCGACGATGTTCTTGCCGATATCGTGGACGTCGCCCTTGACGGTCGCCATGATGATCTTGCCCTTGCCCTTGGCGCCGGGCTCCTTGGCGGCCTCGATGAAGGGCAGCAGGTGCGCCACCGCCTTCTTCATCACGCGCGCGGACTTGACCACTTGCGGCAGGAACATCTTGCCCGATCCGAACAGGTCGCCGACGACGTTCATCCCGTCCATCAGCGGGCCTTCGATCACCTCGATCGGCCGCGCGAACTGGACGCGGCACTCCTCGGTATCCTCGACGACATGCGCGTCGATGCCCTTGACCAGCGCGTACTCCAACCGCTTGCGCACGTCGAACGAGCGCCACTCGGCCGCCGCCTTCTCGGCGACGGCATCGGTGCCACGGAACCTCTCCGCCAGCGCGACCAGCCGGTCGCCCGCTTGCGGGTCGCGGTTGAGGATCACGTCCTCGCAGGCGGTGCGCAGCTCGGGGTCGATCTGGTCGTAGATGTCGAGCTGGCCGGCGTTGACGATCGCCATGTCGAGCCCGGCGGGGATCGCATGGTACAGGAACACCGAGTGCATCGCGCGGCGCACCGGCTCGTTGCCGCGGAAGCTGAACGAGAGGTTCGACAGCCCGCCCGAGAAATGGACGTGCGGGCACGACGCGCGGATCCGCTTCACCGCCTCGATGAAGTCGACCGCGTAATTGTTATGCTCCTCGATCCCGGTCGCGACCGCGAAGACGTTCGCGTCGAAGATGATGTCCTCGGGCGGGAAGCCGATCCCAGTCAGCAGCGTGTAGGCCCGCTCGCAGATCGCGACCTTGCGGTCCTCGGTGTCCGCCTGACCGACCTCGTCGAACGCCATGACGACGACCGCCGCGCCGTACGCCATGCATTTGCGCGCCTCGGCGAGGAACTTCTCCTCGCCCTCCTTCATGCTGATCGAATTGACGATCGGCTTGCCGCTGACGCACTTCAGCCCCGCCTCGATCACCTCCCATTTCGAGCTGTCGATCATCACCGGCACACGCGCGATGTCAGGCTCGGCGGCGATCAGCTTGAGGAAGGTCGTCATGGCGTGGACCGCGTCGAGCAGCCCCTCGTCCATGTTGACGTCGATTACCTGCGCGCCGTTCTCCACCTGCGCGCGCGCGACCTCGACGGCCTTGGCGTAATCGCCCGCCATGACGAGCTTCTTGAACGCCGCCGAGCCGGTGACGTTGGTCCGCTCGCCGATGTTGACGAAAGAGGTGGAGGCGGGGGAGGTGGTCGTAGTCATTTTCGATCCTATGCCTCCCCTGTAAGGGGAGGTGGCGCGCAGCGCCGGAGGGGTGTCACCAGTTGAAAGGGAGTACTCCGCTACCAGCGGGGACACCCCTCCGTCAGCCTTCGGCTGCCACCTCCCCTTACAGGGGAGGCATAACTAAGCCGCCATCGTGAACGGCTCCAGCCCCGCGAGCCGCGTCCTGACCGCCGGCGTCGGCACCTTCCGCGGCGCCAACCCCCGAACCGCCTCCGCGATCGCCGCGATATGCGCCGGCGTCGACCCGCAGCACCCGCCGAGCACGTTGACCTGCCCCGCCTGTGCCCACTCGCCCACCAGCCCCGCCGTCGTCGCCGGCGCCTCGTCGTAAGCCCCCAGCTCGTTGGGCAGCCCGGCGTTGGGATAGACCATGATCAGCGCATCACAGATGTCGCTCAAGGTCTTCACATGCGGTCGCAGCTGCTCCGCCCCGAACGAACAGTTCAGCCCGATCGTCAGCGGCCGCGCATGCCGCACCGCATGCCAGAACGCCTCCACCGTATGCCCCGACAGGTTCCGCCCCGACAGGTCGGTCAGCGTCATCGACAGCATGATCGGCAGATCGCGCCCCAGTGCCTCCCCCGCCTCGATCGCCGCCATGATCCCGGCCTTCGCGTTCAAGGTATCGAACACTGTCTCGATCAGCACGAAATCCGCCCCGCCCTCGACCAAAGCGTCGATCTGCTCGCGGTACACGTCCTTCAGCGTGTCGAAGTCGATCTCGCGGTAGCCCGGATCGTTGACGTCGGGGCTGAGCGACAGCGTCTTGTTGGTCGGCCCGATCGCGCCCGCGACGAAGCGCGGGCGGCCGTCCTTCGCCTCGAACTCGTCGGCGACGCGGCGCGCCATCCTCGCGCTCTCGACGTTGATCGCGCGCACCAGATGCTCGGCGCCGTAATCCGCCTGGCTGATCCGGTTGGCCGAGAAGGTGTTGGTCTCGGCGATGTCCGCCCCGGCCGCGAAATAGGCGCGGTGGATGCTCTCCGGGACGTGCGGCGCGGTCAGCGCGAGGATGTCGTTGTTGCCCTTCTGATCGTGAGAGAGGCCGAGGTCGCCGGCATAAGCGTCCTCGGCGAGTTTCCAGTTCTGGATCTCGGTCCCGAACGCCCCGTCGGTGATCAGGATGCGCTCGGCAGCGGCGGCGAGGAAGGCTTCTCTCTTGGTCATCTTGAACTCCAATCCTCCCCGTTCACGGCGAGGTGGCGCGCGCAGCGCGACGGAGGGGGCTCTCCACAAGCGGTTCGCTGGTGGAGAGCCCCCTCCACCAGCCTTCGGCTGGTCCCCCTCCCCGTGAACGGGGAGGATTCAAGAAGCGGCGCGCACCCCCAACAGGTGACAGATCGCGAAGCTCAGCTCGGCGCGGTTGAGCGTGTAGAAGTGGAACTCCTTCACCCCGCCCGCATACAGCTTGCGGCACAGTTCGGCGGCCAGCGTCGCCGACACCAGCTGCCGCGCCTCGGGCAGCGCGTCGAGCCCCTCGAACAGCCGCCCCATCCACGCCGGCACCGCCGTCCCGCACATCGCGCTCATCCGCTGGACCGCGGCGAAGTTGCTGACCGGCATGATCCCCGGCACGATCTCCGCGTCGATCCCCGCCGCCGCCACCGCATCGCGGAAGCGGAAGAAGGTGTCGGCCTCGAAGAAGAATTGCGTGATCGCCCGCGTCGCCCCGGCGTCGATCTTGCGCTTGAGATTGTCGAGATCGGCGGCGACATCGCCCGAATCGGGATGGCATTCGGGATAGGCCGAGACCGACACCTCGAACGGATGCCGCCGGAGCAGCCCCTCGACCAGCGCGGCGGCGTTCTCGTACCCGCCCGGATGCGGGGCGTAGGGAGCACCCGCCAGCGGCATGTCTCCCCGCAACGCGACGACGTGGCGCACGCCCGCCTCCCAATAAGCGTCGGCGACCGCGTCGATCTCGTCCCGGCTCGCCTCGACGCAGGTCAGGTGCGCCGCCGCCGGGATGCCGGTCTCGCGCGCGATCCGCGCCACCGTCGCGTGGGTCCGCTCGCGCGTCGATCCGCCCGCGCCGTAGGTGACCGAGACGAAGCGCGGCCCGAGCGGTGCCAGCGTCGCGACCGAGGCCCACAGCGTCTGTTCCATCTTCTCGGTCTTGGGCGGGAAGAACTCGAAGCTCACCGCCACGTCGCCGCCGACATCGGCGTAGATCGGCGCCTCCCGCGCCAGCGCGGGCTCGTCCACCGTCCGCGCGGCGTCCAGCGAAGCCATCGTCGTCATGCCGCCTTCACCTCGCGCGCCATCGCTTTTCGTCCCAGCCACAATTTCACCGTCAGTTCCCCGCCCTCCAGCGTCTCGATCCGCGCCGGCATCAGCCCCGCCGCCTCGAACCAGTCGGCGACCTGCACGTCGGAGAAGCCGAGCCGCGTATGCCCTTCGCGCGCGCGCAGATCCTCGCGGTCGTGCGGCGCGAAGTCGGCGATCAGCAGCCGCCCGCCCGCGCCCAGCGCCCGCGCCGCCTCGACGATCGCTGCGCCGGGCTGCTGCGCGAAATGGAGCACGTGGTGAAGGATTGCCAGATCCGCCTCGCCGTCGCCCAGCGGCAGCGCATAGAGGTCCGCCTGCCGCAGCTCGGCGTTGGCCAGACCGGCCTCGGACAGCTTCGCCCGCGCCAGCCGCAGCATCTCCGAACTGCGGTCGATCCCGAGCGCGACCCGCGCCTGCCCGCCGAACAGCTCCAGCATCCGACCGGTCCCGGTGCCGATGTCGAGCAGCCGCGCGACCGGCTCGCCGCCGACAACGGCGCGCATCGCCGCCTCGACCTGGTCCTCGGCGACATGGAGCGACCGGATCGCGTCCCATTCGCCCGCATGGCTTTCGAACCACTGCGCCGCCGAAGCCGCGCGATCTGCACGCACCGCCGCCAGCCGCGCCGCATCCGCGATCGCCCAGCGATCGGGCTCGCCCGCGCTCCAGGCGTCGAGCGCGGCGGCGAGCGGCGTCACCACCCGCTCGTCGCCCAGCGCCAGGAACACCCAGCTCCCTTCCTTGCGCCGCTCGGCCAGCCCGGCGTCGCACAGGATCTTGACGTGGCGGCTCACACGCGGCTGGCTCTGCCCCAGCACCTGCGCCAGTTCGCCGACCGACAGCTCCATCGAGCGCAGCAGCGCCAGGATGCGCAGCCGGGTCGGATCGGCGAGGGCACGAAAGATGTCGAGCGGAGCGGTCACGGGTAAAGACATAAAGATATCTTTATATGAGGTCAATCGCGCAGCGCGGGTTCGCCGCGGTCCGACATTCCCGCGGGGACCCGAACCGCGCTCCCCGCGTTCTTGCGCCCGACGTAACAGGGAGTCACCGATGATGAAGACCACGCTCGCCCTCGCCGCCGCCGCGGCCCTCGCGCTTTCGGCCTGCAGCCAGAACGCCCGGAACGAGACCGCCGAGGCGGGCAATGCCGTCGCTGCCGACACCGCCGCGACGACCGCGAACGCCGCAGGCGACGTGAGCGCCGCCACCGATCAGGCGTTCGGCTCGGCCGAGCAGTCGTTGGACAATACGGGCGACCGCGCCGGCGCCGCCGCCGATCGTGCGGGCGACAGCGTCGCCAACGGGGCCGACAAGGCCGGTCGCGCGATCTCGAACACCGCCGACAAGGCCGCGGACGCGACCGGACGCGCGCTCAAGAACGCCGGGAACGCGCTCGAGGATTGATGATCGGGCGGAGGTTCATCGCCGTGGCCGTGCTGCTGCTCGCCGCATGCGCGCAGCAGCCGGCCGATCCCGGCACCGTCACCGCCGACGAGGATCGACAGCTGAACGAGGCTGCGGCATCGCTCCAGGCGAACCTAACCACCCCCGACGATCCTGAGGACAACGCGCAATGACCCTCCGCCGCCTCGGCGCCTCCGACCTCAAGATCGCGCCGCTGGTGCTGGGCGGCAACGTGTTCGGCTGGACCGCCGATCGCACCGCGAGCTTCGCGGTACTCGACGCCTTCGTCGAGGGCGGCGGCACGATGATCGACACCGCCGACGTCTATTCGGCCTGGGTCCCCGGCCACCAGGGCGGCGAGTCGGAGACGATGATCGGCGAGTGGCTCCGCGCGAGCGGCAAGCGCGACCGCGTTCAGATCGCGACCAAGGTCGGGATGCTGCCCGGCGACGGCGGCGCGAAGCTCGCCCCCGCACGGATCGCCGCTGCCTGCGACGCCTCGCTCACGCGGCTCGGCACCGACCGCATCGACCTCTATTTCGCGCACCAGGACGACGATGCGGTCCCGCAGGAGGCGGTCGCCGAAGCGTTCGCTCGGCTCGTCGAGGCGGGCAAGGTCCGCGTCCTCGGCGCGTCCAACTTCCACGCCGCGCGCCTGCGCTCGGCCGTTGAGGCCGCGCGCGCCGCCGGGCTGCCGCACTATCAGGTGCTCCAGCCCGAATATAATCTGGTCAGCCGCGCCAAGTTCGAAGGCGAGCTCCAGGATTATTGCATCGAGTACAATATCGGCGTCGTCCCTTATTACGGCCTGGCCTCCGGCTTCCTCACCGGCAAGTACCGGAGCGCCGACGATCTCGGGAAGAGCGTCCGCGGCGGCCGGATGCAGGCCCTGCTCGACGGCAAGGGTCCTGCTGTCCTCGCGGCGATGGACGCCGTCGCGGCCGAGACCGGGGCCACCCTCGCCCAAGTCGCGCTCGCCTGGCTCATGGCGCAGCCGGGCGTCTGTGCGCCGATCGCGTCGGCGACCAGCGTCGAACAGCTGCGCGAATTGCTGCCCGCGATCACGCTCACCCTTTCGCCGGAGCAGCAGGCGCGGCTGACCGAGGCGGGCGCGTGAGCACGCCTCGTTAACCATCGCGGCCTAGACCGCCGCCATGCAGATCGCGCGCACGATCCGGGGGTGGACGCTGGCGACGCTCGTCGCGATGCTCGCGACGGTGGCCACCTCGGCCTATGTCCACCGCCCGAGCGGCCCGCGTATCCTCGCGTCGCAGGACATCCCGCCTCGCGTGCGCGGCAAGCCCGCCCCGGTCGCGACACTCGCCGCCGTGCCGCCCGCCTCCCCTTATGTCATCCGCAGCGTCCTGCCGATCGACGGTCCGCTCAAGATCGGCGAATCGCATTGGGACGACAGCGCCGCGCCGAGGACCGGCACGCTGGTCATCACCGTCGATCTCGCCGCCCAGGTCCTATCGGTCTTCCGCGACGGACATGAGATCGGCGCGTCCGCCATCCTCTATGGCGCCGACGCGAAGCCGACCCCGCTCGGCGTCTACCCGATCACCCAGAAGGACGCCGATCACCGGAGCAACATCTACGGCGGCGCGCCGATGCCGTACATGCTGCGGCTGACGAACGACGGCATCTCGATCCACGGCAGCAACGTGCAGGACGGCTACATGACCCACGGCTGCATCGGCGTCCCGAACGACTTCGCGAAGAGGCTGTTCGCGGTGACGAAGCTCGGCGACCGCGTGATCGTCACCCGCGGCGAGCGACTGGGCGTCGGCAAGCCGGTCGGGGCCGCCTAGAGCACCTTGTCCAGCGTGATCGGCAGGTCGCGCACCCGCTTGCCGCAAGCGTTATAGACCGCGTTCGCCACCGCCGCGCCGACGCCGGTGATGCCGATCTCGCCGACGCCGCGCGCGCCCATCGGCGAGTGCGGATCGGGGATGTCGGTCCACATTACCGCGATCTCGGGCACGTCCATGTGCACCGGCACGTGATATTCGGCGAGGCTGGGGTTCATGATCCGGCCCTTGCGCTCGTCGAACTGAGTCTCCTCCATCAGCGCCAGGCCCAGCCCCATGATGATCCCGCCCTTGAACTGGCTGCCCGCGGTCTTGGGATTGAGGATGCGTCCGCAGTCGAACGAGCCGAGCACGCGCCGCACCCGGATCTCGCCGGTGACGCTGTTGACGCCGACCTCGACGAAGATCGCCGAATGGCTGTGCATCGACCAATGTTCGGTCTCGAGCGGCTGCGATCCTTCGGCGGTCACGGTCAGCTCGTCGCGCTGCGCTCGCGCCAGGATCGAGGCGTAGCTCTCGTATCGCCCCGAATCCTCCAGGCTGGCGAGCCCGCCCGAATACCCGCCGACCTCGTCCGCCGACAGCCCGGCGAGCGGCGAATCGTTGCCGGCAAGCTTGAGCAGTTCGCCGACCAGCTTCGTCTGCGCCGCGATCACCGCCGCACCGATCGACGCGGTCTGCTGCGATCCGCCCGCCAGCACCACGCCCGGCAACTGGCTGTCGCCGTAGAGGAACGTGACCGCGTCCATCGGCAGGCCGAGCCGGTCGGCGCAGACCTGCGTCTGCGCGGTCGCGGTGCCCATCCCCATGTCGTGCGCGGCGACGCCGACCTCGGCCGTCCCGTCGCGCTTGAGCGTGATCCGCGCCGCGCCGCCGGGCATCCGGTAATAAGGATAGGTGCCGGTCGCGACCCCCATCCCGATCAGCCACTCGCCCTCACGCCGCGCGCCCGGAGCCTGCCGCCGCGACCAGCCGAACGCCTCGGCTCCGTCGCGAAACGCCTGCTCGACCGCGCGCTGCGAGAAGGGCGATCCCTTGATCGGGTCCTCGTCGGGCTCGTTCTTCAGCCGCAACTCGATCGGGTCGACGCCGACCGCCTCGGCCAGCTCGTCGACCGCGCATTCGAGCGCGAAGGTGCCCACCGCTTCGCCCGGCGCGCGCATGAACGTGTTCGCCAGCATGTCCTGATAGCCGACCCGGACCTGGAGCCGGAAGGCCTCCGAGCCGTAGACGCTCATCGTCGGCAGGACGAACGGCTCGGGCATCTGGTTGTGATGGCTCATCACCACCGTGCCGGTGTGGATCAGCGCGGTGAGGCGGCCGTCGCCGGTCGCCCCGAGCGCGACGCGCTGCTCGGTCTGCGTGCGCCCGCCGACGACGCGGTACACGCCCTCGCGCGACAGCATCAGCCGCACCGGCTTGCCCGCGAACTTCGCGGCGGCGGCGGCGAGCACCTGATGGTCCCACAGGCATTTGCCGCCGAAACCGCCGCCGACAAATGGTGAGGTGACGTGAACCTGATCCTCCGCCAGCCCGAACACCTGCCCCAGGCTCCACGCGGTGTGCGCGACCAGCTGCGAGGCGTCGTGGACGCGCAGGTGATCGCCGTCCCACGCCACCGTGCAGGCGTGCAGCTCGATCGCATTGTGGCTGTGCCGCGGCGTCGTGTACGTATGGTCGACCTTGAACGCCGCGTCGGCCAGCGCCGCTTCGGCGTCGCCGATCGACAGGTCGAGCGGCTGACCCATGAACTCGGCGACGTCCGTGCCCTTGGCCTTCGCCGCTGCGAAACCGACGACCGACGCATCCTCCTCATAGGTCACGCGGATCAGCGACTTCGCATGGTCCGCCTGCTCCTGGCTATCGGCGAGGACCACCGCGATCGGCTGGCCGTTCCAATAGACTTCGGGGTCCTGCATGATCGGCAGGTCGACCCCGCCCGCGGCCTTGGGCTGCGACATGAACAACGGAATCTTGTTCATCCGCGGCGCGTTGCGGTGCGTCATCACCCCCGCGACGCCCGGCAGCGCCTCGGCCGCGCTCGTGTCGATCGCGGTGATCCGTCCGCGCGCGATCGTCGAGAACTGGACCGCGGCGTAGAGCATCCCTTCCAGCGGGAACTCGGCTGCGTAGCGCGCGCCGCCCGCGACCTTGAGCGGACCGTCGATTCGCGAAACGGGCTTGCCGACGTTGCCGTGCTGCTCGCGGATCAAGGGATCGGGGACGCCGCCGGGAATCCAGCTGTCGGGGGCGAGCTGGATCGCCTTCGACATCACGGTCTGCGCGACGCCCTTCACCGCCTGTTCGGCGCTCTTGAGCGGGTTCATGCGGCCTCTCCGGCAAGCTCGCCCAGCACGGCGACGATCGTCCGCTTGGCAAGGGGAATCTTGAAGGCGTTGTCCTTGAGCGCGCGCGCGGCGGCGAGCTCCAGCTCGGCCGAGGCGACGAACACGTCCTCGGTCGCGGGCTGGCCGATCAGCGCCGCCTCTGCGGTCCGCGCGCGCCACGGCTTGTGCGCGACCCCGCCCAGCCCGAGCCGCGCCTCGGCGATGACGCCGTTTTCGACGCGCAGCGCCGCCGCCACCGAGACGAGCGCGAAGGCGTAGCTCGCCCGGTCGCGCACCTTGCGGTAGGTCGAGCGCAGGTTGGCCCTCGCCGCGGGTAGCTCCACGCCGGTGATCAGCTCGTGCGGGCGCAGCACCGTCTCGACCTGCGGCTGGTCGTCGGGCAGCCGGTGGAAGTCCTCGAGCCGCACGATCCGCGTGCCGTCCGGCCCGTGGATGTGGACCAGGGCGTCGAGCGCCACCAGCGCCACCGCGAAGTCCGACGGATGTGTCGCCACGCACGCCGGCGACGCGCCCAGGATCGCGTGGATGCGGTTGAACCCGTCGATCGCGTCGCAGCCCTGGCCGGGGACCCGCTTGTTGCAGCGCGATCCGTCGTCGTCGTAGAAATAGGCACAGCGCGTCCGCTGGAGCAGGTTGCCGCCCACCGTCGCCATGTTCCGGATCTGCGCGCTCGCCCCCGCCAGGATCGCGCGCGCGACCAGCGGGTAGCGCTCGCGGACCGCGCGGCTTTCCGCCACCGCGGTGTTCTTCGCGCCCGCGCCCAGCAGCACGCTGCCGTCGACCTGCTCGACGATCTCGGTGGACAGCCCGGTCACGTCGACCAGCGCGCGCGGGCGCTCGATCGTCTCGCGCATCAGATCGACCAGGTTGGTCCCGCCGCCGAGGAACTTGGCGGTGTCGCCACCCGCCTGCGCGCGGGCGATCGCATCCGCCGCCCCCTCGGCGCGCGCATAGTCGAAGGCGAGCATCAGGCGGGCTCCCTCTCGTCGACGTCGACGAACGTCTCGCGGATCGCGTCGATGATGCCGTTGTACGCGCCGCAGCGGCACAGATTGCCGCTCATCCGCTCGCGCAATTCGTCATGGTCGAGCGTCACGTCCGCGCCCAGATCCGCGCTGACGTGGCTCGGCACGCCGCGCTTCGCCTCCGCCGCCATGCCGACCGCCGAGCAGATCTGCCCCGGCGTGCAATATCCGCACTGGAAGCCGTCATGCTCGACGAACGCGCGCTGGATGTCCGCCAGCGCACCCGGCGACCCGACGCCTTCGATCGTGGTGACGTCGCGTCCCTGATACTGGACCGCGAGCGCGAGGCAGGCATTGATCCGCTCGCCGTCGACCAGCACCGTACAAGCGCCGCACGCGCCCTGATTGCACCCCTTCTTGGCGCCGAACAGATGCAGGTGCTCGCGCAACAGGTCGAGCAGCGACGTCCGCACGTCGACCTCGAGCTGGTGGGACGCACCGTTGACGGTGAACTGCACTGCTTGGCCCCCCGCTGTATTGTAGCGACAGTCCACAACAAACCGCCCGGGTGCCGGTTCCTCGCTCCGCCGCCTCTTGCGAGATCGCGGCGGATCGGCGCATCAGGCGTCGATGCTCGCTCCGCCCGACGCCGCCTCCAGCCGAAAACCCCTCCGACAAGCCCGCCGTGCCGTCGCGATGGCGGCGACCGCGCTGGAGCAATTGGGCGAGCAGATCCTGGAACCCGCCTTCGCCGCCGATTTCGAGCGGCTGGTCGACATGGTGCTCGGCTGCCGCGGCCGCGTCGTCCTCTCGGGCGTCGGCAAGAGCGGGATCGTGGCGCGCAAGATCGCGGCCACCTTCATCGCGACCGGCACCCAGGCGGTGTACCTCCACCCCGGCGACGCGGGGCTGGGCGACATCTGCATGGTCGAGCCCGAGGACATGCTCCTCGTCGTCACGCGCTCGGGCGACGCGGCCGAGCTGGCGCCGATCCTCTCCTATGCGCGCCGCCTCGCGATCCCGCTGGTGATGATCACCTCTTCGACGAAGACCACCGCCACCCGTTTCGCCGCGCTGACGCTGACGATGCCGCGCGTCCGCGAAGTCGCCCCGGTCCGGCTCTCGCCGACCACCTCGACCACGGTCCAGCTCGTCTTCGGCGATGCGATCGCGACCGCGGTGATGGCGCGCCGGGGCTTCAGCCAGGAGGACTTCTACAAGTTCCACCCCAGCGGCCGGCTCGGCGCGAAGCTCTTGAAGGTCGCCGACGTGATGACCGCGGGCGCCGGCATCCCGCGCGTCCTGCCCGATGCGACCCTCGCCGATGCGACCGTCGAGATGACGCGCGGGCGCTTCGGCGGCACCGCAGTGATCGACTTCACCGGCAGGCTGATCGGCGCGTTCACCGACGGCGACCTGCGCCGCACCTTCGCCGCCGGCGCGCACATGGGCTCGCCGGTCGGCGAATGGATGACGCGCGAGACCTGCGCGATCGGCCCGCGCGAGTTCGCGTCGGAGGCGCTGCGCCGGATGCAGGCCGAAAGCGTCCTCCTCGTCTTCGCCGTCGATGCGGACGGCAAGCTCGTCGGCATCGTCCACATGCACGATCTGCTCAAGGCCGGCACCGCCTGAACCCCACCCGTTCGTCGCGCACGCTCCCAACCTCCGTTCGTCCCGAGCGAAGTCGAGGGACATGGCGCACCCCGACGTGTCTCGACCTCGCTCGACACGAGCGGGCGGAGTGCCCTCCACACCCGCCCTCCAAATCAACGGCTTCCCCGTCCCGCGCGACTCCGGCACAGTCGCGGGCGATGGACGACGATCTCCCCCCTGCGATTCCCGCCGCGACGCTGGTGATCTTCCGCGAGCGCGCCGGCGGCCCGCCCGAACTGCTGATGGTCGAGCGCGCCAAGGCGATGGTGTTCGCGGGCGGCGCGATGGTCTTCCCCGGCGGGCGGATCGACCCCGGCGACCATGCGCTCGCCGAGCTGATGGAAAGCGACGACGCCGACGATCTCGCCGCGCGGATCGCCGCGGTGCGCGAGACGATCGAGGAGGCCGGGCTGGCGATCGGGCTCGATCCGCTGCTCAACGCCGACGCGCTCGTGCGGCTGCGCGCGGCGCTTCACGCCGGCCAGCCGCTCGGCAAGGCGCTGCACGAGGCGGGAACCGCGCTCGCGCCGGGCGAGCTGATCCCCTTCGCGCGCTGGCGGCCGGCACACCGCAACATGCGGATCTTCGACACCCGCTTCTACCTCGCCCGCCTGCCCAAGGGCGCGCCGCAGGCGACCGTCGACGCGACCGAGAACACCCGCCTCGTCTGGGCGACCGCGCGGAGCGTCCTCGACGACGCCGACGCCGGCAAGCTCCAGATCATCTACCCCACCCGCCGCAATCTCGAACGGCTGGCGCAATTCGAGAGCTTCGACGAGGCCGCCGCCCACGCCGCCGCCACCCCGATCCGCGTCGTCACGCCGTGGCAGGAGACCCGCGACGGCGCCGAGCACCTCTGCATCCCCGACGACGCGGGCTATCCCGTCACCTCCGAACCGCTCGAGGCCGCCGCGCGCGGGTGAGCCTGCGCGCGGTCCGCCGCGGGATCACCGCCGCGCTGTCGCTGATCGCCGCCGCGACGGCCGTGCTGCTGATCGTCGCGACACTGCGCGCCCGCCCGCAGGACCTGCCCTGGACCCCGCTTGATCTCGGCGAGCCGATCGGCCTGTTCACCGGCCGCAAGCTCGCCGCGCTCGGCGACGATTTCCCCGCCTGCCGCGCATTGCTGAACCGATCCGGTATTCATTTTACCGTCCTCCCGCCCCGCCGCGGCGAGGGTAAATGCGGCTATGACGATGCGGTGCGCTTCACCCCCGGCGGCGCGCGCCGAATCGGTTTCGCACCGGCGAGCCTCGGCGTCGCCTGCCCCGTCGCGGCGGCGCTGGCGATGTGGGAATGGAACGTCGTCCAACCCGCCGCCGAGCGCCGCTTCGGCCAGCCGGTCGCGCGCATCGAGCATTTCGGCAGCTACTCCTGCCGCCGCATGTACGGCCGCGACGCCGGCGCGTGGAGCGAGCATTCGACCGCCGACGCGGTCGACATCGCCGCCTTCGTCCTCGCCGACGGTCGCCGCATCACGATCGTCCGCGACTGGCGCGGGAGCGAGGCGGACGCAGCCTTCCTCCACGACGTCCGCGACGGCGCGTGCCGCCTGTTCGCGACCGTCCTCTCCCCCGACTACAACGCCGCCCACCGCGACCACCTCCACCTCGACCAGGCCGCGCGCGGGGCGACGGGGTGGCGAGCATGCCGGTGAGGGGGAAGCACGGACCTCCATCACCGAGGTGAATGGCCGAGTTTGGGGGAAAGCGGACGTTCCCGCGAGCGGTCAGCGCCACTCACCGCCAACGGCGAACGTAAGCGCAATAGCGATCATGCCCAAGGAAAGGATCGCAGACCAGCCGACAACCCAAGTAGCGCAAGCCCGCCGCACTGTGCCCTTGGAACTGCCCCTACGCGCGCGAACAGCGCCGACAAGCAAAGCCGCCCACAATACTCCCAAAACGGCGATGATGTAGTCGCCTTCTCCCACCACGGCCATGATCGGAAGCGAGATCAGCGCCGGTAGAGCCAACCACGGTCCGGCAAGATACATGCCCGCCAAGCCCGCTTCCGTCGCTTGTCGCTCACGCCGGTCAGCTTCCAGCCAATCGTTAGGACCGATCTGCGGCACCAACCTTCTGTAACGGGCGCGCTCGAACGTCTGCAAGTGGGCGTTTGCGGTCAGTCCGCTTTTCGCGGCCGACCCCGCGATAAGGCTCACGCGCCGCTGTCCTACACGCCCACGCACTGCTACTCCCGTTTCTGCTCTTTTCCTCTCTCGATCCCAACGCGCCCCGCCCCGTGCGGACGACGACACGGAAGCTTCCCGCACCTTCGCCGAAGGGTCCCGCAAGAGGGCTTTTCGCGGAACTTTCGCTGTCCGCGGCGCCGTCCGGACTGCCTGGTGGACATCGCCTCGCGTCACCCTCCACCCGCCCGCTCTGCGCGACGATCGCGATGTTGACCCGCCCCCGCCGCCCCCGCATGGCCCCGGGCCATGCGCTTCTTCTCCGACAATGCCGCCCCCGTTCACCCCCGCGTCCTCGCCGCGATGGCCGAGGCCAATGTCCAGGACACCGCCTATGACGGCGATCGCTGGTCGAAGCAGCTCGATGCGCGCCTGTCCGAGTTGTTCGAGACCGAGGTCGCCGCGCTCTGGGTCCCAACAGGCACCGCCGCAAACTGCCTCGCGCTCGCCGCGCTCTGCCCGCCGCATGGGGGCGTCGTTTGCCACCGCGCCGCGCATATCGAGAACGACGAGGGCGGCGCGCCCGGCTTCTACACCGCGGGCGCGAAGCTCATCCTTGCCGACGGCGACGGCGCGAAGCTGACGCCGGAGACGATCCACGCCGTGCTCGCGCCGATCCGCGACGACGTCCACCGCGTCCAGCCGCACGCGATCTCAATCACCAACGCCACCGAATACGGCCGCGCCTACACCCCCGCGGAGGTCGCCGCGATCGGCGAGGTCGCCAAGGCGCGAGGTCTCGGCCTCCATATGGACGGCGCGCGCTTCGCCAACGCCGTCGCGCACGTCGGCTGCTCGCCCGCCGACGTGACATGGCGCGCCGGGGTGGACGCGCTCAGCTTGGGCTTCGTCAAGAACGGCGGCATGTCGGCCGAGGCGCTGGTGTTCTTCCGCCCCGATCTGGCGCACGACACGCTCTACCGGAGGAAGCGCGCCGGGCTGCTCTTCTCCAAGGGCCGCTTCCTCGCCGCGCAGGTGCTGGCGATGCTCGACGACGACCTGTGGCTCGCCAACGCCCGCGCCGCCAACGCCGGCGCGGCGCTGCTCGCCGAGGCCGCGGGCGACCGTCTCGTCCACCCGGTCGAGGCGAACGAGGTCTTCCTGCGCCTCTCCGCCGACGAGGCCGCGTCGCTGCGCGCGCTCGGCTTCGACTTCTACGACTGGGGCGGCGGCGAGGCCCGGCTCGTCGTCGCCTGGGACCAGGCCGAAGACGCGATCCGCCCCCTCGCCGACGCGATCCGACGACTGTGAGCGAGCCTCCGCGCTCGACCACCGCGGCGATCCTGATCCCCTTCGCGGTCGTCACGCTGATCTGGAGCTCGACCTGGCTCGTCATCCGCGACCAGCTCGGCGCCGGAGCGGCGGGCGTGCCGCCGTCCTGGTCGGTCACCTACCGCTTCCTCCTCGCCGCCGCCGCGCTCGGCGGCTGGGCGGCGATCAAGCGGGAGTCGTTCCGCCTCGACGCCGCCGGCTGGCGCTTCGCCGCCGCGCTCGGCGTCGCGCAGTTCACTCTGAACTTCAACTTCGTCTACCGGGCGGAAGGCTTCATCACGTCGGGCGTCGTCGCGGTGGTCTTCGCGCTGCTGCTCGTCCCCAACGCGCTCCTGTCGCGCCTCTTCCTCGGTCAGCGGATGGGGCGGCAGCTGCTCGCGGGGTCAGCAGTCGCGGTCGGCGGCGTGTCGCTCCTTTTCCTCCACGAGATCCGCGCCGATCCGCACGGCCCCGCCCGCGCGCTGACGGGCATCGGCTTCACCCTGCTCGGCGTCCTCTCGGCCTCGAGCGCCAACGTCATGCAGGCGACCGCGACCGCAAAGCGCTACCCGATGCTGTCGACCACCGCAGTCGCCATGCTGATCGGCGCGCTGGTCGACGGCCTCTACGCGCTGGCGACGGTCGGCGCGCCGAGCTTCGATCCGCGCTGGGGCTATGTCGCGGGCATCGCCTATCTCGGCGTCTTCGCCTCGGCGCTCGCCTTCCCGCTCTATTTCTCGGTGCTGCGGGCGATCGGCCCAGCGAAGGCGGCCTATTCGAGCGTGATCGTCCCCGTCATCGCGATGCTGCTGTCGACGATCTTCGAGGGTTATCGCTGGACGTTGCTCGCCGGCGTCGGCGCGGCGCTGGCGGGCGTCGGGCTGGTGATCGCGCTCACCGCGCGCAGGCCCTCGCGGTAGGTGGGATAGCGCGGGCTCCAGCCGAGAACCCGCTTCGCCTTGCCGTTCGCGACCCGCCGGCTCTCGGCGTAGAAGCCCCGCGCCATCGGCGAGAGCCCGGCGACCGGCACGAACGGCGGCGGCGCGATCCCGAGCAGCGCCGCGGCATATTCGACCACCAGGTTCTGCGAACAGGGTTCGTCGTCGGCGAGGTTGTACGCCCCCGCCGGCGCGTCGAACCCCGCGATCACCCCCGCCGCGATATCGTCGACATGGACGCGGCTGAACACGTTGGGCGCATCGACCCGATGCGCCTTGCCCTCTCGCACCCGCTCGAGCGGCGAGCGGCCGGGACCGTAGATGCCCGGCAAGCGGAACACCCGCGCGCCCCGCTCCAGCCACGCCGCATCCGCCGCCGCGCGCTCGCTGCGCCGCCCCGTTCCGATCGCGGCGGACTCATCGACCCACGCGCCGCCCGCATCGCCATACACCCCCGTCGACGAGAGATAGCCGAGCCACTTGCCTCCCAGCGCATCGCCGTAGCGGGCGAGCACCGGATCGCCCCCGTCGGGCGGCACCGAAGACAGAACGTGGGTCGCCGCCGCCAGCGCCGGGCGCACCGCCGACTCGTCGGCGAAGACGAGCGTCCCGTCCCGCCCCGTCGCCGCGATGGTCCATTCGGGCAGAGCGCGAGCGATCACCCGCGCGGTGTAGCCCAGGCCGAAGATCAGCAGCGCGCTCACATCGGCGGGACCAGCTCGGGCTTCGCCATCGTCGCGTTCGGCACGTGATCCTTCTTCCACTGCATCGCCATCCGGATGCGCGTCCGGCCCGAGGGGTGGTCGAAGAACACGGCCTCCTCGAACGCGCCCGGCTCCAGCTTGCGGTACTCCGACAGCCGGAGCGCGGTCTTGGCGAAGCCATCGGGCTGGCGCGCCGCGTTCAGGCCGAAGGCGTCCGCCTCGCTTTCGCCGCCGCGGACGATGCTGTTCTGCACCGGCGTCAGGATCACCCCCGCGACGCTCGCCAGCAGCAGCAGCACCGGCGCGGAGGCGGGGTCGGCGAGGTCGCGGACGCCCCAGCCCGGATGCCGCGCAATCAGCCGCGGCGCGATCCGGCTGATCGCGAACAGCACCAGCCCGATGATGAGGACGAAGAACCCGATCAGCCGCCAGACGTGCCCTAGCACGTAATGCCCCATCTCGTGGCCCATCACCGCCAGCACCTCGTCGGGCGCGGTGCGCTTGAGCAGATTGTCGTTGAGCGTGATCCGGATCGTCGGCCCGATCCCGCTGACGTTCGCCGAGATTCGCTTGGTCTGCCGCGAGGCATCGGAGACGTAGATGTGCTCGGCCGGAATATGGTTCGCCCGCGCGACCGCGACGATCCGGTCGCGCAGCGGTCCGGCCGGCATCTCCGAATAGGTGTTGAACAAGGGCGCGATGAACACCGGCCCGATCAGCGCCCCGATCGCGACGAAGACGGTCATCACCCCCGTCCCCCACAGCCACCAAGTCCGGGGCGCGCGGCGGATCACCGCGTAGATCGCCATCGCCAGCAGCGGGTTGAAGACGAGTCCCAGCGCCACGCCCTTCGCCCAGTCGCCCAGCCACGCACCGAAGCTCTGGTTCATCAGCCCGTACTCCGCCTCGCGGACGAAGCCGGTGTAGATGTCCCACGGCAGCTGAAGCAGCGACGCGGCGAGCGACAGGATCGCGACCGACACCGCCGGGACCAGCCAGCGCCGCCGCGTCACCCGGACGGCGATCTCGCGGAACCGCGCCGACCACCCGGTCGCGAGGATCAGCAGCCAGATCGCGACCGAGACCAGCGCGTTCCACAGGATCAGCCAATAGCCGCCTTCGAAATAGGCGTCCGAC
The DNA here is from genome assembly GCF_058313435.1 of Sphingomonas sp. SP6. Classification (NCBI taxonomy): domain Bacteria; kingdom Pseudomonadati; phylum Pseudomonadota; class Alphaproteobacteria; order Sphingomonadales; family Sphingomonadaceae; genus Sphingomonas; species Sphingomonas sp. SP6. Next base: position 96,585 of record NZ_JBZFLG010000002.1, read on the forward strand.
TTCGCCCGCGCCGGCCCCTGCAGCAGATCGAGATACGCGCGCGTCGCCGCCTCGACATCGAACCCCTGCGCATGGGCGGCGACCGGAACCGATCCCGCCAGCAGAAGCCCCATTCCCAGCCAGCGATGCATCCCGCGCCTCTCTTTGTGTCTTATCACGCTATCACACCGATCGCCGGGCGCAAGGGATGGAACCTCCGCGCCGCCCGCGTATACCTCCAGCCATGATCGACCTGTCCGCCGCTATCGCCACCCCCGAAGTCACCCGGCGCGCGGACTACCGCCCGCCCGCGTGGACGGTGCCCGCGATCGATCTCGACTTCGCGCTCGATCCGGCGACGACGCGGGTGCGCGCTCGGCTCGAGGTGCGGCGGCAGGAGGCGGGCGCGCCGCTGATCCTCGACGGCGAGGGGCTGACGCCGCGCTCGGTCACGGTCGACGGCGTCGCGGTCAATGACTGGCGGCTGGAGGACGGCAAGCTCGTCCTACCCCTGCGCGGCGACTCGCACACGATCGAGACCGAGGTGGAGATCGCGCCCGAACGCAACACCCAGCTGATGGGGCTCTACGCCAGCGGCGGCAACCTGTGCACCCAATGCGAGGCCGAAGGCTTCCGCCGGATCACCTTCTTCCCCGATCGTCCCGACGTCCTCTCCACTTACCGCGTCCGCATGACCGCCGACGCGAAGCGCTATCCGGTGCTCCTCGCCAACGGCGATCCGATCGCGGAAGGCCGCAACGACGACGGCACGCACTGGGCCGAATGGCACGATCCCTTCCCCAAGCCCTCCTACCTGTTCGCGCTCGTCGCCGGCGACCTGGCGGAGAACCGCGACAGCTTCACCACGCGCTCGGGCCGCGACGTCCGGCTCGGCATCTGGGTCCGCCACGGCGACCTCGAGAAGACTCGGCACGCGATGCATGCCTTGAAGCTGGCGATGGCGTGGGACGAGCAGGTCTATGGCCGCGAATACGACCTCGACGTGTTCAACATCGTCGCGGTCGACGACTTCAACTTCGGCGCGATGGAAAACAAGGGGCTGAACATCTTCAACAGCCGTTACATCCTCGCCGATCCTGACACCGCGACCGATTACGATTTCGACGCGATCGCCGCCGTCGTCGCGCACGAATATTTCCACAATTGGTCGGGCAACCGCGTCACCTGCCGCGACTGGTTCCAGCTATCCTTGAAGGAAGGCTTCACCGTCTTCCGCGACCAGGGTTTCTCCGCCGACCAGGGCAGCCCCGCCGTCCGCCGGATCGAGAATGTCCGCGGCCTGCGCGCCGCGCAGTTTCCCGAGGACGCGGGGCCGCTCGCCCACCCGATCCGCCCGGACGAGTATCAGGAGATCAGCAACTTCTACACCGCGACGATCTACAACAAGGGCGCCGAGGTGATCCGGATGATCGCCGAGGTTCTCGGCCCGCAACGCTTCCGCGCCGGCAGCGACCTCTATTTCGACCGCTTCGACGGGACGGCGGCGACCTGCGAGGATTTCGTCGCCTGCATGGAGGAGGCCGGCGGCGTCGATCTGTCGCAGTTCCGGCTGTGGTATTCGCAGGCGGGGACGCCGCGCGTCTCCGCGTCGATCGACCATGCGCCGGGCACTGCGCGCGCCACGCTCCGCCTCGCCCAGTCGGTCCCGCCGACGCCCGGCCAGCCCGAGAAGCAGCCGATGGTGCTTCCGCTCAAGCTGAAGCTGTTCGGAGCCGAGACCGGCCGGGATCTCATCCCCGAACGGCTCGTCCTGCTCGACGACACCATCGATACGATCGTCTTCGACGGCATCGCCGAGCGGCCGGTGCTGTCGATCAACCGCGGCTTCTCCGCGCCGGTGATCGTCGACAGCGATCGCACCGCCGCCGACCTCGCCTTCCTGGCGCGGCGCGACGACGATCCCTTCGCCCGCTACGAGGCGACCCAGCAGCTCATGCTGGACACGCTCGTGGCCGCCGCGGTCGAGGGGCGCGCGGATCATCAGGCGGTGATCGCCGCGGTCCGCGATACGCTCGCCGATCCCGCGCTCGACCCGGCGTTCCTCGCGGAGACGGTGCTGCTGCCGTCGGAAAGCTTCATCGGCGACCAGCTCGCGCTCGTCGATCCCGATGCCGTCTTCGCCGCGCGCGAGGGCCTGCGCCGCGCACTCGGCCGCTCGCTCGAGGAGGCGTGGCGCGAAGCCTATGCGCGCGCGCCCGCGGGTCCCTACGCCTACACGCCCGAGGCGAAGGGCCTGCGTCGGCTGCGCAACGTCGCCCTCGGCTACCTCGCCGCGAGCGGCGCGGCCGATGCCGACCGGCTGGCGTTCGCTCAGTTCGAGCGCGCCGACAACATGACAGACCGGCAGGGCGCACTCACCGCGCTCGCCAGCGGCACCTCGGACGAGCGCGAGGCGGCGCTCGACATCTTCTACAACCGCTACGCCGGCAACGCCCTCGTCATCGACAAATGGTTCGGCACGCAGGCGATGAGCACGCGCGACGACACGCCGCGACACGTCGCCGACCTGGCGCGCCACCCCGACTTCACCCTCGCCAACCCCAATCGCGCGCGCGCGCTGATCGGCGGGTTCGCCGCCAACCAGCGCGCGTTCCATGCCGCCGGCGGCGACGGCTACCGCTTCCACGCCGACCAGCTGATCGCGCTCGACCGCCTCAATCCGCAGACGGCGGCCAAGCTGCTCCCCCCGCTCGATCGCTGGAAGCGCTTCGATCCCGCGCGCCAGGCGCTGATGCGGGCCGAGCTCGAGCGGATCGTGCGGACACCGGGATTGTCGAAGGACCTGTTCGAACAGGCTTCGCGGAGCTTGAATTGAGCGTGGTCGTCGGTCCTCGCTGACGTTCGGAAGCCATATCTCCGTTCGACCCAAGCCTAGTCGGGGGGCATGAGGCCGGGTACGCCGCTCGGCGTACCCCGACTTCGCTCGACACGAACGGAGACGAAGTGGCCGGACTCGCGGCCGACCCATTAGTGCAACACTACGTACCTATCTTGTTCGGCTTGACGCCCCATGCTGCGTGCGCGAAGTCTGTCCGCCTATGAAGAGCCCCCTCCTCCTCGCCGCCACGGCGTCGCTGCTCGCGCTCGCCGCCTGCAATCAGTCGAAGGATCCCAAGGTCCTCGACGTGAACCCGGACCCGATGGCGACCGAACTCGCCAACAAGGGTCCGGTCGAGATGCCGCCCGCGATCAAGGCGGAGAAGACGCTGCGCTGCAAGGACAACAGCCTGATCTACGTCAGCTTCTTCGAAGGCGACAAGCAGGCGGTGGTGAAGACCGACAAGGCCGGCACGGGCACGATGCTCAAGGCCGCGAACGCCGGCGATCCGCTGACCGCCGAAGGCGGCTGGTCGCTGAAGGGCAGCCCCGACTCGGTGACCGTCACGGTCCCCGGCAAGGGCGAGACCACCTGCCACGCCTGACCTCCCACCCGGGCCGGCGATCTCCTCGCCGGCCCGTCTTCCCGGGTCCGCTCGTGTGACCCGTGGCTTCCCCGCGCTCGACCCCAAGCTCGTGCTGGGCGCCTATTCGGTCGGCGTCTTCCCGATGGCCGACCACCGCGACGCCGAGGGCGTCTACTGGGTCGAGCCGCGCCGCCGCGCCATCCTCCCGCTCGACGGCTTCCATCTCTCCCGCTCGCTGAGGAAGACGATCGCCGCCGATCGCTTCCGCGTCACCGCCGACGCGGATTTCCCCGCGGTGATCCGCCTGTGCGCCGAAAGCGCCGACAATCGCCCGGAGACGTGGATCAACCATCCGATCGAACGGGTCTTCCTGCACTTCCATGCGACGGGCCTGGCGCATTCGATCGAATGCTGGGATGGCGAGCGGCTGGTCGGCGGCCTCTACGGACTGGCGCTGGGCCGCGCCTTCTTCGGCGAGAGCATGGTCAGCCGCGCCCCCGATGCGTCCAAGGTCGCGATCGCCTGGCTGGTCGCGCGGCTGCGGGCGGGCGGCTATACCTTGCTCGACTGCCAGTTCATGACCGCCCACCTCGCGACGCTCGGCGCGATCGAGATCGACCGCGACGATTACGTCGCGTTGCTGGGTCCGGCGGTCGGCGCGTCCTCGCCGCTGTCGTCGCTCTTCGGCCGTCCGCCGCCCGCGGCGGACTTCTTCGCGCTCGATGCGGGCGCGGCGACTGACACGGTGTCCGGGCCGGTCGCGGGGAAGGACATCGTGCAGCTCTTGACCCAGACGTCATAGACCGGGTGGAGGACGACGTTGAGCTGCGGCCGCTCCTTGAACAGCCAGCCCGAGAAGACCCGCCGCCACACCTTGTCAGCGCCGTTGACGTCGAGCTGGACGAACGCGCCGGTCAGCGTCTGCTGCTCCCAGGGGGCGGTCCGCTCGCACGCGCGCAGCCGGACGATCGTGTCGCCGACGCGGACCGCCTGGCCCGGTTTGAGCGTCAGGTCGCGCGAGACGCTGTTGCGCTTGTTGAGAAGGCCGACCACCGCGATGCGCTGCGCCATCGGCGTCGCGCCGGCGAGATCGGCCTTGGCGGCGGCGTCGACTGCCGTGACCTGATCGCCGTTGGCGTCGGTCCCATCGGGGATCGCCTGGACCGCGGCGGCGCGCGGTGCTTTTTGGCCGGAATACCATTCGGCGCCGAACCAGCCGGCCGCACCCAGGACCGCGACGGCGGCGATCGCCGCCGCGACCCGTCGTGTCCTCACCCCCCGATGCTCCCGGACTCCGGGCTCCACGCTTCGTAGTCGCCGGTCGCGGCGGCGCGGCGGCCGCCCTTCTCGAGCGCGCCGGCCGGGCGATAGGCGAGCGCGGTGCCCGTCATGTTCGGGATCGCGGGCTTCTGCCAGGGGCGCGCGGGCGGCAGTGCGACGCTCGGCACGTCCTCGATCTGATGGTGCAGCCAGCTGAACCACTCGGTCGGCAGCCGACTGGTGTCGTTCGAGCCCTGATAGATCACCCAGCGCCGCGGATTGCCCGCGGTGTCGCGCCCGCCCTCGTAATAGACGTTGCCGAGCGAATCCTCGCCGACCTGCCGCTTGCCGCGCAGCCCGAACCAGGTGCCGATGGTGGCGCCGTTCCACCAAGTGAAGGGATTGAGGTTGATGCCCATTTGAGATGCGCGCTTAGCCGCTGATCACGCCCCGGTCCAGCGTACCGGATCGCCCTCCTGCAAGCCCAGCTCCGCCGCCCGGCCGCCGTTGATCTCGAGCACGGCGACGACCGGCTCCTGCGAGGAGACGACCGCCTCCGAGAAGGGCGTCGTGTTCTCCGCGATGCGGGCGACGGTCCGGTCGGCGCGGATGAAGACGATGTCGAGCGGGCGCGGCGTGTCCTTCATCCAGAAGGTCGCGACGCGCGGCGCGCCGCCGCCGGGCGGATAGGGCGCGAACAGCATCCCGCCGTCGGCCGGGATGTCGGTGCGGTACATCAGCCCCTTGGCCTGCTCCGCCTCGCTCCTCGCGCGTTCGACGTGGAAGACGTGGGCGCCGACCGTCACGTCGACGAGCGCCGGCCCCGCAGGCTTGGACGGAGCGCCGCCGCAGCCCGCGAGCGCCGCCGCCAGCAGCGTGGGCGCCGCCTTCACGCGCGCTCGACCATCACCGCCAGCGGTCCCTTGGGCCCGGCGGCGATCCGCGCGCGCAGCGGCTCGTCGGGCTCGACCTCGACGATGCCGGCGCGGCGCAGCGTCTCCATATGGACGAAGATGTCGCCGTCGGGCCGCTCGCGACGGACCAGAAAGCCGTAGCCCTTCAGGCGGTTGAACCACTTCACCGCGACCGCTTCCCACTCGCCGGCCGCATCGATCAGCCCGACCGGATCGACCCGGCCGAACGTCGGTTCGCGCACCGGCTCGACCGCGGTGGAGACGTCCAGCGACAGGATCTCGCGCGCCTGATAGCCGCGGTCGCGCCGGATCGCGATGGCCTCGATCCGCGCGCCCTCTGGCAGGCTGCGCCGGCCGAGCGGATGGAGCACCGAAAAGTGGACGAGCACGTCGCCGGGCTCCGGCGGGCCGGCGCCCGGATCGGGCACCAGGAAGCCGAAGCCCCTGGTCACGTCGAACCATTTGACCGTGCCCGAGACGCGAACACCGACCTCGCCGCCAGCCGTGTCGCCCGCGTCGAGATCATGCTCCGCACTCCTTAGCGGATCACTACTCATTCAGCCCCCTGATGCATTACTGCTAGCAGGGTTGACGCGCCGCACAACGGTCAATTGCCGGAGAAGTCGATCGTTTCCGTCTCGCAGCCGGGCGGAAGCGACGCAATCTTGCGCGCCAGCGCAAATCGATGCCCGGCGCGGATCATCGCGGCGATCTGCTTCTCGCGCGTCGGCGGGTCGGCCGGTTCGCGCGAGAACGGCCCGATTCGCCGCCGGCGCGCAAAGGCGAGGGCGGCCTGAGCGGGCGAGGCCTCCGCGGTCGCCCGCGCGATCCCCTCGCCGTCGATCCCGGCCTGACGCAGCGCCTCGGTCACGCGCCGCTCGCCCAGGCCGCGGCGCGTCAGCCCCCGCGCGCGCGCCTCCGCGTAAGCGGCGTCGTCGACATAGCCGCGTTCGGCCATCCGCTCGGCGACCGCGCGCGGATCGACCGGGCCCTCGGCCCCCCGCTCGCGCAGCTTGCGCGTCAGATAGTCGGTCAGCCGACCACGGCTGGTCGCGAACCGCTCGACGTAGCGGAGCGCCAGCCGCTCGAGCGCGCCCTGGTCGAGCGGCGGCGGCGGCGTGCGGTCGCGTGGGTGTCCTGTGGCCATACGCCTTGTTTGTGCCACACTGACGAACGAATTTGAACGTTACCGACGCGCTATCGTGCCCGCTCGCGATGCGTGCTGGGTCGCACGAGGACAAGGGACGAGATGACAGACGCGACCGATCGGTCCGCCTACACCCCGAGCGTCGACCGGCTTCCCCGCCGCTACGCCGATTTCGAGACGCTGGGCGCGGCGCTCGATTATGCGGCGAACGGCGCGCGCGGGCTGAACTTCCACGACGCCCGCGGGACGCTCGCCCGTGCCTATCCCTATCGCGAGCTGCGGACCGACGCGCTCGCCGCCGCGCACCGGCTCGTGGCGCAGGGGATCGCCCCCGGCGACCGCGTCGCGCTGGTGGCGGAGACCGGCCCCGAGTTCGCGCAGCTGTTCTTCGGCGTCGTCTATGCGGGCGCGTGGCCGGTGCCGCTGCCGCTGCCGACCTCGTTCGGCGGTCGCGACAGCTACATCGACCAGCTCCGCGTCCAGCTGTCCAGCTGCGACCCCGCGCTGTTCGTCTATCCGCCCGAGCTCGCCCCGCTCGGCGAGGCGGCCGCCGCGACCGCGGGCCTGCCCGGCCTGGCCTGGGACGATCTGCTCGCCCGGCCCGTCGTCGAGGGTCCGCTGCCCGCCGCGTCGGGCGACGATATCGCCTATCTCCAATATTCCAGCGGCTCGACTCGGTTCCCGCACGGCGTCGCGATCACGCACCGCGCGCTCCTCAACAACCTGGCGGCGCACAGCCACGGCATGAAGATCGACGGCGACGACCGCTGCATCTCATGGCTGCCGTGGTATCACGACATGGGGCTGGTCGGCTGCTTCCTGTCGCCCGTCGCCAACCAGGTCTCGGTCGACTATCTGAAGACCGAGGATTTCGCCCGCCGCCCGCTCGCCTGGCTCGATCTGATCACGCGCAATCCCGGACGTACGCTCAGCTATTCGCCGACCTTCGGCTACGACATCTGCGCGCGCCGCATGTCCTCGCAGACCAAGGCGGCGGAGCGTTTCGACCTGTCGCGCTGGCGTGTCGCCGGGAACGGCGCCGACATGATCCGGCCCGACGTGATGCAGCATTTCGTCGACGCCTTCGCCGACGCCGGCTTCAAGCCCAGCGCGTTCATGCCGAGCTACGGCCTCGCCGAGGCGACGCTCGCGGTGACGCTGATGCCGCCGGGCGAGGGCATCCGCGTCGAGCTGGTCGAGGAGACCCAGCTCTCGGGCGTCCCCGCGGGCGAGGACCGGCCGCAGCGCTACCGCGCGATCGTCAACTGCGGCCGGCCGGTGCGCGACATGGCCGTGGAGATCCGCGAGGAGGACGGTGCGGTCCTGCCCGAGCGCGCGATCGGCAAGGTCTGGTGCGCCGGCCCGTCGGTGATGACCGGCTATTTTCGCGACGCGGAGGCAACCGCCGCCTGCATGGCCGACGGCTGGCTCGACACCGGCGACATGGGCTATCTCAGCGACGGCTATCTCTACATCGTCGGCCGCGCCAAGGACATGATCATCGTCAACGGCCGCAATCACTGGCCGCAGGACATCGAGTGGGCGGTCGAACAGCTCCCCGGCTTCAAGCAGGGCGATATCGCCGCCTTTGCGATCACCACGCCCGGCGGCGAGGAGACCCCGGCGGTGCTGGTCCAGTGCCGCACCTCCGACGCCGCCGAGCGCCGGCGGCTGCACGACGAGATCCGCGAGCGCGTCCGCGCCGTCACCGGGATGAACTGCGTGATCGAACTCGTCCCGCCGCGGACCTTGCCCCGCACCAGCTCGGGCAAGCTCAGCCGCGCCAAGGCGCGCACGCTCTATCTCTCGGGCGAGATTCAGCCCTACGCGATCGCGGCGTAGCGCTTCGCGCCGTGCCGGTCCGTTAACCAACCCGCCACACCATCCATCAACGCCCGCGGCTCTAGTCGGCTAGGGTGAGCCAGACCTCCGCCCCACCCACCGCCGCCCCGCCGAGCGCTGCCCCGCCCGCGATCGACACGCTTGCGCTGATCGGGCTGCGCGACGGGGCCGATCCCGGCGCCGCCGGCCGGATCCGGGCCGCGCAGCTGCGCGCCGGTCGCGAGCTCGCGGTGTTCCTGCTCGGCGCGAACCTGGTCGGCGCGGCGCTGACCGCGATCCTGTTCGCCGCGGCCGTGCCGCTCAAGCTCGTGCTCGGCTGGGGCGGGCTGGTCGCGGTGGTCAGCCTGACGGTCGCCTTGCGCCGGCTGCGGACGCGCTCCCGCGACGGCGACGACGCGAGTCTGCGCGAGCTTCGCGACACCGCGCTGGAGGGGCTGGCGCTCGCGGCGGTCTGGTCGGTGCCGGTGACGTTGTTCTCCGATCCGGGCACGCCCGCCGCGTTCGGCTTCTGGATGGTCGCCAGCGTGCTGATGACCGCCGCCGCGGTGGCGATGGCGCCGCTGACGCTCGCGACGCTGCTGTTCCTGGCGACGATCGGCGTCGCGGGTGCGGTCAAGGTGATCCTGGCGGGCGGCTATGCCGCGGCGGGCGCGATGCTGCTCTTCACGCTGCTGCTGATGGTCGCCTGCGCGATGCGCTCGCGCGCGCTCGCATCGCTGCGCGCCGCCGAGATCGCGTTGGCCGAGCGCGAGGAAACCGTCAGCTTGCTGCTCCACGAACACGAACAGTCCGCGTCAGACTGGCTGTGGGAGACCGATCCCTCCCGCCGGGTGGTCCGCGCGAGCCCCCGCTTCGGCCATGCGCTCGGGCTCGATCCGGGCGCGATCGACGGCCTGCCGCTGCTCCAGGTCCTCGCCGGCCCGGCGTGGGACAGCGGGGCGTTCCCCGCCAGCCTGCGCCTCCTCGCCGACAAGCTGAAGGCGCGAGAGAGCTTCCGCGACATCGTCGTCCCCGTCTCCGTCGCGGGCGAGACGCGGTGGTGGGACCTCGCGGGATCGCCGCGGTTCGACCATGGCGGCGCGCATCTCGGCTTCCACGGGGTCGCCGCCGACGTGACCGAGCGGCGGGCCTCGGACGACAAGATCAACCGCATGGCGCGGTTCGATCAGCTGACCGGCCTGCCGAACCGGCTCTGCGTCCACGAGGCGCTGACGCGGGCGCTTGCCGAGGCGGAGAAATGGGGCGGTCGCGCCGCCTTCATGATGATCGACCTCGATCGGTTCAAGGCGGTCAACGACACCTTGGGCCACCCGATCGGCGACCGCCTGCTGGGCCGCGTGTCCGAGCGGCTGGCCCAGGTGCTGGCCGGTCGCGACGTGATCGGCCGGTTGGGGGGCGACGAGTTCGCGGTGGTGATCCGCGACGCGACCGACGGGAAGCGGGTCGAGGATCTCGCCCATGCGATCATCCGGTCGCTCTCCCAATCCTACGAGATCGACGGGCATACGCTGTTCATCGGCGCAAGCGTCGGCATCGCGACCTCGCCGCGCGACGGCCGCACCGCGGAGACGCTGATCCGGTCCGCCGACCTGGCGCTGTATCGGTCGAAGGACGCGGGCGGCGGCGTCTTCCATGCCTACGAGCCGCAGCTCCACGTTCAGGCAGAGGAACGCCGCGTCCTCGAGATCGCGCTCCGCCAGGCGCTGGAGAAGGGCGAGATGCACCTCGCCTACCAGCCGGTGGTCGACGGCGGCACCGGCAAGCTGACCGGGTTCGAGGCGCTGCTGCGCTGGACCCATCCCGAGTTCGGCCCGGTCCCGCCGGCCAAGTTCATCCCACTGGCCGAAGAGGCGCGGCTGATCGGCCCAATCGGCGAATGGGTGGTGCGCAGCGCCTGCGCCGAGGCGGCGGGCTGGCCCGACGGCGTCCGCGTCGCGGTCAACGTCAGCCCCGAGCAGCTCCACAATCCCAGCTTCGTGTCGGTCGTCACCTCGGCGCTGGCGCAGAGCCGCCTGCCGGCCGACCGGCTCGAGCTGGAGGTGACCGAGAGCGTGTTCATGAAGGAGGGGACGGGCGCGACCAAGGTGCTCGAGCGCGTGCTCGATCTCGGCGTCCGGCTCTCGCTCGACGATTTCGGGATCGGCTATTCCTCGCTCGGCTATCTCAGCCGGACGCGCTTCTCGTCGATCAAGATCGACCGCAGCTTCGTTGCCGCGGCGTCGAAGGGCGTGCCGGAGGCGCTCGCGATCGTCCGGGCGGTCGTCGCGCTCGCGGGCAGCCTGGGGATGGCGACCACCGCCGAGGGCGTCGAGACCGAAGGCGAACTGGCGATGGTACGAGACCTCGGCTGCACCAAGGTCCAGGGCTACTACTTCGGTCGCCCGCTGCCGGTCGAGGAGGCGCGCGCGATCGCCGCCCGCGCCCGCAGCCACGTCCGCGCCGCGTGACCGATCTTGACTCGGGCGGGGCACGGCGGCAGGGCGAAATCGGCGTAGGGGTGTAGCTCAGCTGGTTAGAGCGTCGGTCTCCAAAACCGAAGGCCCTCGGTTCGAGTCCGAGCTCCCCTGCCAACTTCCCCGTATCTTCTCGGCGCGTGCACCGTGTTCGACCGCGCCCTTCGTACGTTTTCGGTTGCGACGCCCCGATAGCGACAGGGAGACAGACGCATGGTCATGTTCACGGTCAACGACGCCTCCGGGATCTTCAACCTGGCCGATGTCCCACCGGTCAGCAAGGTCATCACCCAGGCGGCGACGAGCGGCGAGACCGACTATCTCTTCACCACCACCAACATCTACAATTCCACGATGTTCGCGGTCGAGGGCGCCGATGGCGAGTGGCTCGGTGCGTTGTTCTATGGCCGCACGACGATCGGCCCCGACGGCAAGGTCGGATTCATTCCCAGCGCACAGGTGGAAGGCAGCGTCTTCGGCGTGTCGGTCGATGCGTTCGCGGTCGATTACGTCACCGGGCACGGATCGAACAAGGGGCTGACCTCGGCGCTGTTCGCCGGCGACGATACGCTGATCGGGAACCGATGGGGCGATTCGCTGTCGGGCGAGGCGGGCGACGACCTCATCGTCGCCACGCTGGCATACGACCCCGTCACCTTGGACGGCGGCGAAGGCAATGACGTGATCCACGGCACCAACGACGTCAGCGACTATGCGGTCAACGCGCTCGGCGGCGGTGGCGCGGACTTCATCGTCATGAGCGACGCTTATGTCAGTGCGAAGGGCGGGACGGGCGGGGACACCTTCTTCTACGCCCAGGCGTCCAGCCGCCGGGCTGGGGGCGACACCGTCCTGGATTTCGATAAGCGGGACCATGTCCAGCTCGATCCCGCCGGCTTCGCCCCGCTCGCCGGCGGGGTCTCGAAGGCTAATTTCTACCGGGGTGCCAGCGCCTTCGACTCCACCGATTTCCTGATCTTCGATCAGCAGGGCCATCTCTATTACGACCCGGACGGGATCGGCGGGCAGAAGCAGATCCTGCTCGCCACCCTCTCGCCGGAGGCGCCGCTGACGTGGAAGAGCTTCGTCGTCTCCGCCGCCATCCCCGAGGCCGGCGACCACAGCGCCGCGCTCCCGGTCGCGCATGACGACCTGCATGGCTGGGCGCTCCACGCCGGCCTCCACGCGACCGGGCTGCTGCCGTAGCCGACGTCCCCCCTCTCCCGGGCGCGCAGCCTAAGCCGGACTGGAGCGCGGGCGGCCCGCCGCGCGCTCGCCACCGCCTCGCCGAGGAGCAGCGGCGTCAGCCGCCCCCGGCGAGCGTCATGCGAGCGCCGGATCGTCGTGACCGGCGATGAGCAGCCCGGCATAGCCCGAGCGCAGCCGGTCCTCATATTCGATCGCCAGCCAGGCATGGAGCTGCGCCGCGCGGGCGGAGGCGGCGCGTTCGCTCAGCCGCCGCTCGGTCCGCGCGCGTCGCCTGAAATAGGCACGATCCGCTGGCTTCACGATTCGCCTCCCTCCGGCGACTATCTCCACCTCTGGGGTGGGAGATACAATCGCAAAGTCGGGGAAGGCGCACGACCCCGCCGCCGATCGCCGTGGCCGGAGAACAGGTCGGCGCAGCCGGCCGGGACGATCAGCCGCTGCCGCGGCTCAGGTGCCTCTCCAGAAGATGAGCATCACGATCAGCGCCAGGAAGACGAACGCGAGGTGGTTGATCCCCCGCTCGGGCGGCGGATCGGGGTCGTTCCGGAAATCGGGGAGATCCTCGTTCATCGCCGCGCACCCTAGATCCGCCGTCCCCGTCCGGCAAGGCCACGCCCCTTGCCTCTCCGGCGGCGGCTCGCTAGATGACGGGCCCATCCGACAGCGAGGACGGTTCACCACCGCTTGCCCACATCAGGGGAGCGGTGGCGGGGCCATGCCTCGCTGGAAGGCGTGAAGGCGAGACAGACGTGGCGAAGACGACCCCGATCGAGTTCATCAACCAGGTCCAGGCCGAGACCAAGAAGGTCGTCTGGCCGACCCGGCGCGAGACGCTGATGACCGCGGTGATGGTCGTCGTCATGACGACGCTGCTGGCGGTGTTCTTCCTGGGCGTCGACTCGATCTTCGAGCTGATCGTCAAGGGCCTGCTCAGCCTCGCCAAGTAACCGATAGAAAGAACACGAGACATGGCGCGCTGGTACATCATCCACGCCTATTCGGGCTTCGAGGGCAAGGTCCGCGATCAGATCATGGCGGACGCGACCCGGCTCGGGCTCGACCAGCTCGTCGAGCAGATCGAGGTCCCGACCGAGACGATCACCGAGGCGCGCCGCGGCAAGAAGATCGCGGTCGAGCGCAAGTTCATGCCCGGCTACGTCCTCGCCAAATTGAACATGAACGACGACGTCTATCACCTCGTCAAGAACACGCCGAAGGTGACGGGCTTCCTCGGCTCGTCGGGCAAGCCGCAGCCGATCAGCGACACCGAAGCCGCGCGGATGCTCAACTCCAAGGAAGAAGCCGCCGCCGCGCCCAAGACGCAGGTCAAGGTCGATTACGAGATCGGCGACGCGGTCAAAGTCCTCGACGGCCCGTTCGCGAGCTTCAACGGCACCGTCGAGGAACTCGACTTCGACCGCAGCCGCGTGAAGGTGTCGGTCAGCATCTTCGGCCGCGCGACGCCGGTCGAGCTGGAGTTCGAGCAAGTCGAACGAAGCAAGTAAGGCGTCGCCTTACTTGCTGTCCGCACGCAGGGAGCGGAGCTCCCTGCGAGACGGCGGAGACCGGCCGGCGGGTCGCGAAGCGAACCCGTCCGACGTCACGGCGCGGGCTTTGCCCGCGGCGCCTCGGTTCCCCAATCGACAGCCCGGGCGATACGCCCTCGGCCTTCACCCCGCTGATCTCCGCCAGCCCCGCGGTGACCCCATTCGACGGCGCCCCCTCCACTCCGACCTCCGCCGTTGGCGGTTCTCGGTCAAGGGCAGCAACCTGTTCGACAGGCGCTATGCCGGCCGCTGCACGGGTCCGGTGGGGTGCTTCTTCGGGCAGTGCAGGCAGGTGATCGCGACGCTGACGAAGCGGTTCTGGAGGGGTCTTCTTCCTCGTCACCACGGGCTTGACCCGGGGTGACGCATCTTCTTCTGGCCGGTAAGAAGATGCGGGATCCCGGCTCGGAGACCGGCGTGACGGAGAGAGGCTAACGCTGGCCGTTCTCCACCCCGTCACTCCAACGCTTTGCCGAGATCTACCGAGCCGGTGAAGGTATCGACACCCAAGCGACGCAAGAAGACGACTTCAAACGACTTTCCTGCGTAGTGGCGAAAACGGCGCGTCACCGACCGATTTGGCGGAACTTGCTGCCCTTCGCCGGCATCTCGAACACTCCAGCCGATGAGCGCTCGGCTACCGCTGCCATATCCGGCCAGATCGTCAGCACGCGCGCGCATTGGCGCGCGAGCGGCCAGCGCTGCATTGAGGGGCTGAAGAAGAAGCCGACCAACCTTGCCCGAAAAAAAGCGTCTCTCGACGGCTTCTTCCTCGCGATGTTCGTGTCCGCGGACAGCACGGCCCAACCACCCTCGCCACCGAGCGCGCTGATCCACTCCTCGTCGGTCAGGTCCGACCGGCCGAACTTGTCGCGCAACGCGCGGACCTCGTGGTCCGGTTCGAAGATGACATGAAGCGCGTTGGCAAGGCGAGGCGGCAGGTTGTGATCGACCAGCAGCTTCACCGCTTGCTCAGTGCAACGCCCGCCGCTCGAACGCGAGCGCCTGACGCACCGTCGCGGGCGGCAGATCGAACTGGCGTGCCACGCGCTCCACCGATCCCTCGGCCTCGACGGCCTGCGCCAGCCGAGCCGTCGTCACGCCTGACTCAGCCACGATCGGCTGCCCGAACGACCGCGCCGGATCGACAACCAGGGTCCGCTCCGGACTGAGCCACCACCGCGACGCGGCCTCCGCGTCGAAATCGAGATCGCGGAACGTCGGTTCGATGATGCGTCGGAACAGATGCTGCCGGGTCTTCAAATCGAGCACACCCTCGCCATGCTCGATGAACAGGGTGCGCCCATCGGTCCTGAAGCGGCGGGTCGAGAAGGGATGGTCGTCCTCCGCCACCTCGCGAGCCAGACTCAGGCAATCGCGGATCGTCGGGAGACCGAGACCCGCGCCGCGCAGTCCCCGCACGATCCGCGCTTCCAGGAGGTCGCGAAAGCCGAGCAGCGGCTCCTCCTGCTCGGTTCCGTACTGAGCCTGCCACAGCGGAGCCTGCCGCCTCGGGGACCCGTGATGAGCATAGCCGTATCCGAACAGCCAGTGCCGGAGCGTGGCGGGCGGGATGTTCAAGAGGCGGCCAGCTTCCGCCGGAGAATATGCGCCGATCCCGAATGCTGCCTCCACCATCGCCGCGGCTTTACAGGTCGGAGAAGCCGCCCGCAACGATCCTCACTCCTTCTCCCACCGCCACCCCCCGAACATCGCCTCCCCCGTCCGCTTCATCCGCACCTCCCGCCCTTCCGTCTCCTCCGAGCCCGAAGCCTCCGCCTCCCGCCCCTCCCGCGCCTTCAGCTTCGCCCACCTCACCGTCCCCACCGCCGGCTGCGCCTTAGGCGGCGCGCTCGCCAGCACCTCCGCGCGCAGCTTCTCCGACAGGTCGTACACCGCCATGTCGCCCTCGAAGCGCGACTTCGGCTCGGGCGTCCGCCCTTCCGCCCGCGCCACTTCGGCGTCCTCATATTCGCGGCGCTGGCGGGCGCGGGTGATCGTCGCCATCCGCGCGGACCATTGCTCGGTCGTCTCGCCCCGCCGCTTCTTCTCCCACGGCCGCGTCGACCACATCTTCGCGGCCTTCTCGTGCAGGGTCAGCTGCTGGAGCGCCTGGTCGGGGCGCATCGGCGGGATCTCGGGCGGGTCGTTGTGGCGCCAGGCGTCGTCCTCGTGGCTGCCGGCGGTGAAGCCGCGGATCAGCGCGAACTCCAGCCGCTCGTAGCCGACCTGGAGCGCCATCCGCATCTCGCGCGCGAAGCCAGGGTCGGCGTGCGCGCGCTGGTAGATCGAGCCGGGCGAGAACCCCGCCGCCTTGGCCGAAAGCTGGACGTTGGCGGTCGCGGCGAGCGACGCCAGAAAACGCTGCTCGCCGTCGGAGTCCAGCCCGCCCTCGCGGACCCGCCGCAGCTGCACCCGCCCGTTCGCCAGCCGCACCTTGTGGTACCCGGCAGGGACGCCGCTTTCCCCCGCGCCGTCCCGCGCGCTCGCGGCGGAGACGGCGAGCGCCGCGTCCCACTCCACCGCCAGCGCCGGATCGCGCCGGCGGCGCGCGTACATCGTCCCCCACTTCAGCCCGCACGCCTCCGCCGCGGCGCGCGCGTTGCCGGTGGTGGTCAGCGCCTTGAGGAAGGCGCGGTTCTCGAGCGCCTTGGCGCGGGAATAGGGTCGCATCGGCGAGTCTATCTGCGCGGTTTTCCAACTTTACCAGTTCCAGCGCGCACGTGCCGAGCGGAGCTCGAAACGAGACGCGCCAGCGCGGACGGCGGGGCGGCGCCAGCCGAGCCCGGCCGACGAGGACCCGGCTTCGCCGCGGCCTGCCCCCTTCCGTCACCCTGGGCTTGACCAGGGGTCCCGCTTCTTCTTGCCCCACGAAAGAAGAAGCGGGTCCCCGGCTCAAGGCCGGGGTGACGAGAGGTGCGCCCCGCGCCGCGGTCGGCTGCCCCTACCGCCCCGCCAGCGCCCGCAACGCCTCGCCCGACACCCGCTGGATCGTCCACTCCTCCATCGGCACCGCGCCGATCTTGCGATAGAATGCGATCGCCGGCGCGTTCCAGTCGAGCACGCTCCACTCGAACCGCGCGCACCCTCGATCGAGCGCGATCCCCGCCAGGTGCGCCAGCAACGCGCGCCCCGCGCCCGATCCGCGCGCCTCCGGGGTGACGTAAAGATCCTCCAGGTACAGCCCGCGCCGCCCCGTCCAGGTCGAGAAATTGTGGAAGAACAAGGCGAACCCGATCGGCTCGCCGTCGCTTTCCGCGATCACCGCCTCGGCCGCGGGATGCTCGCCGAACAGCGCCAGCGCCAGGCTCTCCTCGCTCGCCTCGACCGCGTCGGGCTCGCGCTCGTATTCGGCCAGCTCGCGAACGAAGCGGAGGATCGTGGGCGCGTCGGTGCGCGCGGCGGGGCGGATTGTCGTCATGCCACCGGCTCTAGCGCATGCTCGGCGACATCGCGACGCCGCGCCGCGATCAGGCACGCGGCGACGATCACCAGCGCCCCCGCCACCGTCGGCCAGGTCAGCCGCTCGCCGAACACGAGGTAGCCCAGCGTCGCGGCATAGACGAACGAGGTATATTCGGTCGTCGCCAGATACCCCGCCTCGCCGTGTGCATAGGCCCAGCCGAGCAGGAACAGCGATGCGGTCGCGAGCAGCGCGCCGCAGCCGATCTTCCACCACTCGTCCATCGGCGGCACCGCGATCAGCCACGGCGCGGCGGTCAGCAGGAACGCGGTGACGAGCGCCGATTGCAGGAACGCGATCTCCCCAGGCCCCGCCGCCTGCGATTGCAGCCGCGCGACCAGCAGGTTGCCCGCGTACAGCACCGCCGACGCCAGCACCGCCGCCGAGCCGAGCAGCGCCTCGCGGCCGAGCGCGACCGGCTGCGCGAGCAGGACGATCAGCACGCCCCCGAACGCCGCCGCCGAGGCGACCGCGACCCGCGCGCCGACCCGCTCGCCCAGGAACACCGCGCCGCCGATCAGCGCCAGGATCGGCGCGATGTAGGCGAGCGTGATCGCCTGCGCCATCGGCACCCGCGCGAGGCCCCAGAAGAACAGCACCGCCATCACCGCGGTGATCGCCGCGCGGATCGCGTGGAGCCGCATCGACCGCACCGACGGCTTCGGCCGCCCCGCCGCGACCCACGCGATCATGCCGGGGACGATCGAGGTTCCGGTCCGCCAGACCAGTGCATTGTAGACGCCCAGCGCCAGCGTCAGCGATTTCATGAACGCATCCATGACGCTGAACAGCCCGATCCCGGCCGCCGCCACCCCGAACGCCACTGCCGGTGAAAGGTGGCGCGAACGATCGTCAACCCTCATCGCGCGGCCCTCCCCCGGGGACCGGCTATCAGTCGAACTCCAACATTGACACCCGAAAATCTCTACTCGGCGGCGACCTTCTGAGCCTCGTCGTGCGCCTCGATCTCCGCCGCCTTCGCCTCGACCAGGCGAACGATATGGTCGATCATCCCCTCGTCCTGCACATGGTGGTCGGTCACTCCGGACAGGTACACCATGTGCTTGCCGTTGCCGCCCCCGGTCACCCCGATATCGGTCTCGCGCGCCTCGCCGGGGCCGTTGACGACGCAGCCGAGCACCGACAGCGACATCGGCGTGCGGATATGGGTCAGCCGCTCCTCCAGCGCCTGCACGGTGCGGATCACGTCGAACCCCTGCCGCGCGCAAGACGGGCACGAGACGACGCGGACACCGCGATTGCGGATGCCCAGCGCCTTCAGGATTTCGAACCCGACGCGCACCTCCTCCTCGGGCTCCGCCGAGAGCGAGACGCGGATCGTATCGCCGATCCCGAACCACAAGAGCGAGCCGATCCCGATCGCCGACTTCACCGTCCCGCCGACGAACCCGCCCGCCTCGGTGATCCCCAGGTGGAGGGGACAATCGACCTGCGAGGCAAGTTGCTGATAAGCGGCGACTGCGAGGAAGAAGTCGCTCGCCTTCACCGCGACCTTGAACTCGTGGAAGTCGCGGTCCTGAAGCAGTTTGATATGGTCCAGCGCGCTCTCGACCAGCGCGTCGGGGCAAGGCTCGCCGTATTTCTCGAGCAGGTGCCGCTCGAGGCTGCCGCCATTGACCCCGATGCGGATCGCGCAGCCGTTGGCCTTGGCGGCATTGACCACCTCGTTCACCCGCTCCGCCGAGCCGATGTTGCCGGGGTTGATCCTGAGGCACGCCGCGCCCGCGTCCGCCGCCTCCAGCGCGCGCTTGTAGTGGAAATGGATGTCGGCGACGATCGGGACGCGGCTGGCGCGGACGATCTGCTTGAGCGCCGCGGTGCTCTCCACATCGGGGCACGACACGCGGATGATGTCGACGCCCGCGTCCTCGCAGCGGCGGATCTGGTCGATCGTCGCGCGCGGATCGCTGGTCGGGGTGTTGGTCATCGTCTGCACGGTAACCGGCGCGTCGCCGCCGACGGGCACGGTGCCGACCATGATCTGACGGCTGGGGCGGCGCACGATGTCGCGCCACGGACGGATGGACATGGGAAGGGCTTCCTATCGGCTTTGCGAGGGATATAGCGGCAAGCGCGGCCAAACTCCACGGTCGCCTGGGGGAGGAACCATGACCATCTCGCTCTACGACGCCGTGGTCGCGTCGAACATCCAGATCCTCGGCGCGCTCGACGGGCTGCTCGACAAGGCGGAGGCGTTCTGCACCGAGCAGGGCATCGCCCCCGCCGAGCTGATCGACGCGCGGCTCGCGCCCGACATGCTGCCGTTCGGTTATCAGGTGAAGTCCTGCACGCACCATTCGGTGGGCGGGATCGAGGGCACCCGCGCCGGGCGCTTCTCGCCCGACATGAAGCCGTGGCCGACCGATTTCGCCGGGCTCCACGCCATCGTCCGCGACGCGGTCGCCACGCTGAACGCGATCGACCGCCGCGAGTTCGACGCGCTCGCCGACGCCGACACGTCGTTCGTCTTCGGCGAAACGACGCTGCCGTTCGGCGGCGCGAACTTCCTCCTCTCCTTCTCGCAGCCCAACTTCTATTTTCACGCGACGACCGCCTACGCGATCCTGCGGATGAAGGGCCTCAAGATCGGCAAGCGCGACTTCATCGGCCAGCTCCGCATCAAACGCTAGTTGCGGCGCGCGGGCCGCGTCCGTAGGCGACCCGCGTGACCCGGCATTACGGCATGGACTGGCTGAGGATCGGGGCGTTCGCGCTGCTGATCCTCTACCACGTCGGGATGGTGTTCGTGCCGTGGAACTTCCACGTGAAATCCTGGCGGATCATCGACTGGGCGACGCTGCCGATGCTCGCGACCAACGCCTGGCGGCTGACCCTGCTGTTCGTCGTCTCCGGCTATGCCAGCCGTGCGCTCCTCACGCGGTCCAGCGGGGTGGCGGGCTTCTTCGGCAACCGCACCTACCGATTATTGGTGCCCCTCGTCTTCGGCATGGCGGTGATCGTCCCGCCGCAGCCCTGGGTCGAGCTGACCGTCAAATACGGGCTGCGCGAGGCGTTCGCGACCTTCTGGCTCCGCGATTACTTCGACTTCAAGACCGTGCGCGGGGTCTCGCTGCCGACTTGGAACCACCTGTGGTTCGTCGCCTATCTGTGGGTCTACACCGCGCTGCTCGCCGCCGCGGTCGCGGTCGTACCGAAAGGCTGGACGCAGGCCGCGTTCGACCGCGTCTTCGGCGGGTTCGGCGTGCTGCTGATCCCCTTGCTCTGGATGGTGGCGGTTCATTCGTGGTGGTTCCCGATGGCGGCGGAGACCCACGCGCTCGTCGGGGACTGGGTGGCGCATGCGATGTACGTTCCCGCCTTCCTGTTCGGGTTCGGGCTGGCGGGCTCGGAGCGCACCATGGCGGCGATCCGGCGCTGGTGGATCGCCGCAGCGGTGATCGGCACCATCGGATTTACCGGGGTGATGGCGGTGGAGGCGTTCTGGCCGGGGGACACGCCTGCGCCGCGCTGGATCTACTCGCCGTACGGCGCGGCGCACGCGCTGGAGCAATGGGGCGTGATCGTCGCGCTGATCGGCGTGGCGGAGCGCTGGTGGAACCACGATCGCCCGATCCGCGCCACGCTGACCGAGGCGGTCTTCCCCTTCTACCTGGTCCATCAGACGGTGATCGTGGTCGTCGCTTACTGGCTCCTGCCCTATCGTCTCGACGCCGGGGCCGAGTTCGGCATCCTCGTCGGCGCGACGGTGGCGGGATGCCTCGCCTTCTACCTGGTCGGCCGCGCGATCACGCCGCTCAGGCCGCTGATCGGGCTTCGGACGCGGCCTCGGCCGAGCGCACCCGCGACCCTGTGAGCCTCAGCGTCCGACCGCGGTGTAGCTGAACCCTGCCCGCTCCGCTTCGGCGCGATCGTAGACGTTGCGCAGGTCGACCAGCACCGGCGCCTTCATCAGCGAACACAGGCGCTTGAGGTCGAGCGCGCGGAAGATGTCCCACTCCGTCACCAGCGCGACCGCATCGGCGCCGGTCGCCGCCTCGTAGGCGTCGGTGCAATAGGTGATGTCGGGCATCACCTGCCGCGCCATCTCCTCGCCCTCGGGATCGAAGGCGCGGACCATCACGCCGGCGTCGATCAGGCTCTGCACGATCGCGATCGACGGCGCGTCACGCATGTCGTCGGTGTTGGGCTTGAAGGTCAGCCCGAGCAGCGCGACCGTCTTGCCACGCGGCTCGCCCCCGCCCAGCGCCGCGATTACCTTGCGTCCCATCGCCCGCTTGCGCGCGTCGTTGGCCTTGACCACCGCCTCGACGATCCGGACCGGCGCCTCGTGATCCTCGGCGGTCTTGAGCAAAGCCAGCGTGTCCTTGGGGAAGCACGACCCGCCATAGCCGGGGCCGGCGTGGAGGAACTTGCGCCCGATCCGGTTGTCGAGCCCGATGCCGCGCGACACGTCCTGGACGTCCGCCCCAACCGCCTCGCACAGGTCGGCGATTTCGTTGATGAAGGTGATCTTGGTCGCGAGGAAGGCGTTCGCGGCGTATTTCGTCAGCTCGGCGGTTCGCCGCCCCGTGAAGAGGATGGGGCTCTCGTTGAGATAAAGCGGCCGGTAGATCTCGCGCATCACCTCGCGCGCGCGCGGGTCGTCGGTGCCGATGACGATGCGGTCGGGGCGCTTGAAGTCGCCGATTGCGGCGCCCTCGCGCAGGAACTCGGGGTTGGAGACGACCGCAAACGTCACCTCCGGGCGCGTTTCGGTCAGGATCGCTTCCACCCGGTCGCCGGTCCCGACCGGGACCGTCGACTTGGTGACGACCACCAACGGCCCCGTCGCCGCGCGTGCGACCTCCTCGGTCGCGGCGTAGACGTAGCTGAGGTCGGCATGACCGTCGCCGCGCCTGGACGGCGTGCCGACGGCGATGAACACCGCGTCCGCGCCCGCGACGCCCTTCGCCAGATCGGTGGTGAACGACAGCCGGCCGGCAGCGACATTGGAGGAGACGAGCTGCTCCAGACCCGGCTCGAAGATCGGCATCCGCCCGGCCAGCAGCGCCTCGATCTTGCGCTCGTCCTTGTCGACGCAGGTCACGTCATGGCCGAAATCGGCGAAGCACGCGCCCGACACGAGACCAACGTAGCCGGACCCGATCATGGTGATGCGCATGTGTTGACCCCGTTGCCTGGCCCCGACCGGAGCATGGTTCGCGCGCTCCGCTAGGGCGAACCGCTCCAAAAATCCACCCCGCTGCATCGCACAATCCGGTTCAGATCAGCGCCAATTGGGCGAGACGACCGATCAGCGCGGGCGGCAGCGCGGCAAGCCCGCTTGCGTCTCCCGCGGCGAGGTCGGCGGGCGCCTCACCCGCCTCGAGGTACCGCCAACCCTGATGCGCGCGCTTCGGCCGCGCCTCGACCATCTTCAGCTCGGGATCGAGCTGGATCGCGACCCGCCCGCCGTCGGCCTCTCCGAACCCCAGGATCGCCGAACGGGCGACCAGCATGTGCTTGACGATCCAGAACAACGAGCCTCGGCCCGCTACTTCTTCGTGCCGCTTGGGCAGATACCGGGTGGTGAGCAGGACCGGCCCGGCTTCGGCGCGCAGGCGCAGGCGGTCGGCGAGCTGGTCGACGCTCGTCACCCCGAACGCGACCTTCGTGAGGTGCAGCATCACCCGCGGATGTGGGTCAGCCGTGCAGGCCCCACAAGGTCGCGAGCCCCAGGAAGCTGAAGAACCCCATCGTGTCGGTCAGCGTCGTGACGAACACCGCGGAGGAGACCGCCGGATCGACGTTCAACCGATCGAGCGTCATCGGCACCAGCACACCGCCCAGACCCGCGGTCAGATTGTTGATCACCATCGCGCAGCCGATCACCACCGACAGATCGGGATTGCGGAAGATGACGAAGGTTCCGAGCCCGATCAGCAGCCCCAGCATCAGACCGTTGGCGAGCGCGATGCGCAGCTCGCGCAGGATCATCCAACGGGTGTTCGAGCTCGTCAGCTGATTGGTCGCAAGGGCGCGCACCACGACCGCCAGCGTCTGCGTCCCGGCATTGCCGCCCATCCCCGACACGATCGGCATCAGCACGGCCAAGAGCGCAAACGACGCGATCGTCCCCTGAAAGAGCCCGACCACCGAGGAAGCGAAGATCGCGGTCGCGAGATTGACGACGAGCCAGAACAGGCGCGTCCTGACGGTCAGCCGGATCGGCTCGTTGATGTCGCCCTCGCCCGCACCGGCGAGGCGGAGCGCATCCTCGCCCGCCTCGGCCTGGATGATGTGGACGATGTCGTCGACGGTGATCATCCCGACCAGCCGCCCGCCGCCGTCGACCACCGCAGCCGAGATCAGCGCGTATTTCTGGAAGCGCAGCGCCACCTCCTCCTGGTCCATGTCGACCGGGATCAGCGTCTGTTCCCGCGCCATCACGTCGGCGACCGCGATCCCCGGCGGCGTCCGCAGGATCCAGGACAGCGCGCAGGTGCCGACCGGGCGGTGCGCGGGATCGACGACGAACACCTCCCAGAAATCGGTGGTCAGCGTGTCGTGCCGGCGCAGATAGGCGAGCGTGTCGCCGACCGTCCAATGTTCGGGGACCGCGACGAGATCGCGCTGCATCAGGCGACCCGCGGATTCCTCCGGATAGGACAACGCCTCCTCGATCGCGGCGCGATCGTCGGGCTCCATCGCGCGCAGCACCTCGCGCTGATCCTCGACGTCGAGGTCCTCGATGATCGCGACGGCGTCGTCGGTGTCGAGCTCGGAGGCGATATCGGCGACCTGGCGGGCGTCGAGCGCGTCGATCAGCTGCTCGCGGACGTAATCGTTGAGCTCGGCGAACACGTCGGCGTCGAGCAGGTCGGCGACCGCGGTCGCTAGGCCGCGCCGGCGATCCTCGGGGATCAGCTCGAACAGGTCGGCGACGTCGGCCGGGTGGAGCGGCTCGACCAGCGCATGCGCGCCCTCGTCGTCGTCGGCGTCGACCGCGTCGATCACCGCCTGGACGTATTCGGGCTTGAGCCGGTCGTCCTCGTCGAGCTGGGTCTCGACGGGCGCCTCGGGGAGGTCGGTCTCGCTCAATACGCGCTCCCTTGGTTGCGGCTGTCCGGCCCTAGCGCCGGGATGCCGAACTGCCAACCGATGGCGCCGGTTTGCGTTTGTCCCGCCCCGCCCCTACCTCGCGCGGCGTTCACGAAAGGACCTTCGATGACCGATTATTCGACGCTCACGCTCACCCTCGACGGAGGCGACGTGACGATCAAGCTGCGCCCGGACCTCGCGCCGAACCACGTCCAGCGGATCGCCGAGCTGGCCAATGAGGGCTTCTACGACGGCGTGCCGTTCCACCGCGTGATCCCCGGCTTCATGGCGCAGGGCGGCGACGGCGGAAACCACAACGGCACCGGCGGCTCGACCAAAGCGAACCTGAAGCAGGAGTTCTCGAAGGAGCCGCACGTCCGCGGCATCTGCTCGATGGCGCGGACCAACGATCCGAACAGCGCCAATTCGCAGTTCTTCATCGTGTTCGACGACGCCCGCTTCTTGGACAACCAATATACCGTCTGGGGCGAGGTGACCGATGGCATGGAGCTGATCGACGCGCTGCCCAAGGGCGAGCCGCCGCGCGAGCCGGGCAAGATCGTGCGCGCCCGCGCCGCCTGAGCCGGGTTGGCCCCGGGGCCCGCGCAAGCGCGGCCCCGGGTTATGCCAGGGCCGGCGGGCTTGCGCGTCTTGCCGGCACTCACGCGGTCGGCGTGCTCGCTGCGCCGACCGTCGCGATCAGCCAGTCCCGGAAGATCCGCACCGGCTTCTGCTGGAGCGCACGCGGCCGGCAGACGAACCAGTAGCTGTACGGGCTCTCGACCTCGACATCGAACAGCCGCACCAGGCGGGGGTCGTTGGCGTCGAGATAATGGCTCTCGTGCATGAAGGCGACGCCCAGGCCCTGCGCCGCCGCCTCGAGCATCAGCGGCCCCGAATCGAACAGGTCGATCGCCTTGGGCTCGATGTCGGGCACCCCCGCATCCTGCTTCCAGGCGGCAAGATTCTCGCTCATCTCGCGGTGGAGGAGGACGGTCAGTTCCGCGAGCTGCTCGGGCCGGACCACCGGCCTGGCTCCCTCGACGAGCGCGCGCGCGCCGATGGCGTACACCTTGTTGCGGTCCAGCCGCCGCGAGTAGAGGGCGGGATCGATCTCGCGCGCCAGCGCGATCACCGCGTCGAGCCCCTCCCCCAGCCGGGCGATGCCGTGGCTCGCGGTGTCGATGTCGAGGTGCAGCTCGGGATGGGTCGCGCGCAGTTCGCCCAGATGAGGGAACAGCCGCTGCGACGCGAACAGCGGCAGCACCCCGAGCCGCAGCCGCAGGACCTCGCCCCCGCTGGTCATCTCCTCGACCGCGTCCGACAGTTGATCGATCAGCGGCGCGAGCGTGTCGACCAGACGCTCGCCGTCGGTGTTGAGCGTCATCGCCTGGTGCCGGCGCTCGAACAACGGTCGGTCGACATACCGCTCGAGCGTCTGGACACGGCGGCTGAGCGCGGGAGCGGAAAGCGCCAGCTCCTGCGCCGCGGCTTTGATCGAACCCAGGCGCGCCACCGCGATGAAGGCCTCGATCGCCGTCAGTGGAGGCAGCCTGCGCATCGCGATCGTCCTTGCTGCGTCGCATCATGTCGGAACACCGGCAGGGATCAAGCCCTGCGACCCATCAACTTGCAAAAAACGCAATCGAAGTGGATCATTTCGCACTTGCACAAGATGCGACCGGCCAGCACATAGGGCGGGCCTTTCAGGCATCCTCTCCTAAAAACTTTCATGGGTCGGCCTTCGGGTCGGCCCTTTTTTCTCGCCCCCTCGCCAACCGGAACCGGCTTCCTATCTCACGCGCTTCTGAGACAGGCGGAGTGATGTGATGGCGGACGGCGAAGCCCAGACGCGGAAATTGCAGGTCGCCAATGCGCGTCCTGAGGATAGCGGGCGCGGGATCGCGCATCTCCCGCGCGCGGTGATGGCGTCGCTTGCGCTGAGTGACGGTGCGGTGATCGAGATCGTCGGCAAGAAGACGACCGCCGCCCGCGCCGTCGGCCCCTATGCCGAGGACGAGGGGCTGGAGCTGATCCGAGTCGATGGCCTCCAGCGCGCGAACGCCGGCGTCGGCTCCGGCGATTTCGTCGAGATCCGCCGCGCCGAATCGAACGCGGCGACCCGCGTCGTCTTCGCCCCCGCTCAACAGAACTTCCGCCTGCAGGGATCCACCAATGCGCTCAAGCGCGTGTTCTTCGGGCGCCCGCTCTGCCAGGGCGACGTGGTCGCCACCGCCGGCCACCAGCGCGTTCACAACATGCCGCCGGGAATGCAGCAGTTCGTCAACGCCCCGGCCTATGCGCTCCAGGAGATCCGCCTCGTCGTCGTCTCCGCGACACCGAAGGGCATCGTCCACATCGACGAGCACACCGAGGTCGAGCTGCGTTCGGAATATGAGGAACCGCAGGAGGCGCGCCGCGCCGACGTCACCTACGACGACATCGGCGGGATGGCCGGGACGATCGACCAGCTGCGCGAGATGGTGGAGCTGCCGCTGCGCTATCCCGAACTGTTCCAACGCCTGGGCGTCGATCCGCCCAAGGGCGTGCTGCTCCATGGCCCGCCCGGCACCGGCAAGACCCGGCTGGCGCGCGCGGTCGCGAACGAGAGCGACGCGCAGTTCTTCCTCATCAACGGCCCCGAGATCATGGGCTCGGCCTATGGCGAGTCCGAGAGCCGGCTGCGCAGCGTGTTCGAGGAGGCGGCGAAGAACGCGCCCTCAATCGTCTTCATTGACGAGATCGACTCGATCGCGCCCAAGCGCGGGCAGGTCAGCGGCGAGGCGGAGAAGAGGCTCGTCGCGCAGCTGCTGACGCTGATGGACGGGCTGGAGGCGCGCGCGAACCTCGTCGTCATCGCCGCCACCAACCGTCCCGAGGCGATCGACGAGGCGCTCCGGCGTCCCGGTCGGTTCGACCGCGAAATCGTCGTCGGCGTCCCCGACGAGCGCGGCCGGCGCGAGATCCTGGGCATCCACACCCGCGGCATGCCGCTGGGCGACCGGGTCGACCTCGACGAACTCGCGCGCACCACCTTCGGCTTCGTCGGCGCCGATCTGGCGGCGCTGACCCGCGAGGCGGCGATCGAGGCGGTCCGGCGGATCATGCCGCGGCTGAACCTGGAGGAGCGGACGGTCCCGCCCGAGGTGCTCGACACGCTCGCGGTGACGCGCGAGGACTTCATGGAGGCGATCAAGCGCGTCCAGCCCTCCGCCATGCGCGAGGTGATGGTTCAGGCGCCGACCACCAAATGGTCCGACGTCGGCGGGCTCGACGACGCGCAGATGCGGCTGAAGGAGGGGGTCGAGCTCCCGCTCAAGGATCCCGACGCCTTCCGCCGCCTCGGCATCCGCCCGGCCAAGGGCTTCCTGCTCTACGGACCGCCCGGCACCGGCAAGACGCTGCTGGCGAAGGC
Source organism: Sphingomonas sp. SP6 (assembly GCF_058313435.1). Taxonomy (NCBI): domain Bacteria; kingdom Pseudomonadati; phylum Pseudomonadota; class Alphaproteobacteria; order Sphingomonadales; family Sphingomonadaceae; genus Sphingomonas; species Sphingomonas sp. SP6. The sequence goes on from NZ_JBZFLG010000002.1 coordinate 124,301, forward strand.
GGTCGCGCGCGAGGCGCAGGCGAACTTCATCGCCACCAAGTCGAGCGACCTGCTGTCGAAATGGTATGGCGAGAGCGAGCAGCAGATCACCCGCCTGTTCGCCCGCGCGCGTCAGGTCGCGCCGACGGTGATCTTCATCGACGAACTCGACAGCCTCGTTCCGGCACGCGGCGGTGGGCTCGGCGAGCCGCAGGTCACCGAGCGCGTCGTCAATACCATCCTCGCCGAGATGGACGGCCTGGAGGAGCTCCAGTCGGTGGTAGTGATCGGCGCGACCAATCGCCCCAACCTGATCGATCCGGCGCTGCTGCGGCCAGGTCGGTTCGACGAGTTGATCTACGTCGGCCTGCCCGACCGCGCCGGGCGGCGCCGCATCCTCGGCATCCAGAGCGAGGCGATGCCGCTGGCCGACGACGTCGACCTCGATGCGGTGGCGGCGGAGACCGATCGATTCACCGGCGCGGACCTGGGCGACGTCGTCCGCCGCGCCGGGTTGATCGCGCTGCGCCGATCGCTGGACGCGCGTGAGGTGACGATGGCGGACTTCCGCGAGGCGCTGAAGGAATCGCGCGCGAGCGTGACGCCGGAGGTCGAACGCGAATACGAGCAGATGGCGGCCAAGCTGAAGCAGCAGGCGACCGCGCTCCAGCCCATCGGCTTCGCCCTCCCCGCCCGCGCGCGGGACGCGGGGGCGTAGCGGCAGCGGAAGGGGGCGCGCACGGACGTGGCGCGCCCCCTCTCAGCGACGTTCGAGCGTCGCCCAGGCCAAGGCGAACAGCGCCACGCACCCTGCCGCCGCCGTCAGATACGGCAGCGAGTGGCTCGCCTGGTAGAGCCCCACGCCGATCGACGGGCCGAGCACGAAGCTCGCGCCGTTCACGCTCGTCACCTTGCCCGCGACGTTGCCCTGGGCTTCCGCCCCGACCGCGAGCGACGAGCCCGCAGTGAACCCGGGCCGAGTGAAGCCGAAGCCAAGGCTCGCGAGCGCATAGGCCGTGGCGATGCCGTAGAGCGAGGTCGCGAGCCCGGTCAGCGCAGTGCCGATCGCCGCCAGCACCAGTCCCACCAGCACCAGCCCGCGCGGGGCGAGATTGAGTGCGGGGATGATCCCCCACTGCGCGAGCAGTGCCGCGCCCGCGCCCATCATCAGCACGATGCCGGTCGATTCGAGCGCGGCGGCGGGGGCGAGGTGGAGCCGGTCGATCACCAGGAAGCCGATCGCCTGACCGGTCATCGCCTGCGCATGGCCCATCACGAGGCCCGCGATCATCCAGCCGCGAATGCGCGGATCGCGCCAGGCGACGTGCTCGACATGGCTCGCGACCGCGTCGGTCACCGTCTCGTCGTCGGTCTGCCCGCCGACCGAGGGATAGGCGGCGGTCGCCGCGTGAAAGCCCGGCTCGCCGCGGTCGTCGGGGAGCATCCGCCGGATCGCGACGAAGACGGCCACGCCGAACAGCGCGAAGACGAACGCCGGGCCCGCCAGCCCCAGTTCGACCGATCCGACATGACCGAGCAGCAGATAGGGCGCCACCGCCGGTCCGGCGATCGTCCCCAGCCCGAAGGCGGAGGCGAGCAGCGTCAACGCCCGCGTCCGCTCCTCGCGTGTCGTGTCGCCCGCGACCAGCGCCTGCACCGCAGGCGGGGCGGCCGAGCCGAACGTGCCGTAGACCAGCCGACCGGCGATGAAGAGCAGGAAGGCGGTGGTCCCGCCGATCCAGCCGTTGATCCCCGCCGCCAGGAACAGTCCGCACAAGGTGAGGCTCACCGCATAGCCGCCCATGCCGAGCAGGATCATCGTCCGCCGCCCGTGCCGATCCGACCGGTCCGCCCAGAACGGCGCGGCGATCACCCACAGCAGCGCCGAGACCGAGAACGCCGCCGCGACCGCGCTGTCGGGCACGTCCAGCTCACGACCGAGCGCGGGCAGCACCGATTGCAGCGCGGTGTTGCCCGCGGCGATCGTCAGCATGACCACGAACATCAACGTGAAGCGGCGGTCGATCGCCCTCATCCGCGCGCCCAGTCATAGGCGCGGGTCACCCGCGTCACTTCGAGCGTGTACCAGTCGTACCAAAGGCCGCGCCCGCGATCGCGGATGGCGGCATGGTCCGGGTGACGCCGCCACGCGACCGCGCTCGCCTCGTCGATCCAGTAGCTTATGGTGATGCCGACGCCGTCCTCGCCCCGCGCGCTCGCGGCACCGCGATAGCCCGGCTGTTCGGCCGCGAGCCGGTCCATCGCCGCAGCCGCGTCGGCGTAGCCGGCGGCGTCCGCCGCGGTGCGCCGCGCCGTGAAGATCACCGCGACCTGTCCTTCCCGCTCGCTGCCCATCGCCGTGCCGCGATGAAACGATCCGGCGCGCGACGCAACCCGGGCGCTTGCGCGGCGTTTGCCAACCGTGGCAACGGTCACTCCTTTGTTACCGTTACAGAGAACGTCAGGATCTTCATGCCGTCATCGACCACCGCGCTTCCCCGCAGGCGCAGCCGTGCTTCCGGAGTGCCGACTCCCTGGGGCATGTTCTTCCGCGGGTTCCTGAAGCACCCAGTGATGGTCGGATCGGTGATCCCCTCCTCGGATCGGCTGATCGCCAAGATGCTGGGGCGGGTCGACTGGGCGAACACCAAGCTGTTCGTCGAATATGGTCCCGGCGTCGGCACCTTCTGTCGCCCGATCCTCGATCGGCTGGCGCCCGATGCGAAGCTGATCGCGATCGACACCAATCCCGATTTCATCCGCTACCTGCGCCACACGATCACCGACCCGCGCTTCGCGGCGGTCCACGGCTCCGCCGCCGACGTCGGCGCGATCGTGCGCGATCACGGTCACGAGCACGCCGATTACGTCCTCTCCGGGCTGCCCTTCTCCACGCTGCCCCCCGGCGTCGGCGAACAGATCGGCGCACAGACGCATGCGGTGCTGAACGTCGGCGGAGCGTTCCTGGTCTATCAGTTCAGCCCCAAGTGCCGCGACTTCATGGCCCCGCACTTCGCGCGCATCGATCACGAGATGGAATGGTGGAACGTGCCGCCGGCGCAGCTGTATTGGGCCTGGAAGGACTGAGCGAGCGAGCGCGTGCCCGATGTGACGGCGTTTTCATCGCGTCGTCACCACACCGGCCAGTGCCGCGCGCTATCGGCTGGCCATGCTCACCACCGAACTGATCGGCGCGCGCGACGCCGACCGCGTGTTGTTCCGGCCGCTTTCGGCCGCGCTCTGGTCCGCCGATCACGCCAGGCGGGCGCCGTCGCGGGACGACGCTGACGCCTATCTCGCCAAGGCCAAGGCGCTCGCCGCCGCGCTCGAACGTGAGGGGATCGCGTTGCTGCCGCTGTTCGATCCCGAGGATTGAAGGCCGCTGGTGGGTCCGCCGGGGCTCGAACCCGGGACCTCTCGATTAAAAGTCGCTTGCTCTACCGACTGAGCTACGGACCCGCACCGGCGGCTCGGGTCAGCTAGGCAGCGGGCGGCGGCGGGTCAACCTCGCGTGAAGCTGCCGCATCGTGTGCCCGGTCACCGGATCGCGCCACCTCGGGACGATCGCCGCGAGCGGGCCGAGCACGAAGTCCCGCTCGCGGAACGCCGGATGCGGGATCGTCAGCGTCCGGCTCCGGACCCCGCCGCCCGACCAGAGGACGAGATCGAGATCGAGGACCCGCGCGCCCCAGCGCCGCCCTCGCCGCCGCCCGAACCGGCGCTCAGTCGCCTTCAGCAGCGTCAGCATCGCCGTCGGACCCAGCGGGCTCTCGACCACCGCCGCCGCATTGGCGAACCGGCGGATCGAGGGTCCGAGCGGCGGCGTGGCGATCACCGGCGAGACGCGCGTCGCGCCCAGCGCATGAGCGGCGGCGAGAACCTCGGCGCCGGGACGGCCATGCCGCCCCCGCCGGTTGGATCCGAGCGCGATCAGATAGGTTGTCGTCGCCACGAGCGGCCCCTACCCGCTGCTCATGGCGACCGCATCCCCCCTGCCCGCAACCGAGCCGCCGCACGACTGCCCGCTCTGCCCGCGCCTGGTCGCGTTCCGCGAGGCGCTGCGCGTCGAGCATCCCGACTGGTGGAACGCCCCCGTTCCCGCCTTCGGCGACTCCGACGCCTGGCTCGCCGTCGTCGGCTTGGCGCCGGGCAAGCACGGTGCGAACCGGACCGGACGGCCGTTCACCGGCGATTTCGCGGGCGAGCTGCTCTACGCGACGCTCGCCAAGTTCGGCTTGAGCGAGGGGACCTACGCCGCCGACCCCGCCGATAGCTTTCGGCTGAAAGGCGCGGTCATCGTCAACGCGGTGCGCTGCCTTCCGCCCGAGAACAAGCCGACCCCGCTCGAGATCCGGACCTGCCGCCCGTTCCTCGAAGCGCCGATCGCCGCGCTTGCGAACGTCCGCGTCTTCGTCGCGCTCGGCAGCATCGCGCACGACAGCGCGGCGCGCGCGCTGGGCATCAGGCCCTCGGCCGCGAAGTTCGGGCACCTCGCCGAGCATGCGACCCCCTGCGGGCGCGCGCTGATCGACAGCTATCACTGCTCACGGTACAATCAGAACACGCGGGTGCTGACCCCGGCCATGTTCGAGGCGGTGTTCGCGCGCGCGCTGGCGCTGCGAAACGGTTAGCCCAGCAGCGTGCTCAGCACGTCGGGATGGAACCCCCAACCCGCGAAGCCGCACGCCGCCATGAACACGCCGAATGCGCCGAACGCCCAGGCGACCGCCAGGAGCCAGCCGCTTTCGGCAAGTGCCGCCACCGCCGCCACCGAGATCGCGGTCGAGATCAGCGCCTCGGCGGCGTCGAACTGATCGTCGTGGACGTTGAGCGCGTCGTACCGATCGGCGAATCCCTGCGCCTCGCGCGACAGCTTGGGCGCTTCGGACCGGTACTTGCCGATCTCGGTGTCGATCGCGGGGATCGCCGCCATCGCCGCGGGCGTGCCGATCGCCGCGAGCTCGGCGCGCGCGGTCTCGGCGATATGGGTCTTCGTCTTGGTCGCCTGATATTCGCCCCAGCGATCGACCGAATCGGCTTTCGCCTGCGCCATGTTCTGGACGATGTTGCCGTCCTTGATGTTGCCCAGCCCCATCGTCACCGACAGCGCGACGACGGTCACCGCCACCGCGCGGTTCAGCCGCTTGTCCTTGGCCTCGGCGCTGAGCTCGACTTCCATGGCCGGGATTCAGCACTGCGCCGGTGCGGGCGCCAGTGAAAAGCCCGTCACCCGCGCGTCACACGTCCTGCACCAACCGCCCGTACAGCTCGGGCCGGCGATCGCGGAAGAAGCCGAACGCGGCGCGGTGGCGCTTGACGATGTTCAGGTCGATCGTGGCGGTGATCACGCCCTCGTCCTCGCGGCCCAGTTCGGCGAGGATGTCGCCGCGCTCGTCGCAGATGAAGCTGGTGCCGTAGAAGGTCTGGCCGTGTTCGGTGCCCACCCGATTCGCGGCGACGATCGGCACCACGTTCGACACCGCATGGCCGACCATCGCCCGCCGCCACAGCCGGGCGGTGTCGAGCGAGGTGTCGTGCGGCTCGCTGCCAATCGCGGTGGGATAGAACAGCACCTCCGCCCCCATCAGCATCATCGCGCGCGCGGTCTCGGGATACCATTGGTCCCAGCAGACGCCGACGCCGAGCTTCGCCGCGGGGCCGTCCCACACCTTGAACCCGGTGTTGCCCGGGCGGAAATAGAACTTCTCCTCGTAACCCGGGCCGTCGGGAATGTGGCTCTTGCGATAGACGCCGCGGACCTCGCCGTCGGGGCCGATCATCGCGAGGCTGTTGTAGTGATGCGGTCCGTCCGCCTCGAAGAAGCTGGTCGGAATCCAGACGCCCAGCGCCTCGGCCAGCGCCTGCATCGCCAGCACCGCGCGGTGCTCGCCGACGGGCTTCGCCTGCGCGAACAGCCCCTCGTCCTCGACGCGGCAGAAATACTCGCCCTCGAACAGCTCGGGCGGCAGGATCACCTGCGCACCCTGGCCGTGCGCCTGACGCACCGCGTCGGCGACCTTGGCGATATTCGCCTCCAGATTGTCCGAAAAGGCGAGCTGGAGCGCGGCGACGGTGATCTCGGTCATGGGCGCGCATGTAGGGGCGGCCGCCCCGCCGCGCTACGCCGGGATCTGCTGCGAGATGCAGTGGAAGCTGCCGCCCCCCGTCAGGATCGCGTCGGCGCGCAACCCGACGACGTCGCGGTCCGGGAACAGCGCGCGGAATTGGGTGACCGCCGCGTCATCGTCCGGCGCCCCGTAGATCGGCACCACCACCGCCGCGTTGCCGATGTAGAAGTTCATGTAGCTCGCCGGCACGATCTCGTCGTCGCGGATCACCCGTCCCGGAGAGGGGACGGGCACCACCGTGGCACCGCCCGCCCGCGCCCGCTCGGCCGCATTCTGGTAGACCCGCCAATTGGGATCGTTGTCGGCGGCGACCGGGATCGCCAACCGCCCCTCGCCGATGAAGCGGGCGAGGTTGTCGACATGGCCGTCGGTATGGTCGTTCAGCAAGCCCTCGCCCAGCCACAGCATCCGGTCGTAGCCGAGGTCCGCGCGGAGCCGTTCCTCGATCTGGGCGCGGGACAGCCCCGGGTTGCGGTTGGGGTTGAGCAGGCATTGCTCGGTGGTGACCACGAGGCCCGCGCCGTCGCCGTCGATCGCGCCGCCCTCCAGCACCCAGTCGCACCATTTCACCGTCTTGCCGCGGGCACGGGCAAGGCGCGCGCCGATGTCCTCGTCGCCGGGAAGATCGTATTTCCCGCCCCAGCCGTTGAACAGAAAGTCGCGCGCGGTGCCGTCGCCGGCGATGATCGGGCCGGTGTCGCGCAGCCAGATATCGCCGAACGGCTCGACGATCACCGTCGCGAACGGCGCCAGCGTCTTGGCCGCGTCTCCCGCCTCGGCGTCGGCGGCGACCAGCAGCACCTGCTCGCCACGCCCGTCCGCATGGACCGCGCGCGCAAAGGCGGCAACTTCTTCGCGCGCCTGCTCCAGGTCCTCGGCCCAGAGTTCGGGGTGGCTGGGAAAGCCGATCCAGACCGCCTTGTGGCGCGCCCATTCGGGGAGAGGAGGTTTCATTCCGATCAGATAGCGCGCTCCGACGCGGCGCGCCACGCTTGCGCCGCCGCCGGGTGCATGGCAGCGATGGCCGCCAAGGGACATGAAAGGGGCATCATGAAGATCGCACTGCTTGGCGCGACCGCTCTGGTCGCGGTGTCGGGAGGCGCGCAGGCGCAGACCGCGCAGCCGCAAGGCCAGCCGATGACCAGCGCCGTCGCCGCCAAGGCGTTCGGCGCGCGGCCGCTGATCGGCGCGATCAGCCTCTCGCCCGACGGCAGCAAGGTGGCGCTCGTCGCGCCTTACAAGGAGCGCGGCTGGCAGATCCTGATCGCAGATCCGCAAAAGGGCGGCGCGCCGACGACGATCTCCGCATCCGATGGAGGCGACGAGCATGTTCGCGACTGCCGCTGGATCACCGACACCCGCCTGATCTGCCGAGTGGACACGATCCAGCGGGCCGGCGCGCAACTCCTCTGGCTGAGCCGGCTGCTCGCGATGAACAGCGACGGCACCCAGGTGAAGCTGGTGACTCCGCGTGCGAGCAGCCGCGAGCTCGGCTTCGTGCAGAGTAGTGGCACGGTGATCGACTGGCTGGCGGGCGACGGGCAGATCATGATGACGCGCTATGTCGTGCCGGAGCGCGATATCGGCACGCATATCGCCAACAAGGTCGGCGGCTTGACCGCCGAGACGGTCGACACGCTGACGCTTCAGCGCCACACCGTCGAACCCGTCCGCGACAAGACCGCGAGCTACCTCACCGACGGCAACGGCGTCGTCCGTCTGATGGGAACGCAACCGGTCGCAGGAACGGGATATCTCACCAACACCGTGAGTTATTTCTTCCGCAAGCCGCAGTCGCAGGCGTGGGAGCCGCTGAGCAGGGTCGAGACCAACCCGTCGGGGCTGGACAAGGGCTTCAATCCCGTCGCCGTCGATCGCGACGGCAACGCGGCCTACGGCTTCGACGTCCAGGCTGGGCGCGAGGCGCTTTTCCGGGTCGCCCTCGATGGCAGCGGAAAACGCGAACTCGTGCTCGCTCGGCCCGACGTCGACGTCGACGATCTCGTCCAGCTCGGTCGCCGGCGGCGCGTGGTCGGCGTCAGCTATGCGACCGAGGTTCGCGCCGTCGAATATTTCGATCCCGAGCTGAAGCGGATCCAGGCGTCGCTTGGCCGCGCCCTGCCGAAGCTGCCGTTGATCGACTTCTCCGACGCCAGCAACGGCGAAGCGCGGCTGCTGGTCCACGCCGGGAGCGATGTCGAGCCGGGACGCTATTACGTCTTCGACAAGGCGTCGCACCATCTTGACGAAGTGCTGCCCGATCGTCCCGAACTCGCCGGCGTCAAGCTCGCCAGCGTCAGGCCCGTCACCTTCCCCGCCGCGGACGGCACGCCGATCCCGGGCTATTTGACCTTGCCCGTGGGCAGCGACGGGAAGAACCTTCCCGCGATCGTGATGCCGCACGGCGGCCCGTTCGCTCGCGACGAATGGGGTTTCGACTGGTGGGCGCAGTTCTTCGCCGCGCGCGGCTTTGCGGTGCTCCAACCCAATTTCCGCGGCTCGGCGGGGTACGGCTCCAGCTGGTTTCAGAAGAACGGCTTCCAGTCATGGCGGACGGCGATCGGCGACGTCGATGACGCAGGGCGGTGGCTCGTCGGACAAGGCATCGCCCGGGCCGACCGGCTTGCGGTCGTCGGCTGGTCCTACGGCGGCTATGCGGCGCTTCAGGGCGCGGTGCTCGATCCCAAACTGTTCCGCGCGGTGGTCGCGGTGGCGCCCGTCACCGACCTCGAACTGCTACGGACCGAATCGCAGAAGTTCGTCAACTTCCCGCAGGTCGATGCGATGATCGGGCGCGGACCGCACGTCCTCCAGGGCTCGCCCGCGCGCAACGCCGCCGCGATCGCCGCGCCGGTGCTGATGTTCCACGGGGACCTCGACGTGAACGTCGACATCGAGCAATCGCGCGTGATGGCCAGCCGCCTGCGCGGCGCGGGCAAGACGGTCGAACTCGTCGAGTTCAAGGGCCTCGACCACCAGCTGGAGGACAGCGCGGTGCGCGCGCAGATGCTGGAGAAGTCCGACGCCTTCCTGCGGGCGGCGCTGGGGATGTGACGCGAGAAGGGCGGCCCTCCCGGAGGAAGACCGCCCTTCTTCGCTTCATCGTGACCGCGACGGAGGCGGTTGACCTCGCTTGAGCGAGGCCGCCCGAGCCGCTGGCGAGCGCCGTGCTCCCGCCGCGCCGGAGCTCGACGTCAGCGGCTGTAGAACTCGACCACCAGATTCGGCTCCATCTTCACCGGATACGGCACCTCGTCGAGCGTCGGCACGCGGACGAAGGTGATCTTGGCGGCGCCGTCGGGCGCGACATAATCGGGGATCTCGCGCTCGGCGAGGCTCTGCGCCTCCATCACCAGCGCCATCTCCTGCGCCTTCGACCCCAGCGTGATCTCGTCGCCGACGTAGCAGCGCCGCGACGCGATGTTGCACTTGACCCCGTTCACCCGCACGTGGCCGTGGCTGACGAGCTGGCGCGCGGCGAAGATCGTCGGCGCGAACTTCGCACGATAGACGATCATGTCGAGCCGCTGCTCGAGCAGGCCGATCAGGTTCTGCGAGGTGTCGCCCTTCATCCGGGCGGCCTCCTGGTAGCAGTGCTTGAACTGCTTCTCGGTGACGTCGCCGTAATAGCCCTTGAGCTTCTGCTTCGCGCGCAGCTGGATGCCGAAGTCCGACACCTTGCCCTTACGACGCTGACCGTGCTGGCCGGGGCCGTATTCACGCTTGTTGACCGGGGACTTGGGACGACCCCAGATGTTCTCGCCCATGCGGCGATCGAGCTTGTGCTTGGCGCTGGAGCGCTTCGACATCGTGATTCCTTGGCAAACTGCGGACAACGTTGGTCCCGGTCTCGCGCTGCGTCGGCGGATGCCGGGCAGGCCGCCTGCTTCACCGGGGTGCAGGGGCGATTGCGAAGCGGGGCGCGTAGCGGCGAAGGTGCGGTGGGTCAAGTCTGGACAGCGCCGCGATCCGCGCTACCCCGCGGCCATGACGCTTCCCGGATCAGACTGCACCACCATGGCCGAGGTCCGCGCCGGGGTCGACCAGGTCGACCGCGAACTGATCGCGCTTCTCGCCCGCCGCTTCGCCTACATGGACGCCGCCGCGCGGATCAAGCCCGAGCGCGGCCAGGTTCGCGACGAGGCGCGCAAGGCGCAGGTCATCGCGGCCGCCCGCGCCGCCGCCGCCGACGCAGGCCTCCCCGCCGACGCGATCGCGCGGCTGTGGGACGCGCTGGTCGAGGCGTCGATCGCTTACGAGCTCGAGGCGTTCGACCGCCGTTAGAGGACGATGTCGCTGTTCGGCAGCAGCGCCGTGGTGGCCTGGACGAAGATCGTCAGGTCCGCGGTCTTGTCCCCGTTGGTGTCGCCGTAGAGGAAGTAGCCGCCGCCCCGCGCCGCCACTTCGCGCAGTTCGCCCGAGACGCCGTGGAAGGCGTCCGATCCGATCCAGGTGAAGGCGTCGTTGATCCGGATCGGGTCGCTGACGCCGTCCTTCGCGTCGATCGCCTGAAGGTCGATCTTGTCACCGGCCGCATGGCTGAAGTCCGCGATCGTGTCGTATGCGGAACTCGTCGAATCGAGCTTACTGGAGTAAGCGAACACGTCCGCGCCGCCGAGTCCGGTCAACGTATCGGCGCCGCGGCCGCCCGACAGCCGGTTGGCCCCGCCATCCCCGCCGAGTTTGTCGCCGTAGGCGGACCCGACCAGATTTTCGACCAGCGACAGATAGTCCGTGCCGGCGCCGCCAGTGTTCTGGCTGGCGAGGGTCAGCGACACGGTCACGGCGGCGGTGGCGCTCGCGTAGCTGACGGTATCGTTCCCATCGCCGGCGTACAGCACGTCATCGCCCGCGCCGCCCTCGAGCAGGTCGTTTCCGAGATAGCCGACGAGCGTGTCGTCGCCGGCGCTGCCGGTCAGCACATCGGCATAGGCACTGCCGACCAGCTCCTCGAAGCCGGTCAGGGTGTCGAACCCGCCGGCACCCGTGTTCTGCGCGGTGGTGATCGCGAGGCTGACGTACACCGCGCCGCCGGCGGAAGCGTAATCGATGATGTCGAAGCCGTCGCCGCCGTCGAACCCGTCGAAGCCGGCGTTGCTCGCCGCCGCGGATGAGATGATGTCGTCGCCGTCGCCCGCCTGGACGAAATTGGCGGCGGCGCTGTCGACCAGATGGTCGTCGTTCGCGCTCCCGATCACGCCCTCGACGTTCTGCGCGGTGACGAGGATGCCGTCGACCGCTTGCGCGATCGTCTTGCCGAGATCGAAGGTCACGCCCGATCCCGAATAGCCGAAGTCGACCGTGTCGAAGCCGCCGCCGCCGTCGACCGTCAGCGTCGTGGCGGCGATACTGAACGCCACCGTGTCGTCGCCCGCGCCCAGCATCACGGTCGCCGCCTCGATCCCGTTCCAGCTGACGGACGTGGACGCGCCCAGCCCGACGATATGCCCTGAGCCGATATAGTCGCGCGCGATCGACACCGCGCCCTGCGCGCCGAGGTCCAGCGTCAGGCTGTCCGCGCCGTCGCCCGCCGCGAAATAGATTTCGAAGCCGGTATCCGGAAGCGCGAATTGCGAGACGTCGAACACGAACTGGTCGGCGCCATCGCTGCCGCCGCCGACGATGGTTTCATATCCGTAGAAGGTGATCGGATCGCCCCCGCCCAGCGGCGTCGCGGCGCCGGCGAGCACCGCCGCGCTCGCCTGATAGACCTCGTACCGGATCGGCCCGCCGGCGCCGTACGGATTGAGCGCGATCTGATCCGCTCCGTCGCCGCCGTCGAAGTAGCCGGCCCCGCCATATGCGGTGACGATGTCGTCGCCGGCGCCGGTCTGGAACAGGAAGCTCTCCGCATTCTTGACCTCGGCGATCTGGACGCCGTCCCTCGTCGCGGTCGCCGTCGCGGTGGCCGTGGTGAAGAAGAAGGTCATGTCGGCGTCGATCGCCTGGTAATAGCCGGCCCATTGATCGTCGCCGCCGGCGCAATCGATGGTGTCCTGCCCGCCCGAGGAGGACACGCGGTCGTCGCCGCCGCCCAGGACCAGCGCGTTCCCCGCGCTCAGCCCGAGGCCGATGTCGTAATGCTCCCAGCCGGAGAGCGCGGCGAAGTTCGACTTGACCTTGCCGTCCTCCGCGACCGTCAGCGTCAGCCGCTTGGTCAGCTCGCCGCCGAGCACCGACAGCGTGTCGTCGCCGCCCGATCCGTCGAGGCTCAGCCGCGACTTGTCCGGCGCCAGCGCGCCGAGGTCGATCGTCAGGTAATCGGCGCCTTGCGTGGCGGTGAACTTGATGCGTTCGACGTTCTGGAAGTCGACGAAATTCAACGTGTCGTCGTGCCCCCCGGCGAGCACGCCGCTCCAGCCGCCGTCGGCCTGGATCGCCATGTGGCTGTAGAAGGCGGCGACGGCGATCGAGGCATAATCGACCGTCAGCGTGTCGTACCCCCCACCGCCATCGACCGTGTCCTGCCCCAGCAAGGGCACGATCGAGTCGTCGCCGGACGACCCGAAGATCGTGTCGTTGCCGTTGGTTCCCTTGTACTTGGCCACCGTCGCCCTCCCGTTTTCCCGCGCGTTAGGCGCGCCTGGGCGCGGCGTATTGGACGAAACCGCCATCGCTCGCGGATCCCGCAGGGGTAACCGCTTCTTAGCCGATGGCGGAGCATGGCCGCAGGGATCGTCCCGCCTCCCGGAGCCGCCATGCGCCGCCTGCCCCTCATCGCCCCCCAGCCTCCCCGATTGAGCCAGCTCGGCGAGGCGCTCGAGCGGGTCGAGGCGTCGGGTCTGTTCTCGAACAACGGACCCGAGGTCCGCGCGTTCGAAGCGGAAGCGACCGAGCGGCTGTTCGGCGGCGAGGGTGCGTGCCTGGCGGTCGCCAATGCCACGCTCGGCCTGATGATCGCGATCCGCGATGCGGTCGGCGATCCCGCGGGCCGCTTGGCGCTGATGCCGGCGATGACCTTCGCCGCCACCGCCGAGGCCGCCTATTGGGCGGGGCTGACCCCGCTGGTCTGCGACATCGATCCCGAGACCTGGGCGGCGAGCCCGGCCGAGGAGGAGCGGCTGCTGCGCGAGCGCGGGTCGGCGATCGCCGTCGTGGTGCCGTATGCGACCTTCGGCTACGCGATCGACCTGGAGCGCTACCGCTGGCTGTCCGAGACGTTCGGCGTCGCGGTGGTGATCGACGCCGCCGCCTCGCTCGGCACCGCCGACGCCCGCGGACGCGGCTTCGGGAGCGGCGCGCCCTTCCCCCTCGTCTTCTCGATGCACGCGACCAAGCCGTTCGCGACCGCGGAGGGCGGGCTGATCCACTGCGGCGACCCGGCGACGATCGCGCGACTGCAGGCGATGGCGAACTTCGGGTTCGAGCGCCCGCGCTCGGCCTCGCTCCCCGGCTTGAACGCCAAGCTGCCCGAGGTGCTGGCGGTGATGGCGCGCGCCAAGCTGGCGGGGTTCGACGCCGTGACCGCTCGGCGCACCGCGGTAGCGGAAGCGTATCGCGGCGCGATCGGCGATCGCTACCAACTGCAGCCCGCACCCGTGGGCGTGCAGGCGATGGGTTTCCAGCCGCTGCTGCTCCCCGACGCGCTGACCCCGCACCGCGACGCGATCGGCGCCGCGCTCGACGCGGACGGGATCGGGACCGGGCGCTATTTCAGCCCCCATCTGGGAGAGCAGCCCTGGGTGCGATCGGTCTCCGAGATCGAGGCGACGCCGGTCGCGGATCGCGTGTCGGCGGCGATCCTGACGCTGCCGCTGACCGATGCGATGACCCCGGCCGACGCGCAGCGTGCCGTCGCGGCGCTCGACCGCACCTGCGCCGGCGTATCCGCGCGGCCCGCGATCGTCGAGACGCGCCCGGCGGTCGACCATGTCCTGATCGTCGGCGGCGGCCCGGCCGGCACCGCGCTGCTCACCGCGGCGTCGAAGCACGGCCGCCTCGCCGACCTCGCGCGCGCCGGCCTCACGATCGTCGAGCGCGACGACGCGATCGGCGGCGGCCGGCTCGGACGCTATGCGATCACCAGCGACTCCACCGCGCAGACCTTCCTGACCGCAGTCGCGAACAACCCCCATCCCGAAATCGCCGCGTTGGCGACGCACCCCTCGGCGCGCGGCGTCGAACGCTACAAGGATGCGCTCGGCGTTCCCCTGGTCGATGTGGGGCCGCTGCTGCGCGCGACCGGCGACCGGCTGGCGGGGATCGTCGCCGCGAACGGCGGCACGGTGCTGACCGGCCACGAAGTGGTCTCGGCGCGGCAGGGCGAAGGCGGGCTGTGGCGGGTGCGACTGCGCTCGCTGGCGGACGGGAGCGAGCGCGAGCGGCTCGCGCGCAATCTCGTGATCGCCACCGGCGGGTACCAACCGCTCGACCGCCTCGCGGCGCAGGTCGTCGCCGGCGAGCCGCTGGTGACACAGGCCGGCGACCGGCTGCTCCAGTCGGACGAGGTGCTGGCGGTCGGCGGCTACGACACGGTCGCTGATCTGCTGTCGGCGAAGCGCGCGCCGCGGATCGCGGTGGTCGGCGGCTCGACGAGCGCGCTGACCACGATCGCGCTGCTCCTGAAGGGGCGCCCGCCGCTCGCGCTGGGCGCCGACGCCATCACCCTGCTCCATCGGCGCCCGATCCGGCCCTTCTACCATTCGGTCGAGGCGGCGCATGCGGAGGGCTTTACCGATTTCGGCCCGGAGGACATATGCCCGGTGTCGGGCTTCGTCTATCGGCTCGCCGGCTTCCGACTGGAGGCGCGCGATCTGGTGCTGCGGATGCTCGGAGTCGACGGCCGCACGCCCGATCCGCGCGTTCGCCTCCACCGCATCGCCTCCGCCGACGACGCCGAGGCGCGGCGCGTGATCGCCGAGGCGGACCTGGTGATCGCCGCGCTCGGCTATCGACCGCGCGCGCTGCCGCTCGAGACCGCGGCCGGTGCGCCGCTCGCGCTGGCGGCGCACGACGGCGCGCCGATGGTCGATCGCCACTGCCGGATCGTCGATGCGGGCGGCGCGCCGGTGCCGGGCGTGTTCGGCATCGGCCTGGCGGCGGGCTTCGTCCCCTGGGGGCGGCTCGGCGGCGAGGCGAGCTTCTCCGGCCAGGCGAACGGACTGTGGCTGTGGCAGAACGATGTCGGCATGATGATCGTCGATCAACTGCTCGCCGAAGAAGCGCGGGCGGCGGCGTGAGCGATCCTGCGGTCAGCGTCATCATGGCGGCGTACAACGGCGCCGCGCTGATCGAGGAGACGCTCGCCAGCCTGAAGGCGCAGACCTTCACCGACTTCGAGATCGTGGTGGTCGACGACAAGTCGACCGACGACACGCTCGCCGTGCTCCGTCGCTCGGACGACCCGCGGCTCCGGGTGATCGAGGCGGAGGTGAACGGCGGGCCGGTGCGCGCGCGCAATCGCGCGGTCGCGGAGGCGCGCGGCCGCTATCTCGCCGCGCTCGACCAGGACGACCTGTGCCTGCCCGAGCGGCTGGCGAAGCAGGTCGCCTGGCTCGACGCGCACCCGGACGCCGTGTTGCTCGGGACCGCAGTCGCGCTGCTGAAGGACGGGCGGATCGAGCCGTCGAACTACCCGGCGCATACCACCCCCGCCCTGATCCGCTGGCTCTTGCGGATCGGCAATCCGCTCGCCTGGTCGACCGCGATGGTGCGCGCCGACGCGGCCCGACGGCTGGAGCCGTTCACCGATCCCGACCGGCGCTACGCCGAGGATTTCGATCTCTACCACCGGCTGCTGCCGTTCGGCGAGATCGCGCGGCTCGACGACGAGTTGGTGCTCTACCGGCTCCACGGCGACAACGCCTCGATCAAGTACGAGACGATGATGACGGCCAATGCCACGCGGGTGCTGGCGAGCGCCTATGCGCCGCTGCTCGGCGAGGACGCCACAGCCGCCGCGGCGCTGGTGGTCGCGCATCTGATGACGCGGAGGCCCGCGCCCGACCGCGCCGCGCTGGCGACGCTCGGCGAGGTGCTGGTGCGGCTCCAGCGCGCGCATTTCGACACGCACGATCTGTCGCGCGACGACCACAAGTTGATCCGCTGGGAAACCGCGCGTCGCTGGGGCGGCGTGGTCCGCGCCTCGCTGCGCGCGGGGACGATCACGCTGGCGGATGCGGTGGCGGTGCGACCGGACCATCTCGGGCTCGGCCATGCGGGGCTGGACGAACTGGCGTGGTCGCGGCTGATCGGGGCGGTGCGCGCAGCGCGGCGCGCCTAACCGATCCTCCCCGACGCGCGACGGATCGTGCGCGTCACACCTTCGCGGCGAAGATCATCCGACCGGTCCCGAGCTTGTCGAACAGCCCCGCCAGCTCGTTCTCCCCGACGGCGAAGCAGCCCTGGCTCCGCCCCAGCATGCCGTGCGTCCGCAGCATGTCCGCGTTCGAATACCAGGCGCCATGCACCACGATCGCGCGCGAGAGCGCGTTCGAGTTGGTCGAGTCGAGGCCGATCAGCCGCTGCGACCGGCCGTGCTTGCCGACGTAATAATCGGCGGCGAGGAACGCGCCGTCGCACGACGCCTCGGACCCGTCGACGTTCGAAAAGCGCTCGAGCCAGCCGGTGTGGCGCGGGTCGGAGCCCTTGCCGTGGGCGACGAGCAGCGAGGTCGAGCGCCCGTCGGTGAGGTTCAAGAGGTGCAACCGCGGTTGCGAGGAGGGCGCGGCGAAGTCGACGATCGCCATCCGGTCCCGCGCGCCGAGCCGTGCGGTGTGCGCGTCGAGCGAGGCCATCGCGCGGCGCAACAGATCCGGTCGGATGACGCGCGGCGAGGTGACCGGCCGGGCGAACACCCGCGGCGGCGCGACCGGCGGCGGCGGCAGGTCGACCGGAGGCGACGGCGCGACGGCGAGCCGCTTCACCCGTGCAGAGACCATTCCCGGTACCAGCAACGCGCCGGCGAGCACGCCACCGGTCTTGAGCAGGGCGCGGCGAGACTGTGCCACGTCACGCGAGTCGATCATGAATGGCTGTACCCCAAGCGAATTCAACTTCCGATCATATAGGGCTGAACGTGAAGATTTCCTCGCACGTTTACCGTGGCTTGCGCACGGCTGGTCGTCACCGTCGCACGAGCTGCACGGTTCGTCGCGCGACAATCTCACGACAGCGGATGAACCCAAATCGACCGTTAGACGTTTTCCTCCTTGACAACCGCCGATGACGTGATCGGCCCCGGTCCAGGGACATGCCATGAAGATCGTTCTCGCCCGCGTCGCCGCGCTTAGCGGCGTCCTGATGCTGTTCGCCACGACGCCCGCCTTCGCCCGCGCCGACGGCGGCGCAAGCGCTTCGGCGTCGCTGGCGCAGGCCGCGGCCACGCTCGCCCCCGGTCGTTACCTATGGGGGGACGACGAGTCGCTCGGCCCCGTCAGCATCCGCGTCTCGATCCCCGACCAGCGGGCCTATGTCTATCGCGGCGATACCCTCGTCGCGGTCTCGACCGTGTCGACGGGCAAGGACGGCAAGGACACACCGGTGGGCGTGTTCGCCATCCTCCAGAAGAAGGAGATGAACCGCTCCAACCTCTACGACGGCGCGCCGATGCCCTTCATGCAGCGACTGACCTGGGACGGGATCGCGATCCACGCGGGCAGGAACCCCGGCTTTCCCGCGTCGCACGGCTGCATCCGCGTTCCGACGGAATTCGCCAAGAAGCTCTACGCCGCGACCGAGCTGGGGGCGACCGTGGAAGTGACCGACCTCCCCTATGTCGAGGGCGACATGGCGCCGATCGGCGACGCGCAGGAAACGGCGGCGGCGAACAAGACGCAGCGGCCGTCGCTCGACACCTTCCTCGCGAGCCGGTGAACGGCTCGACACCGGCGGATTTGCGCGCATAACCTCCCCGCAAAAGGGGAGAGGACCATGAAAACGCCGATCTGCGCGATGCTGGGGATCGATTTTCCTCTCCTCGCCTTCAGCCATTGCCGCGATGTCGTCGCCGCCGTCAGTCGCGCCGGCGGTTTCGGGGTGCTCGGCGCGACAGGGCACACGCTCGAGAGCCTCGAGACCGAGCTCGCCTGGATCGACGCGCATGTCGACGGCAAGCCTTACGGTCTCGACGTCCTGATCCCCGAGAACCTCGCCACCGGCGGCGCGAAAGACGTGACCCGCCGTTCGCTCGCGGCGAACGTCCCGGCCGAGCACCGTGCGTTCGTCGCCGATCTCGCGCGGCGCCACCACGTCATGATCCCGCCCGAGCCGGAGCACGATGCCGCGGCGCCGTTCGATCCCAATCTCGCCCTGGCGATGCTCGACGTGGCGTTCCGCCATCCGATCAAGTTGATCGCCAACGCCCTCGGCGTTCCGCCGCCGGCGATGATCGCGATGGGGCGCGAGCGCGGCGTCCCGGTGGCCGCCCTGGTAGGCGCGAAGGAACATGCGCTGCGTCAGCTCGATGCCGGGGTCGACATCCTCGTGGCGCAAGGCTCGGAGGCTGGAGGCCATTGCGGCGAAGTGTCGACGATGGTCTTGATCCCCGAGGTCGTTCGCGCCGCCCAGGGCCGCGCCCCCGTGCTGGCGGCGGGCGGGATCATGACCGGGGCGCAGATGGCGGCGGCGATGACGATGGGAGCGGACGGCGCGTGGACCGGCTCGGTCTGGCTCGCCACGCCCGAAAGCGAGTGCTCGCCGGTGTTCCGCGAGAAAATGGTCGCCGCCACGTCGCGCGACACCGTCCGTTCGCGCAGTCGCACCGGCAAGCCGTCGCGTCAGCTCCGCTCGGCCTGGACGGAGGCATGGGACGCCCCCGAAAGCCCCGGAGCAATGCCGATGCCCTACCAGAGCCTGCTCAGCGAAAGCGCGATCCGCGCCGCCGAACGCGCGGCGGAAGGCGGCGACCCGGCGGCCCGCGAGCTAGTGACCTATTTCGTCGGCCAGGGCGTCGGCCTCGTCGACCAGATCCGCCCTGCGGCGCAGGTCGTGCAGGACTTCAAGGAGGACTTCGCCGACGCGATGACTCGGTTGATGGGGCTGGTGGAGGCGTAACCCCACCAGCCCATGGCTTCATTCGCCGCGGAACGCATCCGCCCGCTGGCCGAGCAGAGTCACTTCGACCCGCCGGTTGCGCTGCATGTTGGCGGCCGTATCGTTCGGCGCGACCGGATCGGCCTCGCCGTGGCCGGTCACGCTGAACCGCGCGCGGGTCACGCCCATCTCGTCGAACGCCGTCCGCACCGCGTCGGCGCGGCGCTGCGACAGATCCTGGTTGTGCGCGTCGCTCCCCCGCGAGTCGGTGTAGCCGTCGATCGAGACCCGCACGCCGGGATTGTCGCGCAGATAGTCGGCGAGCGGCTGGAGCTTGTCGCGGGCGCCGGGGCGCAAGGTCGCCGAATCGGTCGCGAACAGCACTTCGTCGGACATCGTCATGGTCGCGCCGCGCGGGGTCTGGCGAAAGCCGTAATCGCGCATCGCGCGGCGATCCCAGCGCGGCCCGTCACGCGGCGGCATGGGGGCATCGGGCCGCGCATAGCCACGGTCGTAGCCGTCCCACTCGAACCGGTCGCGGCGCGGACCGGCGATCTGAAGGAAGGCGCGGTTGGCCATCTCGGCCTCACGCGGCTGAACCACGCCGTCGCGGTTGCGATCGAAATTGCGCATCACGAACGCGCGGCCGCGATTGGTCGCGCGGAGCTCGGGGATCAGCAGGCGGACCCCGCCGCCGACCAGCCGGAACTCGCGTCCACCCGGGCGACCGCCGCTCCAGTCCCAAGGACCCTGCGCCAGCGCAGGCGTCGCGATCGAAGCGAGCGCCAGGCCCGCGGCTAGAAAGGTCTTCATCGATCAAGCTCCTCTGTTCTTTCTCGTCCAACGCACCCGACCTGGACGAGTCGCACTGAACGCGCGATGGGCGGAGCCGACAGCCGAGGTTCAGCCGAGCGCCACCTGCTGCGCGCCCGGCGCGTCGGCGAAGAGCGCCGGCTCGGTCCCCGTCATCCACACCTGCCCCCGCCCGGCCAGCCGCGCGAACAGCGCCGCGCGGCGCGCGGGATCGAGATGCGCGGCCACTTCGTCGAGCAGCAGCACCGGCGGGGCGCCGGTGCGCTCCGTCACCAATCCGGCATGAGCGAGGATGAGTCCGAGCAGCAGCGCCTTCTGCTCGCCCGTGGAGGCGAGTGCGGCGGCGCGTCCCTTGTCACGGTGCGTCACGATCAGGTCCTGCCGGTGCGGCCCCTCCAACGTCCGCCCCGCGGCGGCGTCGCGGGCGCGGCCGGCGCTAAGGCTGCGTTCCAGCGTCGCCGCATCGCCCTGCCATCCCGCGAGCGCGATCGCTGCACGCGGCAGGTCGCCGCCCTCCCTCGCCAGGCGCTCGGCGAGTGCCGCGACGGTGTCGCGCCGGGCGGCGTCGAGCGACGCGCCATGCTCCGCCATCTGTCGCTCGGTCGCGGCGAGCCAGCCGCGGTCGGGCGCGTCCTCGGCGAGAAGCGTGTTGCGGGTCCGCATCGCCGCTTCGTAGCGCGTCGCCGCAGCGGCATGGCCGGGGGTCAGGGCCAAGGTCAGCCGGTCGAGGAAGCGACGTCGGTCGGATGCCGGCTCGACGAACAGCCGGTCCATCGCAGGGGTGAGCCACAGCACCGATACCCGCTCGGCCAGCGCGCTGCTGCTGGCGGCCGCGGCGTTGATCCGCACCACCCGCCGCTCCGGCGCGGCCGCGAGCGCCCCGGTCGCAAGCTCGGTCGCGTCGCCGAGCGTCGCGGCGACCCCGAAGCCCCCCGCGCCGCCCTCGCGCGCGATCTCGGACAGGGCGGCACGGCGCAGCCCGCGACCGGGCGCGAGCAGCGAGATCGCTTCGAGCACGTTGGTCTTGCCCGCGCCGTTCGGCCCGGTCAGCGCCACGAACCCCGGCCCGGGCGCGAGCGTCAGCGCGGCGTGGTTGCGGACGTCGGTCAGGACCAGGCGCGTGAGCATCGCGCCCGTCCTAGCGGGCGCGGGGTCAGGCGGCGAGCCGCTCCGGCGCGCGATCGACAGCCGCCTCGCGCCGCTCGCTCAGGTACGAGGCCAGCTCCGGCCCGAGCTCCTGCTGCGCGCGCCGGTACCGGACGGGCTCGCGGATGCCGAGCCGCGCGCGGGCGGCGTCGATCGGCTCGTGGAGGAGCCTGAGGTAATCCTCGCCCGAGATCCATTTGGCCGCCTTGCCGTGGCGATACCCCTCCCACACCGCCTTCGCGAAGAGGCGGCCGCGGGTGACCTTGAGGCTCTTGAGCGATGCCGCCGACGCGATGAACGCCCAGCCGAGCCCGCCGACCTGCGCGTAGCTGAACGCCACCAGACACGCCTCGCCCAGGCTCTCGTCTGCCTGATACCCGGTCAGCACGTGCCAGATGTCATGCGTGTCGCGCACGCGCCGCCCGAACCAGGCGTAGGGATGAGCGAAGTCCTTCTCGTCGGGCTCCAGCTTCGACACCGCGACCAGCCCGTCCGCCGAATAGCCCGTAGACTCGAGGAAGTGCCGGTACGCCGCGCCGACCGTACCTGGCGCGAAGCTCGCGACGAACGCGGGATCGGTGAAGCGCTCGGCCAGCTCGACCCGGTCATAGGCGATCCGCCCGCCCTCCTCGCTCGCGATCAACCGCGCGTAGTTCATCGGCGCGTTGCCGACGTTGAGCGCGCGCATGATCCGGAACACCTGCGTCGTGTCGTCGCCGTTCGACAATAGTTTGCCGATCGCATCGAACGCGGTCCGCCAGTCGCGGCGGCCGTCGGTACCCGGAAACGGGGGGAGTTTGGCGGACATCGGACGACTCCTTGCTGACAGGAGTGTCGATATCGCTTAACTTACAACGGTGTCAATAGCCGGCCATCACACCCGCATCGGCATCAGCACGTAGAGCGCGACCGCCTTGTCGTTCTCGCGGATCAGCGTCGGGGCGGCGGCGTCGGCGAGATGGACCTCGACCACGTCGCCGTCGATCTGGCCCAGGATGTCCATCAAGTAGCGGCTGTTGAACCCGATCTCGAACGGCGCGGAGGTGTAGTCGCCGGGGACCTCCTCGGCGGCCGTCCCGTTCTCCGGGCTCGTCACCGAGAGCGTGATCTTGTCGCGGTCGAGCGCCATCTTGACCGCGCGGGTCTTCTCGGTCGCGATCGTCGAGACGCGGTCGACGCCCTCCATGAAGCTGCCCGGATCGAGTTTCAGGATCTTGTCGTTGCCGGTCGGAATGACGCGACTGTAATCGGGAAAGGTGCCGTCGATCAGCTTGGAGGTGAGGATCGCCTGTCCCAGGTCGAAACGGATCTTGGTCGTGCTGAGCGACACCCCGACCGATCCGTCGACCTCGTCGAGGAGCTTGCGCAGCTCGGCGATGCACTTCCTCGGCACGATCACCCCCGGCATCGCCTCGGCGCCGTCAGGGCGCGGCATCGTCACGCGCGCGAGCCGGTGGCCGTCGGTCGCCGCCGCCTTCAGCACCGGCGCGCCACCCTCGTCGGAGACGTGGAGGTAGATGCCGTTCAGATAATAGCGCGTCTCCTCGGTCGAGATCGCGAAGCGGGTCTTGTCGATGATCTGCTTCAGCGTCTCCGCCGGCATCTCGAAGCTCACCGGCAGCTCGCCCTCGGCGATCACCGGGAAGTCGTCACGCGGCAGCGTGCCGAGCGAGAAGCGCGCGCGGCCCGCGACGATCGCCATCCGTCCTTCGGCGGCGGTCAGCGAGACCTGCGCGCCCTCGGGCAGCTTGCGCGCGATGTCGAACAAGGTGTGGGCGGAGACGGTGGTCGCGCCCGCCTGGTCGACCGCGGCGGCGACGCTCTCGTTGATCTGGAGATCGAGGTCGGTCGCCATCATCCGGAGCGCGCCCTCGGCGGTCGCCTCCAGCAGCACGTTCGACAGGATCGGGATGGTGTTGCGTCGCTCCACCACCGACTGGACGTGGCTCAGCCCCTTCAGGAGCGTCGCGCGTTCGATCGTCGCCTTCATGTCAGTCCCCCCGGCCCACCGGACTCGCACCAGGGGCAAACCAAGGCGCGGAGTCCTAGCCAAAGAAAAAGGGGCGGGGCAAGCGCCCCGCCCCTCTTTTCGCCGCGGCGGTCCCGCTTAGAAGCGGACGCCGGCGCCGACGACCACCTGATGGCGATCGGTGTCCACCGAGAAATTGTCGGTGTTCGCGCCGTTGGCGTACTCGAGCCGGGCATCGCCGTAGTTCGAGTAGCGATACTCGGCCTTGATGTACGCCTTGCTGCCGATCGCCTCCTCGACGCCCGCGCCGACACGATAGCCGTCGAGGTTGAAGTGCCGGTCGAAGTCGTTGATCGTATCGTTGCGGTTCAGGTCGAGCCGGCCGTTGGTGTAGCCGCCCTTGGCGTAGAGCAAGGTCGTCGGGGTCAGCAGCGCGCCGACGCGCGCGCCGGCATAAAGGTCGCGACCCGCCTTGACGCGACCGTAGCCGAAGCTGTTCGGATCGACGGGGCTGTTGTTGACCTTGGCCGTGGAGCCGGTCACCTCGCCCTCGATGCCGAACACGATCCGTCCGCGCTGGACATCGTAGCCGACGTCGCCGCCATAGACGAGGCCGTCCGCGGTCTGGTTGTCGCCGCGGATGTCCGAGTCCTCGGTGCTACCGGGCTGGAGCGCGTCATAGCCCAGGATGGCGCCGACGCGCGGGCCATTGAAGGGGCCGTCGACCGGCGCATCCTGCGCGAGCGCGGGGGTGGCGAAAGCGACGGCCGAAACGGCGGCGAGAAGGTAAGCACGCATAGTATCACTCCGTTCAACTCACCGGCCGAAGGGGGCCACGGCCGGGGATCGCCAAATGGGTGGCGCGCGGCGAGGTTGCATGAACCGCGGATAAACGCGGTTTTCCGTTGCTTTTGCGCCACACGGGGTTGAAGTCGCGCCCGATGCTTCCAACCCCGAGACCGCTGGTCGAGAGGCCGGGGCGCGACTTCATCGCGCGCCACGGCGAGACCGTGTTCAACGCCGCCCGACGGCTCCAGGGCGACGCCCCGCACACCCCGCTGACCCGCGCCGGCTTCGCCCAGGCGGACGAGATGGGACGCGCGCTGCGCGAGGCGCTCGGCGCGAAGCCGGCGCTGACGATGTGGTCCTCCCCCGCGGGCCGCGCGCTCCAGACGCTGGCGATCGTCGCCGAGCATCTCGAGCTCGACTGGCACGAGGCACGGACCGACCCGCGGCTGACCGAGATCGGCATGGGCAGCTGGGGCGGGCGCTATTACGCCGACGTCGTCGCGGAGGTCGGCCCGGTGGTGGACGAGCGCGGATTGCTCCGCTCCGCGCCTGACGGCGAGCCTTACGACGCGATCGCGGCGCGGGTCTCCGCGTGGCTCGCCGACACCGCCGACGATGACGGCGACCGGCTGGTCCTGATGCACGGCATCTCCAGCCGGGTATTGCGCGCGGTGATGACCGGCGCGCCGGTGGACCCCTGCGGCGCGCCGGTCCTCCCCGGCCACCCGCAGGGCACGGTGACGATGATCGCGCGCGGGGTGGAGACGGTCGTCCACCTCGGGACCGGACACGCTCCCGCGTGAGCCTCGCGCTCGCGCTCGCGGCGAAGGCCGCGATCGGGGTGTGGGGGCGGTGGGGCGCATTCGACGACGGCGGGCGCTGCTATGCGATCTCCGCGCCCGTCGAGGCCGGAGCGAGCGGGCGCGCGCCCTTCGCCAGCGTCGCCGCACGCTTCGGGCGGGAGCGCCGCGCCGCGGTGTTCATCCGCCTTTCCGCGCTCCGCTCCCCGCTGGCGCCGGTGACGCTCGCGATCGGCGAACGCCGCTTCACCCTGTCGGCCGATACGGGAGCCGCCTGGTCCCCGGACGCGGCGACCGACCGTGCGATCGTGGCGGCGATGCGCGGTGGGCGCAGCATGAGCGTCTCGACCGTCAGCGCGCGAGGCCGCGCGTTCGCCGACACCTATGCTCTGACCGGCGCGGCGACCGCGGTGGACGCCGCGATGTTGGGGTGTGGGCCGCGGTCGGACTAGCCGGCGTGCTTTGTGCAGACCAGCCCGCGTCCCGGTACGTAAGCCCATTCGACGCAGTCACCGTCGCCCGGACCAATCCGGGACTCATCCGCATCGAAACCGGCAGGATCCACAATCGAATCGTCCCGGTCGGTCGCGATCGAAAAGGCCTTGCCTTCCGCGATCAGCCTCGAGACGAGGTCGATGACCTTCTGATCGTCTTCTTGAGACACCGATGTTCCTCCTTGAACAGAACTAGGGCAGGTAGCTGCCGACGATCCTCGTGTCCGATCCGAGCCGGACGCCGGTCGCCTCCGCAGCCTTGAGCGCGACGGGCTTGTCGCCGCCGACGATCACCGGGTGGAAGACGACCCTGACGGTGTGCGGTGTCGTGATCGAGAGCCGCGCCTCGCGTCCGCCGCCATGGTCCAGCACCGCCCCGGTCGTCTCGTCGTAGACGGTGAAGCTCGCCCCATCGATGTTGCTGTAGATCGTCAGGTTCGGGTCGGTGGCGATCTGAGCGGTGGGCACGTTGGTGAACTCCCACATCAGGGTCTTACCGTCATGGAGCACCACCTGGCGAAAGGTGGTGTCGTTGAGCGGCTCGGGCACGCGTTTGAAGGTCCCGCTCTTACCGGGTTTGACGACGTGGCGAACGATGCCGACGACGCGGACTTCGGCCTCGAGGCGGACGGTGTCGGGCCGGCTCGTCCACCGCGTCTCGCGCCCGACCGTCGTCGATATCGTTCCCGCGGCCGAGCGCAATCGCATTCGCCCCCATCGTGGTTCGATCCGCATCGACTCGCACGGGCCTGCTCGCCCGCTGGAAATCGGCGCGCTTTCCCGCTATGTGGACGCCATGCAGACAGCTTCGGCCGCCCTCATGCCCATTCCCGGGCACATCGATCCCGTGCCGGTCGCGCGTGCGACGCCGACGCGGGCCGACGGGCGGGTCGATCTGCTCGGGCGGTCGAAGGACGAACTGCGCGACGCGCTCGCCCAGGCCGGGCTCGACCCTCGTCAGGCCAAGCTGCGCGCCAAGCAGCTGTGGCACTGGATCTATAACCGCGGCGTCACCGACTTCGCGTTGATGACCGACATCGCCAAGACGATGCAGCCGTGGCTCGCGGAGCGGTTCGTCATCGCGCGGCCGGAGGTGATCGAGGCGCAGGTGTCGTCGGACGGCACCCGCAAGTGGCTGCTCCGCTCACCCGACGCGCAGGATTACGAGATGGTGTTCATCCCCGACGCCGATCGGGGCACCTTGTGCGTGTCGAGCCAGGTCGGCTGCACGCTCAACTGCCGCTTCTGCCACACCGGGACGATGCGCCTCGTCCGCAACCTGACCGCGGGCGAGATCGTCGGCCAGGTGATGCTCGCGCGCGACGCGCTCGGCGAATGGCCGTCGCAGCCCGAGGGGCGGCTGCTCACCAACATCGTGATGATGGGGATGGGCGAGCCGCTCTACAATTTCGATGCGGTCCGCGACGCGCTCAAGATCGTGATGGACGGCGACGGGCTCGCGCTGTCGAAGCGCCGGATCACGCTCTCGACCTCGGGTGTCGTCCCGATGATGCCGCGCGCGGGCGAGGAGATCGGGGTCAATCTCGCCGTCTCGCTCCACGCGGTGACGAAGGAGGTGCGCGACGAGATCGTGCCCTTGAACCGAAAATACGGGATCGAGGAGTTGCTCCAGGCGTGTGCCGACTATCCCGGCGCGAACAACGCGCGGCGGATCACGTTCGAATACGTCATGCTGCGCGACAAGAACGATAGCGACGACGACGCGCGCGAGCTGGTGCGGCTGCTCCGCAAGTACCGCCTCCCCGCCAAGGTCAATCTGATTCCGTTCAATCCCTGGCCGGGCGCCCCCTACGAATGCTCGACGCCGGAGCGGGTGCGGGCGTTCTCGAACATCGTGTTCGAGGCCGGCATCTCCGCTCCCGTCCGCACCCCGCGCGGCCGCGACATCGACGCCGCCTGCGGCCAGCTCAAGACCGCGGCTGAGAAGAAGAGCCGCGCCGAGCTCGACCGCCAGGCCGAAGAGAAGCAGGCGGCGCTCGGGTAACCGTTTGCCTCCCCTGCAAGGGAAGGTGGCAGCCGAAGGCTGACGGAGGGGTGTCACGAGGAGTGAGGGCAGCGTCCTCTCTAACCGCGACACCCCTCCGGCGCTTTGCGCCACCTTACCTTGCAGGAGAGGCAAACGATCGTCGACCCGGCCGACCCTCCGGCTAAGCCCACCGACTTACCCCCTTCCCTCCCTCCCCGTTCTGCGCCACGATCCGCGCCGATCCCGATGGCGGGACGACGAGGAGGGTTGGGGATGCGGATCGGTTCCGTGCTGCTGGCGGCGGCTCTGCTGGCCGGATGCACCGTCAAGGTCGCGGGCGACGACAAGGCCGGCGCGACCGGCGCGGCCAAGGTCGACGCGGCGCTGCTGACGACCGGCGGCGACGGCGACGACTGGGCGATGACCGGCTTCAACTACGCCGAGCAGCGCTACTCCCCGCTCGATCAGGTCAACGCCGGCAACGTTGCCAAGCTCGGCCTCGCCTGGTTCGCCGACCTACCCGATGCGCGCGGGCAGGAGGCGACCCCCGTGATCGTCGACGGGCAGATGTTCGTCACCGGCCCCTGGTCCAAGGTGTTCGCCTACGACGCGACCACGGGCAAGAAACTCTGGGAGTTCGATCCCGCCGTCGACAAGGAGAAGGGCGTCCAGGCCTGCTGCGACGTCGTCAACCGCGGCGTCGCGGTGTGGAAGGGCCGGGTCTATGTCGGCACGCTCGACGGCCGGCTGATCGCGCTCGACGCAGGCACGGGCAAGCAGGACTGGTCGGTCCAGACCACCGACAACTCCAAGCCCTACACGATCACCGGCGCCCCGCGCGTGGTGAAGGACATGGTGGTGATCGGCAACGGCGGCGCGGAGTTCGGGGTGCGCGGCTACGTCACCGCCTATGACGCAGCGACGGGCGCGAAGAAGTGGCGCTTCTACACCGTCCCCAACCCGACCGGCGCGAAGGACAATGAGGCGAGCGACGCGGCGATGGCCAAGGTTTCGCCGACCTGGTCGGCCAACGGCCAGTGGAAACAGTCGGGCGGCGGCGGCACGGTGTGGGACTCGATCGTCTACGACGCCGAGCTCGACCAGCTCTACCTCGGCGTCGGCAACGGCTCGCCCTGGAACCACGGACTGCGGAGCGAAGGGCGGGGCGACAACTTGTTCCTGTCGTCAATTGTCGCGCTCAAGCCCGAGACGGGTCAGTACCTCTGGCACTATCAGGAGACCCCCGGCGAAACCTGGGACTTCACCGCGACCCAGCCGATCAATCTCGCGACGCTCACAATCGGCGGCCAACAGCGCAAGGTGCTGATGCAGGCGCCCAAGAACGGTTTTTTCTACGTCGTCGACCGTACCAACGGGAAGCTGATCAACGCCGGCCAATTCATCCCCGGCGTCAACTGGGCGACCGGCTACGACGCGAACGGGCGGCCGATCGAGAACCCCGCCGCACGCTACTACAAGACCGGCAAGCCCTTCCTCGCGGTGCCGAGCGCGATCGCCGCGCACAATTGGCAGCCGATGAGCTTCAACCCCAAGGTCGGTCTCGCCTTCGTCCCCGCGCAGATCGTCGGCGCGGGATATCTGGCGGCTAGCGATCCGCTCAACCAGGCCAAGCCGATCGGCTTCAACGTCGGCGAGAACCTGGGCGCCCTGATGTATCCGCGTGACCCCGCGATCATCAAGGCGGCGACCGCAGGCGCGACCGGGATGCTCGTCGCCTGGGACCCGGTCGCGAACAAGCCGCGCTGGACGGTCAAATACCCGACGCCGTGGAACGGCGGGACGATGACGACCGCGGGCAACCTCGTCTTCCAGGGCACTGCCATGGGCGAGTTCCGCGCCTATGCCGCCGACACCGGCAAGCAGCTGTTCGCCTATCCCACCGGCACCGGGGTGATGGCGGGGGCGGCGACCTACCGCGTGAACGGCGTCCAGTACATCGCGGTCCTCGCCGGTCGCGGCGGCGCGCTGCCGCTGTCGCTCGGCTATGCGATGGGTGCGTCGCGCGACGTGCCGAACGTCCCCCGCCTGCTCGTCTTCAAACTCGGCGGCGCGGCGAAGTTGCCGCCTTCTCCCGCGCAGGACCAGACGCCCTCGCAGATCCCCGCCTCGACTGCTACGCCCGCGCAGGTCGCGCAGGGCCAGGCGCTGTTCGGCCGCTACTGCCAGGTCTGCCACGGCGCGAGCGCGGCGGGCGGCGGCGTACTGCCCAACCTCCAGCGCTCGGGAACGCTCGGCGACGCGAGCGCCTGGAAGTCGATCCTGATCGACGGTGCACTCAAGGCGAACGGCATGGTCAGCTTCGCCAAGGTGCTCACTCCCGAGCAGGCGCAGCTGATCCGGCTCTACGTTATCGACGAGGCGAACTGGGCCAAGACCCATCTCGCCGGCGACACGGGCGAACACGGCCCGGCCAAGGTCCCGGCGCCGACCGGGGTGCGGTGATGCCGCCAAAGACGGCAACTGCTCAAACGTTAGGCAGGAGTTAACGCCGCCGGACTCCGCTTGCCCTCTTGGCCGGCGGCTGGCACGTTCGGTGCAAGTCCTCCGCACGGGGCGAGGGGTTCATCCGGGGTGGGCGTTCAGGCGTGAAGAAGATCGAAGCGATCATCAAGCCGTTCAAGCTCGATGAGGTCAAGGAGGCGCTCCACGAGGTCGGAGTGTCGGGGATCACCGTCACCGAGGCCAAGGGATTCGGACGGCAGAAGGGCCATACCGAGCTGTATCGGGGCGCCGAATATGTCGTCGATTTCCTTCCCAAGGTGAAGCTCGAGGTCGTCGTCGAAGACGCGCTCGCCTCCCGCGTGGTCGAGGCGATCGCGCAGGCGGCGCAGACCGGGCGGATCGGCGACGGCAAGATCTTCGTGATCCCGGTCGAGACCGCGCTCCGCATCCGCACCGGCGAACGCGACGAGGACGCGATCTGACGGCGCATGCCCGATCCGACGACAGTTTCAAGCTAGGGATATCATCATGGCGAACACGGCCGCAGACGTTCTGAAGAAGATCGAGTCCGAGGAGATCGAGTGGATCGACCTCCGCTTCACCGACCCCAAGGGCAAGTGGCAGCACCTGACGATGGTCGCGTCGCTGATGGGCGAGGACGAGTTCACCGACGGCATCATGTTCGACGGCTCCTCGATCGCCGGGTGGAAGGCGATCAACGAGAGCGACATGGTGCTCAAGCCCGATCTCGACGCGGTCTATACCGACCCCTTCTCGGCGACGCCGATGCTGATCGTGTTCTGCGACATCGTCGAACCCTCGACCGGCGAAGGCTACGCCCGCGACCCGCGCACCACCGCCAAGCGCGCCGAGGCGTATCTGAAGGAGACCGGGATCGGCGACACCGTCTATGTCGGGCCGGAAGCCGAGTTCTTCATGTTCGACGACGTCCGCTTCGACACGTCGTACAACCAGTCCTATTTCAAGATCGACGACATCGAGCTGCCGACCAACACCGGCCGCGAATACGAAGGCGGCAACCTCGCCCACCGTCCGCGCGCCAAGGGCGGCTACTTCCCGGTCGCGCCGGTCGACTCGGCGGTCGACATCCGCGGCGAGATGGTCTCGACGATGATCGAGATGGGCCTTCCCTGCGACAAGCACCACCACGAGGTCGCCGCCGCGCAGCACGAGCTCGGTCTCACCTTCGGCACGCTGACCACCACCGCCGACCGGATGCAGATCTACAAATACGTCGTGCACCAGGTCGCGCATGCCTACGGCAAGTCGGCGACGTTCATGCCCAAGCCGATCAAGGAGGACAACGGCTCGGGGATGCACACGCACTTCTCGATCTGGAACGGGAAGGAGCCTTCGTTCGCGGGCAACGGCTATGCGGGCCTCAGCGACATGTGCCTCTACTTCATCGGCGGCATCATCAAGCACGCCAAGGCGATCAACGCCTTCACCAACCCCACGACCAACAGCTACAAGCGACTGGTGCCGGGGTACGAGGCGCCGGTGCTGCTCGCCTATTCGGCGCGCAACCGCTCCGCCTCGTGCCGCATTCCCTATGGCACCGGGCCGAAGAGCAAGCGCGTCGAGGTCCGCTTCCCCGATGCGATGGCGAACCCCTACCTCGCCTATGCCGCGCTGATGATGGCCGGGCTCGACGGCATCCAGAACCGCATCCACCCGGGTGAGGCGATGGACAAGAACCTGTACGATCTGCCCCCGGCCGAACTCGCCGAGGTCCCGACCGTCTGCGCGAGCCTGCGCGAGGCGCTCGACAGCCTGACGGCCGACCACGACTTCCTGCTGAAGGGAGACGTCTTCACCAAGGACCAGATCGAGGCCTATGTCGAACTGCTCTGGGCCGACGTGGCGCGGTGGGAGATGACGCCGAGCCCGGTCGAATACGACATGTACTACAGCGCCTGACCGAAGTTCGCACCGAAACGGAGGGGTAAGTCGCCGGAACGGCGGCTTCTCCTTCCGCGCGGTTCCTTCGGGCGTAATCTTCTCCCCGGCGGTGGAGGACCGCCTCCGGGGGGAACAGACATGCACAAACTGCCGGCTTGGACCGCTCTTGCCCTGCTTTCGGGCTGCACCTCGCTCGATCTCAACGCTGCATTGGGGACGCCCAAGAACCCGTATCCGGTCTTCGCGACGCCGGGCGCACCCAAGGGCAAGGAGCCGCCGCTCGACCAGGTGGTGGGCCCATTGTACCGTGTCCTGTCGGAAGCGCACTCCCCCACCGGCGTGTTATGGGCGGACCCGACGATCCCGGCCGATGCCAGAGCCCTTCCTTCGGCCGATGCGACAGCCACTCCGTCTCGAGACGCTTCCGGGAGCGCCGCGATCCGCCGCTACATCGCCGCGGGCTTCGCCCTGTCGGACATCTACTGTTCCCGCTTCTTCACGAAGACCGACGAGGCGTATCGCCGCCGCCGGTTCGGGCGGACGCTGACGAACGACGTGGGCACTGCCGTCTCGACGGTACTGGGGCTTGCGAACGCCGGAGAAAACGTCGTCACCGGCATGGCCGCCGCGGTCGGCCTGGCCGATTCGGCATGGCGCAACTACGACGACTCGTTCGTGATTTCGCCCGATCTCAGCAACGTTCAGGCGCTCGTCTTCGCCGCGCAGGACAATTACCGCGCGACCTCGCTCCAGGGGACCGCGAAGGTGCCCTCTGATTACGCCAGCGCACAGACGGTGATCCTCCGGTACGCCAACTTGTGCTCGTTCCTCGGCATGAAGGCGCTCATGGATCAGTCTGCGGGCCAGCAGCGCGAAGCGCTCAACCAGAAGACCGACGCCGTGAACGGCAACGCGGCCTCCAAAGGGTCGAGCGCCGGCACGTCGGAGACGCCGGAGACCTCCTCGCCGCCCGCCGGGCAGCAGCCGCAGGACCCCCACGAGCCGGTCACGGCGCTGCCGGCGATCTCGCCGAACAGCCCGGAATCCTAGCTCACTCGCCCATGTAAGCCTGCGGGTCGGGCGTCGGCAGCTTGCATGCGCGGGTATGCCCGCGCTCGCACGCGGCGACCTGGGCGCGCCAGTCGGCCATCGCCTGGGCGTAGGCGCCCTCGCGCTGCTCCTGGATCGCGGCGTCGGTCGCGATCTCGCGGTGGCGGGCGCGCATCGCCGCGCGGTACGCCATCCGGTCCTTGGTCGCCTGGACCGGGTCGATCGCGCTGGGCGAGGTTTGCGCGGCGACCGCGTTGTTGGCGTCGGCGACGCCGGGGGCGCTCTCCGCGGCGATGGCGTTGCTGCGGGGCGTGTTGCTGTCGTGCCCGGGATCGTAGGGCAGCGGCGTGCTCGGCCGGTCGGCCGGGTTGGGCGCGGTCGTCTGAGCGACGGCCGGTCCAGCGAACGCGAGCGCGGCGGCAAGCGCAATCAGCGATCTGGTCATGAACATCTCCTAAGTGCGGATCACGCAACTGTTTCGAGCAACGGCACGGCGGCGAAACGGTTCCGCACTTGACTGCCTTGGCAACGGTTGCCAGATCAACCGTATGACCTTCTACGACTCCGTCCCTTTCACACCCGAGTCGTCGATCGGCTATCTCTCGCGCCGGTTCTACCAGGCGCAGGTCGCGGCGCTCGAACCGATCTTCGCGGCCGAGGGGATCAGCATGATCCACTGGTCGGCGTTGGTGTTCATCCACGTGCACGGACCCACGACCGGGATCGAGGTCGCCCGCGACCTCGCCTACGACAAGGGAGCGGTCACCCGGCTGCTCGACACGCTGGAGGGCAAGGGCCTGCTCACCCGCACCCGCAACACCGACGACCGCCGCTGCGTCGACCTCGAGCTGACCGACGAGGGACGCGCCGTCGCGATGCGCTGCAAGGAGCAGGTCACCGCGCGCTGGAACGCCTGGCTCGAAGGCTGGCCCGAAGCGGACGTCCACCAGCTGCTCGGCAACCTGACGAGGCTGCGCACCCGCATCGAGGCCGATCTGGTGGAGACCGCTGCGTGAAGCTCATCCTCCTGCTCGCCGCGCTCCTCGCCGGCTGCGCCCCCGACATCCGACCGGTGCTGACCCCCAAGCCCGCCGCCGAGCTCGGCTTGACCGGTCCGGTCGTCCCGCAGGTCGATCGCGAATGGTGGCGCGCGTTCGGCGACCCCCAGCTCGACCGCCTCGTCGCAGATGCGCTCGCCGGCAGCCCGACGCTCGAAGCCGCCACCGCGCGCGTCCGCCAGGCGGAGGCGGCACTCCGCCAGCGCCGTGCCGACGACGGTCCGAACGTCACGCTCGACGCCGACTCGCAGGTCGCACGCCTGTCGGGCCGCTACACGATTCCGCCGCCCTATGCGGGAACCGTGCGGTACATCGGCACCGGCGCTGCCAACCTCAGCTGGAACCTCGACCTGTTCGGCCGCCAGCGCGCCGCGATCGAGGGCGCGCGCGCCTCGGCGCAGGCAGCGGGGCTCGACGTCGAGGCGGCGAAGCTGATGCTCGCCGGCGCGGTGGTCCAATCGTACCTCGACATGGCCCGGGCCGAGCGCCAGGCGACGATCGCACGCGCGTCGATCGCCACGCGCGAAGGCTCGCTGCGCCTCGTGAACGTCCGCATTCGTAACCAGCTCGCCTCGAAACTCGACGCGACCGCGGCGCAGACTTTGCTCGCCCAGGCGCGCCAGGCGGCGGAACGCGCGACGGGGCAGCGGGCGCTCGCCGCCAACGCGCTTGCGGCGCTGGCGGGGCACGGCGCGGACTATGCCGCCGCGATCCGGCCGACCGCGCTGCGGCTCGATGCGCTCGCGTTGCCGCACGTGCTCCCCGCCGACCTGCTCGCCCGCCGCGCCGACGTGGCCGCAGCGCAGGCGCGGATCGCGGCGGCGGCGGCGGGTCGACAGGTCGCGCGCCGCGCTTACTACCCCAACGTCAATCTGATCGCGACCGTGGGGCTCCAGGCGATCGGCGTCGGCAATTTCTTCAACCTCGACGCGGCCCAGGTCGGCAGCGGCGGCGCGCTCCACCTGCCGATCTTCGACCACGGTCGCCTCCGCGCCGACCTCGTCGCCGCAACCGCGGTGCAGGACGCGGCGATCGCGGACTATGACCGGATCGTCGTCACCGCCGCGCGCGAGGGCGCGGATGCGGTCGCCTCGGTCCAGACGCTCGGCGCGCAGCAGGCGCAGGCGGGCGAGGTCGTGCGCGGCTTTTCCGAGACGAGCCGGCTCAACGGCGTCCGCGTCCGCTCCGGGCTCGAATCGCGGCTCGACCTCGTCGACACCGACATTCGCCTGCTCGACGCGCAGCTGACGCTCGCCAACCTCCAGTTCGACGCCGCGCTCGCCCGCGTCCAGCTGGCGCTGGCGCTCGGCGGCGGCTTCTCCGCTCCCCAGGACGCGAACCCATGACCGATACGCCCGCCGATCCGCAAGCGACCGTCCAGCCGCGCGAGACCGCGCCGCCGCCGGTCACTGGAAAGCCGCGCGCCCGCCGCCGCGCCTTCCTGGTCCTGGGCGTCGTCGTCGCGATCGGGCTGATCGTCTGGGCGGTCTTCACCTTCCTGCTCGCCAAGCCCGAGCAGGAGACCGACGACGCCTATGTCGCCGGCGACGTCGTCGCGATCACCGCGCGCGATCCCGGCACCGTGCTGGCGCTCCACGCCGACAACACCCAGACGGTGAAGGCCGGGCAGCCGCTGATCGACCTCGATCCCGCCACCGTCGACGTCAACCTCGCCGCCGCGGAGGCCGATCTGGCGAAGGCCGTCCGCGCCACGCGCGCCGACTTCACCCGCGTGACCCAAGGGTCCGCGACGATCGTCCAGGCGCAAGCCGAGCTCGCCCGCGCCGAGGATGACCTTCGCCGCCGCCGCGGCGCCGCGGCCGAGGGTGCGGTCTCGGGCGAGGAGCTCAGCCACGCCGCCGATCAGGTGAAGGTGGCCCGCGCCAATCTCGCGCTCGCGCGCGAGCAGCAGGCGCAGGCGCGCACCACGGTCGGCGGCACCAGCGTCGACACCAACCCGGCGGTGCTCGCCGCCACCGCCGCCTATCGCCGCGCGGCGATCGTCCGCAGCCACATGCACATCGTCGCGCCGGTCGACGGCGTCGTGGCGCAGCGTACCGTCCAGCTCGGCCAGCAGATCGCGGCGGGCACCCCGCTGATGGCGGTCGTCCCGCTCGGCCGCGCCTGGGTCGACGCGAACTTCCGCGAGACCCAGCTGAAGGACCTGCGGATCGGCCAGCCCGCCACCGTCATCGCCGACACCTATGGCGACGACACCGTCTTCCACGGCCGCGTCGTCGGGGTCGGTGCGGGCAGCGGCAATGCCTTCGCGCTGTTGCCGCCGCAGAACGCCAGCGGCAACTGGATCAAGATCGTCCAGCGCGTGCCCGTCCGCATCGCGCTCGATCCGAAGGAGCTCGCCAGCCACCCGCTGCGCATCGGCCTCTCGGTCAAGGCGACGGTCGACACCGCGAACACCGGCGGCGCGCGCCTGGGCGAGACCGCCGCCGCGCCCTATTCCGGCACGCTGCCGCCGGCGCTCGATCCGCAGGTGGAGGCGCGGATTCGCCAGATCGTCTCGGCGAACCGCTGATGGCGTCCGCGCCCGCTGGCCCCGCCCCTCTCACCGGCGGCCGGCTCGCGCTGATCGCCTTCGCGCTGGCGCTCGGCACCTTCATGATGGTGCTCGACACCACCATCGCCAACGTCTCGCTGCCGACGATCGCCGGCAATCTGGGCGTATCGAGCGACAATTCGACCTGGATCGTCACCGCCTTCGCGGTCGCCAACGGCGTGTTCGTGCCGCTGACCGGCTGGCTGATGGGCCGGTTCGGCGTGGTGCGCACCTTCTGCGTCGCGGTGGCGCTGTTCACCGTCGCCTCGTTCCTGTGCGGGATCGCGTGGAGCCTGCCCTCGCTGATCGCCTTCCGCATCCTCCAGGGCGCGGTGGCGGGGCCGATCATGCCGGGCAGCCAGGCGCTGCTGATCTCGGTCTTTCCGTCCGACAAGCGCGCGACGGCGCTGGGCATCTGGTCGATGACGACGCTGGTCGCGCCGATCATGGGGCCGATCCTGGGCGGTTACATCAGCGACAATTACCATTGGAGCTGGATCTTCCTGATCAACGTGCCCTTCGGCATCTTCGTCGCGCTGATCTGCTGGAACGGCCTCAAGTCGCGCGAGACGCCGACGCGGAAGCTGCCGATCGACACCGTCGGGCTGGGGTTGCTCGTCCTGTGGGTCGGTTCGCTCCAGATGATGCTCGATCTCGGCAAGAATGCCGACTGGTTCAACGACACGACGATCGTGGTCATGTCCGTGATCGCCGCGATCGGCTTCGTCGCCTGGGTGATCTGGGAGTTGACCGACGAGCACCCCGCGGTCGATCTGACGCTCTTCAAGAACCGCAATTTCGCGATCGGCTCGGTCGCCTTCTGCCTCGGCTATGCGGTGTTCTTCGCCAACATCCTGCTGCTCCCGCTCTGGCTCCAGACCCAGGTCGGCTACACCGCGACCTGGGCCGGGCTGATCGCGGCGCCGAGCGGGATCGTGGCGGTGCTGCTCACCCCGTTCGTCGCGCGTCTCTCCGGCAAGATCGATGCGCGTATCCTGGCGACCGTCGCCTTCGCGAGCTTCGCCGTCTCCTATTGGATGCGTGCGGGCTACACCGCCACCGCGAGCGCCTGGGACTTCACGCTGCCGCTGATGGTGCAGGGGGTCGCGATGAGCACCTTCTTCCTGTCGATGCTCACCATCTCGCTGGACGGTATCGCGCCGCAGCGGTTGCCGTCGGCGACCGGCATGTCGAACTTCACCCGCATCGTCGCCGGCTCGTTCGCGGCCTCGATCATCACCACCGCCTGGGACCGGCGCGAGGCGCTGCACCAGGGACGGCTGGCGGAGGCGGTGGGCAGCGGCATGCCGTTCCAGATGGCGCGCCAGCAGCTCGAGGCGTTGGGCATGACCTCGACCCAGGCGGCGGCCGCGGTGACCCGTCAGCTCGTCGGGCAGGCGTATCTGCTCGCCTCGACCGACCTGTTCGCGCTGTCGGCGGTGCTCTCGGGCGCGCTGACGCTGATCGTCTGGTTCACCCGTCGTCCCGCGGCGAACGGCGCCGCGCACGCCGCCGCGGACTGAGCGGACCATGACCGCCGCGGACCCGACGGCGCGCGGACTCCTGCTCGATCTGTTCGCCGCCGCCGTCGATGCCGCGCGCCCCTCCCGCCGGGTCCCGCCGCACCTTCCCTCGCCGCCTCGCGGGCGGACCGTCGTGATCGGGGCGGGCAAGGCGGCGGCGGCGATGGCGCAGGCGGTCGAGGCACATTGGCCGGGAGAGCTCTCCGGCCTCGTCGTCACCTGCTACGGCCATCGCGCGCCGTGCCGACGCATCCGCGTGCTCGAGGCCGCGCATCCGGTGCCGGACGCCGCCGGCGTCGCCGCGACCGCGGCGATGCTCGAGGCGGTGTCGGGGCTGACCGCCGACGATCTCGTGCTCTGCCTGCTGTCGGGCGGGGGGTCGGCGTTGCTGCCCGCGCCGCCGCCCGGTGTCACCCTGGCCGAGGAGCAGGCGTTGGCGCGGGCGCTGCTGCGCTCCGGAGCCGCGATCGGCGAGATCAACTGCGTCCGCAAGCACGTCTCGCGGATCAAGGGCGGCCGGCTGGCGCTCGCCGCGCGGCCCGCCCGGCTGGTGACGCTGGCCATCTCCGACGTGCCCGGCGACGATCCGGCGACGATCGCCTCCGGTCCGACCGTCGCCGATCCGACCACGCGCGAGGACGCGATGGCGATCCTGTCGCGATCTGCGATCCAGCCTCCCGCCAGCATCGCCGCGTGGCTGGCGAACCCCGAAAGCGAGACGCCCAAACCCGGCGCGTTGCCCGACGCCGACGTCCGCATCGTCGCCAATGCGGCGGTCGCGCTCGCGGCGGCGGCGTCGGTGGCGCGGACCGCGGGGTACATGCCGCTGATCCTCGGCGACGCGATCGAGGGCGAGGCGGCGGCGGTCGGAGCGGAGCAGGCGGCGCTCGCCCGTCGCATCCTGGCGGGCGAGGGCCCGATCGCGCCGCCGTGCGCGATCCTGTCCGGAGGAGAGACCAGCGTAACCGTGCGGGGCGACGGCCGCGGCGGACGCAACGCCGAGTTCCTGCTCGCGCTGACGGTCGCGCTCCGGGGCGCAGCGGGAGTTCACGCGATCGCCGCCGACAGCGATGGGATCGACGGGACCGAGGACAATGCCGGGGCGACGATGGACCCGACCTCGCTCGCACGGGCGGAAAGGCTCGGTCTCGATCCGGAAGCGTTCCTGCGCCGTAACGACGCCTATTCGCTCTTCGCAGCGCTCGGCGATCTGGTCGTCACCGGGCCGACGCTGACCAACGTCAACGATTTCCGCGCGATCCTGATCGACGAGGTCGTCTAGCCGCTCACGCGCCTTCCTGGACGACCGGATTGGCGAGACGGCCGAGTCGCTCCAACTCGACGACGCATTCGTCGCCCGGCTTCAGCCAGACCGGCGGGGTACGCGCCGCGCCGACCCCGGCGGGAGTACCCGAGAAGATAATGTCGCCGGGCGCCAGCGTCATCACCTCGGAAAGGGTCGCGATCAGCGTCGGCACGTCGAAGATCATGTCATCGGTCGATCCGTTCTGGAGTTCGACGCCGTTGACGCGCGTGGTGAGCCGCAGCCCGCGACAGCCTTCCGGAAGCTCGTCGGGGGTGACCAGTTCGGGGCCGAACGCGCCGCTCGCGTCCCAGGTCTTCCCCATCGTCCATTGCGGCGACTTGCGCTGATAGTCGCGGATCGAGCCGTCGTTGCCCAGCGCATAGCCGGCGACATGCGCCAGCGCGTCCGCCCTGGCGATGCGGCGTCCGCCGCGGCCGATCACGACCACGAGTTCCGCCTCATAGTCGAACATCTCCGAAGCGTTCGGGCGGACGATCGGCGCTCCCGCGCCGACCAGGCTCGTCGCGAACCGAGCGAACACGGTCGGATAATCGGGCGGCGTGAACCCGCTTTCCGCCGAATGATGGGCGTAGTTCAGCCCGACGCACAGGATCTTGTCGGGACGCGGCACCGGCGGGAGAAGCGTGATCGCCGACTCGTCGAGCACCGGCGCCGTGGCGAGCGTCCGCGCCAAGGCGGCGAGCGCATCGGGCTCCGCGAGACACGCCTTCAGGTCCGCCCCGAGCGTCGCTACGGAGGCCCCCCGGTACCCTCTCTCGGTCCGAAGCCCGACACCCTCCGCGCCGTCGGCGGAATAGGTGATGAAACGCATCGCGCCCTCCAAGACAGCGGTGACGAAGGTGGCGGCCCATAGCCGTCGGGCGCGCCCTCGCCACCATCGAAAATCGCTTGCCCGCGACGGCGTCGATTGTGGCCGGCGAACCAATCCGACGAAATCGGCGCTCGCAACAGACGTTCGCGTCGGACGGTACGTCGGCCCTCGTCCGCGCGCCGGCCGAGGTCAGCCCGCCTCAGTCGTCCCCCAGGTCGACCACGCCGTCGGCAAGTGGTTCGGCGTAGAGGCTGTCGACCAGCGCGGCGCGCGCGGTGAGCGCGGCGCGCTGGTTGACGTAGCCCTTGTCAGTGATCTCGCCCGCGTCGATCGACGGCGGATCGCGCAGGATCACCAACCGCCGCACCCGCCGCGATCCGCCTCCTGCGGAAGCGTTGAACGCCCGCAGCTGCTCGGCGACCAGTGCGGTGAGCGTCTCGATCGGATCGCTCCCCGGCGCCGCTTGCGCGAGGGTCTGGAGCGCCGTCGGCGACGGCCAGGCGAGCACGCCGACGAAGGGCTTGTCCTGCCCCGCGATCACCGCATCGTGGAGGTAGGGCGAACAGGCGGCGACGACGTCGGGGCGCAGCGTGCCGACCGAGACCCAGGTCCCGCTCGAGAGCTTGAAGTCCTCCGTCACGCGGCCATCGAACACGAGACCCTCCTCGGGCCGGTCGGGATCGAGGAAGCGCGCCGCGTCGCCGAGCTTGTAGAACCCCTCCTCGTCGAAGGCGGCGGCGGTCCGCTCGGGATCGCCGTGGTAACCGGTCGTCACGGTCGGTCCCTTGACCCGGACCTCCAGCTTGTCGCCCGAGGGGACCAGCTTGAGCGTCGTTCCCGGCAGCGGCAGCCCGATCAACCCGACCCGCTCGGTCGCCCAATGGACGACCGTTATTCCTTGCGTCTCGGTCGCGCCGTACATGGTGAGGAACGGCAGCCGCTCGCCCGTCTCGGCGATCGCGAGCGCCTGCATCCGCTCGTACAGGTCGTTCGACAGCGTCGCGCCACCGTAGCCCATCGAGTTGAGGTTGCGGAAGAAGCTGGCGCGGAGGCGGGGATCGCGCTCCATCGCGTCCGCGAGCATCGCGTAGGCGACCGGCGCCGAGCCGAACCCGGTCGGCGAGACCTCGTAGAGGTTCTTGATCGTCGTCTCGAACAGCCCCGGCACTGGCTTCCCCTCGTCGAGGTAGAGCGTGCCGCCGGCATGCAGGTTGCCGTTGAAGTGGATGTTGCCCGCCGAGATGTGACTCCACGGCATCCAGTCGAGCGACGTCGGAGGGACGCGCTCCTCGCCGGCGTCGTCGCGCAGTCCCTCCTGCCCGGCGATGACGTGGACCATCATGCCGTGGGTCTGCGGGACGCCCTTGGGCATGCCCGTCGAGCCGGAGGTGAAGAGGTATTTGGCGACGGTCGCATGCCCGATCGTATCGCGGCGCTCGGCGATGGCGGCGGTCGGCTCGGTCGCGGTCAGATCGGCGAAGCGGGTCGTTGCGTCACCGCCATCGACGGTGACGAGCGCAAGGTCGGGATCGAGCGCGCGGAGCGTCACGAAGGCGCGCGCGAACGGCCCGGCTTCCTGCGCGAACACGACCCTCGGCCGCACCGTCGCGAAGGCGTGCTTGAGCTTGGCGTGATCGGTCGAGACCAGGCTGTACGCCGGGCTGATCGGTGCGGCGGGGACGCCCGCGGTATAGCAGCCCAGCATCAGCAGCGCCTGCTCGATCGAATTGGCCGACAGGATCAGCACGCTGTCGTCCGCGCCCATCCCGCGGTCGAGCAGCCACTGCGCGATTCCGTCGGCCGCGCGCTTCGCCTCGCCGTAGGTGACGCCGCGCCAGGGACCGTGCCCCGGCTCACGTTGCATGAGGAACGGGCGTTCGGGATGGTCGGCCGCGCGCTCGGCGAAGAGGTGCGCGATCGAGCGTGCGGTGGGGCCGAGCGAGTGGTTCGAGCGGATCAGGATGCTGCCGTCGGCACGGCGGTCGACGGTGACGTCGGGACCCTTCTGCGGCAGGCGCCGGAAGGGCGGATTGGCGGGAGTAGGGCGGACCGCCACGGCAGCTTCCATCGTCGTCTCTCCTGGCCGGGGCGATTCCCACGGTCGCGCGCATCCTGTCGACTTCT
Organism: Sphingomonas sp. SP6; assembly: GCF_058313435.1. Lineage (NCBI taxonomy): Bacteria > Pseudomonadati > Pseudomonadota > Alphaproteobacteria > Sphingomonadales > Sphingomonadaceae > Sphingomonas > Sphingomonas sp. SP6. The sequence continues at coordinate 166,211 of NZ_JBZFLG010000002.1, forward strand.
CTCGCGTCGCTCAAGCGATCGTTTTAGATGGGCACCGGCACGCTTGCCGCGGCGACGCGGGTCGCCGACACGAGCGCGGACGCGATCGATCGTGAGGTGAGAGGATGGATCTGGAACTGGCGGGCAAGGTCGTGTTCGTCGCGGGCGGCAGCCGGGGCATCGGGCGGGGCATCGTCGAGGCGTGCCTTGCCGAGGGGGCTAGGGTCGCGATCACCGCGCGCGGCGCGGAGGGACTCGAGACGGCCCGCGCCGACCTGGCGGCGCGGTTCGGCGCGGCGAACGTGGCGGCGCAAGCCGGCGACATGACCGACGCCGCCGCGGTCGAGCGCGCCCTCGTCTGGGCCGAGGAGGCGCTGGGGCCGATCGACGGCGCGGTCGCCAACGTCGGCCTGTATCCGACCCCCCCGGGGTTCGAGATCGACGACGCGACCTGGCGCGGGGCGTTCGCGCAGAATCTCGATTCCGCATTCTTCCTCGCCCGCGCGGCGCTGCGGCGGATGGTCCCGCGCGGCGAGGGCGCGCTGCTGATGATCAGCTCGATCGCCGGGCTGGCGGCGAAGGGCACACCGCTCACCTACGGCACCGCCAAGGCGGCGATGAACCACATGGCGAAAGAATTGGCGGTGATCGCCGGACCCAGCGGTGTGCGGGTCAACACGATCGCGCCGGGAAACATCCTGTTCCCCGGCGGCGACTGGGAGGAGCGGACCCGAGACGGCGCGCCGCGCGCGGAGAACTGGCTGCGCTGGATCCGGCGCGAGGTGCCGCTGAGGCGCTTCGGCGCGCCCGAGGAGATCGGCGCGATGGCGGCCTTCCTGCTCAGCCCGCGTGCGAGCTTCGTCACGGGCGCGGTGATTCCGGTCGACGGTGGTCAGCACCGCTGATCGCCGCCACGGCGGGGTCAGGCGAGCGGCAGGTGCGAGAACCCGGCGTCCGGCGCGAACAGCGGCCCCGCTCGGTCGACGAACACGAAGTCGTCCGGCCCGAGCGCGTCCGGGCTGACGCCCGCCACGTCGATCCGCGACGATCCGAACGCGACGATGGCGCCGCCCTGCCCGTCGTCGCCGATCGCGAGATCGTCGAAGGTCGGCGCGCCCGCCTCGCGGATCAGGATGCGGTCGCCCTGACCCGCGCGGAAGTCGACGATCATGTCGGCCCCGCTCGCGGCGGAGAAGACGAAGGTGTCCGCGCCGCCCCCGCCCGTCAGCCGATCGTCGCCGGCGCCGCCGACCAGAATGTCGTCGCCCGCCCCGCCGCCCAGGACGTCGCTCCCGCGCAACCCGGTGATCCGTTCGGCCAGATCGTATCCCATGATCGCGTCGCCGCCCCGCGTCGCGGCGCCGTGAGCGGCAAAGTCGACGGTCACCGTCTCGCCAGCCCCGACCGCGACGGTCCGCGACGCGCTGGCGATGGCGTCGAGCGCGCCCATGATGCTGAGTTCGCCGCCGGTCAGCACCTTGCCCTGGAGCGAGGCGAGCGGCGTGACGCCGGCGAGCAGCGCCGCCTTGATCTCGGCAAGCGACAGATCGGGCGCGAGCGACATCAGCAGCGCGACCGCGCCCGCGACGTGCGGCGTTGCCATCGAGGTGCCGTAGGCGGAGCCGTAGGAGCCGTCCCAGACCGGATAGGTGCTCATGATGTTCACGCCCGGCGCGGCCAGATCGACCGAGGTCAGCCCGTAGTTCGAGAAATCGGCGAGCCGCTGGTAGCCGTCCACCGCCGCCACGGCGATGATGTTGTCGAGCTTGAAGCTCGCCGGGTAGAAGCCGCGGACGTCGTTGTCGCTGCCGTTGTTCCCCGCGGCGGCGACGAACAGCCCGCCGGCGGCGATCGCGTCGCGCAGCCCGGTGTCGGGCCCGACGCCGTAGCTGTTGTTGGTGACCTGGACGCCCATCATCGTCGCATATTCGACCGCCCGGGTCGCATCGAAGCTGGTGCCGAAATTGTTCGCGTCGATGAACTTGAGCGGCATCAGCGACACGTCCCAGTTCACGCCCGCGACGCCGATCCCGTTGTCGCCGACCGCGCCGATCGTGCCGGCCGTATGAGTGCCGTGGAAGTAATCGTCGCTGGGATCGTTGTCGCCATTGACGAAATCCCAGCCGTGGATGTCGTCGACATAGCCGTTGCCGTCGTCGTCCTTGCCGTTTCCCGCGATCTCGCCCGGGTTCGTCCACAAATTGCCGGCGAGGTCGGGATGGGTCATGTCCATGCCGCTGTCGATGTCGGCGACGACGACCTTGGCGCTGCCGGTACCAAAGGCCCATGCCTCCGGCGCGTCGATCTGGTCGGGGCCGTATTGCTGGACGTAGCGCGGATCGTCGGGCGTGACCGCCACGTCCGCCGCGTGCGCGATGTAATTGGGGTTGGCGTAGGCGACCTGCCCGCTTGCGGTCAGCCGGGCGGCCGCATCCTCGATCGACACGCCGTCGAACTGCCAGAGCTGGACGCCGAGCGCGACCGTCGAGCCGACCAGCGTCGCGCCGACGCTCTGCATCAGCGCCTGCGTCTGCGCCGCCGGCATCGCGGCGTCGGCGAGCTTGACGACGAGCTGGCCTTCCACGTGCGGCAGCGTGAAATCGGCGGGAAGCGGGCCGAGCCCTGCCGCGGCAAGCTCGGCCTGCGATGCGGCGACCGCCGCCTTGAGCCGCTCGATCGGTGTCGGCTCCGGCGCCTCGATCGACGGCGCGGGGTCGACGAAGGACCAATGCTGCCACCCGAACTGCGCCCGAGCCACGACGTGATAGGTGCCGGGAGCGACCCCGTCGAATGCGTAATGGCCCGCCGCATCGCTCCTCGTGCTCCGCTCGCCGAGGTCGAGCCGACCGTTGTCGTTCGCGTCGAGGAACACCGTCCAGCCGCGCTGCCCGTCACCGCTCGCATCGTCGGCAAGCGTGCCCGCGATCGTGCCGGAGCGCGCCGCCGGCGATCCGCCGCGCGGCCCCAGCCTCTCGAACGTGGCCGAGACGTCGGTCGTCGTCTTGCCGTACCATGCCATCGGGATCACCTCGCCGCCGGGACCACGCTCAGGCTATGACTGCGCCGCGTCGAAGTAAATGCGATGCCGCAAGCCCTCATGCTCAGAACGAGCGCGGCATCCCCAGCACGTGTTCGCCGACGAACGAGAGGATCAGGTTCGCGCTGATCGGGGCGACCTGGTAGAGCCGGGTCTCGCGGAACTTGCGCTCGACATCGTACTCCGCCGCGAAGCCGAAGCCGCCGTGGGTCTGCATACAGGCGTTGGCGGCCTTCCACGACGATTCGGCGGCGAGATGCTTGGCCATGTTCGCCTCCGCGCCGCAAGGCTGCTGGGCATCGAACAGCCGGCACGCCTCGTAGCGCATCAGATCGGCGGCTCGGATCTCCATATAGGCTTGGGCGATCGGGAACTGGACGCCCTGGTTCTTGGCGATCGGGCGATCGAAGACGATCCGTTCGGAGCCGTAGGCGACCGCGCGCTCCACGAACCAGTAGCCGTCGCCGATACATTCCGCCGCGATCAGCGCGCGCTCGGCGTTCAATCCGTCGAGGATGTAGCGGAACCCCTTGCCCTCCTCGCCGATCAGCGAATCCGCGGGCAGCTCGAGCCCGTCGAAGAAGACCTCGTTGGTCTCGTGATTGACCATGTTGCGGATCGGCCGGATCTCCATGCCGTTCCCGATCGCCTTGTGCAGATCGACCAGGAAGATCGAAAGGCCGTCGGCCTTCTTCTTGACCTGCTCGAGCGGGGTGGTGCGGGCGAGAAGGATCATCAGGTCCGAATGCTGGATGCGGCTGATCCAGACCTTCTGGCCGGTCACGACATATGTATCGCCATGCCGCTCGGCGCGGGTCTTGAGTTCGGTCGTGTTGGTGCCGGTGGTCGGCTCGGTCACCGCCATCGACTGAAGGCGGACGCGGCCCGCGGCGATCTCGGGGAGGAAGCGCCGCTTCTGCTCCTCCGAGCCATGCCGCAGCAGCGTGTTCATGTTGTACATCTGGCCGTGGCACGCGCCCGAATTGCCGCCGGCTCGGTTGATCTCCTCCATGATGATCGAGGCTTCGGTGAGGCCCAGCCCGGCCCCGCCGAACGCCTCGGGGATCAGCGCGGCCATCCAGCCCGCCTCGGTCAGCGCCGCGACGAAGCCTTCCGGATAGGCGCGCGCCTCGTCGACCTCGCGAAAATAGGCGTCGCCGAACTCGCGGACGAGCGCGCGCACGGCGTCGCGGATTTCGGGAAAGTCGTCGCGGGCGGCGGGAATGGTCATCGGGGCGGACTCTCCTGGGATCGGGCAGGCTTCTACGGGCCGCGCGATCAAGGACGCAATCCGCGACCTTGCGCCGGTGAAGCGGGCGGCTTAGCCCGCGTTCGCAAGGAGCGTTGATGGCCATTCTCGACGGCAAGGTGGTGGCGGTGACCGGCGCTGGGCGCGGGATCGGGCGCGAGATCGCGCTGCTGTGCGCGCGCGAGGGCGCGGCCGTCGTGGTCAACGACCCCGGCGTCGGCGGCGGCGGCGAGGGTGGCGAGGCGGGGCCCGCCGAGCAGACGGTCGCCGACATCCGCGCGGCCGGCGGCGAGGCGCACGCCAATCTCGCCAGCGTCGCCGATCCCGCGGGCGCGACCTCGATCGTCGAGGGCGCCGTCCAGCAGTTCGGCCGAATCGACGCGGTGGTGAACAGCGCCGGCATCCTGCGCGACGCGATCTGGCACAAGATGAGTTTCGAGGACTGGCGGGCCGTCATCGACGTGCATCTCAACGGCGCGTTCCTGATCTCGAAGGCGGCGACGCCCTATTTCCGCGAGCAGCAGTCGGGCAGCTTCGTCCACTTCACCTCCACCACCGGGCTGATCGGCAACATCGGCCAGGCGAACTATTCGGCGGCGAAGGCGGGGATCGTCGGCCTCAGCCACGCGATCGCGCTCGACATGGCGCGCGTCGGGGTGCGCTCGAACTGCGTCGCACCCTTCGCGTGGAGCCGGATGACCTCGTCGGTTCCCGCCGACACGCCCGAGCAGAAGCTGCGCGTCGAGCGGTTCAAGACGATGGGGGCGGAGAAGATCGCGCCGCTGGTCGCCTTCCTCGCCTCGGACCGTGCCAAGGACGTCAACAACCAGATCTTCGCAGTCCGTCGCAACGAGATCTTGCTGTTCAACAAGCCGCGTCCGATCCGCTCGATGACCAAGGTCGAGGGCTGGACCCCCGAGACGATCGCAGACGAGCTGATCCCCGCTTTCCGCCCCGCCTTCGCGCGCGCGGACGAGGTGTCGGCGCACGTCTTCCCCTACGACCCGATCTGAGGCCCCCGATGAGCAATCCCGGCATGGACGCCGACACCTTCGACCAATTCATCGACCAGCTCCGCCGCTATGTCCGCGAGCGGATGATCCCGGCCGAGCGCGAGATCGTCGAGACCGACCGAATCCCCGCCGAAATCGTGCAGGAGATGCGCGACATGGGGCTGTTCGGGATCACCATCCCGGAAGAATACGGCGGCGCGGGCATGGGGATCGCGCAGTACACGCGCACCATCCGCGAGCTCGCCTATGCGATGCCCGCGTTCCGCTCGATCATCTCGATCAACATCGGCATGGTGACGAGCGCGCTCAAGAACGGCGGCACCGAGGAGCAGCGGCGCGAATGGCTGCCGCGGCTGGCGGCGGGCGAGATCGCGAGCTTCGGGCTGACCGAGCCGGGATCGGGCAGCGACTCCGCGGGAATGCAGACGACCGCGGTGCGCACAGGCAATGGCTGGGTGCTGAACGGCACCAAGCGCTACATCACCAACGCGCCGGACGCGCAGGTCGCGCTGATCATGGCGCGCACCAGCAAGGACCCGCTGCCCAAGAACGCGCACGTCTCCGCCTTCCTCGTGCCGATGGACACGCCCGGCGTCTCGCGCGGCAAGTCCGACAGGAAGATGGGCCAGGCCGGGAGCCACATTGCCGATATCATCCTGGAGGACGTCGACCTCCCCGCCGACGCGCTGCTGGGGCTCGAGGAGGGGAAGGGCTTCGCGACGGCGATGAAGAGCCTCGACAACGGCCGGCTGTCGGTCGCGGCGGCTTCCGTCGGCTATGCGCAGCGCGCGCTCGACTCGGCGCTGCGCTACGCGACCGAGCGCAAGGCGTTCGGCGAGCCGATCGTGAACTTCCAGCTGATCCAGGCGATGCTCGCCGACAGCGACATCGAGATCTACGCCGCGACGACGATGCTGGAGGACGCCGCGCGTCGCGCCGACGCGGGCGAGACCGTGCTGCGCAAGGCCGCGGCCGCCAAGGTCTTCGCCAGCGAGGCGTGCGGGCGGATCGTCGACCGGGTGGTGCAGGTCTATGGCGGCGCGGGCTACCTCGCCGAATATGACGCCGAACGCTTCTTCCGCGATGCGCGGGTGTACCGGATCTACGAGGGCACGACGCAGATCCTCCAGCTCCAGATCGCCAAGCACATGCTGCGCGAGTTCGCCGCGGCGGGGGTCTGAGCGAATGATCGCATGCTTCCACCCCAATCGTCCCGAGCGCAGTCGAGGGACAAGGGACGCGCGCAGGGTTCCCGTCAGGTGCCTCGACTTCGCTCGGCACGAACGCGCGGGGTGGAAGGATGCCGGCGCAGCGTCGATGTGGGTGGCCTAGATGTACGACGTCCTCGGCGGGCTCTCCGTGATCGAGGCGTCGTCGTTCGTCGCCTCGCCGACCGCCGGGCTGTACCTCGCGCAGATGGGCGCGGAGGTGATCCGCGTCGACCAGATCGGCGGCGGGCCGGATTTCCGCCGCTGGCCGGTGACCGAAAGCGGCGACTCGCTCTATTGGGAGAACCTCAACCGCGCCAAGAAATCGGTCGCCCTCGACCTGTCGCGATCGGAGGGGCGCGAGCTGTTGCAGGCGCTGGTGCGCGCGACCGGGCAGTTCGTCACCAACTTCCCGGCGAAGGGGTTCCTGGCGCACGAGACGCTGGCGGCGGGGCGCGCCGATCTCATCACCGTGCGGGTGATGGGGTGGGCGGACGGCTCGCCGGCGCTCGACTACACGGTCAACAATTCAGTCGGCTACCCGCTGCTGACCGGCGCGGGGCCGGAGCCGGTCAACCATGTGCTGCCGGCGTGGGACCTGCTGACCGGCTCCTACGCGGCCTTCGCGCTGCTCGCGGCGCTGCGGCGGCGCGATGCGACCGGCATGGGCGGCGAGGTGCGGCTGCCGCTCTCCGACGTCGCGATCGGGACCGTCGCGAATCTGGGGAGCCTCGCCGAAGTCCTCTACACCGGCGCGGATCGGCCGCGGCTGGGAAATACCGTGTTCGGGTTGTTCGGGCGCGACTTCGTGACCGCGGACGGGGTGCGGACGATGCTGGTCGTCGTCACCCACCGGCAATGGGCGAACCTGCTCGCCGCGCTCGGCCTCGGCGAGGCGGTGGCGAAGGTGGAGGGGGAGCGCGGGGTGTCGTTCGCGTCGGACGACGGCTTGCGCTTCACCCACCGCGACGCGCTGTTCCCGCTGTTCGAGGCGGCGATCGGGGCGTGGCGCCATGCCGATCTCGCGACGACGCTTGATGCCGGCGGGATCGTCCATTCGGCCTATCGCACGATGAGCGAGGCGGCGGCCGATCCGGCATTGGTGCGCGACAATCCGATCTTCGGAAGCGCCGCCAACCCGAGCGGGGTCGACTATCCCGCGGCGGGCGCCTTCGCGACGATGCCGCAACTGGAGCGCGGCGCGCCCCTGCCCGCCCCCCGCAACGGCGAGCATAGCGAACAGGTGCTCGCCGAGCGGCTTGGCCTTCCCTCGGGCGAGATCGCCCGCCTCATCGACGCCGGCGTCGCCGGCCAAACCAGGACGTGAACCCATGACCCTCCGCCGCGCCGCCATCGTCTCCCCGATCCGCACCGCCGTCGGCAAGTTCGGGGGCAGCCTGTCGTCGCTCACCGCCGGACAGCTCGGCGCGACGATCCTCAAGGCGCTGGTCGAGCGGACCGGGATCGACCCTCGCCAAGTCGACGACGTCGTCTTCGCGCAGGGCTACGGCAACGGCGAGGCTCCGGCGATCGGACATTGGGCGTGGCTTGCGGCGGGACTGCCGATCGAGGTGCCGGGCTATCAGCTCGATCGGCGCTGCGGCTCGGGGCTCCAGGCGGTGATCGACGCGGCGATGATGGTGCAGACCGGAGTCAGCGACATGGTCGTCGCCGGCGGGTGCGAGAGCATGTCCAACGTCGAGCATTACACCACCGACGTCCGCAAGGGCGTCCGCGCGGGCAATCTGACGCTCCACGACCGGCTGACGCGCGGGCGGCTGATGTCGCAGCCGGTCGAGCGGTTCGGGGTGATCTCGGGCATGATCGAGACGGCGGAGAATCTCGCCAAGGATTACGGGATCAGCCGCGAGGCGGCGGACGCCTATGCGGTCCGCTCGCACCAGCGCGCGGCGGCGGCGTGGGACAAGGGGCTGTTCGCCGACGAGCTGGTCCCGGTCGTGGTGCCGCAGAAGAAGGGCGAGGCGCTCCTCTTCGATCACGACGAGGGTTACCGCGCCGACGCGACGCTGGAGTCGCTCGGCAAGCTCAAGCCGCTCGAGGGCGGGGTCGTCACCGCCGGCAACGCCAGCCAGCAGAACGACGCCGCCGCCGCGTGCCTGGTCGTGGCGGAGGACAAGCTCGAGGAGCTGGGGCTCGAGCCGATCGCCTGGTTCCACTCCTGGGCCGCCGCGGGCTGCGAGCCGTCGCGCATGGGGATCGGGCCGGTGCCGGCGGTCGAGCGGCTGTTCGCGCGGACGGGTCTTGCCTGGGACGACATCGACCTGGTCGAGCTCAACGAGGCGTTCGCGCCGCAGGTGCTGGCGGTGCTCAAGGGCTGGGGCTGGTCGGACGACGATGCGCGCCACGACATCCTCAACGTCAACGGATCGGGGATCAGCCTCGGCCATCCGATCGGTGCCACCGGCGGGCGCATCCTCGCCAATCTGACCCGCGAATTGCAGCGGCGCGGCGGCAGATACGGCCTGGAGACGATGTGCATCGGCGGCGGTCAGGGCATCGCCGCGGTGTTCGAGCGTGCTTGACGCCGCCCGGCGCTACCGCGACGCCGCGCGAGAGGCGCTGGTGGAGCGGCTGGCGACGCGCAAGATCGACGAAGAGCAACGAGCGGCGCATGGCTTCGCCTGGGTGGCGACGACGGTGGCGGCGCTGGAGGCGGTGGCGGCGTGGAGCGAACGGTCAGATCGCGAGATCGACCGGCTGGTCGCTAAGCTGGCGCTGGCGGAGGGCGTCGCGCAGCTCGTCGGCGGATTGCCGATGGGGCAGAACGAGCTGTTCCGGCCGGCCGATCTCGGGCTGGGCGCGGCGGCGCGCGACTTGGCGCGCGCCTGGGCGGACCTGCTCGATGCGGACCACGCCGAGGACCGGCGCGCGTTGATCGCCCTGCTCGACGCGGGCGAATGGCCGAGCGAGACGCTCGACGAGGATGTCGATGCGATCCGCGACCAATATCGCCGCTTCACCGATGCGGAGATCCTGCCGCATGCCCACCGCTGGCACCTCGAGGACCGGCTGATCCCTGACGCGACGGTCGCGGCGATGGCGGACCTCGGCACGTTCGGGGTGTGCATCCCCGAGAGCTACGGCGGGCTCGGGCTTTCGAAGCTGGTGATGTGCGTCGTCACCGAGGAGCTGTCGCGCGGGTGGATCGGCGCGGGGTCGCTTGGCACGCGCTCGGAGATCGCGGGCGAGCTGATCGCGGGCAGCGGGACCGAGGCGCAGAAGGCGCATTGGCTGCCGCTGATCGCCAGCGGCGAAGTGCTGCCGACCGCGGTGTTCACCGAACCGGACACCGGCAGCGACCTCGGCTCGCTCACCACCCGCGCCGTCCGGTCCGGGGACGGCTGGCGGATCGACGGGGCGAAGACGTGGATCACCCATGCCGCGCGATCCGACCTGATGACGCTGCTGGCGCGGACCGGCGACGCGCCGGGCTATGCCGGGCTGTCGATGCTGCTCGTCCCCAAGCCGCGCGGGACCGACGCCGACGCCTTCCCTGCCCAGGGCATGAGCGGAAGCGAGATCGCGGTGCTCGGCTACCGCGGGATGCGCGAATATGCGCTGTCGTTCGACGGCATGGCCGCGCCCGCCGACGCTTTGCTCGGCGGCGAGGAGGGGCAAGGCTTCAAGCAGCTGATGCGGACTTTCGAGGGCGCGCGCATCCAGACCGCGGCGCGCGCGGTTGGGGTGGCGCGGCGGGCGCTGGAGCTGGGGCTAAGCTACGCCCAGGAACGGCGGCAGTTCGGGCGGGCGATCCTTGGCTTTCCGCGCGTCGCCGACAAGATCGCGGCCAGCCTGGTCGACCTGATCGCGGCGCGGGAGCTGACCTATGCGGCGGCTCGGGCCAAGGACTCGGGCAAGCGCTCCGACATCGAGGCGGGGATGGCCAAGCTGCTGGCGGCCCGGACGGCGTGGAGCAATGCCGACGCCGCGCTCCAGATCCACGGCGGCAACGGCTATGCGCTCGAATATGAGATCAGCCGCGTGCTGTGCGACGCGCGCATCCTCAACATCTTCGAAGGCGCAGCGGAGATCCAGGCGCAGGTGATCGCGCGCGGGCTGATCGGGGGGCGCAACTGATGGCGTACAAGGAGTGGATCGGGCGGAGCGAAAGCCACGAGGACGTGGTCGACGCCGGGCTGGTCGCGCGCTTCGTCGCGACACTCGACACCGCGCCGGCGGCGGACGGGTTCGCCCCGCAGGGCATCCACTGGTGCCTCGCCCCGCCCGCCGCGCCGACCGCGTTGCTCGGGCCGGACGGGCATCCGGTGCGGGCAGATGCGGGGCTGCTGCCGCCGATCCCGATGCCACGCCGGATGTGGGCGTCGAGCAAGGTGGAGTTCCTCGCCCCCCTGCGGATCGGCGAGCGGGTGCGGCGGACTTCGCGGGTCGCGGCGGTGACCGAGAAGAGCGGCGGATCGGGCAAGCTCGTCTTCGTCGAGGTCGAGCATGTCACCGCGGGGGCCGAGGAAGCGGTGCGCGAGGTGCAAACGATCGTGTACCGCGAGGCAGCGGCGGCGAACGGTGCGCCCTCGCCGCCGGTGCGGGGCGCGGCTTCGTTCACGCCGGAGGGGATCGCGCACCGGCTGATCGTGCCCGAGCCGCCCTTGCTGTTCCGCTATTCGGCGCTGACCTTCAACAGCCACCGGATCCATTACGACCTGCCGTACACGACGGGCGAGGAAGGGTATCGCGGGCTGGTTGTCCACGGGCCGCTGATGGCGACGCTGCTGCTCGACCTCGCGCGGCGGACCTTGGGGGAGCAGGCGCTGGCGACCTTTGCGTTCCGCGGCGTGTCGCCGGCGGTGGCGGGGGAGGCGCTGCACCTTACGCTCGGCGGGGAAGGCGAGGCGCTGGCGCTGGGGGTGTGGGCCTCGGACGGGACCCCGGTGATGTCAGCGTCCGGGACCCGAGCCGCGACTTGAGGATCTGCCCATGAAGATCCCGAAAACGCCAGGTCGGAGCGACGACGCTCTCAAGAGGTCTTCCCGACACTTTACAATCCGGCGCCGGTCGCGTTTCCTGTTCTCGTCCGGGCCGGACGATGCCGCGTTGGGCATGGCGACTTGGGACAGCGTGGGAGGCGACGGGTGGGGACACTGAAGCAGAGGCTCGGCGCGATCGCGCTGCTCGTCATGGCGGCAAGTCCGGTGGCAGCGAATGATCGAATCGCGTCGCCGGGCGACGGCGTCGTCAGGGCGGATCACGCAAGCCCTGCCGGACGATCGTCGACCGGGGCGGAGCCGGCTGCGCAGCCGGTGTCGCCCCTCTTGCCGCAGCCATGGGCGTCGCCCGCGGCGAGGACGGGGAGGTTTGCGATCGCCTATGCCTTCCACGGCGGAGCGGACGGCTCGAACCCGGAGGCTCCGCTGACGAACGTCGGCGGCGCGCTGTTCGGCACGACATTATACGGGGGGTCGGGCAGCTATGGCACGGCTTTCGTGTTCACCAACGCAGACAGGCACAAGGTCCTGTATTCATTTCGCGATGACGGGAACGGCGGTGACCCGGTCTCGACCCTGACCGAACTGGATGGCGTGTTCTATGGAACCACCTCGTCGGGTGGCGCTCACCATCAGGGGACGGTGTTTTCGGTAACGCGAAGCGGACAGCACAAGGTCCTCTACTCCTTCGATGACGCGGATGGACGCTTCCCGCTCGCGGGCGTCGTGGCGCTTTACGGCAAGCTGTACGGCGCCACCGCCGCGGGCGGCGATCCATCGTGCAACGGGGGGAGTGGATGCGGAGTGGTGTACTCCATCACTCCGGCCGGCGACTACGAGGTCGTCACCCGGCTGTCCGATTCGATCGGCTGGTTCGTCAACTCGCGCTTCCTCGTCGTCAACGACGTCATGTACGTGACCGCACCCAACGGCGGAGCCTTTGGCTGGGGATCGGTGTTCTCGGTCACCCGGAAGGGCAAGGTGAAGCTCCTGTATTCCTTCAAAGGTGGTGACGATGGCGGCGCGCCCGACGCCGGCATGACCATGGATGGCGGCGTGCTTTATGGCACGGCGGCGCAGGCCGGACGGTTCGACAAGGGCGTGGCGTTCTCGTTGACGCTGGATGGCAAGCAGACGGTCCTGCACGCCTTCGGCTCCGGACTGGATGGTGCGACGCCGGAAAGCTCGCTCGTGCCGTTCGCAGGAAAGCTGTACGGCACGACGAACGTCGGTGGGCAGTATTCGCTGGGGACGATCTACTCTCTGACGAAAGACGGGAAGGAGTCGATCGAATATTCCTTCGGCGGCTTCGACGGGGTCGCGCCGGGTGGACTGACAGTCGTCGGGCATCGGCTCTACGGGACCACGTTCTCCGGCGGGAGTCAGGATGAGTGCAATGGTTATGGCTGCGGTCTGATCTACTCGTTCAAGCCGTGACCGGCCGACGCGGCCGGGGACGTCACCTCGCCGCTGCGCCTACCCTTTTTCCGGCTTCACGTTGAACGACCGGATCTTCACCCGCCGGTCGGCGGGGACGCCGATGATCTCGCAGGCAAGATCGAGGTCGGCGCGGACGGCGTCGTCCTGGCCGTCGGCCCATTTGCGCGACTTGGTGAAGGTCGCGTCGACCTCGACGAGATCGCCGTCGAAGTGGCGGTCGCCGTCGAGTTTCGGGCTGCGCGGGCTGGAGAGCTTGCGCAGGACCATGTCGTAGCCGGCGAGATAGGCGACGATGTCGTGGAGCAGCTTCTGCCCGTGGTAGAGCGGGTAGAAATGGGTCTCGAGCTCGATCGCGTAGCAATGCCGCAAAAGGTCGCCGAATCCTTCGAGCACTTGATGCTCGAATCCCTGGACATCGAGTTTGACGATATTGGGTTCGGGGAGGCCGCCGCTGGCGTAGAGCGTGTCGTAACGCGCGCAGCGGAGCGGAATCGTCTGCTTGAGTCTGAAGAGGCGCGCGATCTCATATTGCTCGAGATATGCGCTGTTCGCCGGCAGCAGCGAGGAGCAATATTTGTTGCGGGTCTCGTAAAGGGTCAGCTCGGCGTCGACGTGCGCGAGCGGGACATCGACCACCTGGTAGAGCGTGCCGCCTTCGCTCGCCTGCGCCAGCCGGAGCGCCTCGGCGGGCTCGGCCTCGACCAGGACGAGGCGCAGGCGGTCGCGGTGTGCGGCGAACTTGCGCTGGAGCCCGCCGCGCGCGCCGACGTCGACGAAGCCGAGCTTGCGAAAATCGGGGTCGGTCATCGGACGGCGGCTTAGGCCGGAACGCTCCCATCGCCAAGGCGACTCGCTTCGCGTAACGCCTGCCGCAACCATCCGGAGAGCTCCATGACCGACGCCGCCGAGATCGCCCGCAACGTGGAGCGGTTCGTCCGCGACGTCGTCGCGCCGTTCGAGCGCGATCCCCGGTGCGGGGCGCACGGCCCCTCGGACGATCTGGTCCGCGAGCTGCGCGCGAAGGCGACGGCGGCCGGGGTGCTGACGCCGCACATCCTGAAGGGCGGGCGCCACCTCCATCACCGCGAGGTGGCGGTGGTGCTGCGGGCGGCGGGGCTGTCGCCGCTCGGGCCCGTCGCGGTCAACGTCGCCGCACCCGACGAAGGCAACATGTACCTGCTGGGCAAGCGCGCGAGCGACGAGCAGAAGCGGCGCTTTCTCGACCCCATGGTCGCGGGCGAGGCGCGCTCGGCCTTCTTCATGACCGAGCCTGCCGCCGACGGCGGCGCGGGCTCCGACCCGTCGATGCTCCAGACCACTGCGGTGCGCGACGGCAACCACTGGCGGATCGACGGGCGCAAGGCATTCATCACCGGGGCCGAGGGCGCGAAGGTCGGGATCGTCATGGCGAAGGCCGACGAAGGCGCGACGATGTTCCTGGTCGAGCTGCCGGACCCGGCGATCCGGATCGAACGGGTGCTCGACACGATCGATTCGTCGATGCCCGGGGGACATGCGGTGGTCGCCATCGAGGGCCTGCGCGTGACCGCGGACCAGATGCTGGGCGAGCCGGGCGAGGGCTTCGCGCTGGCGCAGGTGCGCCTCGCGCCGGCGCGGCTGACGCATTGCATGCGCTGGCTGGGGGCGTGCGTGCGCGCCAACGAGATCGCGACCGATTACGCCTGCCGCCGCCATGCGTTCGGCAAGCCGCTGGTCGATCACGAAGGCGTCGGCTTCATGCTGGCCGAGAATCTGATCGACCTGAAACAGGCCGAGCTGATGATCGACTGGTGCGCGGACGTGCTCGACACCGGCGCGCTGGGCACGGCGGAGAGCTCGATGGCGAAGGTGCAGGTGTCGGAGGCGCTGATGCGGATCGCGGACCGCTGCGTCCAGGTGATGGGAGGCACCGGCGTCAGCGGCGACACGATCGTCGAGCAGGTGTTCCGCGAGATCCGCGCCTTCCGGATCTACGACGGCCCGACCGAGGTGCATAAGTGGAGCCTGGCCAAGAAGATCAAGCGAGACTGGAAGGCGGCGCAGGGGGGGTGATCCTGACGCACCAGCCCGTTCCGATCCTGGCGATCAACCTGGAGCGCGACGCCGAGCGGATGGCCGGCACGCGCGACGCCTTCGCCGGGCTCGCTCGGTTCGACCTGCGCCGCTCGCCCGGGGTCATCCCGGCGCTGCCCGAGGCGGCGAAGACCTATCTCACCGGACGCGCGCGCGGCGAGGCGGGGACGCTGGGGGTGTTCCTGGCGCACGTTCTCGCCTGGGAGACGATCGCGGCGATGAACGGCGCGGCGCTCGTGATCGAGGACGACGCGCGCCCCGCGGCGCTCCACCGGCTGTTCGCGCTCGACCTGCCCGACGATCTCGACCTGCTCCACGTCAACCACCGGATGGCCGATCCCGCGGCGGCGCGAGGCGACCTGGCGGTGGTCCCGGCGGCGACGATCCTGCCGCACAAGCTTCCGATGCCGCCCCCGCGCGCCGCGCCGGGAGGCGACGGTTATCTGCTGACCGCCGCCGGCGCACGCAAGCTGATCGCCGCGGTGCGAAGCGACGGGTTCGAGGGCCATGTCGACTGGCGATTGCTGCGCTACGGCTGCACGCGGGAGGCGGTGATCGCGGCCGGCCGCGGGACATGGCTGGAGACCCACCGGCCAATGCGCGACGCCGGCGCCGCGCCGCAGTGGGCGGTGGTCCGATCCTACCGCACCACGCACCCGCTGATCCGGCTCCGCGGAGTCAGCGAGAGCGCACGTCGCGCGACCTCCGGCTTGCCGTCAGGCCCGTCGAGCCCGTCGTCCGACTGACGCGCGGGGCGGCCCGCCGCAAGAAGGTGTCGCCATCCCCTTCTCGGCACCCGAACACGCCTTGTGATCGGGGTGGCGGCCGTTAGAAAGTGTCGGCAGTCGGGCCGGGGGACGGCCCGCCACCAACAGGGAGCATGACATGGCACTTTCCGACAAGGGCACCGGCTCGACCAGCCCCTATGACGGTCTTCACAGGCCGTACGATTCGCCCACCGACGCGAACACGCAGGGCGACAAGATCGAGTCTCTGATCGATCAGACCTTCAACAAGAAGACCGGTCACTGGGACTTCAGCGGCAATCAGGACATCGACGCGACGCTGATCGGATCGCGTTACACGATCACCAATCTGACCTTCAGCTTCCCGACCAGCGGCAAGTTCTACAGCGGCCAGGGCTATCCGGCGAACTCCGAGCCGGCGTTCCAGATCGTGTTCAACGACCAGCAGCAAGATGCGGTGCGTTATGCGCTGAACCTGGTCTCCCGCTACACCAACCTGACCTTCACCGAGATCACCGAGACCAAGAGCGACCACGCCAACCTGCGCTACAGTCAGACGTCGTACAGCCAGGTTCCCTCCGCCTACGCCAACTTCCCCTCCGCCAACGAGCAGGCGGGCGACGTGTGGTTCGGGCGGACCAACCAGCCCTTCTATCTGACGCCGCAGCCGGGCAATTGGGGTCAGGCGACGGTCATGCACGAGACCGGGCACACGCTCGGGCTCAAGCACGGTCACCAGGACTACACCAACGCCGATCTGACCGGGTACATCGACGGCAATCCGAACGGGGATCCGCGCTACGGCTCGACCTCGCTGCCGTCGGACCATGACGGGCAGGATTGGTCGCTGATGACCTATCGCTCGGATCCGGACAACAGCGTCCAGTTCGAAGGTGACGGCTCCAACCAGCCGCAGACCTACATGCAGGACGACATCGCGGCGCTTCAATATCTTTACGGTGCCAACTTCAACACCGAAAGCGGCAACACCGTCTACTCCTGGAACCCGAACACCGGCGTCCAGTCTATCAACGGCGTCGAACAAGCCGTGCCCACCGCCAACAAGATCTCGATGACGCTGTGGGACGGCAACGGCAACGACACCTACGACCTGTCGAACTATTCGACCAACTTGGACGTCAACCTGAACCCCGGCGAGTTCTCGACCTTCTCGACGGCGCAGCTGGTGAACCACCGGGCTTATTCGCACGGCACCGCGCTTGCCGAGGGCAACGTCGCCAACGCGCTGCTGTTCGAGGGCGACAAGCGGTCGCTGATCGAGAATGCGATCGGCGGCACCGGCAACGACAAGATGCTCGGCAACGTCGCCAACAACTCCCTCGACGGCGGCGCCGGCGACGACACGCTCAACGGCGGCAAGGGCAACGACACGCTCATCGGCGGCGCCGGAGCCGACCAGCTCTCCGGTTCCGTCGGCAACGATGTGTTCTACTTCCTCAAGAGCAGCGGCGCCGACACCATCGCCGACTTCGGCAAGGGTGTCGATTTGGTCCGCATCAACGTCAAGGGCGTGAACGACTTCTCGAACCTCACCGTCAAGACCGACGGCGGGGACGGATCGCTGGTGTCTTGGAAGGGCGGATCGGTCGATCTCCTCCACGTCGCGACCGGCTCGGTCAACGCGGGCATGTTCGCCTTTGGCGCGCTGCCGTCGGTCACGCCGATCGCCAATGCCTTCGCACCGAGCGAAGCGCTGGGGAACCATGGTCTGGCGATGGCGGACTTCAGCCATGCGCCGCTTCACAACTCGTTCGCGCATCTCGCGCTCGCGTAACGATCGGGCGGCGAAGACGAGGGCGGCGGAGCACAGCTCCGCCGCCCTTTTTCGTGCCTGGATCAGTCCTTCGCCGCAGGCGAAGCCGCATTGCTGGCGGGTGCGGCCTCGCCGGCCGGGGGCAACCGCTCGCCACTCGCGGTCAGGCCCATGCTTCTCAGGTAAGGGCCGATGTCCGGGTCCTTGCCGTAGAAGGCCCGGAACATCGGCGCATAATCCTCGGTATGCCCCTTCGACAGCACCAGGTCGCGAAAGCGCTGGCCGTTGGCGCGGGTCAGCCCGCCGTTGCGCTGGAACCAGTCGAAGCTGTCGGTCGCCAGCATCTTGGTCCATTGGTAGGCGTAATAGCCGGCCGAATAGCCATTCGCCCAGATGTGCAGGAAGTAGCTCGTCCGATATCGCGGCGGCACGTCCGCCGTGTCGAGCCCGGTCGCGGCGAGCGCCTTGGTCTCGAACGCATCGACGTCCTGCTTGGTCGCGTCGGCCGGAAGCGCGTGCCAGCTCATGTCGAGCATGGAGGAGGCGAGCGCCTGCCCCGTCTCCCAGCCCGAGTTGAAGGTCTCGGCACGCTTGATCTTGTCGACCAGAGCCTGCGGAATCGTCTTCCCGGTCTGATAGTGGACGGCATAGTGCGGCAGGATCTTCGGATCGAGCGCCCAGTTCTCGTTGAACTGCGACGGGAACTCGACGAAGTCGCGCGCGGTGTTGGTGCCCGAGACGCTGGGATAGACCTGGCTCGCGAACAGCCCGTGCAGCGCGTGGCCGAACTCGTGGAACATCGTCGTCACGTCGTCGAAGCTGATCAGCGCCGGCTGGCCGGCGGCGGGCTTGGTGAAATTGGCGACGTTGTAGATGACCGGCTTCGTGCCGATCAGCTTGGACTGGTTGACGAGGTTGGACATCCACGCCCCGCCCTGCTTGTTGTCGCGCTTCCAATAATCGAAGTACATCAGGCCGAGCGGCTGGCCGTTCTCCTCGAACACCTCGTACACCATCATGTCCGTCTGCCACGTCGGGATGTCGGTGCGCTTCTTGAAGCTGAGGCCGTAGAGTTCGTGCGCGGCGCGGAATACGCCTTCGTTCAAGACGCGGTTGATCTCGAAATAGGGCTTCAGCTCGTCCTGGTTGAGGTCGTAGCGCGCCTTACGAAGCTTCTCGGCATAGAGCTGCCAGTCCCAGGGCTTGAGCTGGAAGGTCCCGCCCTCGCTCTTGATCTGCGCCTGGAGCTCGCCCGCCTCGCGCCGCTGCTCGACGCCGAGCGGGCGGCCCAGCTGCTGCATGAAGGCGAGCGCGGTCTGCGGGGTCTTCGCCATCTGGTCTTCGAGGACGTAATCGGCCCAGGTCGAGAAGCCGAGCAGCTTGGCTTTCTTCGCGCGCAGCATGGCGATCTGCGCGATCGTGTCGCGCGTGTCGTTGGCGTCGCCCTTCACCGCGCGGGTCCAGTCGGCGGTGAACAGCGACTCGCGGGTGGCACGGTCGGTCAGCGAGGCGAGCGCGGGCTGCTCGGTCGTGTTCTGCAAAGGGAGCACCCACTTGCCGGTAAGCCCGCGCTCCTTCGCCGCAGCGGCCGCGGCGGCGATCTCGGCGTCGGAAAGCCCGGCGAGCTTGGCCTTGTCGTCGACGACGAGCGCGCCCGCCTTGGCGGCGGCGAGCAGCTTCTGCTGGAACGCGGTCTCGAGGGTCGAGAGCCGGGCGTTGTCCGCGCTCAGCTCGGTCTTCTGGGCCGGGCTCAGCAGCGCGCCCGCGCGGACCATGTTCTGGTAGGTGAGCGTCAGCACCTGGAGCTGCTCGGGCGTGAGCTTGAGCGATGCGCGCGTGTCGTAGACCGCCTTCACCCGCGCGAAGAGCTTCGCGTCGAGATTGATCGCATCGGAATGGGCGGCGAACTTGGGCGCGAGCGCGGTCTGCGCCGCCTGGAGCGTGTCGTCGATGTTGGCGCCCGACACGGCGCCGAACGCCAGCGCCGCGCGCTCGAGCAGGCGGCCCGAGCGTTCGAGCGGGACGATCGTGTTGTCGAAGCTGGGCGCGGCGCGGTCGGCGGTGATCCGGTTCACCTCGGCGCGCTGCTCGGCCATCCCCGCCTCGATCGCGGGCTGGTAATCGGTGTTCTTGATCCTGTCGAACGGCGCGGCCTCATAGGGCAGCGTGCTGGGTTTCGCGAAGGGATTGGCGGCAGGCAGGGTTTGTGCCGCGGCGGCGGTGATCGCGAGCGGGGCGACGGCGGCGAGAAGAAGGAGACGCATCGAGGGCTCCGAATTGGAGGGGCCGGCCGGGATCGGCGGATGGCTGCGGCATAGACACGGCACCAGCGCTGTCAAACCGCGCCCTTGCCCGGAGTCTCGCGCGTACCTAGTCCGCCGGAATGCGACGCTTCATCGCTCACATCGGCGCGGCCAAGACCGGAACCACCGCCTTTCAGGTCTGGCTGAAGGCGCATCGCGCCGAGATGATGGCGGCGGGCTATGTCGTCCCCGAAAAGACTCCGCGGCAGGGAAACCACCGCAACGTCGCGTTGGCCCTCGCAGGGCTAAGCGATGCTCCGAATGCGGAACGGGTCCGCGCGGCGACGCTCGACGAGCTCGACCGACACCGCGATCTCGACGTGCTGATCTCCGCCGAGGCGCTGGGATCGGTGGAGTATGCAAATGCCCTCGTTCCGGCGTTGACGCCGCGGCTCGACGGGTTCGACAAAGTGGCGATCCTCTCGGTTCGCGATCCCGTCGCGCATTACAATTCGGGGTTCGCCCAGCGGCGCAAGGCGATGCGCCGCAACGAGCGCGATTTCGACGCCTTCTTCGGCGAGAGCCTGGAGCACGGGCGCGGCGACTGGCGACTCAAGATCGAGCTGTACGAGGCCAACGGCTGGCGGATGATCGTCCTGCCCTACAATTCGGACGCGAAGGCGCGCGGGATCACCCGGACGATCCTGTCACACCCGGAGTTCGGCGACGCCGCGGCGCGACTGCCGGTGGATGCGCCGGCCGAGCGCAATCCGAGCATGGGGGCGATCGGGCTGATCATCATGGACCTGATCCAGGACGCGATCGATCCGGAGGGAAGGTTCGACACCGTCGCTCCCGCAGCGCTGCGCGAGCGAGTGGCGGAGACCGCGAACGAACGGTTCGGCGACGCGCCCTTCAACGGCTTCACTGCCGAGATGCGCGCCGAGTTGCTCGCGCGCTACGCCGACGACAATCGCTGGGTCGCCGAGCGCTTCTTCGACGTCCCCTGGGAGGTCGCCTGCCCGCCCCAGCCGCCGGCGCCGGTATCGCCGCGGACCTTGGATGACCTGCCCGACGCCCTCGCCAGGCGGGTCACCCGGACCGCCCAGCGTATGACCGCCTATGCGATCGAGTTGGGCGGGTTCGATCGCGGCGCGAGGGCGGGCCGGGCGATCGAGGCCTGACGTTCAGCCGCGCGCGTCGAGCGCACGCCAGGCCGCGATCTTGGGGAGCAGCGCGCCGGCGACGCGGTCGTAGAGCTGCTGATCGAGATGGTTGGCCTGGCGGATCAGCGTGACGAGCGACGGGGAGAGGGTGACCCGCGCCTTCGCCTCCGGACTGGTGGCCCGGCGACGCTCCTCCGAATGCGAGGGTTTTCCCATCAGCCGGGTGATGATGTTGAACGACATGTCGTAGAGTTCGGTGACACCGATGAAGGTGAACCGCTGCTCGATCTGCTTGTAGGTCTGCTCGAACGTCTGGCCGTTCTGCCCGGCCGACAGGAAGCTCACCATCTTGTTCTGTTCGGAGGAGGCGAGGACGTAATCCTCGATCGACGGATAGCGCTTCTTGAACGCTTCGAACGGCGGATGCGCGGGGGTCGTCTGATAGGTGTAGTCCGACACCACGCGCCCCACGGGATCGCGCAGCAGGGTGAACAGCTTGAGCCCCGGTCGCTGGCCCACGACCTCGTCGAGCACCACCAGCGGCACGTGTCCGGACGCGGACCGAGCACTGGCGATCTGGGCGGTCGCGAACTGCACGACCGCTTGCTTCACCGCCAAATCGTGGCTGACGTCGGTGCGCTCGTAATCGACGGAGATGTTCACATAGGGCGACCGGAGTCGGTCGAGTTCCGAACTCATCGACGTGCCTGCGGTCTTGGGAATGTGCAGGAAGAACCAGAGCGCTTCCGGACTTGCGGCCTTGGCCAGATAGTCGTCGAGCGACGTGTTGCTGAAAGACGCGAATGACATCGAGGGTTGCGACCTTATGGTATGGCTTTGGCGAGCGCGCGGGGCGACCGGGTCCGGCGAAGTTCGTTCCAGCCGACGCGGCGCGCGCGCAACGCATCGCGCACCGCATCGAACAGCCGAACGTCGTCCTGGTTGACCGCGCGGATCGCCTCGTCGAGCTTGTTCGAGGCGGCGACCTCGTTGTCCGCGGTCTGCGGCGTCTTGCGCTCATGCAGTTGCGGCAGGACATCCTCGCCCATCAGCGCGAACAGGATGTTGAACGACAGCGGGTAGAGTTCGAGCGCGCCGATGAAGTCGAACTCGGCGAAGACCTTGGCGACATCGCCGCCGCCGAGATGAACGCTCGTCTTGTTCTGCGAGCGCGGGTCGCGGATGTAGCTCTCGATGTCGGGATAAGCGGCGATGAACTCCTGGTACGGCGGATGCTTGGGCGTCCGCGCATAACGATAGTCGGAGATCACCCGCGCCGCGGTCTCGCGGACGAAAGTGAACAGCTTGGTGCCGGGGATCTCGGCGCGGATCTGGCGCGCGTGCTCGATCGTGATGTGGCCGGAGGCAGAGAGGAACCTCCGCTCCTTGGCGTCCGCGATGAACCGATCGACCGCGCGCTGGATCTGCTCGGCGTGAGGCACGTGGCGGTCGGTGTAGTCGACATGGATGTTGCGATAGGGGCGACGCAGCCGCGCCAACTCGTTCGAGAGCGACGAGCCCGCGGTCTTGGGAATGTGGACGAACAGCCAGAGCGCCTCGGGGTCCCGGTTCGCGGCGATGAACTCGGCGACGCCGAGCGTGGTGAACTGGTCGAAAGCCACGATCGTCCCTTCGTTCAGGCCGCCGCTTCGGCGGGGCTCTCCACCGAGTCGAGCCAGGCGGCGAGGTCGGTCTCGATCGGGCCGAGCCAGCCCGCCACCGCGTCGTAGATCGCGAAGTCGACCCGGTTCAATTCGCGGACCCGCTCGAGCTGCTCATCGGTCAGCGCCGATGTCTCCTTGGCCTCGTTGACCCGCTTCTTGTCGCCCGGCTCCTTGATCCGGCCCTGGGTGAGCAGGGTCAGCAGCCGGAAATAGAGGTCGTAACGTTCCTGAAGCCCGATAAAGGCGAACGTGCGCCGGACATGCTCGACCGCCTCCTCGACCCGCTCCTGCCGGATCATCGCCATCGGGACGAGGTGCCGGGCCATCCGGTTGCGCGGCCCCGGCTGCTCGGCGAAGCTCATGAAGTCGGGGGTGCGCGCGATCACTTCCTCATGCAGCGGATGCATCGGCGAGCGCTGGTAATTGTAATCCGACAGCACTCGCGCGGCCGGCTCACGCAGCAGCGTGATCTGGCGGACGCCCGGCATCGCCTTGCGGATCGCCTGCGCGTGCTGCTGCCAGATATGGCCGCTGGCGCTGCGGAAGCTGCGCGTCTTCGCCGCCTCGAGGAACTCCGACACCTTGTCGTCGAACCGCTCCTTCGCGGAGCGTCCGCGGTCGGCGTGATCGATGTGGAGGTTGTAATAGGGCTTCAGCTCCGCGGAGAACTCGCCCGACAGCGAGCTGCCGGCGGTCTTCGGAACGTGGACGAACAACCACAGCTTCGCCCCGCGCCGGGTCGTGTCGAGATATTCGTCGAATCGTCCTTCGATGAGACTGTTCAGCATATTCGCGCTTTCGACCCCGGAGCACCGGATTTCCGTCCGGGCGCATCGCCTGGGGTTCTACGGGCGCTGGCGGTCGGGTCAAGCGCCGATCCCATAGTGCTTCAATGGGGATTAAGCCGAAACCGTTGCGATCCGGATGTGATCGCGGCGTGCTGCCCGGATCGTCCCGTCGGCGGCGAACCGCCCGACGATCCGATGGGACGATGACCGGGCGCGCGACCGCGCGGTAGAATCGACTGGCGAGCGCTCCGCTCGGATGCTAGGCGCGCCTCCGTGATGTCTTGGTCCGGGGGATGTTCGTTGAGGGCGGAATCTCCGCGCGCGCTGGCCCTCCCCGGCGCTTCCCCCTCCCCCGCCGCCTCGCGGAGCGCCTGATGGCCCAGGCCAACGACGCCGTGCGCGGCCGGGTGGAGCAGTGGAACCCGCAGGTCGGGATCGTCGGCTGGGCGGTGTGTTCCGGCGGCGACACCGAGGTCGAGCTGGTCGCGGGAAGCGTGGTCCTCGCCTCCGAGCGCACGCGGGTGCTTCGCCCGGACCTGAAGGCGGCGGTGCCGGCGCATCTCGCCGACGAGCCGTGGGTGGGCTTCCGCTTCTCGCCGCCGTCGATGGCGCTCGCCGCATCGCTCCGCGCCGAGGATCGCGGTAAGCCGCTTCAGGTCCGCGACGCGACGACCGGCACCGTGCTGCTCGGCGTCGACCTGCCGACCGGGGAGGAGCTGGCGGCGCTGCTGTACGAGGGGGAGGGCAAGTCGCCGCTGTCGGTGATGGCCTCGCCCGGCGACCCGCGCTCGGCGCAGGAGCTGATCGAGATCCTGGAGGGCCTGCGCCACGACGCCAGCGCGCTGGCCATGATGCCCACCAATTTCCCCGCAACCGCGCACAAGGGCAACATCGAGGTCGTCTCGCGAGTCCGCCGCGGTCTGTTCCTGATCGGCGGCTGGACCGTCGGCGAGGTGCCGCGGCAGAGCAAGGCGCTGATCCTGGTCGAGGGTCGCAAGGTGCCGGGCTCGATCTTCTGCGCCACCTACTCGCGACCCGATCTGCCGGCCGACGCGGTGGCGTTCTGCGGGGTCTTGCGGACCGACGCCCACCTTTGGCGCGGCGATCAGGACTTCATCCTGACCTTCGGTGAGGCCGAGCGTTTCATGCGCTCCTGGCGGCCGTTCAAGTTCCTCGAGCTGGCGACGGGGCTCGCCTGGCTCAAGAACGCGACCAAGGCGGAGCCGGCCGACAAGGAGATGATCTCGCAGGCGGCGCGGATCGGCGCCGACGGCCCGGTCTCGCCCGAGGCGGTGGGCGGCTACGCCTCGCTCGACCGGGTGACGATCTTCCCCGATTTCGGCGCGCTCGTCCGCGGCTGGGTGCTCACCCCGCGCGGCGATCTGGCGACGGTGAGCGTCACGCACGGCACCGCCGGCGCCGAGGCGACCGGCGATCGGATCATCACCACGCCGCGGCCCGATCTCGGCACTGGCTTTCCGCCGCTTGCCGATCGCACCGGACGCTCGGGGTTCACCGCGCTGTGCCTCGGCGCGCTTGCCGATCAGCCGGGGCAACCCGCGGTCGAGCTCGGGCTCGACGACGGGACCGCGCTCGGGGTGCCGACGTCGGCGCAGGTGCTGCGTTCGGGCTATACGGCGAATGCGTTCGGCGAACTGGCGACGCACTTCCCGGCCTATGCCCGCGAGGCGTTCTTTCCCGAGCTGTGCCGGTCGTTCGCCCGCACCGCGATGCGCCAGCGGCCGGGCCTCCATCACCTGCATCGCCGTGAGGGCGCGCAAGCGGTGTTGTTCGGGATGCCGCTGACCGCGAGCGACGCGCGGCTGGCGGCGACCGATCTCGCGCGCGCGCTGGGCGATCATCGCGATCTCGCGATCACCCTCGTGCTCGGTCCGGGGCACGATCGCTCGGCGGTGACCAAGGCGATCCGCGACGTGCTGGCAGAGGACGCGGTCGGGATCGTCCAGCACGACGGCCGCGCGCCGGTCGCCCGCGCGCTCGCCGAACTCGTCGCGGACATCGGAGTGGCGCGCTTCGTCTACGTCCAGCCCGGCTGCCGCCTGTCCTGGCCCGCATGGGCACAGGCGATCGCCTATGTCGAAGGAGCCGCCGACGATCCGCTCGTGTTCCTGTACCGCGAGGAAGGATTGTCGGAGATCGCCGAACTCCGCCCGGTCGGCGCGGTGTGCTGGACCGCCGACGGCTTCGCCCGCTACGCCGAGAGCGCGACGCCGCGGCTCGATTCGACGCTGCTCAGCCGCGACCTGGCGATCGTGCCGAACGCGCGGATCGTCGAGGACATGGTGATCCGTTATCACGAACGTCGCGGCGCGGCGCTGACGGTCGAGGTGGACGCCGAGATCGAGGCGCATCTTGTCCGAGCGAGGATGACCAATGCCCGGTGAGCGGATCGCGATCGTCAGTCACGCGCACCCGTCGGTCAATTCCGGGGGCGCGGAGATCAGCGCCTATACCCTGTTCGAAGGACTGCTGAGCCTGGGCGAGGACGCGGTGTTCATCGCCGCGTGCAAGGAGCGCGACATCGGGCGCGTCACGATCAAGGCGAAGGGACGCGAGTTCCTGATCCCCTTCTCCGAGACCGAGCACGACTGGTTCTACCACATCAGCCCGCAGCGGATCCGGCGGCGGCTGCAGGCGATCCTGGCGGAGACCCGGCCGACAATCATCAACTTCCACCACTTCATCTACCTGGGCACGCAGTCGCTGCTCGATGTGGCGCGGGCCGGGACCGCGCGGACGTACCTGACGCTCCACGAGTTCCTCGCGATGTGCCAGAGCGACGGGCAGATGGTGACGCGCCAGCATCGGCGGCTGTGCAGCCGCTCGGAGCCCGGGAATTGCGTCGGCTGCTGGCCCGAGCACGACGTGTTCCAGTTCGCCTCGCGGATGGGCCAGATGCGCGAGATGCTGACCGCGATGACGGGGCTGGTGTCGCCGAGCCAGTTCCTGGCGGACCGGTTCGCCAACTGGATCGGGACGCCGACCGACATCGCGGTGATCGAAAACGGGTTGGGCCGTCCGCTCGCCACGCGGCCGGCGCGCGGCGTCGCCGAGGACGATCAGCCGTGGGTGTTCGGCTATTTCGGCCAGATCAACCCCTACAAGGGCGTCGACGTGCTGCTCCGCGCGGCCGAGATCTTCGCCGCCGCCGACGAGCGCGCCGCGGGCAGGCGGATCATCCGCATCCACGGTCCCCTGGTCGGACAGTCGGCGGAGTTCGTCGAGCGGCTCGATCGCGCGGTCGCCGCGGGTGTCGTCGAATATTCGGGACCGTATCAGAACGAGAACGTCGGCGATCTGATGGCGGCGTGCGACTATGTCGTCGTGCCGAGTCTGTGGTGGGAGAATTCGCCGGTCGTGATCCAGGAGGCGTTCGCCGCGGGGCGGCCGCTGCTGGTGAGCGGGATCGGCGGCATGGCGGAGAAGGTCCGCGACGGCGTCCACGGGTTCCACTTCGCGCCGGGCAACGTCACCGATCTCCTGCGCGCCCTCGCCCGGGCCTCCGATCCCGAAGCGCATGCCCGTCTCGTCGGCCAGCTGCCGCGGACGCTGACCGCCGAGGACATGGCGCGGGGGTACCTCGATCTCTTCCGGCGCGAGACGCCGCGGACGGAGTCGGCGGTCGCGGCGTAACGCCCGACGCGCCGACGACACCATCCGGTCGAGTCCGCGTCAGGCCTCGTCGGGGCGGAACGTCGCGGCGCGGAGCAGCAGGGTCTGGGAGACGGTCGCCGGCACGATCACCGTCACGCGCGGATCGAGCACCAGCACCTGCGACACGCCGAACTCATAGGTGACGCCCGCGAGATGCGCGGCATGCTGCTGCGCATGCTTGACGTGCGAGCCCTCCGCCACTTCGACGCGGTTCCGCGCCGCGGACCATAGCCCCACGTAGCAGTCGTCGCCCTTCTCCTGGTCCTGGAGCGCCTCGGTAAGCGCCTCGGGCGTCGGACAGAGCTGGACGTCGATCGTCACGTCGCGGCGGTGGACCAGGCCCAGCAAGGTCGCGAGCGAGCCCCGCACCTTGTCGAGCGTGTTGGTCTCCTCCGCCGGGTCGCCGATGCGAAGCTCGTACACGCCGTAGCGGAGCAGCGCGCGGAGCAGGTCGGCCTGGGCAGGGGTGATCCAGTCGCGGTCGCGCATCCAGCGGACCGAGCGCAGCCGATCGTTCAGACGCTCGACCGTCAGTTCAGGGCCTTGCGCGACGGGCGGCTTGGGCGGCTCGTGATAGCCGGCGGTCACGAAGATGGCGTCGTCGCCTTCGAGCCGGACCCAGATCCGCTCCTGGTCGGCCGCGGCGATCGGCATGGTATGGATGACGAAGCCGGAGAAACCGTCGCCGAGCTGCGCATCCGCGATGTCCTGGCGGAATCCCTCGATCTTGGCGGAGCCGATGCAATCGCGCCCCTGGAAGGCGAGCACCGTCGCGTCCTTCAGACTTCGGATCGGCGAGCTGATCCAGCCGCTGACGAAATTATCCCCGACCCGTTCGATCGCTCCTCGTGTCGACATGGCCCCCACCTGTGTCCTGATCGCGAATGCGAGCCCCATTCTGCACATGGTGCACCGCGTCAAGCGCACATTCGCCGCGGACGTAACGAACCGTACCAGGACCGGACAGGCGGTGCCTTGGGAGCGCTACTCCGCGCGGGCGCGCGCGCGGCGGCGCGGCGCCGTGTCCACGGTCTCGGCCTCGACGGCGAGCCGCAGCTCGTCGAAACGCTCCGGTGGAATCTGCGGGAGCAAGGTTTCGGGAAGGTCCTCGCGTACGTCTTCGAACAGCTGCTCGCGCCCGAAGAACGTCTCCGCGACCCAGCGATTGCTCTCCTCGAAATGATGCAGGAACTCGCGCCGGGTGGCGGTGCTGAGCGAGAGCTTGGGCCCCTCGGTCAGCTTGCCGGCCGCGCGAACCACGCTGCCGTCACGCTCGCCGCCGGAGCGCTTGTTGATCAGCCGCAGCAGCTCTAGCCCTTCCGCCGAGAGCGACAGGTTGCGGGTGGGCGCCTCGCGCTCCTCGAGATCGAGCTCGGCGGCGTCGCAGAAATCGGTCAGCAGCTCGCCGCCCACCCAGGTGTTCGGCTGGAACAGCCGCGGCCGTATCGCCGCGCGGCCGAAGACTCCGCTCCAGAGTTCCAGCAGGACGCGGTAGTCGTACCGCGCCTGGAGCTTGCGCCCCTTGGGGACCGCGAACGGCTTGACCGATCCCGATTTGACGGAGGTGGAATAGGTGCTGAGCAGGAACTCGTCCTGGCGGCGCAGATAGACGAGAATGACCATCTCGTCGCCGAACCGCTGGAGAAAGGTCTTGAGCCGCCGCACTTCCTCGGCGGTGTGGAGGCGCGACGAGCAGTGCTCGTTCGAAAACAGCAGTCGCCGCGGCTCCGCCTCGTCGATCTCGGCCTGGAGATCACGCGCCAGCGTGTCGGCGAAGTCCGGGCCGAGCTTCTGGAGCGCGCGAGCGCGGATGTTCACCGCCTCGGTCATCGCCGCCGCCGCCAGAAGGGTCTGGTTCGACTTGCCCGGTGCGGTCGGGAACAGGATCCCGTCCGCCAGCAGGTCGTCCCGTTTCCGGTTCAAGAAGCCCTGGATGGTGGTGGTGCCGGTCTTTTCCAGGCCGATGTGGACGGTGATCTTCACGCCCGGCTGTTTGGTCGGGGGCCGCAACGCCGTCAAGTCCGGCGGCGGCCCTTCCCTCATGCGTCAGACATTGGCGACGACCACCGCGCGGGTGTTGAGATAGGCCTCCATCGCCTCCGGACCGCCTTCCGTCCCGTAGCCCGAATCCTTGATGCCGCCGAAGGGTAGCTCGGCGGAGCCGGCGGCGGGGGTGTTGACCCACAGCATGCCGACCTCGACGCGGCGCGCGAGCAGATCGGCGTTCCTGAGCGAGCGGGTGAAGGCATAGCCCGCGAGGCCGAACGACAGCCGGTTCGCCTCGGCGATCGCCTCCTCCAGATCGTCGAAGGTGCGCAGGCCCGCGACGGGGCCGAACGGCTCGTCGTTGAACAGCTTCGCGTCGAGCGGCACGTCGGCAAGGACGGTCGGCTGCCAGAAGTTGCCTGCGTCACCGATCCGCGCGCCGCCGGTCAGCACCTTCGCGCCGCGCGCGACCGCATCGTGCTGGAACTCGGCCATCGCCGCCAGACGACGCTCGTTTGCGAGCGGTCCCATCTGGGTCCCCTCGGCCAATCCATCGCCGACCTTCACGTCCTCGGCGACGCGCACGAACGCTTCCGAGAACGCGCGCTCGACGCTGCGGTGGACGAGGAAGCGGGTCGGCGAGATGCAGACCTGCCCGGCGTTGCGGAACTTGGCGCCGCCGGCGCTCTTCACCGCCAGCTCGACGTCGGCGTCGTCGCAGACGATCACCGGCGCGTGGCCGCCGAGCTCCATCGACACGCGCTTCATATGCTTGCCCGCCTGCGCCGCGAGGAGCTTGCCGACCGGGGTCGAGCCGGTGAAAGTAATCTTGCGGATCACCGGGCTGGCGATGAGGTACTCCGAAATCTCCGACGGCGTGCCGTAGACGAGCTGGAGGACGCCTTCGGGGATGCCGGCGTCCTGGAACGCGCGGATCAAGGCCGCCGGGCTGGCCGGAGTCTCTTCGGGCGCCTTGACGATCATCGAGCAGCCCGACGCGAGGCCCGCGCCGATCTTGCGGACGACCTGGTTGATCGGGAAGTTCCACGGCGTGAAGGCGGCGACCGGGCCGACCGGGTCCTTCACCACCATCTGGCGCACCGCGATGTTGCTCCGGTGCGGGACGAGGCGACCGTAGACGCGGAAGCCTTCCTCGGCGAACCATTCGATGATGTCGGCGGCGGCCATCGCCTCGCCCTTCGCCTCGGCGACGGGCTTGCCCTGCTCCATCGTCAGCAGCCGGGCGATGTCGACGGCGCGCTCGCGCATGAGCGCCGCGGCCTTGCGCATGATCACGCTGCGCTGCGCGGGCGTATGGTCGCGCCAGACCTTGAAGCCGGCTTCGGCGGCGGCGAGCGCCGCGTCGAGGTCGGCGCGACCCGCATGCGCGACGCGCCCGATCTCCGCGCCGGTCGCCGGGTTCTGCACGCCGAGCGAGCGGCCATCGGTGGCGTCGCGCCACCGGCCGGCAATGAAGAGCTGGGTATCGGGATAGGTCACGCGGGCAATCTCCTGGGGATCGGATCGGCCCCCATGTAGGGGTGCCGACGCCCTTGCAAAGCCGGAGATCGGACAGCGATGCTGATCTGGTTGCTCCCGGCGACGTGAGCCTGCATGACAGCGGCGGACACAAGAAGGGGTCGCCATGAAACTTCGCTTCGCCACCGTCGCCGCCGCGATCGCGCTGGCCGCCGCACCCGCCCTCGCCGACGCGCCCGCGTTCGACACCGCGCGCATCTCGCAGGACATCCAGACGCTCTCGAGCGACGCCTACGAGGGCCGCGGCCCCGCGACCGCCGGCGAGACCAAGGCGACGACCTACATCGCCGCCCAGATGCAGGCCGCAGGGCTGACGCCTGCGGGGGATCGGGGGACATGGTTCCAGGATGTGCCGCTGCTCAAGGCGGACATCGTCGGCACACCGGCGCTCTCGATGACGGTGGCGGGTTCGGCGCTGCCGCTCAGCCAGGGGAACGAGATCGCCGCGCGCGCGGCGCTGACGGGGCAGACCGCCGTGTCGATCAAGGACGCGCCACTCGTCTTCGTCGGCTACGGCGTGAAGGCGCCTGAACGGAAGTGGGACGACTTCAAGGGCGTTGACCTCAAAGGCAAGATCATGGTGGTCCTGGTCAACGATCCCGACTTCGAGGGCGGAGAGGGCCAGTTCGGCGGCAAGCTGATGACCTATTACGGCCGCTGGACCTACAAATACGAGGAAGCAGCGCGGCAGGGCGCGGCCGGAATCCTGATCGTCCACGAGAGCGCTCCAGCCTCCTATGGCTGGAACACGGTCAAGAACTCGAACACCAACACGATGTTCGACATCGTCCGCAAGGACCCGGAGGCGAGCCACACGCAATTGGAGGGCTGGATCCAGCGCGACCTCGCGGTCGATCTGTTCAAGCGCTCGGGCCTCGACTTCGAGGCGGCGAAGGCAGCGGCGCGGCGGGCGGATTTCAAGCCGATGCCGCTCAAGGCGACCTTCTCGGCGAGCTACACGGTGAAGCCGGAGGTCATCACCTCGCACAACGTCGCGGGGCTGGTACCGGGCAAGACGCATGCGGCGGAGACGGTGATCTACTCGGCGCACTGGGACCATCTCGGCGTCGGCCAGCCCGATGCGAAGGGCGACCGCATCTACAACGGCGCGCTCGACAACGCCTCGGGCGTCGCGGCGCTGCTCGAACTGGCGCGCGCCTATGGCAAGGGGCCGCAGCCCGACCGCTCGGTATTGTTCCTCGCGGTGACGGCGGAGGAGAAGGGGCTGCTCGGCTCCGAATATTACGCCGCCAACCCACTGCGCCCGCTGGCGACCACGGCCGGCGTCATCAACATGGACGGTCCGTTCGGCGCGGAAAAGACGAAGGACTTCAGCATTTCGGGCGCGGCCAAGCTCGACCTGCTGACGATGCTGACCGAGGAGGCGGCCAAGCAGCAGCGCCGCTACACGCCCGATGCGCGGCCAGAGGCCGGCAGCTTCTATCGCTCGGATCACTTCCCCTTCGCCAAGCGCGGCGTGCCGGCGGTCTCCTACGACGCCGGGCAGGATCTGGTGAACGGCGGCGAGGCGCGGGGCAAGGAACTGGCCGACGTCTATATCCGCGACAAATACCACCAGCCCGCCGACGAGTTCGATCCCAAGTGGGACACGAGCAGCGTCCAGGGCGACCTAACGATCCTGTACGACGTCGGTCGGCGGCTGGCGGACGAGCGCGCGTGGCCGAACTGGGCGGCCGACAGCGAGTTCCGCGGGCTGCGGGATGCAACCGCGAGCGAGCGGAGGTAGGGTGATCCGCCAGACTTCGTCACCCCGGCCTCGAGCCGGGGTGACGGATAGGCTCAATAATTGAGGCTCCAGCCGATCAGCCGCGCCATCCACGCCGCCCAAAGCACGCCGACCAGCGCCAGCGCGACCAGCACCGCGCGAAGGCGGACGCTCCAGCCGAAGCGATGGCGAACGGCAAGCACCGCATTCCACACGCCAAGCGCCGCGCCCGCGATGGGGATGATCGCGGCGACCTGGAGCACGCGGATGGTACCGTCGAGGCTGGAATTATATGCGTCGACATGTTGGTCGAGGATCGGCGCGAGGACCCGGTACCAGCCGAACAGATAGAGCAGGTCGGCGAGCGCGGCGACGCGGGTGAGCAGCCGGACGGTCGCCACACGTCCGCTCGCGATCGGCGGCGCGGCGTAGCGGCGGCGGATGCGCCACGCGATCGGCCAGACGAGGACGGTCAGCACCAGGATCAGGAGCGACAGGCCGAGCACGATCTGGAACAGCACCGGATTGCGCGAGAAGGGCACCGCCTGGAGCACCCCGACCGGGTTCTGGCTGTCGATGATCGCGCGCCGACCCGCGATCTCGGTCACCTTGAGCTGCCGCGCGCCGTCGACCTCCCGCCACAGGCCGGGCGCGACTTCGCGGAAGGCCTTGCCCTCGATCGACGAGACGCTGATCGTCCCATCGGGGTTCGCCGCCACCGCGTCCTGCTGGAGCAGATAGAACAGGCTGATGAAGCCGGTCTCGACCCGGCGCGAGGTCTCGTAATGGCCGGCGAGCGCCGCCGCATCGGCCTTGGCGCTGGCGATGGCGGGCGGAGTCTGTTTGACGGGTGCGGGGAAGTAGCGGTCGGTGAAGCCGTCGACCAATCGCTCGCGCGCGCCGTACACCGCATCGCGCTCGCCGCGGCTGTTGAAGCTGACGAACAGGCCGACGTTCTTCTCGGGCCATAGGACGAGATCGGTGTGGAAGACGATCGTGTCACCGCCGTGCCCGAGTTCGGACAGGCCGTTACGGAACTGGTGGAAGAAGCCGTGCGCCATGCTGTCGAACCCCGGCGCGGGCCGCGCGGCGGGGGTGTGCATCAGCCGGATCGTCTCGGGCTTGAGGATCGTGACGCCGTTCCACGTGCCGCCGCCGAGCTGGGCGAGCATGAACTTCGCCATATCGTCGGCGGTCGCGGCGACGCTGCCCGCAGGCGCGGTCTCGACCAGCTCGTAGGGCTGGGCCGGTCCGTCGCTCGTGCGATAGCCCTTGGACGCCAGCGGCGCGAGCGCGGGCGGGAGCGGCTGGACGAAGGTGGTGTGCGCCATCCCGAGCGGGCCAGTGATATGGCGCTGGATGTACGTCTCGAACGGCTCGCCCGAGACGCGCTGGAGGATGTATCCCGCCAGCGCGACGCCGTAGTTCGAATAGGCTCCCGCGACGCCGGGCGCGAACAGGAAGGGCCGCGTGTTCTCCTTCAGGTAGCGTTCGGTCGTCTTGAGCAGCTTGGGGTCGCTGGCGAGAAGATCCTTCAGCCCCTCCTCGAACCCGCCCTTGTGCTGCATCAGATCGTTCATCGTCACCGCGCGGCCGGGCGGGGTGATGCGGAAATCAAGGTAGCGATTGACGTCGGCGTCGAGGTCGATCTTGCCCGCCTCGACCAGCTGCATCACCGCGGTCCAGGTGAGCAGCTTCGAGGTCGAGCCGATCCGCATCAGCGATGCCCGCGGGTCCATCGGCGTCTTCTTCGCGACGTCGGCGAAGCCATAGCCCTTCTCGAAGAGGAGCCGGCCGTCCTTGACCACCGCGACCTGCGCGCCGGCGATCTTCCCGCCCTTGAGCGCGGAGGGGATGAAGCCATCCATCCACGCCGCCACGTCCGCCTCGGTGAGCTGCGGGGTGCTCGCGGGCGTCACCGGCTGCGGCGTGGTCTCGGCGGAAGCGGGCGCCGGCGCCACCGGGCGCTGTTTCGCCGGGGTGGCGGCGACGAGCAGCGCGGCGAGGAGGGCGAGGAGCGGCTTGCGCATGGTCATTTCCCGGTTTCGGGGGTGAACAGCAGGTCTTGGTAATCGAAACTGAAGTCGGCGATCGGCGACACCGGCCTGGCGGTGATCCGCGCGACCTTGCCCTCGGCGTCGAGCGCGAAGGTCAGATACGCGGGCTCGATGTTCCGGTCGTCGAAGCGGGCGACGAAGGTGTCGTATTGGTAATGCTCGAGCCGCCCGGTCATCCGCGGGGTCGGGGTGAAGTTCACCGTCAGTCCCTTGGCGTCCGAGCCGATCGCGATCGGGCCGTACCACGCGTCGACGTAGCGTCCGGCGTAGCGCGCGAGTGGAAGGGACGGGCCGACCTTGGCCGGGGCTGCGGTCTTTTCGGCGACGACCTTCTCGGCGGCGGCGATCCGGGCGGCGCGATACGCCTTGAACTTCGCAGGCCAGTCCTGGTGCGGCAGACCGAGGTAATGGTCGATCAGCTGCCACATCAGCCCGTGGCGCGGCTCCGCCTCCTCGCTGTTGAGGGTGATCGCGAAGGCGACGTGCTTCTCGGGGATCAGCACCACCGTCGAGGTCATCCCGAACAGCCCGCCCGCGTGCCAGACGATCTGCGCACCGTGATAGTCGCGCACTTCCCAGCCGAGCGCATAGGCGTCGAAGGTCGGGGTCGTCGCGGCGACCGGCTCGGGCAAAGCCGTGATCGGGATCGGAGTCACCGGGGTCCACATCTCCTTGCCTTGCGCGGGCGAGAAGACCTTGCCGCCGCCCGACAGCTGGACCTGGAGCCAGCGCGCCATGTCGTTGGCGCTCGCCGCGATCAGCCCGGCGGGGGCGGAGGCCTGGGGCAGCTGGTCGTGCTCGTCGAGCATCCGCATCGTACCCGTTCCGCGCACCGCGCCGCCGTAGCGCGCGTGGGGAAAGGCGCGGTTGGGATCGGCCCAGAAGGCGGTCAGCTCGTCGGTCGCGCGCGTCATGCCGGCGGGGGCGAAGACGTGCGCCTTGACATACGCTTCCCAGGTCTGTCCGGTCACCGCCTCGATCAGCTGGCCGGCGACGGTGTAGAGGATGTTGTCATAGGCATAGGCGCTGCGGAAGCTGGTCGCGGGCTTGATGAAGCGCAGGCGGCGGGTGATCTCGGCGCGACTGTAGCTGCCGCGCGGAACGTAGAGCAGGTCCCCTGCCCCCAGGCCGAGCCCGCTGCGGTGGACCAGCAGGTCGCGCACGGTCATCTCGCGAGTGACCCAGGCGTCGTTCATCTGGAAACCGGGGAGCCGATCGACGACACGGTCGTCCCAGCCGAGCTTGCCCGCATCGACCAGCGTGGCGAGCGCTGCGGCGGTCATCGCCTTGGCGGTCGAGCCGATCAGGAACAACGTGTCGGCGTCGACCGGCTCCCCGCCCTGCTTGCGGACGCCGAAGCCGTGCGCGAGCGTCACCTGCCCGTCCTCGACGATCGCGACCGCCATGCCGGGGGTGCCGGACGCGCGCATCACCTGATCGACATGCGCGTCGAAGCCTTCGGGTGGGGCGGCGAGCGCGGAGGTGGCGGCGAGCGCCAGCGCGCAGCCGAGGATGGGGGCGGCGAATCTCATGCGAGCGGCTCCGGTTTGGCCAGCGCCGTGCGCCCGAGCAGGGTCGCGAGCAGCAGCGGCAGGACGTAGATCGCGATCACCGCGAGCGCGAGCGCGCGGTAGCCCGCCGCGATCAGCCCGACGAGGCCGACGCGCTCGGCAACGAGCATGCAGGGGATGAGCAGCGCGAGCGCGAGCAGGGCGCGGGTGGCGGGCTTGAGGGTCAGCCCACGCGCGGCTGCGATCCGCTGGTTGATCGCATGGACCATCCCGGTCCCGCTCTCGAGCAAAGCCGCGAAGATCATCACCTGGAAGCCGAGGTGGAACAGCGGGTGGCCGAGGCGGACGAGCATGAAGTCCGAGGGCAGCACCGCATCGGCGATCTCGGGCAAGAACGCCGTCATGCTGACGAAGAACAGCAGCGCGGGCAGCATCGCCAGCGGCGCGGCGACCGCGCCGGCGATCAGCGCGTCCGTCCCCGAGCGGAAGTGGCGGGTCACCGGCAGCACGATCACCGCGCCGACGATATTGTACCCGGCATAGGTCAGCCCCCCGAGCGCCCAGTCGCCCGAGGGCGCAGGCGAGGCGGCGAAAGCAGCGGCGATGCGGTCGCCCACCCCAGTCAGCGCGAGCACGAGGAAGATCGCGTAGGTGGCGTAGAGCAGCACCGAGACCCAGACGAACACGCGCTCGACCCCGGCGTTACCGAACGCGACGCAGGCGGTGATCCCCGCCATCAGCGCCAGCGTCCCGGCGAGCGGCGGCAGTCCCAGCGTCGCCGCGCCGATCGCCCCTGCCGCCGCGCCGAAGACGGCGAGGACGATGACGATGAACACGGCATAGGCCGCCTCGAACACCACCCAGCCGCGGCCGAGCAGCGCCTGGAAGAAGGCGCGATAGTCCTGCGACCGGGTGACGTAGGCGAAGCGGAAGGTCGCGGCGGCGACGACGCCCCAGATCGCGGTCGCGAGCAGCATCGCGAACAGCCCACCCCAAGGCCCGGCGGGCAGGAAGAACTCGGCGAGCTCGCGGCCGGTCGCATAGCCGCCGCCGATCACCACCGCCTTGAAGGCGAGGCCCGGCAGGACCCAGCGGCGGAAGCGATCGGCAAGGGTGCTCATGGCTGCGCCGGTCTTGTCACGCGCATGCGTCCAGCAGCCGCTCGAACGGCTCGCCGCCGCGGATCGGGTCCGCCGCGGGCAGGCCCAGCCGTGCGCCGGTCTCGCCGATCACCCGCGCCGCCTCGTCCGCCGGCAACGCGCCGGTGTTGAGGCTGACCCCGGCGCAGCGGATGGCGGGATTGGTGAGGCGGCCCATCGCCACCGTCTGCTCGATCACCGCCTCGATGGGCGGCAGGCGGTAGCCCGCGGTGCCGAGGATCGCCTCGCGCCCCGGCTCGTGGCAGACGACGAACAGGTCGGGCTGGCTGCCGTGGAGCAAGGCCAGCGACACCGGGGCATAGGCGGGGTGGAACAGCGACCCCTGCCCCTCGATCACGTCGAGGTGATCGGGGGCGGCGTCGGGGCTGAGCAGCTCCGCCGCCCCCGCCGCGAAGTCCGCGATCACCGCGTCGATCGCAATGCCGGCGCCCGCGATCATGATTCCCGTCTGCCCGCTCGCGCGGAAGGTGGCGTCGACGCCGCGCGCGACGAGGCCGTTCGTCAGCGCCAGCGCGGTGTATTTCTTGCCCAGCGCGCAATCGGTGCCCACGGTCAGCAGGCGGCGGCCGGTGCGCTTGCGTCCGCTCGCGATCGGCAGGTCGGCAGGCGGCACGCGCAGGTCGATCAGCGCGACCCCGTGCCGCGCCGCCGCCGCCGCCAGTTCGGGCAGATCGGCGAGCCGCGCGTGCATTCCCGCGACCAGCGTCAGCCCGGCCTCGATCGCCGCGATCAGCGCCGGCAGCCACGAGGCGGGGATGACGCCGCCCTGGTTCGCGACCCCGATCACCATCGCCCGCGCCCCCGCCGCCGCCGCCGCAACTGGGGTGAGCGCCGTGAGCCCGGTCGAGACCGTCGCGCCGGGCAGCGCGTACTCGCCCAGGCACTTGTCGCCGGCCCAATCCCGCAGACCGAACGCGGTCTTGGCGAACCCCGTCTCGGTCACGTCGCCCAGGAACAGGAGATACGGCGCGGGCAGCGCGTGCGCCGCCCCGGCCGGGCCGGCGAGCAGGTCGGCGTCGGCCACGCTCAGAACCCGGCGCCGAACGTCAGCCCGAAGCTGCGCGGGCGGATCACTCCGGTGCCGACCGCGCCGAACGGGAAGTTGCCCTCGCCGGTGACGTTGGTCTTGCCCTCCGCGTTCGACAGGTTCTTGGCATAGGCCTCGACCGAGAAGCGCCCGAAGTCGAGCCCGGCGCGCAGATCGAACACCGCATAGGATGGGATCTTGTAGGTCCGCCCGGCGAGCGCCGCCGCCGTGCTGAACGGCCCGGCCTGCTCACCGACGAAGCGCAGCGACGAGCCGACGTAGGCGCTGGTGTCGCCGCCGACCTGCCAGTCGTAGTCGCCGTTGACCGACACCGCCCATTGTGGGGTGAAAGGCAGCCGGTCGCCGTCGCGGCCGTTGATCAGCGGATCGGTATCCTCGCGCAGCTTGGCATCGGTATAGGCGCCATTGACCGACATCTCGAGACCACGGGTCGGGCGCGCGGTAGCGGTGAACTCGAAACCGTTGCTCACCGCCTTTCCGCCGTTGGCGTTGACGCCGAAATCGTCGATCTGCGCGAACAGCTGGATATCGTTCCAGTCGATATGGAACGCGGCCGCGTCGAGGCTGAAGGTGCGATCCGCGGTCTCCAGCTTGAGGCCGACTTCGTAGCTGACGAGCGAGTCCGATTTGTAGGTCTTGACGCTCTCAGGCGCGCTCGGCGGCACGATGTTCGGGCCGCCGGGCCTGAAGCCCTTGGCGACGCGGGCGTAGAGCGAGGCGTGCTCGCCGAATTTCACCTTGGGCGCGACCGACCAGGTGAACACGCCCTCCTTCGACGCGGAGGACAGGGCGGGCGGAGCGAGCAGCCCGGTCCCGCCCTGGTTCGCGTCCTGATCGTTGTGGCTGTAGCGGCCGCCGAAATCGAGATCGAACACGCGGCCGAGGTGGAGCGTGCCGTTCGCGAAGCCCGCGATCTCCTCGTAGCGCGAGCGGCTGAAGATGTCCGCGAGCTGCGGCAGCAGCGGCGAGATGCTGAGCGTCCCCTGATCGTACACGTCGATCCGCTGGAGGATCGCCGCCGTCTCATGGTTGTAATAGCCGCCGACCAGCCACTCGAAGACGTCGTTCTTGGCGGACGCCAGGCGCACCTCCTGCGTGAAGCGCTCGTTGTTGGTCTGCTGGACCAGGCCGATGTCGACGAGGGGTCCCGTCGCCGGATCGAACACGCCGAGCAGCCCGCCGTAAAGGACGGTGAGGTCGTCGCGCAGCGCCTCCTTGAGCGTGGAATAGCTGGTCGAGGAGGTCACCGTCGCGAAGCCGAGGTCGAGATCGGCGGTGCCGTTGTACACGCGGTAACGGACGTCGGTATATTCGGGAACGTACTGCGACTGAACGTAACCCCGCTGCGTCAGCAGCGAGACGGGGTCGCTCTCGACCGTGCTCGACGCATCGCTGTTCAAATCCTGCACGATGGCGGTCAGGCGAACCGACAGGATGTCGACGGGCTTCCACAGCGCCGAGATCCGGCCGCCGTAGCTGTCGGTCCCGTTGATGTTCTTGGCCGTGTCGGAGCCGAGTTCGCCGACCGAATCGATGAAGCCGCCGTAGCGGCGGTAGAAGCCCGAGGCGCGCACCGCGAGCGTGGACGACAGCGGCACGTTGAGCATCGCCGAGCCGTTGTACGACATCTTGCCGCCGTCGGTGGCCTCAACGCTGGCGCGCGCGCGGCCTTCGATCTTCGTCGTGTCGGGCGTCGCGCTGACGAACTTGATGACGCCGCCCAGCGAGGACGCGCCGTAGATCGTGCCCTGCGGCCCGCGCAGCACCTCGATCCGGGCCATGTCGAACGTATCGATCTCGCCCGCCAGGATCGCGCCGTTGGCCTGGCCCGTCGAGGAGCCGAACGGCGTCTCGTCGACATAGGTGGCGACGGTGGCGGCGACGCCGCCCGTATTGATGCCGCGAAGCACGACGCGGCCCTCGCCGGGGTTCGACTGCGCGATCTGGAGACCGGGGACG
This sequence comes from Sphingomonas sp. SP6, assembly GCF_058313435.1. Lineage (NCBI taxonomy): Bacteria > Pseudomonadati > Pseudomonadota > Alphaproteobacteria > Sphingomonadales > Sphingomonadaceae > Sphingomonas > Sphingomonas sp. SP6. The sequence continues at coordinate 206,213 of NZ_JBZFLG010000002.1, forward strand.
AGCTTGGCGTAATCCTGGAAGGTGAAGGCCTGCTGTCGGTCCAGCGCCGCGCCGCTGACGACAGACACCGACTGGGGCACGTCGATCAACGTCTGCTCGCGCTTTTGCGCGGTGACGATCACGTCCTCGGGCTGGCCGTTCGTCGCGTCGGGCGACGCGGTCGGCTCGACGGTGGGTGCGGAGGTCGATTGCGCGAGGGCGGGCGTGACGACGAAGGCGGCCGTGGCCGTGGTGATCCAAAGCAGCGTGCGCGTCATCTCGATTTTCCCCTCATTCATCCATTTGGAGAAGTTTTGTCCTGATCGGAAATCTGGTCAAGCAGATTCGGAGCGGGTGGCGTGATCGAGCGGCGCCTGTTGCGCCAAAGGCTCGATCAGGCGTAGCAGCAGCGCCGCAAGCGTGGCGATCCCGGCGAGCAGGACGAAGTAGAGCGGATGGCCCATCCGGCTCCACAAGGTGCCGACCAGCCCGGCGAACAGGCTGCCGGCGAAGATCGCGAGATACCAGGCGGCGACCGTCGTCGCGCCCAGCCCCTTGGGCGCGGCGCGCGCGAACAGGCCGAGGCCGGTCGGGAGGATGAAGAGCTCGCCCAGCGTGAAGACCGCGAAGAACACGATCAGCCACGGCCAGGCGGCGTTCGGCCACAGCGCGGCGACGACGGCGAGCAGCAGATAGGCGCAAGCGACCACCAGCGCGCCCGCCGCCATCCGCCGCGTCGGCGCGGGCTCGCCGCGCCGTTCCGCGCGCCGCCGCCACCAGCGCAGGAGAAACGGGGTCATCAGCATCACGAACAGCGGGTTCAAGGAGATGAACCACGTCATCGGGATCGCGAACGTCCCCGCCCGCTTGTCGACGCCCGTGTCCGCCCAGAGAGGAAGCGTGTTGCCGACCTGCTCGTATGCGCCGCGGAACACCGTTACCGACAGCGCCACCGCGACCAGCAGCAGGATCGTCGTGCGGGACAAGCCCACCTTCGCCGCCTGGCCCCGTTCGACCGGCGGGTGCCGCGTCTGCGCGGGCAGGTAGCGTTGCCCCCAGACGTAGATGAGCACGCCGGCGACCATCCCGATCCCGGCCGCGCCGAATCCGTAATGCCAGCCGTAGGTCTCGCCGAGCAGCCCGCAGATCAGCGGGGCGAGGAAGCCGCCGATGTTCACCCCGACGTAATAGACGTTGTACGCCCAGCCGACGCGGGGGTCGCCGGGCTCGTAGAGGTCGTCGATCTGGCTCGGCAGGCTCGGCAGGAACAGTCCGTTGCCCAGCGCGATCGTGGCCAGCGCGACGTAGAACAGGCTTTCGAACGCCATCAGGAAATGCCCGACCGCCATGATCGTGCCGCCGATCACGATCGCGCGACGCTTGCCGAGCACGCGGTCGGCGATCACCCCGCCGACGATCGGGGTGAAGTACGCACACGCCGTATAGGTGCCGTAGATCAGCGAGGCGCGCTCCTGCCCGATCAGCAGCTGCTTGGTCATGTAGAAGACCAGGAGCGCGCGCATTCCGTAGTAGGAGAAGGTCTCCCACATGTTCGTCAGGAACAGGATCGTCAGCCCGCGCGGCTGCCCGAACCAGGTCGGCTCGCGTGTCATCCGCCCCAGACGTCCGGCCCGGCGTAGAGCGTGCCGCCTTCATATGTGACGCGCGGCGCGGGATCGTCGGCGAGGAAGGTCGGACCGTCGAGGTCGACGAGGTCGGCGATCTGCCCAAGCACGAAGCCGGGCGCGGTCGCGAGACTGGTCCCGACCATCGTCCCGACCATGACGCCGAGGCCGCGCGCGCGCGCCTCGGCAGCGATCAGCAGCCCCTCGGTGAGGCCGCCGCACTTGTCGAGCTTTATGTTCACGACGTCGAACCGGCCCTTGGCAGAGGCGACGTCCGCGAGGGTCAACAGGCTCTCGTCGCCCGCGATCGGGATCGGTGAGAGGAAACCTTCGAGATCGGCCTCGCACCCGCGCGCGAGCGGTTGCTCGAGGAGCGAGACGCGGTGCGGCAGCAGCCCCTCGACGAGCGGGATCAGATCGGCCTTGACGAACCCCTGGTTGCCGTCGACGCCGAGCCAGACGTCGGGGCGCGCGCCGCGGATCGCGGCGACGCGGGCGAGATCGAGCGGAAGATCGCCGGTCAGCTTGACCTTGATCGACTTCGCGTCGGCATAGCGGCGCGCGCTCTCGGCCATCGCCTCGGGTGTGTCGGCGCCGATCGTAAAGGTGGTGACGATCGGCTTGGGCGCTTCCGCCAGCCCCGCGAGCCGCCACACCGGCACGCCCGCACGCTTCGCCTCCAGCTCCCACAGCGCCGCGTCGACCGCATTGCGCGCGCCGCCGGCCGCCATGATTGTGCGGAGCTCCTCGCGGGTCGGCCCCGCCTCGATCGCCTCGCGCGCCATCTCGACGTCGGCCTGCATCTTCGCGAGGTCGTCGCCCAGATAATAAGCCCCTGCCCCTTCCCCGCGTCCGCGGCGCGCGCCGTCGCGAAGCGTGACGACGAGCACCTCGGCGGTCTCGAACACATAGCCAGAGATGCGGAACGGCTTAGCGAGGCGGAGGACCGCCGTCTCGGTCGAAAGCGTCAGCATCAATAGTGCGTCGTGATCGCGAGGAGGCTGTATGACCAGGCGGTCCACAGCACGACGAGGGCGGCGAGGAGCAGCAGCACCGCCCACAGCTTGCGCGTCCAGTGTCGCCCGTCGCGGATCGCTTGCGCAAGGTTCCAGCCGGCGATCAGCACCGCGCCGACGAAGACGATGCAGCCCGCGATCTCGAGCACTAGCAGCACCGCGTCGCCCGGCGATCCGTCGGCGAAGATCGTCGAGATCAGCCAGAACCAGCCGCCGAGCACCAGCAGGCTCGCCAGCGCCATCACCCGCGACGCGCGCGCCGCCCGCAGCGACGGTCCGGCGACCGGCTTCGCGAGGGCGTAGCGGCGGCGGACGAACCAACTGCCGGGCGCGTAGAGGACGGTCAGCAGCAGCACCGCCAGGCTGGCGTAGAGTGCCGGCAGCAGCCACGCCGCCGAGCGCAAGGGCGGAACGCGGTCGAACACCATGAAGGGCGCGGCGAGGCCGTAGCTCCAGCGCACCGGCCTGCCGTCGGCGACCTGCGCGGCGAGCAGATCGTGTCCGTCACGGTCGCGCCAGACATAGGGCGCGATCTCGACCCAGCGTTGCGGCGCGCCGTTCGCGCCCTTGAGGCTGGGGATCGTCAGCGCGCCGTCGGCATCGGTCGCGACCTTCACCTGGCCGATGAGGTTGAGGATATTGACGAAGTTGGTCAGCGACGAGCGGCTGACCTGCCACTGCCCCGCCATCGCCTGGGCGTGCGCCGCGGCGGTCTTGGCGTCGACGCGACCGTCCTTGACCGTCGACGGGAAGTAGCGATCGGCGAAGTCCTGGAACAGCTGCCAGCGCGCGACATGCGCCGCGCCCTCGCGACCGGCCGCGTTGAACGAGACGTAGAAGCCGACATGCTCCCTGGTGAACAGGTGGAGCGAGGTGTGCATGTTGTTCGTGTCGCCGAGGTGCGCGATCACCTCGCGGCCGTTGATGTTGGTCTCGAAGAAGCCGAGCTCCATCCGGTTGAGCGGCGGGATCAGCGACTTCGGGTTGACCTTGGCGAGCGGCGAATCGTGCATCATCGCCGCGGTCTCGGGCTTGAGGATGCCGCGTCCGCCCTCGAGGTGCGCGATCATGAACTTGGCCATGTCGAGCCCCGAGGCGGAGAGCGATCCCGCGGGCGCGGCGACGACGATCTCGAACGGCTTGGCCGGGACCGACGCCTGCGGATAGCCGACCGCCAGCAGCGGGCGCAGCCGCGCGGGGAGCGGCTGGCGGAAGGTCGCGGTCCTCATGTCGAGCGGCTTGAAGATGCGCGCATCGACATAGTCGTCGAACGACATCCCCGAGACGCGCTCGACGATGTAGCCCGCGAGCGTCGTCGCCCAGTTCGAATAGGCCGGGGTCGTGCCGGGCTCGTAGACGCGCTTGGGGACGTAGGCTTTCAGATAGACGCCGATCGGCACCACGTCTTTCGGATCATAGGTGATCAGCCCCTTGTTCGCCTCCTCGAAGCCGGCGGTATGCGTCATGATCTGACGCATCGTGATCGGCTTGCCGTCGAAGGGCGGAATGGTGAAATCGAGGTAGCGGTTGACGTCGGCGTCGAGGTCGATCTTCCCCGCCTCGACCTGCTGCATCACCGCGGTCCAGGTGACGAGCTTCGACACCGAACCGGGACGGAACAGCGTGAGGCTGGGGTCGACCGGCTTGCGCCCGGCGATATCGGCGTAGCCGTAACCACGGCCGGCGATCACCTGCCCGTCCTTGACCACCGTCACCACCGCGCCGGCGAGGTCGCCGCTTTTCAGCGCGTACGGCATGTAGCCGTCGAGCCAGGCGGTCACGTCTTCGCCGGTCAGCACATGCGCCGCGCCCGATGCGACGAGCGGGCTCGTGACCGGCGTGGCCGGCGCCAGCGGCGCCGGCGCCTGCGCGACCGTCATCGTCCCCATCGCCAGCGCGCCGAGCGTCGCCCCCAGCCAGCCGAGCCTCGCACGCATTCCCATTGCCGCTGCGCCTCCCATCAGATATCGTTTGTCGCTATCCTGATTAGGACACGATGATCCTAAACAGGTCGAACGTCAACGGGCGAAGGACCAGCCGTGCCGACCACCCCCCCGACACTCGGCGCATTGCTCAAGGGGCTGCGCGCGCGCGAGGGCTGGACGCTCAAGGAGATGAGCGCGAAGTCCGGGATCCCGGTCTCGACGCTGTCGAAGATCGAGCACGACCGGCTGACGCTGACCTACGACAAGCTCCAGGCCCTCGCGAAACGGCTGGGAATGCGGATGACCGATTTGTTCGCCGAGGAGACCGGGGAGTCGGTCCAAGCCGTGACTGCGCGGCGCAGCGTCGGCGACATCGCCCGCTCGGTGCGGGTGGAGACGCCCAATTACGACTATCACTATCTCTGCACCGAGCTCCGGCGGAAGCGGATGATCCCGGTCGTCACCAAAATTCGCGCGCGCTCCGCCGAGCAGTTCGGCGACCTGGTGCGCCATTCGGGCGAGGAGTTCCTCTACGTCCTGTCGGGGCGGGTCGAGGTGCAGACCGAATTCTACGATCCGGTCACGCTCGAGCCCGGGCAGGCGATCTACATCGATTCGAGCATGGGGCATGCCTATCTGGCCGCCGCCGGCTGCGAGGAGGCGGAGGTGCTGGCGGTCATGTCGAGCGAGGAGGAGGAGTTGATGGAGTCGCTCCTCAGCCTCCACCACGGCCGCGGCGGGCCCGCGGAGAACGAGAACGATCCCCCTGCCTCGCGCCGCTCGGGAGGCGGGTTGTGAGGGGCGCGCTCTTTGCCACGTTCGCGCTGCTGGCCACCCCTGCCCCCGCGCAGGATGAGGCGACCCGTGTCGCCCGGGTGCTCAAGGCGACGCCGCTGATCGACGGCCACAACGACTGGGCCGAGGCGCTGCGCGAACGCGAAGGCGAGGCGCGCTGGACAATCGACCTGCGCGATCTCTCGGCGAAGAAACCGGCGTACAACACCGACATCGTCCGATTGCGGCGGGGAATGGTGGGCGGGCAGTTCTGGTCGGTCTGGGTCGACCCGACGCTGCCGGGCAAGGAGCAGGTCGAGCAGACGATCGAGCAGATCGCGCTCGTCCAGTCGCTCGCCGAACGCTATCCCGACACGTTCGCGCTGGCGCGCACCGCCGCCGACGTGCGCCGCGCGCACAAGGCGGGCAGGATCGCGAGCATGATCGGGGTCGAGGGCGGCGGCCAGATCGACGGCAGCCTGGGCGTGCTGCGTGCCTATGCCGCGCTCGGGGCGGGCTATCTGACGCTCACCCATTCGCGCACGATCGAATGGGCCGATTCGGCCACCGACGATCCCAAGCACAATGGGCTGACCGACTTCGGCCGCACGATCGTCGCCGAGCTCAACCGGCTGGGGGTGCTGGTCGACCTCAGCCACGTCAGCGAGGGCACGATGCGCGACGCGCTGGCGGTGACGAAGGCGCCGGTGATCTTCTCCCACTCCTCCGCCCGCGCGCTCGACGATCATCCCCGCGATGTGTCGGACGACGTGTTGAAGCTCGTGGCGAAGAACGGCGGCGTGGTGATGGTCAATTACGCTCCGCCCTATGTCTCCGACGCCTATCGCCGCTGGTCGGCGGATTCGCTCGCCGAGAAGGCGCGGCTCAACTCACCGCCGTACAACGGCCTCGACATCGGCCAGCCCGAGAAGGCGGCGGCGGACTATGCGGCGTGGCTGAAGGCGCATCCCGCACCGGGGGTGACGCTGGCGCAGGTCGCAGACCATATCGCGCACATCGCCGAGGTCGCGGGCGTCGATCATGTCGGGCTCGGGTCCGATTACGACGGGGTGGGCGAGACCTTGCCGCAGGGGCTTGCCGACGTGTCGACCTATCCCGCGCTGCTCGCCGAGCTGATGCGGCGCGGCTGGTCCGACGCCGACGTCGCCAAGGTGGCGGGCGAAAACGTTCTGCGGGTCATGAAAGCCGCCGAGCGGGTCAAGGCGCAGCTGGCGCGCTGAGGGTGGCGGGCGACGAGACGCCGGCGGCGATCCGAGCCCGGATCGAGGCGGCGGTCGCGGCGAACGACTCGGCCACCGCGGCGCGGTGGACCGAGGCCTTGCTCGCCAAGGTGCGCGGCAACCCGAGGATCTGGCTGCGGCTGGCGCGGCTCCATGCGCAGGCGGGCGATCTCGCCGCCGCGGTCGACGCGGTCCGGCGCGGCGCGACGGATCATCCCGACGACCGCGGGCTCGCGATCGAGCGGTTCCGGCGCGAGGGGCTGCTGCTCCGCCGCCGCCGGGCTTCCTACGCCGAGCGCGATCCGCTCCGCGCCGAGCTGCGCGCGTACGCGAGCGGCGACCTGCCGGCGTCCGACTTGCTCACCCTGGTCGGGGCGGCGGCGATGCTCCCCGACGCGGCGTTCGCGCGCGAGACGCTCGAACGCGCGGTCCCGCGCGTCGACTCGGTCCGGCTCGCGCAGCGCGCGGCATGGTGGACGGCCATGTTCTTCGAGCGGGCCGAGGCGGGGGCGATCTATGCTTCGCTGCTCGCACGGGCCGGCGACCTCGACGGCACGGCGGCGGAGAAGGCGACGCTGACACTGACGCTCCTGTTCGCGCTGCGGAGCCGCGAGCGTTTCCTCGCCGCGTTCGACCGGCTGGGCGAGGGTCTCGACCCGCGCTTCGCGATCATCGCGCGGCGGTGGCGGACCAACATGGCCGAGCTGCTGCGCGAGCCGCGCGTCATCGGCATCGGTCTGCCCAAGACGGGTACGACCTCGCTCGCGGCGGCGCTGACCGAGCTGGGGCTGTTCCACGCCGACCACCATTGCCCGATCACCCACCAGCATCTCGCGATCGAGGACGTGATGGTGTTCGATTCCATCACCGATTCGTTCGCGGCGCACGCCTTCGAGACGCTCTACGCCTTGTTCCCAAACGCCAAGTTCGTCCTGACCGAGCGTCCGGAGGAGAGCTGGCGCGAATCGTACCAGAACCACAATCTGACGTTCCACGGCATTCCCGCGTTCGACCATTCGGACCACGGCTTCGCCGCCGCGGCGACGACGACCCGCCACGGCGTCAACCAGAAGCTGATGTACTTCCTGACGTCGCTGAATGCGGCGAGGCTGGAGACCGCCTATGCCGAGCATCAGGCCCGCGTCCTCGCCTTCTTCCGGGACAAGCCCACCGAGCGGTTCCTGCGCTTCGACCTGTTCGCGGGCGACGGGTGGGACAGGCTATGCGGCTTCCTCGGGGTGCCGGCGCCGGCGACCGACTTCCCGCATCGCAATCCGGCACAGCCGTTCGAGGAGGGCGACGCAAGCGCCTAGCGCGGGCGCGGCTTGGGCAGGCTTCCGGGATCGATACTGACGATGTTCGCGATCTCGTCGCTGCGCGGGCCGATCAGCATGGGGCAGCGGATGTCGGGCAGGGTCACGACGTCGAACAGCTGGATGATCTTGCCCTCCAGCTTGATCCACTCGACGATTTCGCCTTTCGCCAGATCGACGATCGCCACCCCGCACCAGGTCCCCTCGCCGCGTCTGGCGATCTCGTCGTCGAGCGGGACGCCGTCGAAGCTGCTCTTGCGCGGCCGCGACAGCGTGACGAGCGCGTGGCCGGCGTGGAAGGAGAGACCGCGGATGAAGCCGGGGAGGAAGCAGACGTCGCTCTTCTCGCCCGAGCGCGGATCGATCCGGACCAGATATCCGCGTGCGCTTTCGAGCAGGTAGATCGCGCCGTCGTGCAGGCGCGGGCTGTGGGGGATGAACAGATCGTCGCGAAGGACGCGGTTGCGCTCGACGTCGATCAGCAGCCCGCGATCGGGGCCGTCACGCCAGCCCTCGACCACGTCCGCCTCGCGCACCGCGGTGACGTAGCGGGGCTTGCCGCGATCCATGGCGATGCCGTTGAGGTGGCAGCGATCCTCCGCGACGATCTCCGAGATGAAGGGCGGCTTCCAGGCGACGCGGAACGAGTGGACCGGATCGACCGTCGCGAGGCAATTGTAGCGGGTGGCGGCGAAGATCGGCTTGCCGTCGGGGAGAATGCCGACCTCGTGGATGTCGACATGGCCGGTCGTCCATGCCAGCCGCGGGACGAACACCGCGTCGTGGACGCCATTCACGATCTGCCCGGGCTGGAGCATGTTCTCCATCCGCCAGATCTGGAACAGCGCGCCGAGATAGAGGCTGCCGCCCTTGCGCGCGAGCCCCATCGCCTGGCCGAACGCCTGGTAGCTGAACGAGATTTGGCCGGCCGGGGTGACGCCCGCCAGGAACAGCTGCGAGGATTGGTAGCAGGAGAAGGCGAGGCTGACGCGGTGCCGCGACAACCAATCCGGCAGCCCGGCCGATGCGCTCAGATTGGTGTCCGACGGCGTCTCCTCGCCATCCGGCACCGCGCTGCTGAGGAGTTCGACGGGAGAGATGCCGGTGCTCATGGTCGCGTCGTTCCATCTCGCCTGCCGGCGGTCAAGCAACGGCCCACGCTTGCGACCCTGCGAAGCGGGAAGAGCCGGCGCGCCGATGGGAGGCCGGGCGAACGATCGGGCGGCGAGCCTGGATCGGACGATCCGCCCTCCGGCCCGAAGCACGACGCGAAAAGGCGGGGTGGCCCGACGTTCGGACCACCCCAAGTTGCATGAGCTCGTCAGGCGAGGACGATATGCGTCGGCTGATGCAGGTCGTGATGCAGCAGCACCGCGTCCGAATGACCCGCGCCGGCGGACGCGAAAGCGTCATGACCGAGCACCGAATGCTGGTCCAGGCCGACCGCCGCGGTGCCCTTGACCTTCGAGACGACCATGTCGTCGAACACGACGTGCAGACCGCTGCCGAGCAGGTTGGGATCGGGCTTGCCGCTCAGCGGGGTGAAGACGACTTCCGAGACGCCAGCCCAGTTCAACTCGACATGGGTCGGGCCCTTGTCCGTGATCTTGACGGTGGTGTCGAAGATCTCGTTGCCGTTCTTGTCGTAGCCGGTGATCTCGACCGACTCCTTCTTGTTCCAGCCCGAGGTCATCTCGACACTGTTGAAGGTGAACGAGCCGTCGGCGATGTACACCGAAGCGGGCGATCCGAACCCGGTGTAGGCAGCCTGATCTCCCGACGTCACGCCGGTGATATAGCCGCTGTTGCCATAGTAATCGATCCCCGACGTTTCCTTGTTGAGGACGTACATGTTCGACCAGTCGAGCTTGGCGTAGCCGTTGACGATGGTGGCGGCGCCGTAGGGGCTCGTGTCGATGTCGTCGAAGCTGATCGTCTTCAGCTTCATCGGCGAAATGACGTCGATGCTATGATCCTGCGCGCGATGATTACCAACAATCATGTTAAGTCTCCCTGAACCGATGTGCGGACATACGCGAACGCTACCGGCGGGCCGGGCAAAGATACCAGAACTATACGGAACTCCCCCGAGTCGCGAATCAGAGTGTACGCGCAACATGGCGATGAGCAATACCTAATGAGAGCTTTCGGTTGCAAACTCTGCAACTATCGGAACTCTAAGTTTCGATTTTTGCATTCATCAGGACTGCCCAGGCTCCCCGCTTCAATTCACCCAAGGCTTAGTAGGAATTATGTCGAACTGCATCGACTGCCGGGATCGAGGCCGGGCGGCGCTTGGAACTCCCACGCCCGCCGTCGGTTCGACGATTACGAGAAGGTGCGCTCCGACGATGCGGGCTGGCCAAGAGGGTGACGGGTGGTTCAGGGGCGGACGGCGGACGGCGCAGAGAGTCCGGGCTTTCTTACGGGCGGCGGTGAACTGGGCGGATTGATCGCGCGGCACGACTGGGCGGCGACCGGCGTCGGCCCGATCGACCGATGGTCCACCGCGATGCAATCCGTACTCGCGTTCGCGGTGCGCTCGCCGGTGCCGATCGTCACTCTTTGGGGCGACGACGGCGTGATGATCTACAACGACGCCTATCGGCTGTTCGCGGGCGCGCGCCACCCGGACCTGCTCGGCAGCAACGTGCTCGAGGGCTGGCACGAAGTCGCCGACTTCAACGCCAACGTGATGCAGAAGGTCTACCGCGAAGGCGGGACCCTGTCCTATCAGGATCAGGAGTTGACCCTGATTCGCGACGGCACCCCGCGGGTGCTGTGGATGGATCTGGAATATTCGCCCGCGGTCGACGAGCGGGGCGCGACCATCGGGGTGATCGCGGTCGTGATCGAGACGACCGACCGGGTCCTCGCCCGACGGCGGCTCCAGGACGACCGCAACCGGCTGTGGTCGCTGTCCCAGGACCTGCTGCTGGTCGCGACCACCGAGGGCGTCATCACCGCGGTCAATCCCTCGGCCACGCGGATGCTGGGCTGGGCGGAGGAGGAGATGGTCGGCCAGCCGATCGCCGGCTTCATCCATCCCGACGATCTCGCGAGCACTGCGCAGGAGATCGACACGCTCGCGCATGGTCGGACGACGCTCGCGTTCGAAAACCGTTACCGCACGCGCGGCGGCGATTACCGGCTGCTCTCCTGGACCGCGGTCCCGGACGCCGAGCGCATCCATGCGGTCGGCCGCGACATCACCGAGGAACGCCTGCTCGCACGCGACCGCGAGCGGATCTGGACGCTGTCGCCGGTGCTGAAGGCGGTGACCGACAGTTCCGGGGTGGTCACGGACGTCAATCCGGCTTGGACCAAGGTCCTGGGCTGGAGCCGCGCCGAGACGATCGGACATCGCACGGCCGACTTCATGGTCGACGGCGACGCCCGTTGGCGCGATCGGGTGGACGCGCTCCGGGCGGGGCGGGCGCTGCTCCAATATCAGACGGTGATGCGCGACAAGCGCGGCGAGCAGCACGTGATCGAGTGGACGACCGTCCCCGAGCACGGCACCTTCTACGGCTTCGGGCGCGACGTGACCGAAGCGGTCGAGGCGGCGGCCCAGCTCGCCGACACCGAAGCGGCGCTCCGCCAGGCGCAGAAGATGGAAGCGGTCGGCCAGCTGACCGGCGGCATCGCGCACGATTTCAACAATCTCCTGCAAGGAATCACGGGCAGCCTGGAAATCGTCCAGCGCCGCGTCGCCCAGGGAAAGATCGACGACCTCGACCGCTTCATCGCGGGCGCATCGAGCGCCGCCGGCAAGGCCGCCGCCCTCACCCACCGGCTGCTCGCCTTCTCCCGGCGCCAGCCGCTCGATCCGCGCCCCGTCCGCGCCAACGCGCTGGTCGCGTCGATGGAGGACCTGCTGCGCCGGACGATCGGCGAGCGGATCGACCTCGAGCTGGTGCTCTCGGGCGGGCTGTGGATCACCAAATGCGACGCGAATCAGCTCGAGAGCGCGATCCTCAACCTCGCGATCAACGCCCGCGACGCGATGCCCGACGGCGGCAAGCTGACGATCGAGACCTGCAACGCCCATCTCGACCAGGCCTATGCCGCGAAGCAGCGCGGGGTGAAGCCGGGGCAATATGTCTGCGTGGGCGTCAGCGACACCGGCGTCGGCATGGACGCCGACACGATCGCCAAGGCGTTCGAGCCGTTCTTCACCACCAAGCCGTTGGGTCAGGGCACGGGACTGGGGCTGTCGATGATCTACGGCTTCGCCCAGCAGTCCGAGGGATATGCCAAGATCTACAGCGAGGTCGGCAAAGGCACGACCTTCAAGCTCTACCTGCCGCGCTTCCGCGGAGACGAGGCCGAGGACGAGACGCTCCCCGCCCTGCGCGAGGCGCATCACGCGGAGGACGGCGAGGTCGTGTTGGTGGTCGAGGACGAGCCGATCGTCCGCGGGCTGATCCTCGAGGAGTTGGGGGAGCTCGGCTACGCCGCGATCGAGGCGGCGGACGGGCCGGCGGGGCTCGAGATCGTGCGATCGAAGCGGCGGATCGACCTGCTCGTCACCGACATCGGCCTCCCCGGCATGAACGGCCGCCAGCTGGCGGAGGCGGCGCGCGAGCTGCGCCCGGGGCTGACCGTCCTGTTCATGACCGGCTATGCCGAGAACGCCGCGCTCGCCTCGGGCTTCCTCGAGCCGGGCATGGAGATGATCACGAAGCCGTTCGCGATGGAGGCGCTGGCGCTGCGGATCCGCGGATTGCTCGAACCGACCTGAAGCCGGTGCGCCCGGGGGCGCTGGCGCGGTCAGGTCGAGGCGCGGACCACCAGCCGGGGCGGCAGCACGGCATTGTCGGTCGGCTGGTCGCCGATCTGGCGGATCAGCGAGTCGACGAGCGCTGCGCCAGCGCGCGCATAATCCTGCGCGACGGTGGTCAGCGGCGGCAGCGTGAGGCTGGCGGCGGGAATGTCGTCGAAGCCGACGATCCGCATCCCGGTCGGCGCGTGCCGCCCCGCCTCCTCCAGCGCGCGCATCGCGCCGAGCGCGATCAGGTCCGACGCGGCGAACACCCCGTCGAACGCGATGCCGCGCGCCAGCAGCCGAAGCGCCGCGTCATAGCCGTCCGCCTGCGTCGAGAGCGCATCGACATGGAGTCCGGGATCGACCGGCGCGGCGGCCTCGCGCAGCGCGTCGGCGAGGCCGCGATAGCGGTCGCGGAACTCGGGATAGGCGTCCGACGCATCGCCCAGAAACGCGATCCGGCGACAGCCGCGCGCGAGAAGATGCTCGCCCGCCAGCCGCCCGCCCAGCCGGTTGTCGCAGCCGATCACGGTGCCGAGCACACCGGGCTCGACCGCCCCCCAGCGGACGAAATGCGTCCCCTGGCGCACCAATTGCTCCAGCCGCGGCCGATACGCCTCGTAATTGCCGTAGCCGAGCAGCAGCAGCCCGTCGGCCTTGCGCGCATCCTCGAAGCCGACGTGCCAGTCCTCGGAGAGCTGCTGGAACGAGGTCAGGAGGTCGTAGCCGAGCCGCGAGGCGGTGGTGAGGATCGAGCCCAGCATCGACAGGAAGAACGGGTTGATGTTCGATCCGTCCTCCAGCGGGTCCTCGAAGAACAGCAGCGCCAGCGTGTTGGTGTGGCCGCGGCGGAGCGACGAAGCGGCGCGATCGACGGTGTAGTTCAGCTGCCGCGCGATCGCCTCGATCCGCATCCGCGTCGCGGCGCTGACCGTCTTGTCGCCGCGCAGCGCGCGCGAGACGGTCGGCTGCGACACGCCCGCGAGCGCGGCGATGTCGAACGAGGTGGTCTTCTCGCTGGCCGCCATGGCCGCCGCGCTCTCCTCCGCTGATCGCGCAGCCTACGCCTTCCCGGTCGATCACGGAAGCCCGCGGCTGAATACGTATGCCCTTGCCTTCCCTTCGCCGCCGCTTGCCCGCAGGACAGATCGGGAATCCGGCGCGAGGCCGGGCGGGAGGAACGATGGGCCGCATGTCTCGGATCGCGCTCGGCGCGCTGGCGCTGATGGCTTCGGCGTCGCCGCTCGCCGCGCAGAGCTACCGCGACCGGCTGCCCGAGGACGAGGTGATCTACTTCCTCCTCCCCGATCGCTTCGACAACGCGGATCCGGCGAACGACCGCGGCGGGCTGACCGGCGATCGGCTGACGACCGGCTTCGATCCGACCGACAAGGCCTTCTATCACGGCGGCGACCTCGGGGGCGTCACCCGGCGCATCGCGTACCTGAAACAGCTCGGCGTCACCGCGATCTGGGTCGCGCCGATCTTCCGGAACAAGCCGGTGCAGGGCACGCCCGGCCACGAGTCCGCGGGCTATCACGGCTATTGGATCACAGACTTCGAGCATGTCGATCCGCATTTCGGGACCGACGCCGACTTCAAGGCGCTGGTCGACGCGGCGCACGGCGCGGGGATGAAGGTCTATATGGACATCGTCGTCAACCACACCGCCGACGTGATCCGGTACCGCGAGTGCGAGAGCGCGTGCCCTTACCGTTCGATCGCCGACGATCCCTTTCAGCGGAGGGGCGGCGTCGCCGGCAAGGCGATCAACCCGGGGTTCACGGGCTATGACGATCTGAGCGCCGCGAACTTCGCGAAGCTGACCGATCCGAGCTTCGCCTACACGCCCTACGTTCCCAAGGGCGAGGAGCATGTGAAGAAGCCCGACTGGCTCAACGACCCGATCTATTATCACAATCGCGGCGCGTCCGAGTGGCGCGGCGAGAGCGTCACGACGGGCGACTTCACCACCCTCGACGACGTCGCCACCGAACATCCGCGCGTCGTCTCTGGCATGATCGACATCTTCGGCGGCTGGATCAACCGGTTCGGGATCGACGGCTTCCGCATCGACACCGCACGTCACGTCAACCCCGAGTTCTGGCAGGCGTTCGTCCCAGCGATGCAGGCGCGCGCCAAGGCGAAGGGCATCCCGCATTTCCACATCTTCGGCGAGGTCGCGACCCCCGATCTCGCGGTGCTGACCCGCCACACGCGCGTCGACAAGTTGCCCGCGGTGCTCGACTTCGCCTTCGCGCGGACGATCAACGATGTCGCCGCGGGCAAGGCCGGCACCGACAAGCTCGCCGACGTGTTCGCCGCCGACGTGCTCTACGAGGGCGGCGAAGCGACCGCGCGGACGCTGCCGACCTTCCTCGGCAACCACGACCAGGGCCGCGCGGCCTATTTCATCCGCAAGGCGCTGCCGCAGGCCAGCGACGCCGAAGTGCTGGCGCGCGACCAGCTTCAGCACGCGATGCTGCTGCTACTGCGCGGGTCGCCGACGATCTACGCGGGCGACGAACAGGGCTTCGTCGGCGACGGCGAGGATCAGGACGCGCGCGAGGATCAGTTCGCGAGCAAGGTCGCGGTCTACAACGACAACCGCCTGCTCGGCACCGACACGACCACCGCGACCGCGCATTTCGGGACGGACAATCCGCTGTTCCGGGAGATCGCCAAGCTCGCCCGCCTGCGCGTCACGACCCCCGCGCTCACGCGCGGGAGGCAGGTGACGCGCGCGAGCGAGGACAAACCGGGGCTGTTCGCGGTATCGCGGTTCGATCCGACGACGGGAGACGAAGTGCTGATCGCGTTCAACACGTCGCCAGCGGCGATCGACCGGCAGGTGACGATCGAGACCGGCGGGGCCACCACCACCGCGCTCGCGGGGGAGGGTTGTGCGGGAGTCAGCGCGCCCGGGGCGCTGCGCGTCACCCTGCCCGCCTTCGGCTATGCGGTGTGTCGCATCGGAGGGACGAAGTGACCGAGTGGTGGCGGGGTGCGGCGATCTACCAGATCTATCCGCGCAGCTTCGCCGATGCGAACGGCGACGGCATCGGTGACTTGGCCGGGATCACCGCGCACCTCGATCACGTCGCGTCGCTGGGCGTCGACGCGGTGTGGCTGTCGCCCTTCTTCACCAGCCCGCAGAAGGACTTCGGCTACGACATCGCGGATTACGAGGGCGTCGATCCGATCTTCGGGACGCTCGACGATTTCGACGTGCTGATCGCGCGCGCCCATGCCCTGGGCCTGCGCATCATCATCGACCAGGTCTGGTCGCACACCTCGGACCAGCATGCCTGGTTCAAGGAGAGCCGCGCCGACGCGACCAACGCCCGCGCCGACTGGTACGTCTGGGCCGATCCGAAGGCGGACGGCTCGCCGCCGAACAACTGGCAGTCGGTGTTCGGCGGCCCGGCGTGGACGTGGGATGCGCGGCGGGGGCAATATTATCTCCACTCCTTCCTGAAGGAGCAGCCCCAGCTCAATGTCCGGAACCCCGCGGTGCAGGACGCGCTGCTCGCGACCGCGCGCTTCTGGCTCGACCGCGGAGTGGACGGCTTCCGGCTCGACGCGATCAACCATGCGATCGTCGACGCCGGGCTGCGCGACAATCCGCCGCGCGCGACCAACGCCAAGCGCACCCGCTCCTACGATTTCCAGACACAGCGCCACACGATGAACCAGCCCGAGGTGCTGCCCTTTCTCGAGCGCGTCCGGGCGCTGCTCGATTCGTACGGCGGACGGTTCACCGTGGCCGAG
Organism: Sphingomonas sp. SP6; assembly: GCF_058313435.1. Lineage (NCBI taxonomy): Bacteria > Pseudomonadati > Pseudomonadota > Alphaproteobacteria > Sphingomonadales > Sphingomonadaceae > Sphingomonas > Sphingomonas sp. SP6. The sequence goes on from NZ_JBZFLG010000002.1 coordinate 222,625, forward strand.
GTCGGCGGGCCGGACAGCGACGCCACGCGGCGCGCTTACACCGCGCCAGGGCGGCTCGACACCGCCTACGGCTTCGAGTTCCTCTACGCGCCCGCGCTGACCCCGGCGCTGGTCCGCGACACGCTCGAACGCTGGCCCGACGGACCCGGCGCGTCCTGGCCGAGCTGGGCGTTCGAGAATCACGACGCGCCCCGCGCCGTCTCGCGCTGGGCGGACCCCGCCCACCGCGACGCCTTCGCCTGCGTCAAGATGCTGCTCCTGGGGTGCCTGCGCGGCGACATCTTTCTCTATCAGGGCGAGGAGCTAGGTCTGCCGCAGGTCCATATCGCGTTCGAGGACCTGCGCGATCCCGAGGCGATCGCCAACTGGCCGCTTACCCTGTCCCGCGACGGCGCGCGGACGCCGATGCCCTGGCGCGGGGATGCCGAGCATCTCGGATTCGGCGCGGCGAAACCGTGGCTCCCGCTCGGCGCCGATCATGCCGCGCTCGCGGTCGACCGCCACGGCGAGGGGTCGCTGCTGGCATGGACGCGCGACGTGCTCGCGCTGCGCCGCGCCGAGCCGGCGCTGCGGCTGGGTTCGATCCGCTTCGACCGGGCGGACGCGCAGGTCCTCGAGTTCGAGCGCGAGCATGAGGGCGTGCGGCTGCGCTGCGCCTTCAACCTCTCGCCCGAGCCGGCGGTGTGGAACGGCGGGACCGCCGAGCCGCTGATCGCGTGCGGCGACGGCGACGCGACGCAGCTCGGCCCATATGCAGCCGCCGTGCTGCGGGCGGGATGAGCGCGCCGCCGCTCCGCATCGCGATCCTGGGCGGCGGCACCGCCGGCTGGATGGCGGCGTGCCTGTTCGAGCGGGCGTGGCCGCAGTCGGCAGTGACGGTGATCGAGGCGCCGGACATCCCGATCGTCGGGGTCGGCGAGGGCTCGACGCCGCAGCTGAAGGCGTTTTTCGACCGCATCGGGGTCGACGAGGCCGAATGGATGCCGGCGTGCGACGCGACCTATAAGGCGGGGATTGCGTTCCAAGGCTGGTCCGCGACGCGCGGGCGCTATTTCCACCCCTTCGCCGCGCCGACCGACCTGCATACCGAAGGCGCGTTCCACCACAGCGCGTTGGCGCGACGGACCGGAGCGGAGGTCGAGGCGGACCCCGACTGCTTCTTCCTCGCCACCCGCATCGCCCGCACCGGGCTGGCGCCGGTCGCGGCGGAAGCGTTCCCGTTCGGGCCGGGCTACGGCTACCATTTCGACGCGCACAAGGTCGGCGCGTTCCTGCGCGGCGTCGCGACCGGGCGGGGCGTGCGGCACGTCCAGCGCCGCGTGGTGGATGTCGCTGTATCGGACGTCGCGATCGAATCGCTGATGTTCGAGGGCGGCGACCGGATCGCAGCGGACCTGTTCGTCGACGCGAGCGGCTTCCGCGGCGCGCTCGCGCAGCAGGCGCTCGGCGCAGAGTTCCTGTCCTTCGCGAACAACCTCTTCTGCAACCGCGCGGTGGTGACCCCCACCCCCGCCGACCCGGCCCCGCTCGCCCAGACCAAAGCCACCGCGCTGTCGAGCGGCTGGGCGTGGCGCATCCCGCTCACCGCCCGCACAGGCAACGGCTACGTCTATTCGAGCCGCTACCTGGACCCCGACGCCGCCGCCGCCGAGCTGCGCCGCCACCTGTCGCTCCCTGAGGATGCGCCGGTCCGGCATCTGGAGATGCGGGTCGGCCACGTCGCGGACACCTGGACCGGCAACTGCCTCGCGATCGGGCTGGCGCAGGGATTCATCGAACCGCTGGAGGCGACCGCGCTCCATTTGGTGCAGGCGACGGTCGAGGGTTTCATCGAAGCCTGGCCGAGGGACGAGCGCGACGCCTTCAACGCCCGCATCGCTCGCCGCTACGAAGGGGTCCGCGATTACATCGTCGCGCACTACCGCCTCAACACCCGCCGCGACACGCCCTTCTGGCGCGACAATGCCGCGCACGACCGGCTCTCCGACGATCTCAAGGCGGTGATGACCGCCTGGTTCACCGGGCGCGACCTGCCACAGGCGATCGCGGACCTCGGCATCGGCGGCTATTATGCGCCGCTCTCCTGGGGCTGCCTGTTCGCCGGCTACGACGTCTTCCCCGACCCGGCCAAGCTCCGCCCGTCCCCGCCCGTCGTCGACCTCGCCGCGATCGACCGGCTGCTCGATCGCTGCCTGCTCAACTTCCGGCCCCACGCCGACGTCCTCGCCGAACGGACCCAGCCATGACCACTCGTCCCCACCAGTCTTGGCGCGGCCTCTGGAACATCTCGTTCGGCTTCTTCGGCATCCAGATCGGCTTTGCGCTCCAGAACGCCAACATGAGCCGGATCTTCGAATCGCTCGGCACCAAGCTCGACGACCTCCCCGCTTTGTGGGTCGCAGCCCCACTGACCGGGCTGCTGGTCCAGCCGGTGATCGGTCACCTGAGCGACCGCACCTGGCTCGGCCGCTTCGGGCGGCGGCGGCCGTACTTCCTCGCGGGCGCCCTGCTGGCGACGTTGGCACTCGTCTTCATGCCGCTCGCGCCCTCGCTTCTGTTGGCGGCGACGATGCTGTGGATGCTCGACGCAAGCCTGAACGTCTCGATGGAGCCGTTCCGCGCCTTCGTCGGCGACATGCTCGACAAGGAGCAGCACGCCGCCGGCTATGCGGTGCAGACCGCCTTCATCGGCGCGGGCGCGGTGGTGGGGTCGATCTTCCCGTGGGCGCTCGAACATGCCGGCGTGTCGAACGCGGTGGTCGGCGGGGGCGTACCCGCTACGGTGCGGATCGCCTTCTGGTTCGGCGCGGCGATGCTGCTCGGCGCGGTCGCGTGGACGATCCTGACGACGCGCGAATATTCGCCCGAGGACATGGCGCGCTTCGCCCCGCCCGAGCCCGCGACCGATCCGGCGGCGCTCGCCACGCGCGGGCTCGGCGCGAGCCTCGGCTGGGCGGCAGCTGGGGCGGCGGTGATCGCGCTTTGCTGGGGCGCGGGCCTGGAGAAGGAGGTCTATCTGCTGGGCGCGCTGCTCCTCGCTTATGCCGCGCTCAGCGCGCTCGCGGTGGCGCGGGCGAAGGCGGGGCGCGCGCCGGGGATGCTGGACAGCATCGTCGGCGATTTCGCCGGGATGCCGGTGCTGATGAAACGGCTGGCGGTGGCGCAGTTCTTCAGCTGGTCGGCGCTGTTCATCATGTGGATCAACACCACGCCGATCGTCGCGCGGCGCTTCTTCGGCGCGACCGGGGCGACGGACCCGGCCTATCAGCACGGCGCGAGCTGGGTCGACGTGCTGTTCGCGACCTACAACGGGGTCGCGACGCTCGCCGCGCTGCTACTGCTCCCCGCGCTGGCGCGGCGGCTGGGGCAGGCGCGGGCGCATATCGTCGGGCTGCTGTGCGGGGCGGCGGGGTTCGCGAGCTTCTTCGTGATCCGCGACCCCAATTGGCTGCTGCTGAGCGAGGTCGGGATCGGCGTCGCCTGGGCCTCGACCCTGGCGATGCCCTACGCGATCCTCGCCTCCTCGCTGCCGCAGGCGAAGCTCGGCGTCTACATGGGGCTGTTCAACGTCTTCGTCGTCGTGCCGCAGCTGCTGGTCGCGACGGTGATGGGAAGCGTGATGAAGGCCTTCTTCCCCGGCGAGCCGATCTGGACGATGGCCTTCGCCGCGGCGTCGCTGCTGGTGGCGGCAGGGGCGATGACGAGGGTGGTGACCTCAACCGTTCGTCCTGAGTAGAGACTAAGCGAAGCGAAGGCCCGTATCGAAGGACAGCCCGCCGCAGGTCCTTCGATACACGTCTTCGCTGCACTCAGCCGTTCCTCAGGACGAACGGAGGGAGTCGAGGCTACCGCCATCCCAGCGCCGGCGCCACATGCGTCAGCACGCTCTCCAGCACGTGGACATTATAGTCCACACCGAGCTGGTTCGGCACCGTCAGCAACACCGTATCCGCTTCGGCGATCGCCTCGTCGGCGCGGAGTTGCTCGACGAGCACGTCCGGCTCGGCGGCATAGGAGCGGCCGAACACCGCGCGCATGTCGTCGATGATGCCGATCTGATCGCTGCTCTCGCCACGCCCGAAATAGCGGCGGTCCATCTCGTCGGTGATCGCGAAGATCGAACGCGAGACGGACACGCGCGGCGTCCGCTGATGCCCCGCCGCCGCCCACGCCTCGCGATAGGCGCGGATCTGCTTGGCCTGCTGGACGTGGAACGGCTCGCCGCTCTCGTCGGCCTTCAGCGTCGAACTCTGGAGGTTCATGCCCATCTGCGCCGCCCACACCGCGGTCGCGTTCGAGGCCGAGCCCCACCAGATGCGGTCGCGCAGGGTCGGCGAATGCGGCTCCAGCCGGAGCAGCCCGGGCGGGTTGGCGAACATCGGGCGCGGGTTGGGCTCGGCGAAGCCGGTTCCCTTCAGCAGCTCCAGGAACACCTCGGCGTGGCGACGGCCCATGTCGGCCTCGCTCTCGCCCTCGAGCGGCGCGAACCCGAAATAGCGCCAGCCGTCGATCACCTGCTCGGGCGAGCCCCGGCTCAGGCCCAGCTGGAGCCGGCTGCCCGCGATCAGGTCGGCAGCACCCGCGTCTTCCGCCATGTAGAACGGATTCTCGTAGCGCATGTCGATCACGCCGGTGCCGATCTCGATGCGGCTGGTCTTCGCGCCGACCGCCGCCAGCAAGGGAAAGGGCGACGCGAGCTGGCGCGCGAAATGGTGGACGCGGAAGGAGGCGTTATCGAGCCCGAGTTCCTCCGCCGCGACCGCGAGGTCGATCGATTGGAGCAGGACGTCGGACGCCGAGCGCGTGGCGGAATGGGGCGTATCCGACCAGTGGCCGAACGAGAGGAAGCCGATGGATTTGGTCATGCGCGAAACATGGCGAGCCGCGCACCGAACGGAAAGACGAGCGCTGCGGAACGCAGCGTTTCCATTCAGGCGGCGACGGCCGCCGCCTCCCGCGGGGTCGCCGGCACCACACGGTCGCGGCCTTCGGTCTTCGCGCGGCGCACGGCCGCGTCTGCGGTCACGATCAGCCGGTCGAACGGGCAGTGCTCGGGAGCCGCGGCGACGCCGATGGAGACGGTGATCCCGCCCAGCTCGACCCCGTCGTGCCGGAGCCGCAGCGACGCGATCCGCCCACGGACCTCCTCCGCCCGCGCCCGCGCCTGGTCGACGGTGAGCCCCGGCATCAGCAGCAGGAACTCCTCGCCGCCATACCGAAAGGCATTGCCATGCGCGCGCGTCGCATCGCGCAGGACGCCACCCACCTCGCGCAGCACCAGATCGCCGGCCTCGTGCCCGAACCGGTCGTTGAACCCCTTGAAATGATCGACGTCGAGCATCAGGCAGGCGAGCGACTGGTTCAGCCGCCCGGCTTCCATCGCCAGCTGCTCCCGGCTCGCCTCCAGCCGGCGGCGATTGGCGAGGCCGGTCAACGGATCGACCATCGCCAGCTCGCGCAGCGCCTCGCGCAGGCGCAGGTTGGCGAGCGCGAGCCCGATCGTCTCCGCAAGCATCAGGAGGTCGCCGCCGCTCGCCGGGAGCGCGTCGATCGGCTGCTCGGCCGCTTCGAGGTAGAGCAGGCCGATCGTCTCGCGCTGGGCGGTCAGCGGCAGGCAGAGGCTGTCGGGCACCGTGTCGCCTGCGAGGTCCAGATGGTCGCACGGCACGTCGACGCTGGCGCCCGCCGGGCGGTGCGGCAGGCCGCGACGCAGCGCCCAGCACGCGGTCGGGGCGAATTCGGCGCGCGAATGGGTCGGCCCCGACCATCGGCACACCTCGACGACGGCGTTGCGCTCGGGCTCGAGCAGGTACAGCCGCCCGGCCAGCCCGCGCGCGATCTCGGGGACGAACCGGGTGACGACCGCGGTCAGATCGTGGAGCGTGTTGCAGCCCTGGAGGCGCTGGGTCATTCGCGACAACAGGTCGCGCATCGCCCGGTCGCGGTCGCGCTCGACTTCCAGTCGCTGGCGTTCCAGCCCGTTCTCGCGGAAGACCCGTACCGCCTGCGCCATGTCGCCGATCTCGTCGATCTGGTCGAGCTGGGGCGGCTCGGCACCCCAATCCTGCGCGGCGAGCCGGGTGACGACATCGCTGAGCCGCACCACCGGGTGCAGCACCCGTCGCTTGAAGACGAAGTAGAGCACGGCGAGGAAGAGCAGGCCCGTCGCGGCCAGCACGCCGCGGGAGACGCTTTCCCAGGTCCTGGCGACGCGGGTCGCGTCCGCGACCTCGCCGGCGACGCGCGCGTCCAGCCGATCGCGGAACCGCTCGACTCCGGCGCGGACGCGGTCCAGCTCGCGCTCATATTCGGCCCCGAACAGCAGCCGCCGCGCTCCGGCCTCATCGCCGCGATCGTGGCGGTCCAGCGCCGCGCGCTGCTCGTCGCGCAGCGCGTCGCCCCAGGCGATCGCCGAGCGCAGCGCCTGGAGTTCGCTCTCCGCCGCGCCCGCGTCGCGCAGCCGCCGCAGCCGGGCGTCGAGCCTGGCGAGTTGCGCCGCCTCACGGTCGTAAAGCAGCCGGTAACTCGGATCGCCGGTATCGAGGAACTGGCGCGCATGATCGGTCAGCGCGAACACCTCCTCGTCGAGCGTTCCGGTGACGGCATCGAGACGGGTGCGCTGCTCGACCGCGGCGCGCTCGCGCTCGCCGGCCCGCGAGGTGACCAGCATCGCCGCTCCCGACACCAGCGTCAGCGCGACCGTCGCGCCATAGGCCCAGTTGGTAATCGTCGCGAGCCGCATCGCCCGTTCCTACGGGGCAAACCGCTGCGAAATCCTAAACGAGGCGTGAAGACCGATCCGTTCGGGGCGGGTCCGCGCGCGGCGATGCCGGGTTGCCGCGGACGACCCCGTCCCCGATAGGCTCGCCATGACCGATTCCGCCCCCGCCGGCATGACCCCTCGCGAGTTTGTCGGCTTCATCGCCGCGGTGATGATGGTGAACGCGCTCGGCGTCGACCTCATGCTGCCGGCGCTCGCCAGCATCGGGCACGACCTGGCGGTGACGCAGGCCAATCACCGGCAATGGGTCGTCACCGTCTATATGCTCGGCTTCGGGTCGGGTCAGCTGGTCTACGGTCCGCTCGCCGATCGGTACGGCCGGCGGCCGATCCTGCTGATCACCCTGGCCGGCTTCGTCGGGGCGAGCGTGTTCGCGGCCTCCGCCGCCACCTTCGCGGCGCTGCTCGGCGCGCGCTTCCTCCAGGGGCTGATGTCCGCGTCGACCCGCGTCCTCGCGGTCGCGATCGTCCGCGACGGATCGTCGGGACGACGGATGGCACGGACCATGTCGGTCGCGCAGATGATCTTCTTCATCGTGCCCGTGATGGCACCGACGCTCGGCACCGGGCTGCTGCTGATCGGGCCGTGGCGGTTCATCTTCTACGCGCTCGGCGGCTTCGCCGCCGTCGTCCTCGCCTGGACCGCGCTGCGGCTGCCGGAGACGCTCGCGCGCGAGCGCCGCCGCCCGATCTCGCTCGAATCGCTCGCCCAGAGCTACCGGCTGACGCTCACCAATCGCTTCTCGATCGGCTACGCCGCCGCCTCGGCGCTGACCTTCGGCGGGATCATCGCCTTCGTCTCCACCTCGCAGCAGGTGTTCGTCGACGAATTCGGGGCGGGCCGCCGCTTCGCATTGCTGTTCGCGGTGTGTGCGGGGGCGATGGGGACCGCGTCCTTCCTCAACAGCCGGCTGGTCGAGCGGCTGGGCACGCGGCTGATCTCGCAGACCGCGTTGCTGACGCTCCTCGCGCTCTCGCTCGTGCGGGTGGCGGTGATCCTGGCCGGAGGGGAGACGCTGTGGACCTTCCTCGCCTTCCAGGCGCTCAGCATGGGCTGCATCGGGCTGTGCGGCGCGAACTTCGGCGCGATGGCGATGGAGCCGGTCGGCGCGATCGCCGGGACCGCCTCCTCGATCCAGGGCTTCGTCTCGACCGTCGGCGCGGTGCTGGTCGGCTCGGCGATCGGCCAGGCCTATGCCGGGACGACCCTCCCGCTCGCGCTCGGGACGCTGGCGATCGCGGTGGCGGTGCTGATGCTGGTCTGGGTGATCGAGGGCGGGCAGCTGCTCCGGGCGCGGATGCAGCCGGGCTAGAGCGCGCGCGCCGCCGCCGCCACGACCCGCGCATCGGCGACCGAACCGACGATCTCGACCCCGCCGTCCGCGGTCCCGCGTGCGACCAGCACGACCAGCCCACCGGCCTCGACTCCGGTCGCGATCGCGACCGTGGCGAGGGTCGGCCAGGCCGCGACCTGCGCCGTCAGCTCGCGACGCTCTGCGGGCCGACGCCGCGCGCGCTCCGCGGCGACGATCGCCTTGATCCCGCCGGTTTGGCGGCCGAGATGGTCCGCCAGCGCGCCCTGGCCCACGCCGGTGCGCGCGGCGTAGGTCAGCACCGCCGCGAACTCGGTCAGCCGGGTCTTGTCATGGTCGAGCCCGAAGACGAGCTTGACCACCGGCGTCATCGGCGCGCGCGCCTGCCGCGTGATCCCCGCGTCCTCGAGCAGCTCGGCGAACCCGTCGGCGTCCGCGGCCGCCGCCAGTGCGAAGTCGTGCGCCCGGCTCAGCGCTTCGTAGAGCGCGATGCGGCTGCGCCCGTCCGCGACGCGCAGCGCCTCCGCGCCGTCACGGGCGAGCGCCAGGTGATCGGCCAGACCCTCCGGCGCGGGCGCCTCTTCGGTCGCGCCGGGGCCGTCCGCCCAGATCGCGACCCGATTGCCGTCCAGGCTCGGCGTCGCGCGGACCGCCTGCGCCAGCTCGGCGGTCAGCGCCGTCTGGATCGCCTCGTCCGCGACCTCCTTCCAGTTGATCACGCCGTAGATGAAATCGATCCGGTCGCCGTCGGACGAGAAAGGCATAAGGATGCCGCGGTAGAGCGTCGTCACGCCGCGGGTACCGACGAACTCCGCCTCGAACCCGATCGGCGCGCGATTGGCGATGATCTGCAGATGATGATCGGTCAGCCGCGACAGCAGCGACCGCGCGGGGACCTCCGCGACGCGCGAGACCGTCTCCGCGATCCCGCACTCCTCGCGCAGCGCGCGACCGAGATAGGGAAAGGTGGGCGCGTCGAGCCCGCCGGTGAAATCGAGCAGCACGCTGTTCGGGGCGAAATCGGCGATCCCGGCGGGGTCGAGATCCTGGATCGAGGGATAGGCACGCCCCTTCAGCAGCGACACCCAGTGGTTGTACGCACGCACGTGCATCCGCCGCTCGTCACCGCCGATGGTCAGCTGCGACGCGCCGTCACGACCGCCCTGCGGACGATGCTCGCGGCGCTCGTCGCCGAAGCCCCTGGCCATGTTCATTGCGCGAGATCCCTACGGCGGTGACGTTCCCCGCGGGGGCCTGCCACACACAGGGTAAATGCGACGTAAAACACCGGCTGCGCGACCATGCTTGTCAGCCCCCACCCGACCTGATAGCGGCCTGCGGCGACGCGCGCCCAGCGCACGTCCCGGCCGCCTTAGCTCAGCTGGTAGAGCATCGCATTCGTAATGCGGGGGTCACAGGTTCGAGTCCTGTAGGCGGCACCATCCAAAGTATTCATCGGGCGCCGTCGGTGCGACTGCGCGTCTCGACGCCGCCGGTCGTCAACCTAGAGCATCTCGAGCGGCGTCGCCCCGCGCGGTCGCGGGAACGCGCGGTCGAGCCGGGCGAGCACCGCGGCGTCCAGCGTCAAGTCGGCCGCCGCGCGATTCTCCTGCACATGCGCGATCGCGCCGGCCTTCGGGATCGGGATCACGTCGTCGCGCGCGAGCAGCCATGCCAGCGCGACCTGCGCCGCCGTGGCGTCGAGCGTGGCGGCGATCTCCGCCAGCGCGGGGTGACCGGCGAGCCGGCCCTGTTCCACCGGGCTGTACGCCATCGTCGGCATCGCGTGGGCCGCCAGCCACGGCAGCAGATCGTGCTCCGGCCCGCGTCGCGTCAGGTTGAAGAGGATCTGGTCCGTCGCACAGGCGGCGCCGCCGCTCGCCATGAGCTCCGCCATATCGTCGGTGTCGAGATTGCTGACCCCCCAGCGCAGGACCTTCCCGTCGGCGACGAGCCGCGCCATCGCCTCGGCGGTCTCGGCGAGCGCGACGCCGCCGCGCCAGTGGAGCAGGTACAGGTCGAGCCGGTCGGTGCCCAGCCGACGCAGGCTGGCCTCGCACGCCTGCGGCAGACGCGCGCGCGAGGCGTTGTGCGGATAGGCTTTGCTGACGAGGAACACGTGATCCCGCCGTCCGGCGATCGCTTCGCCGACCAACTGCTCCGACGCGCCGTCGCCATACATCTCGGCCGTGTCGATCAGGGTCATGCCCAGATCGACCCCCGCCCGCAGCGCCGCGATCTCGTCACGGCGTCGGTCGGGTCGTTCGGCCATCATCCAGGTGCCCTGGCCGAGCGCGGGCACCTGCGTCCCATCGGGGAATCGGATCGTCTTCATGGCGTCGTCAACGCCGACGAGCGGCGTTCGGACCAACTTCGCCGCTCCCACGTTGAGCCGGCATGACCGAAGACGATGAGCGCTGGATGCGCATGGCGATCGCCGTGGCGCGCTCCAAGGGATCGGATCCCTCCACTTCCCCGCTGGGCTCGGTGATCTTGCTCGACGGCCGGGTGATCGCCGCCGAGCGCAACCAGACCAAGGAGCTGCCCGACGCGACGGCCCATGCCGAGATGATGGCGATCCGGCGCGGGTGCGAGGAAAGCGGCGAGCTCGAACTCCGCGGCGCCACGCTCTACTCGACGCTTCAGCCGTGCGGGATGTGCACGATGGCGTCGATCTGGTCCAAGGTCGGTCGGGTGGTCTACGGGGCCGGACGCGACGACGTCCACCCGATGTACTTCGAAGCGCGCCACGTCGACACGCTGTCGTTCATCGCCGACGCTTACCGGGACGACATCACCATCGAAGGGGGCTGCCTGCGCGAAGACTGCGCCAAGCTCTACTACCCGCCCGACGCCGATCTTCCGGCGGACGAGCAGGCGAACCTCTGACCGCTCACGCCGACGGGTCGAGCGAGGCATACCATGCGGCGTAGCGCGTGGTCTTCGCCAGCCGGCGGTTCAGATCCTCGTCGTCGTCCCACCAGACAGGGCCACGCTCGCCTAGCGCGACCTTGGCGGCGTCGACCGCGGCCCGGGCGATCGTCAAAGCTTCGGCTTCGCCCGAGGTCAGCGCAGCGCGCACAGCCCGGCGCGCGCGCATCAGTTCGGCGACTCGGGCCTGACGCTCAGCCTCCGGCAGGTTCGGATCGGCGCGTCGCCAGAGCCGCCCTCGCACGACGATGTAGCGACCGTCCGGCGTCACAATCGGTTGCGCCTTAATCGCCATCGTCCGTGGTTACCGTCGCGAGCTCGGCCGGGCGCAGTTCGTAGGCGAGTTGATCCATCCCGCATTGCGCCGGGGTCTTGTCCGGCCGCCATCGCAACAGCTTCGTCCCGTGCCGGAAGCGATGTCCGGTGACCTGGTCGTAGACCACTTCGACCACCAGCTCCGGCCTCAGCGGCTCCCATTCCCGCTCCTTGCCGTCATTCCAGCGGCTCGGCCCGCCCGGAGCCTTGCCGGTGAAGCCCGGCGCTTCGATCAGGCTGTCGAGCCGCTCCGCAAGCGCCAGGCGCTCGCCCGCCGCGATCCCAGACGTGAAGCCGACATGGTCGAGCAGACCGTCGTCATCGTACAGGCCGAGCAACAACGAGCCGACGCCGCCCCCCTCGGCCCGCCGGAACCCGCCCACCGCGCAGTCGGCGGTGCGGTGCTGCTTGACCTTGAGCATCGCGCGCTCGCCCGCACGATACGGCTCGTCGAGGCGCTTGGCGACGACCCCGTCGAGCGCGCCGCCGCTGCGCGCCAGCCATGTGCGCGCCGCCGCGATGTCCGTGGTCCGCGGCGACAGCAAGAGCGACCCGGTTCCATGCGCGGCGTGGAATCGCTCCAGCGCCGACCGTCGCTCGCTCAGCGGCGCCGCCATCAGACCCTCGCCGTCGAGCATCAGGCAGTCGAACAGCATCACTTGCGCCGGCGTCTCGCGCGACAGCTTGGCGATACGGCTCGCGGCGGGGTGCAGCCGCGCCTGGAGCGCGTCGAACGACAGCGTCTCGCCGATCGGCAGGATCAGCTCGCCGTCCAGGGTGAAGTGCGTCCGCTCGATCCCGGCGATCGCGGCGACGATCTCGGGAAAGTAGCGCGCGAGCGACTTGCCAGATTTCGACAGGATCTCGACGTCCCCGCCGTCGCGAAACACCAGCGCGCGAAAGCCGTCCCATTTGGGTTCGAACTGCCAGCCGGGTTCGCCGGGCAGGTCGGCGACCAGCTTGGCCTCCATCGGCATCGCGGCGGGCGAGGTCATCGCGCGGTCACCAGCGATCGGAGGGTCAGCGCATCGGTCGTCGCGGCGCCCGAGGCGGTGTTGTCGAACATCCACCACAAAGCGCCGTCCGGCTCCGCGGCGATCTCCGCGGCCGACGCTTCGAGCCGCTGCCGTCCATAAAGCGAGGAATAGATCCGCGGCGATCCGTGAAGGCGGCGATAGCGCAGCTCGGTCCAGCCGCCCGGCCGCTCGCCGCCGGGCGCCAGCAGGGGATCGGCGGCGACGCGCGCGACGCGGTGCGCGCGCAGGCAAGCCTCCGCGTCGTCACCGAACCACGTCGGGTGACGCGGCTCGCAGGCGATCGCGGCGTCGTCCGGCAGGCGGGTGCGCACCGCGTCGAAGAAGGCGTCCGCGATGTTGCGGTCGTACGCCAGCTTCGGCGGCAGCTGCACGAGGATGACCGCGAGCTTGCGGCCGAGACCGCCGCACTCGTCGACGAACCTCGCGAGCGGCGCGTCGGCCTCGACGAGCTTGCGCGTATGCGTGATCTCCTTCGGCAGCTTGACCGAGAAGCGGAAGCCCGCCGGCGTGCTCGCCGCCCAGCGCTCGTAGGTCGTGCGCCGGTGGGGGCGATGGAAGGACGAGTTGATCTCGACCGCCGGCATCCGCGCGGCGTAGCGTTCGAGATGCGAGCCGACTTCCGGGAAGCTCGCCGCCGCGGCCTTCGGGATCGACCAGCCGGCGGTGCCGATCAGCAGTCCCGGCTTCACGAGCGCTTCGCCCGCGGTGGCTTGGCGTCCTTCAGCAGGATCCACGTCGGCGCGTGATCGCTGGTCTTCTCCCAGCCGCGCACCTGGCGGTCGACCTGCGCGTCGGCCAGCCGCTCGGCGAGCGCGGGGCTGAGCAGCAGATGGTCGATCCGCAACCCGGCGTCCCGCCCGTAGGCGTTCCGGAAATAGTCCCAGAAGGTGTAGATCGTCGCGTCCGGGTGGATCGTCCGCAGCGCGTCGGTCCAGCCCTGGTCGAGCAGGCGCTGGAACCTGGCGCGGACCTCCGGCGCGAACAGCGCGTCCTCGGTCCAGCGCTCCGGCTTGTAAACGTCGCGCTCGGTCGGCATCACGTTGAAGTCGCCCGCGAGCACGACGGGCGCGCCGCTCGCCAGCAGGGTCGCGGCGTGCGCGATCAGCCGGTCGAACCAGGCGAGCTTGTAGTCGAACTTGGGACCCGGGCGGGGATTGCCGTTGGGCAGATAGAGCCCGGCGACAAGGATGCCGTTCACCGCCGCCTCGATGTACCGGCTCTGCGCGGGATCGGGATCGTCGGGGAGCCCGCGCCGGGTCTCGTGGATCGCGCCGACACGGCTGAGCATCGCGACGCCGTTCCAGCTCTTCTGGCCCTGCCAGATCGCATCGTAGCCGAGGTCGCGGATCGCGGCTTCGGGAAACTTGTCCTGCGGCGCCTTCAGTTCCTGGAGGACCACGATGTCCGGCGCCTCTTCGGCGAGCCAACGCAGCAGCACCGGCAATCGGCCGTTGACGCCGTTCACATTGTAGGTCGCGATCTTCACGGCGTGCTCGGCTCCAACCTCGAGGTTCCTGGACTCGGCGCGGGCCGCGTCGGGGAGGATCGCGCCGAGCAGGGTGCGGTGCGACGGCTCGAGCGATCACCGGGATGCCGACCCCGAGGCTCCGACCGCTCCTCAGCGATCCGCCAGGAATCGCTCCAGATCGTCGCTGCCGCCGATCCGTTCGTCCGCGATGAAGACCTGCGGCGTGGTGTCGACGCCGAGCTCCGCCTCAAGCGCGTCCACCTCCTCGCGGGTGCGGAGCAGGCGGTCGTCCACCACATAGCCCGCCTGTTCCAGCATCGCCTTGGCGCGCACGCCGAACGGGCAGGTGTGGTCGGGAAGCACCATTCGGTAGAGGATTGCGGTGTCGGTCATGCGATGTCGTCCTGGTCGTCCTGAAGGCGCGGCGGCACGGGCAGCGCCGGATCGGCGACGGGGGTCCGGCCGCGCAGCGCGAAGGCCAGCACCGCGGTCAGCGCAAGTCCGACGCCGATCTTGGTCGCAAGGCCCGTCTTGTTGTGCTTCCATTCGGCGGCGACGCCCATCTCGGCCGGGACGTTGGGGACCTTGCCCCCGGCCAGGTCCTCGATCACGCCCTCGACCACGTTGATGCGGTCGGCGCCCATCAGCAGCAGCCAATGCCACCAGTCGGACTCGCTCCGCCGGAAGGCGTAGCGGCGGATCATCCCGGAAATTCCGCTCGGCGGGGTCGATGTGCCCACCACCGCAGGAAGCCGGTTGTGCTCGATGGAGCGCAGGATCTCGACGGTCGGCGCTTGTTGATCCGGCCGCGCCCAGGTCAGCCCGCGGTTCTGCTGGTCCTCCTGGTGACGCATCGGATAGGTGGGATCGTTTTCGGGATTGGCGTCGACCCCCCAGCCGGGGATCGCCGCCGTGTCGACCAGCGCCTTGCTCATGGTGATGCTCCTCACGCGCCGTTCGGCAGCAGGATGGGCTTGATGCAGCCGTCGAGCTTGGCCGAGAACAGGTGATAGGCGTCCGCGACATCGGTCAGCGGCACCCGGTGGGTGATCATCGCCTTGGGATTGATGCGTCCCGCCTTCAGATGATCGATCAGCCGCGGCAGCAGCCGCTTCACCGACGCCTGGTTGGCGCGGATCGTGATCCCCTTGTTCACGACGTTGCCGATCGGGACGATGTTGCCGGTCGGCCCGTACACGCCGACGATGGAGACGATCCCGCCCTTCTTCACCGAATTGATCGCCCAGTGGAGTGCGATCGCGTTCCCCGCCTCCAGCTTCAGCTTGGTGCCGAGCATGGACTGGATGGCATTGCCCGCCGCGTCGCCGCCCACGGCGTCGATGCACACGTCGGCGCCGAGCGAGTCGGTCTGTTTCTTGAGGAAGACGACGACGTCGTCGATCTCGCGGAAGTTATAGACCTCGGCCGGGCCGAAGGTCCGCGCGAACTCCAGTCGGTAGTCGACGTGATCGATCACGATCACCCGCCCCGCGCCGAACAGCCAGGCGGAGCGCGCCGCCATCAGCCCGACGGGGCCCGCGCCGAACACCACCACGGTATCGCCGCGCTGGATGCCGCCCATCTCCGCCGCCTGGTAGCCGGTCGGCACCACATCGGTCAGGAGCACCGCGTCGTCCGGGTCCATCCAGTCGGGGATCACCGTCGGCCCGACATCGGCGTAGGGCACACGAACGTATTGCGCCTGCCCGCCGTCATAGCCGCCGGCGGTGTGCGAATAGCCAAAGATGCCGCCGACCGCGGTCGCCTGCGCGTTCGATTCATGGCAATTGCCGAACATCCCCTGTTGGCAGAAGTGGCACTTCCCGCAGGCAATGTTGAACGGCACCAGGACGTGATCGCCGGCCTTCAGGTTCCGGACCTCGGGACCGACCTCCTCGACGATCCCGCAGAACTCGTGACCGAACGTCATGCCGACACGGGTGTCGGGGACCATGCCGTGGTAGAGATGCAGGTCCGAACCGCAGATGCACGAGCGGGTGACCTTCACGATCGCGTCTTCCGGGTGGAGGATCTCCGGCATCGGCCGTTCGTCGGCACGGACGCGGTACGGCCCGCGGTAGTTCATCGCTAGCATCGGAGCTCCTCGACGACCGGTCGGTCTCGATCTTCCAACCGAAGGACTCGACCGGCGGTTCCCCGATCCCGCGCCGATCGCCAGGGAAGATGACTGATCCATATCGGTCTTCGACCATCCGATCGGGCCGGTGGCGCACGAGCCGGCCGCGCGCTCCACGGAACGAACGCGCGCGCCGCCGGTCCTGTCGGGATGATCGACGACGACCCTTCCGACCCGCGCGAGCGCGGGCGCGCGATCCCCTCCGGCCGCCTCGCGCGGCTCGGCACGTTCGGCCGGCTCGCCGGCGGGGTGGCGGGCGGGATGCTGGCCGAGGGCGCGCGCCGGCTCGCCGCCGGCGAACGGCCGACCGTCGCGGGCATGATGCTGACCCCGGCCAACGCGACGCGGGTCGCGGACCGGCTGTCGCATCTGCGCGGCGCGGCGATGAAGCTTGGCCAGATGATCTCGATGGACGCCGGCGACCTCCTGCCGCCCGAGCTGTCGACGATCCTCGCGCGGCTCCGCAACCAGGCGTACCGGATGCCGCCGCAGCAGCTCGACACGGTCCTGCGCGCCGAATGGGGCCGGGACTGGCGGCGGCGGTTCACCCGCTTCGAAGCCGGCCCGATCGCCGCGGCCTCGATCGGCCAGGTCCACCGCGCGACGTTGCCCGACGGGCGCGTGCTGGCGGTGAAGGTGCAATATCCCGGGGTGGCCGAGAGCATCGACGCCGACGTCGACAACGTCGCGACCCTGCTGCGCGTGTCGAGCCTGCTGCCGCCGGCGCTCGATCTCGCCCCGCTGCTCGCCGAGGCCAAGCGGCAGCTGAAGGAGGAGGCGGACTATCTCCGCGAGGGCGAGCAGATGCGCGGCTACCGGGAGCGGCTCGCGGGCGACGCGCGCTACGTCGTGCCCGCGCTCGAGGAGGCGCTGACGACCCGGCGCGTGCTGGCGATGGAGTTCGTCGAGGGGCGGCCGATCGAGACGCTGGCGGACGCCGATCAGGCGACCCGCGACGAGGCGATGACCGCGCTCGTCTCGCTGGTCCTGCGCGAGCTGTTCGCGTTCGGCATGATGCAGACCGATCCGAACTTCGCCAATTACCGCTGGCAGCCCGCGACCGGCCGACTGGTCCTGCTCGATTTCGGTGCGGCCCGCGCGGTGCCCGCCCAGACCGCCGCCGCCTATCGCGGGCTGATCGAGGCGGGGCTCGCGCGCGATCTCGACCGAGTCCGCACGATCGCGGTGGAAACCGGCTTTATCGGGGCCGAGGCCGCGACGCGGCACCGCGCCGGAGTCGATCGGATGATCGGCGCGATCGACGCCGCGCTGAACCGGCCCGGCGCGTTCGACTTCGGCGACCGCGCCTTCGTCCCGGTGATCCGCGAGGAGGCGCGCGCGATGATCGAGGATCGCGCGACCTGGCACGTGCCCGACGTCGAGACCCTGTTCGTCCAGCGCAAGGTGAGCGGCACCGCGCTTCTCGCGGCGCGGTTGAAGGCGAAGGTCGACGTGCGCGGCCTCGCCGCAGCGGCGATCGGCGCGGAGCCCTCCGCGGCTCCAAGTACGCCGTGAGGCGTTGACGCCGTCGATGCCGCCCGTCACGCCAGACCCAGTCCGCCCCGGCCAGGAAAGCGTCTGGGACTATCCCCGTCCGGCGGTGGCGGAGCCGACCGGCGCGCACATCCGGATCGAACTCGGCGGCGTCGTGATCGCCGACACGCGGCGCGCGGTCCGCACGCTCGAGACCAGCCACCCGCCGAGCTATTACATCCCGCCCGAAGACATTGCCGCCGGGGCGCTGTCGCCGGTCGCGGGCGGCAGCTTCTGCGAGTGGAAGGGGCAGGCCCGCTATTTCGATGTCGTCGGTGGCGGCCAGCGTCGCGAGCGCGCGGCCTGGTCCTATCCCGATCCGACCGGGGGATTTGTGATCCTGCGCGACCACGTCGCCTTCTACGCCGCCGCGCTGGACGCCTGTTTCGTCGACGGCGAGCGCGTCCGGCCGCAGCCCGGCGGATTCTATGGCGGGTGGATCACCTCGGCGGTCGCCGGCCCGTTCAAGGGAGGGCCGGGGAGCCGCTTCTGGTAAGCGGCGGCCTCCCGATCAGACGGCTTCGTTCACCGAGACCCGTCCGATCCGTAGGCCGGCGTCCGCCAGCGCCTGCGACAGCGCCTCGCCCGGCGTGCGCGCTTGGCCGGACGCCATATCGATGCTGACGTCGAGCAACCCGTCGGCGCTCTGCACCAGCACCGCGCCCGTCGCGGGCCAGGCCTCCGCGCCGAAGCTGACCTGGACGCGCCTGTCGCCACGGCCGTTCTCGCGCGTCCACAGGTCGGCGAGCATCTGCGCGAAGCCCGCCGGATCGACGTGCGGGGAGGGAGCGGGAAGCGGCGCGGCGCCCTGCGCGGGTGCCTGCGCCGGCGCGACGAGGCCCAGCGCCTGGTCGCCGCCGCGCTCCGCCTCGCGCCGGTCGAGCGCGCCGCGCTCGTCGGCGGCGCGAAGCCCGGCCGCCTGTGCCAGCTCGGCCCGGAAGTCGGCTGCGGGAGCCTGCGCCGGCGGCTTGCGCTCGCCCTGCGGACGCGCGCCCTGCTGAAGCGATTGCCCCACCGTTTGCCGCCCCTCGCCACGCGCCCGGGCGAAGGCGTCGGACATCGCCCGGACATCCTCGGCGCCGGGTTGGGCGCGGTGCGGCTCGGCCTTCGCGGGCGCGCGCGCCGGAGCGTTGCGGGTGATCGCGGCGTCGGTCATCGGAACCTCCTCACGTCTTCGGCGTCGAGGGCGACGCGCTCCTCCTCCATCCGCCACGCGCGCCGACGCATCGCCTGGAGCCGTTCGGCAAGCACGTCGTGGCGGGCCTGCGCCAGGATCATCGCCTTGCGCCGCTCCGCTTCCTCACGGATCCGCGCGTGCTCGGCGTCGCGCGCGTCGCTCAGCGATTCGATCGCGAGGCTGCGCTCAAACCGGCGGCGGTCGAGCACCGCGAGCAGCCGTTCGGCCTCGCCCGGATCGCGGGCCAGCCCCTCCTTCGCGCCGCGATGCGCGTCGGCGGCCAGGGTCGCGGCATTGTCCGCCTCGGCGCGCGCACGCTCGGCGGCGACGGTCGCGGCGCGCGCCTCGGCGAGGCGGGCGGCGGCGGCGCGCATCCGCACCTCGCGCAGCCGGACGAGGTCGGCGGCCTGGCGGCGCTGGTCGCCCAAGGTGCTCATCGCGCGCTCATCCGCCGATGCTCCGCAGCATCAGCTGCGCGTTGACCATCGGCGTCGGCGCGTCCGCCTCCTGCCGAAGGAGCGCGTCGATCTCGGGCTTGGCGGCGATCGCCCGGTCCGCGACCGCGTCCGTCCCCGGCCGGTATTCACCCACCTGGACCAGGAACTCGATCTCGGCGTGCTTCGCCATCAGCGCGCGGACCTGGGTGGCGGCGGTCCGGTGGTCCTTGCCCGCGAGCCGGGGGAACAGTCGCGACAGGCTGCCGAGCACGTCGATCGCCGGATAATGTCCCGCCGCACCGAGCTTGCGCGAGAGCAGGATATGTCCGTCGAGGATCGAGCGGACCTCCTCTCCCACCGGATCGCCCCCGTCCTCGTCTTCGAGCAGGACGGTGTAGATGCCGGTGATCGAACCATTCTTGTCGGTCCCGGCGCGCTCGAACAGCCGCGGCAGCTCCGCGAAGACCGAGGGCGGGAAGCCGCGGCGCACCGCCGGCTCGCCCGCCGCCAGCCCGATCTCGCGCAGCGCGCGCGCGAACCGCGTGACCGAATCCATGAGGAGCAGCACGCTCTTGCCCTCGCGCCGGAACCCCTCGGCGATCGCGGTCGCATGATGCGCGGCGCGGACCCGCTCCATCGCTGCGCGGTCCGAAGTGGCGCAGACGATCACTGATCGCGCGAGCCCATCGGCGCCGAGCGCATCCTCGATGAACTCTCGCACCTCGCGCCCGCGTTCGCCGATCAGCGCGATGACGATGACCTCGGCCTTGGCGAAGCGGGCGAGCATGCCGAGCAAGGTCGACTTGCCGCCGCCCGCCGCGGCGAACACGCCCATCCGCTGCCCGTCGCCGAGCGTCAGCAGGGTGTCGATCGCGCGCACCCCGGTCTCGAGCGGGCGGTCGATCAGCGCGCGCTCCATCGGCTGCGGCGCGGGGGCGTGGAGCGGGGTGGTGGGCAGGCCCTTGGGCAAGGCGCCTTTGCCGTCGATCGGCCGTCCGCGCCCGTCGAGCACGCGCCCGAGCAGCGCCGCACCGTAAGGGACCAGAGTCTCGCCGCCGCGCAGGATCACCTCGGCGTCGGGGGAAAGTCCGCGGGTATCGCCGAGCGGCGTCAGGATCGTCGCGTCGCCCGAAATGCCGACGACCTCGGCCAGGACGCCCTCTCCCGTATGCGGGTCGCAGACCTCGCACGTCTCGCCGATCCGCGCGGCGATGCCGGTGACGCGCAGCGTCGTTCCCAGCACCTCGACCAGCCGCCCGCGGCGTTCGACCGTCGGGGCGCGGCCGAGCGCCCCGATCAGGTCGTCGACCGAAGGCACGGCGGCGAGCTGGGTCATTCGAGGCCCCACTGGCGGGCGAGCTGCGCGAGCTGGGTGTCGAGCCCGGCCCGGATCTCGCCGAGCGGGGTCGCGAGCACGCAATCGGTCGCGCCCAGCGTCTCGTCGGGCTCGACCGTCGCCCGCGCGCCGACGCGCTCGCGGGTGCGCGTCAGCGCGACCGGGGGAACGCGCACCGTCACCGGCGTGTCGGGCGCGATCGCCGCGGCGGCTTTCTCGGCGAGCGCCGCGACCATCTCCGGCGCGCCCAGGTCGGCGGCGACGCGGCGGACCACCTCCAGCCCGAGCCGCGCGAGATCGGCGCGCTGCGCGGCGGCCCGCTCGGCGTCGGCGGCCGCGAGCCGAAGCAGCTCCGCCCGGATGTCCGCGGCGCCCGCGGCCATGCCCTCGGCACGGCCGGCGGAATAGCCGTCCGCCTGCGCCTGTTCGGCGGCGGCGGCGCTCGCCGCCTGCGCGTCGTCGCGCAGCGCGGTCGCCGCGGCGAGCAGCCGGTCGGCGTCGGTCAGGCGCGGCACGTCGGCGGCACGGACGATCGGGTCGCCGCGCAGCAGCGTCGCCGCGGCATCCGCGCGGATCAGGACGAACCCGCTCACGCGCCCGCGGCTTCCGCCAGACAGAATCGGGCGAGCATCGGGGTTGCCGGACCCGATCCGCCGGGCGCCCAGGACAGGTAGCGCGCGAGCGCCGGCGGCAGCGCCATCCGCATCAGATCGAAGCCGAGCGCCTCGATCTCGGCGGCGGGACACGGCGCCAGACCGCCGCCGGGCACCCGCGGCGCCTGGGCGATCGCGCGATCCAGCGCGCTCTCCCCGGCAAGCGCGGCAAGCTCCCCGAGCCACGCTCCGTCGATCGAGGCGGCGATCGCGGGCGCCATCGCGACCAGGGCCGCCGCCACGGCGAGGTCCCGCAGGTCGGCGCGGGGCCGGTGCAGCCAGACGGGCGCCCGTGCCAGGTCCGCGAAGCTCACCGGCGCCGCCGGGTGCTCGCCCAGCAGCGCCTGCGCGCGACGCCCACCGGGTTGGTCGGCCAGCTGCACGAGGTGGCCGCCGATCGCCGCGAGCTGCGCACGCTCGGCGGCGGCGGTCACGCATCGATCTCCTGCGGCACGATCGCGCGTCGGGTCGCGGCCTGCCGCCGCAGTCGCCAGCGCCGGAAGGCCGGATAGCCGAGCAGCCCCAGCACGAGCAGCGCACCGCCGATCAGCAAGGCGATCACGCCGCCGCCGCTCTCCCCGTCCGCCGCGCCGGCGACGGCGACCGGCGCGGGCGCGGCGGCGAAGGTCTCGACGCTGACGTTCTCGTATTTCAGCCCCTCGATCGAATTGACCACCAGCGCCTTGATCTTGCCGATCTGCGCGTTGATGTCGGTGCCCGGGCGGTATTTGATGAAGACGGAGGCCGAGGCGGGCGCCTTGGTTTCCGCGAGCGGCGCATCCTCCGGCAGCGCCAGATGGACGCGCGCCTGGACCACGCCGTCGATCTCGGTCAGCGTCCGCGACAGCTCCTGCGACAGGCCCCAGTTCAGCCGCGCGCGCTCCTCGGTCGGGGAGGAGACGAAGCCTTCCTTCTTGAACACGGTGCCGAGCGTGGCGAAATCCTGGCGCGGATAGCCTTGCGCCTGAAGGATCTCGACCGCTCGGCCGAAGTCCGATTTGGACGTCGTCAGCGTCCATCCCGCTTCGCCGCCGTCGGTCTTCTCGGCGGCGATGCCCGCGCGCTGGAGCGCGGCGATCATCTCGTTCGCCTGTCCCTCGCTCAATTTGCCGAACAGCTCGGCCCGCCCGCAGGCGGCGAGGAGGACGAGCCCGAGCCCGGCGAGGAACAGCCGCAGCCGCTTCGTCCAGTCCATGCCCGTCCTCCCCTCGCGTCTCACGACTGCTGCCGGAACAGCTGCTGGATGCCGTCCGACGTGCGGTTGGCGATGTTCGAGGTCAGCTGGCAGTGGAACATGAACTCGTGGCACTTCATGGTCAGGTTCACCACCTCGCCAGGCGTCATGTCCGCGCCCTTCAGCGACGCGGCATTGGCATAGTCGGCCACGTTCTTGGCCTCGCCGTTGACCTTCTCCAGCTGGCTGAACATCGACTTGAGCGCGGGGCTCAGCGCGTCCGGGCCGCCGACCGGCGCCGCCGAGGCGGCGGTCATCGACGACTGGAAGCTGGCGATGTCGGCGATGGAGGCGTTGGGACCGGCCTGCACCGTCTCGGGCGGAGGCATCGCCCCCGCGCCGATCCCGGCGCTCGCCGCCGCAATGGCTTCGATCGACATGGGATCCTCTCCTTAGCCCTTGCGCGCCATGGTCTCGAGCGCCTTGCCGACGCTGTCGATCGACGACGACGAACTGTTCGCCATGAAGCTCATCCGCATCGATTCCGCGGTCAGCTTGGTGATCTGCGAGGGATTATCCCCGCCGCCCTCGCCCACCTGATTGGACATCTGCTCGATCCGCTGCGCCTGCCCGTCCAGCGTCTGGCCCCAGGCGTCGGCGAGCGCCTCGAACCAGGTGCCCGGGCCGCTGCCGCCGCCCTTGTTCATCCGGCTGCTCGTCAGCGGCGAGGCCGCCATCATGCCAAGGCCGCTCGTGCTCGAAATATCGGTCATCGTCGTTACTCCTTTTGGCAAACCCTTTAACGCTCAGAACGCTACGCGGGTCTCACGCCCGCCTCTCTCAAATACGACGGTATTCCCCTGAATCGCGACGAGCCGGTGCCCGCTGGGCATCACCGCGCCGGGAAAATAGCGAGCCCCGTCAACGGTCTGGATGAATCCCGGATCGCCGCCGACGACGGTCGACACCTTCTTGGTCGCATCCTGGATGCTCTTCAGCGGAGCGAGATCGACCGGCGGCAGATCGTCGCGCATGCTCAGCGCGGTCAACGCGCGGACGTCGCCGCGCACGGCCTGCGCCAGCTTCGCCGCCGCGCCCGGCTCGAGCGGGGTGGTGCGCAGCTCGACGGTGGTGCGCCCGGTGGGCCGAGCCACCGCCTGAAGCCCGTGGATCCGCGCCACGTCGGCGACCGCACGCGCGAGGTCGGCGCTGGTCATCACCGCGACGCTGCCGGGAACGCCCGTGTCGCGCAGAGTCGCGATCGCCCGCTGCCGCTGGCCCTCGCTTGCAACGACACCGGTGACCGTCACCGCGCCGCTCGCCGGGTCCTCGTTCGCGTCGAGCCCCGCAAGGCCCGCCGCGCCGAGCGCGCGCTCCACCCGAACCTCGGGAGTCCCGCGCAGATTGAGCGCATCGACCACCGGCATGGTCGCGGTGGCGACGATGACGACGCCGACCGCGGCGGCGAGCGCGGTGACGCGGCCGCGGGTGAGCATCGCGCCCAGCCCCTCGCCGGCGCGCCCGGCGACGGCCAGCGCGTGGTCGCGCGCGCTCGGCGGCGCATCGGGCGGCGTGGGCGAGGCGGCGATCAGCCCGGTCGCGTCCTGCCAGCGCGGGCTCTCGCCCTCACCCCAGGCGAGCGCGACGCCGCCGATCGTCAGCGGCACGTAGGGCGGCACGATCGCGGTCTCGCCCGCCGGGATCGCACGGCCCAGCAGTTCGGCCTCGCCCTCCAGCACGGTTGCGGTAGCCGCGCCGTCCGCGTCGAGCGCGAGGTCGACCGCGATGCCCTTGGTCGCCGGATCGCGGACGACGACGTCGTGCCAGAAGGCGTGTCCGATCGACACCGCGCCGGTTGCGGGCAGCGCCTTCTCCGTCCCGGCGAGCCGGCCGGACAGGACGCGCAGCACAGGCGCAGCGGCGGTCACGGCAGCGGCCTCCCGCTGGGATCGACCGGGCGGACCGGCTGCGGGGCGACCTGCGTCGTCGTGGTCACCGTCGCCGGGCCGACCCGCGCGCCCAGCGACACCAGACGCGGCGTGATGAGGAACAGCCGCTCGGTGTGCGCACGCCGCTTCTGCTGCATCTTAAAGAGATTGCCGAGGAGCGGAATATCGCCGAGCAGCGGGATCTTGTAGGCGCTGTTGGTGTCCGCGTCGGTGGTCATGCCGCCGACCAGCAGGCTCTCGCCATCGACCACCATCGCCTGGGTCGACACGCTCGACCGTTCGACGATCGGCAGGTCCTCCACCAGCGACTCTTCGCTGATCGAGCCGTCCTCGACGTTCACGATCATCCGGATGCGGGTCTGGTCCTGATCGCGGAACACGTGCGGGTTGACCCGGAGCACGGTGCCCGCGACGACGTTGAACAGGTCCACCTCCTCGCGGCCCGCGACCTTGACGTAGAAGGTGCGGGTGCGGTCGAAGACGGCCTCGACGTTCGACAGCGTCAGCACCTGCGGGCGCGAGACGATGCGCGCGACGTTCTCGGTCTCCAGCGCGGTGATCCGGGCCAGGAACTGCTGCTGGTCGCCGATGATGGTCGAGATCGTCCCGCCCTTCGCGGCCGGGGTGATCCGGTCGACGGCGCGGCGCGAGTTGCTGCCGCGGCCAATCAGACGGCGGTCGTTGTCCGTGCCGTCCCCGAACAGGAAGCCGAAGCCGCTGGTCGCGATCCGCCAATTGATGCCGAGCTTGCGCGCCTTTTCGGTGTCGATGTCGATGATCGACGCCTCGACCTCGACGACCTGCGGCTCGACGTCGAGCGCGCGGATCAGCGAATCATAGGCCGCCATCCGCTCGGGCACGTCGCGCACGATCACCGCGTTGAGATACGGATTGGGCTCGATCCGGACGATGTCGCTCGTCAGCGGCGCGACCGTACCGCCGTCGCCGCCACCGTAGCCGAGCACGTCGCTCGCTCCCTGATTGGGATAGAGGCCGGGCACCGGCAATCCCAGCGAGGGCGTCTGCGCCGTGTTCGGCTGGACGGCGCCGAGCCCCTGCCCCTTCAGTCGCGGCTGGCTCTGGCGGACCAGCGTCGCACCGAAGCTCGGGGTCGAGCCCGGCGCCGGAGCGCTGCCGCCCGGTCGCTGGTCGAGGACCAGGTTCTGAAGGATGGTCGCCAGGCCGGGCAACCGCAATTCCCGCCCGCCCGCGCTCGTCACGGTATCTTCGGCGCGCGCGTATTTGAGATAGAACACCCGAAACTCGAGCGGCGTCGGTGGGGGCGGTCCGATCGGCGCGGAGAGACCGCCCGCGAGCGGACTTCCCGTAGGAACGTTCGCCGCGCCGCCGCCGCCGCGGGCGAGCTGGGTCACCTGCTGGAGGAACCGCGGGGTGCCGCTCGCGACCAGGTTGCCGTCGGCGGCGATCCGGACGAAGTTGCGACGGTCGACCAGCCGCTGCGACGCGACCTGGCGGGCCACCCGCTGCGCCGCCGCCATGCCGACGTCCAGCGTCTGCACCGACACCTCGCTCGCCGCATAGACGTAGAGCGCGGCGCCGTCGTCGTAGCTGACCAGGTTGAACGCACGCGCCACGTCGGCGTAAATTTTCGCGACGGAGCCGCGGAACACGCCGTTGACGGTTCCCGTCAGGTTGGCGCTGGGCACAACCGGGCGACCCACTCGGCCAAACAGGTCGCGCAGGAACGAGGAGATCGGCTGATCGCGGGGCGACAGCACCAGATCGCCGGGCTGGCCCGCGGCCGCCGTCGTCCCGACGCTCACGCTGCCGCCGGGAGTCGGCGCGGCATTGGGAGCCGGGGCGGGCGGGGTCGCCCGCGCGGCGAGCGGGACCAGCTGGGTGGTGGCGGTGCGCCCGGCCGCGAGCGGCGGCGTCGCCATCGCGTCGGGAACCGCCTGCACGGTCAGCGGGATGGTCCGGGACACCGGCCGCGGCGACGCCGGTCCGCTCGGCGCCATCGCCCAGCTCGCCGTGGCGGTCGCCAGCAGCATCGTGCTCCCCGTCAGCAGGATCGGTCGACGTCGCTTCAAGCCCTGTTCTCCCATGATCATCATTCCGCCGCCATCGGCTCGGGCGCGGGGGTCGCGGCGTCGTGCGCGATCCCGCCCGGCGGCAGCCCGATCTGCCCCACCATCTCGAGCCGCGTCATCGCCGACAGCTCGTTGAACGCCAGCACCGGCAGATCGAACAGATCGGGCTCGATCAGTTTCCTGACGGCGCGGCGTACCTCGAAGCTGGTGACCAAGGCGTTGGCGCGGGTCGTCGCCGCCGTTTCGGCGATCGTCGCGACCAGGCTCTGCGCGACCTCGGGCTGGATCGCCAGCCGCTCGGCCCCGTCGACGATCCGGGTCGAGTCGCGCACCATAGCCTCCAGTTCGGGCGTCACCACCAAGGCGCGGATCTCTCCTTGCGCGGCGGTCGCATCGATCAAGTAGCGCTTCAGCGCGATCCGCGTCATGTCGGCGAGCCGCGGCGTCTCGCGCTCGCTCTGCGCGGCCTCGGTCAGCCCCTCGAGCACGTCGCGCATGTTGCGGAGCGGAACTTCCTCTTCGGCGAGACGGCGCATCACCTCGGCGATGCGGGCGGCGGGGATCGCGCGGACCGCTTCCTTCACCACCTCCGGATAGTCCTCGCCGATGGTGTTGAGCAGGCTCACCGCCTCCTGCACGCCCAGGAACCGCGCGAGGTTGCGGCGGAGCACGCCCTCGATCGCGGCGACCAGCGCGCCGGCGTCGCCGCGCTCGCCGTTGCCGACCGGCAGTTCGTAGGCGAGCAGCTGCCAGGCGGGACGCGCCTCGGGTGCCATGAAATGGATCGCGAGCCGCGGCAGCGGCACGCCCGAGCGATACTGCAACCGCTCCAGCATGTCCTGGAGCGCCGACGCCAGCTCCGCGCCCTCGGCGGCGTTCGGCTGCGGACCCGAAAGCTCGAGCAGGAGCGGTACGACCGGCTTGGCCACGGCGGGTTGCGCCACCAGCGTCACCGGCGGCGGCGTCTCGCGCTGCCCCGGCAGCATCGTGCGGATCGGACCGAGATGCTTGAGCATCAGCGGCTGGAGCCGCGGATGGATCGCCGCGCCCGTGAGCATCGCGCCGAAGCCGAGCCCGAGGAACACCGCGACCGGAAAGCCCGGGACCAGCGCCATGAGGAAAGCGATCGCGCCGACCCCCAGCAGCACGCGCGGATTGCCCGAAAGCTGGCGCTGCATCGTCTGGCCGAGGTTGCTCGGATCGTCCTCGTCGCTCGTGCGGGTGACGATCAGCCCGGCCGCCATCGCACCGAGCAGCGCCGGGATCTGCGCGACCAGCCCTTCGCCGATCGTCAGGATCGAATATTTGTGGGTGGCGGCGCCGAGGTCGAGCCCCTGCTGCATGACGCCGATCGCGAGCCCGCCGATCAGGTTGACGACGACGATCACGATCGAGGCGATCGCGTCGCCCTTCACGAACTTCATCGCGCCGTCGAGGCTGCCGTGGAGCTTCGACTCGAGCTCGAGCACGCGTCGGCGGCGGCGCGCCTCGTCCTTGTCGATCAGGCCCGAGCGCAGGTCGCTGTCGATCGAGAGCTGCTTGCCAGGCATCGAATCGAGGCTGAACCGCGCCGCGACCTCGGCCACGCGCTCGGCGCCCTTGGCGATGACGATGAACTGGACGACGGTGATGATCAGGAACACCACCAGTCCCACGACGATGTTGCCGCCCGCGACCATCGTCCCGAAGGTCTGGATGATGTGCCCGCCGTGGCCCTGGACCAGGATCATCCGCGTCGTCGCGATCGAGATCGACAGCCGGAACAGCGTCGAGATCAGCAGGATCGACGGGAAGGACGAGAACTCCAGCGCGCCGCGGACGTAGAGCGTGGTCAGCAGCAGCATGACGCCGAAGGTGATGTTGATGCCGACGAGCAGGTCGATGAGCATCGTCGGCAGCGGCAGGATCATCGCCGCGATGATCATCACCACCAGCGCCGCAAGCCCGACGTCGGCGAAGCGCGCCGCGAACCCCTGCTTCACCGGCCGCGCGTCGGCGGCGAGATAATGCTGGACGCTCACCGCCCCGCCCCCGACACCATCCCGCGCGACGCGGCATAGCGGCCGATCACGGTACGGACATAGCCCTGCGTCTCGCGGTAGCGCGGCACGCCCTTGTATTTCCGAACGGCTCCGGGTCCGGCGTTATAGGCGGCGACCACCAGCGGCACGTTGTTGCCGAACGTGCCCTGGAGCTGCTTCAGATATGCGGCGCCCGTGGCGAGCGCGAGCGGGCGGTTGGTGAGCAGCGCGCGCGGGTTTCGGACACCCAGGCTGCGCGCGGTGCCCGGCATCACCTGCATCAGCCCCAGCGCGCCCTTGTTCGAGACCGCGTTCATGCGCCCGGCCGATTCGGTCGACACCATCGAGGCGAGCAGGTGCGGGTCGATCCGGTACTGACGACCGATCGCGACAATCAGAGCGTCGGGGGCCGCGGCGCCGCCGCGGCTCCGGACCTGCTGGACGGCGGCGGCAAGGCGGCGGCGATAGCCGGGCATGCTGACGCTGACATTGGCGGTCTCCCGCACCACGATCGGCCGGGCGGGAGCGACGGCGGGCGCCGGCGCCGGGGACGCCACGCCGCCAGTGCAGAAGCGTGCCGCCTCGCTGAAGCGTGCGGAGATCGTGGACGCGCCGCAATCGGTCGCGCGGGGCGCGCCGGCCGCGACTGACGCGACGAGCGCCCCGCCGCCCAAGGCAATTGTCAGCGCGATCGTCCGTTTGGCCGTCATGCCACCGCTCCTTTCCTCCCCTTCCGGCCATGGCTGGCGCGGGGGGTCTTCTGGTATCGCGGGGTCCTGCGATCCGGGGCGACGAACGCCCACGTCCATAAGGATGGCGCCGCGGCCTCGATCCGACCACCCCGGTTCGGCTCGGCTCGTCCCGCAATTTCCACGATCCGTCTTGCATTAAGGCTGTTTTATGGCGCAATGTTTCAGCGTCGACATCGTTGCACGATCGCCCCCGATCTGGACGATTCGGTATCAACGCGGCGACTATCCTGCTGGGAAATGACACTTTGTTGACGCCGGTCGATCGGTCGCGAGCTTGACTTCGGCTGTAGACGAGCCGATTAGTACGCGGTCGAACACGCGAACGGGTCCTGCGGTCCGACATATTATGGCGTCTTTGTGGCGTCGTTGGCGACGACGAACGTTCCGACGGAGCGGCCGGTCCGCGCAGAGGCGTGATCGGGACGGCGGGAGCAGTGCGTGGCCGAGAAGAACGACAGCGGCGACAAGACCGAGAAGCCGACACCCAAGAAGCTCGCCGACGCGCGCAAGAAGGGTGACGTGCCGAAGTCGAAAGACGTCACCGCAACGGCGACGCTGTTCGTCTGGTTCATCGTCTTCATCTTCGGGGCGGGTTTTGCCGGCGCACGGATCGCGGCGCTGTTCGACCACGGCTTCGCCTTGCTCTCCGGGTCGCAGCCCTTCGATCTCGCCGCCAGGTCGCTTGGGGTGGAGGCCGTGTGGACGCTCGTCGCGATCTCCGCCGTGGCGCTGATCCCGGCCGCCGCGACCGGCTTGCTGACCGAGTTCCTCCAAGCCGGCGGCGTCTTCACGACCGAGAAGCTCAAGCCCTCGCTCGACAAGCTCAACCCCGTCGAGGGGCTGAAGAAGATGTTCAGCATGGACAATCTGATCGAGGCGCTGAAGACGCTCGCCAAGGCGGCGCTGATCGTGCTGATCCTGTGGCTGGTGCTGAAGGGCTCGCTGGCGGAGATCATCGACCGCACCGGCCCTCTGCTCCAGCCCGCCGCCGCGACCGACGGGCGGGCGGCGGCGGCTTCGGTCCTCGCCTACACCGGCGCGCTCGTCCGCCAGGCCTTGCTGTGGACGTTCGCGGTGTTCGTGCTGGTCGCCGTGCTCGACTTCGGCTGGCAGAAGCACAGCTTCATGAAGAAGATGCGGATGAGCCTGCGCGACATCCGCCAGGAGCATAAGGAGAACGAGGGCGATCCGCTCCTCAAGGGGAACCGCCGCCAGCTGCACGAGGAATGGGCGTCGCAGAACGCCGTCGGGGCGGCGCGCGGGGCGAACGTGCTGGTCGTCAACCCCACCCACATCGCCATCGCGATCGATTACGACGCCGACAGCTCGCCCGTCCCGATCGTCGCCGCCAAGGGCGAGGGTCCGCTCGCCCAGGCGATGCGCGAGGCGGCGGAGGAGGCGGGCGTGCCGATCGTCCGCCACGTGACGGTCGCTCGCAAGCTCTACGAGGACGCTGCGGTCGAGGAGCTGATTCCGCGCGACATGTTCGAGGCGATCGCGCAGATCATCCTCTGGGCCAAGAAGGTCCGCAGCGGCGAGGCCCCGCAGCACCACGACCTGGAACGCGCACAGGCGCAGGAGGCGCATTGATGGATACGGCGATCGGCACCGCCGTCACGGGGTTCATCGGCATGGTGATCGCGCTCGCGATCGTGCTGGGGCTCGCCTACGTCTGCCTGCGCTTCCTGCGCCAATGGCAGGAGCGCGGGATCGGCACGCGCGAGGGCGAGCCGCAGCGCCAGCTCCGCTTCGTGCGCGCGCTCGCGGTCGGTCAGCGCGAGCGGCTGATGCTGGTCGAGGCGGAGGGCGAGCTGATGCTGATCGGCGTCTCCGCCGGGTCGGTGACGCTGCTGCGCAACTGGGGCGAAGGCCGCACCGACGCCGCCGAGGAGGTTCGCGCGTGAGCCAGCGTCCGCTGCCGCTGCACGATCGCCTGCCCTCGCTGGACCAGGGACGCGCGCTCCGCCAGACGCGGCTGATCGCCGCGCTCAACGCCCGTCGCCTCGGCGAGCAGACGCTGGCCGCCCGGGTCGCGCTCGGCCGGGACCGCCGCGCCGCCTCTGCCTGGGTATCCTTCGGTGCGGGGTCGCGGCGGGTGGCGATCGCGCCGCTGCTCGTCGACGGCGAGCTGGTTCGGCTGACCGGGGCGGCCGGCGGCCCCGACGCTGCGGTCGCCGCGCGCCTGCTCGGCGCGATCGAGCCGCTGGTCGTCGCGCTGGAAAGCGCGATCGGCGCCGATCTCCACCCCGAAGGACTCACCCTCGATCCGCCCGACGACGCGATCCTGCTTCGGCTCGACTCGTCGTGCGCGCGGCATGCGATCCGCCACCGGCTGATCGTCGCCGTCCCCGACGAAGGCGAGGTCGGCCCGCCGACGCTGCCGGGCGCGGAAAGCGCGCTCCTTGCGTCGCTGCACGCGCCCTGGACGGCGCAGATCGACGCGCCGCCGCTGCCTGCGATCCATCTCGGGACGATTGCGGTCGGCGACCTCTACCTGCTGGGGCCGATGCCCCTGAGTGCGCGTATTCTCCTGCCGGGGCGCCGCGGCGTCGTTCAGGGCCGGCTCGAACCGATGAAGGGAAGCATGACCTTGCAGGATGAGATCGTTCCCGCGCCCGCGGACCGCGCCGAACCCGCGCCGGGGGCCTCGGGCGTCGATTGGGATCGGATGAAGGTGCCGGCGACGATTGAAATCGAGGGCGGAATGCTCTCGGCGCGCGACGTCGCCGGGCTTGCGCCAGGCAGCGTCCTGCCCGTGCCGCGCACGGGAGGCACGCTCCCGGTCCGGGTGGTCGCGGGGGGCGCGGTGATCGGCACCGGCGAATTGATGGCGGTGGGGGACGGCTTCGGCGTCCTGTTCACCGCAGTCGCGAGCGATCCCGCCGGCGCGGTCGAGGGCTGAGCGCGCATGGAGCTGTCGACCTTCACGCCGGGCTCCGCGCTCGTCGTCGTCATCGCGCTCGCCATCGCGCCGTTCTTCGCGGTGATGGTGACCAGCTTCACCAAGATCGTCGTGGTGCTGAGCCTGCTCCGCAACGCGCTCGGCCTTCAGCAGGTGCCGCCCAACATCGTCCTCAACGGCCTGGCGCTCGTGCTGACGCTCTACGTCATGTATCCGGTCGGCCAGCAGATGCAGGCGGCGATCGCGCAGAACACCATCCAGCAGGCGCAGGGCGAGGCGGGCGCCCCGCCGCCTGCGGGCGGCAGCGTCCTGTCCTCGACGGGGACCATGCTGAATGCGGTGGAGGCCGGCAAGGAGCCGCTTCGCGCCTTCCTCCTGAAGCACAGCGCGCCCAGCGAGCGCGGCTTCTTCCTGCGCACCGCACAGCGCGTCGCCGACCCGAACCGCGTCCAGACGATGACCGACCGCGACTTCATCGTCGTGATCCCCGCCTTCGTGGTGCGCGAGCTCTCCCTCGCCTTCCAGGTCGGGTTTCTGATCTTCCTCCCCTTTCTGGTGATCGATCTCGTCATCTCGAACATCCTGCTGGCGATGGGGATGATGATGCTGTCGCCGACCACGATCTCGCTGCCGTTCAAGCTTCTCCTGTTCGTGCTCGTCGACGGCTGGGTGAAGCTCGCGCACGGCCTGGTGCTCAGCTATGTATAGCGGGGCGCTGCCATGAACGGCGATTTCGTCAACCTCACCAACGACGCGCTGTGGCTCGTCCTCGTCCTCTCCGCGCCGCCGATCATCGTCGCCTCGATCGCCGGGCTGATCGTCGCGATCGTCCAGGCGGCGACGCAGATCCAGGAACAGACGCTGCAATATACGGTGAAGTTCTTCGCGATCGTGCTGACCTTGTTCGTCACCTCGGCGCTGCTCGGCGGCTCGCTCTACCGGTTCAGCGACCGCATCTTCACCGACTTCCCCGCCATGATCCGGAAATAGGGTGGGCGGCTGGGCCGACCAGATCCTGCTGCTGGGCGTCGCGACCGCGCGGGTCGCGGCCACGTTCATGCTGTTGCCGATGTTCGCGAGCGAGACCGTGCCGGCGCTCGTCCGCAACTCGATCTTCGTGTCGCTCGGGATCGTCAGCCTGGCGATCCAGCCGCCGCTCGACCCCTCGATCCTGGGACCGGCGCAATGGGCGACGATCCTGGTCAAGGAGGTGTTCGTCGGCCTTGTGATCGGCTTCTTCTTCGGTTCGGTGCTGTGGGCGCTCGAGTCGGCGGGGCAGATCATCGACACCAAGGTCGGGGCGACGCTGGCGCAGGTGGTCGATCCGCTCTCCGGCCACCAGACCTCGCTCAACGGTGCATTCCTCGGGCGACTGGCGAGCGTGGTCTTCGTGTCGATGGGCGGGCTGTCGATCCTGCTGCGCGTCATCATGGAAAGCTATGCGATCTGGCCGATCGCCGCGCCGATGCCGGTGCTCGACGGGCGCAGCCTGTCGCTGTTCGAGGGCGAGTTCGGCCGGCTGATGGTGCTGGCGACATTGTTCGCCGCACCAGCGCTCACCGTCCTGTTCCTGATCGACGCCGCGCTGGGGCTGATGAACCGCTTCGCGCAGCAGCTGAACGTCTTCACCTTGTCCTTGTCGATCAAGGCGTTCGCGGCGACGTTCGTGCTGCTGCTCCTGACCGGCAGCTTCGTCACCGCGATCGTGCGCGACATCGCCAGCCGACCGGAGGTGATCCGCGCGATCCTCGCGGGCCTACCCCGGTGACCGAGGTCGCGGCGGAGGACGAACGGCTCGCCGCGATCGCCGAACTTTTGCGCAAGGCCGACGCGCTGCCCGGCGCCGCCGCCCCGGTCGCGCTCGGCGAGCATATGGTCGAGGCGGCGCGGGTGCCGAAGCGCCATCGCGAGTCGCTGCTCCGGCTGACCCCGATGGAGCTGACCTGTATCCGCTTCCTCGGCTGGGGACGTTCGAACGCCGACATCGCGACCCTGCTGATGATCTCGGACAACACCGTGCGCGTCCACCTGTCCAACGTCGCGCGCAAGCTCGAGCTCGACGGCATGCGCGAGCTCGCCGCACTGGCCGGTCTGCTGTTCTACCCGGCGGACTAGTCGCTTCGACTAGCGCGTCTAGTCGTTCCGCTGAGCGCATCTGCCCCGCGGCGTCGCCATACAGGGGTCATCCCGAGGCGACGGCATCGCCACCGCTGATCGGGAGTGCGAACCGATCATTCACTGGAGGACATCGTCATGGCTCTCAATCTCAACCCCGTCAGCATGGTCACCAAGGCGCTGAGCGCGACTCCGCTGGGCGCGGTCGCGAACCTCGCCGGCAAGAACCTGATCTCGTCGTTCGGCCAGAACCTGATCCAGAAGGTCGGCGACATGCTTCACCTGCCGCAGCCGATGATCGACGCGGCGCAGGGTCAGTTCGCGATGGCTTCGGGCGATCCGCTCGGTGGCATCCAGAACTTCAGCGAGGCGGCCGAGGGCTTCGCCAAGGCGGCCGGCGCCGGCGTGACCGACGCCGCCGACATGGGCCGCAAGCTCCTCGACACGCTGATGAAGACCGCAAGCGACATCGCCGGCGGACCCGAGGCCAAGGAAGCCAAGGCCGGCGGCAAGGGCGGCAGCTGGCTGATGGCGATGGCGCGCGCACTCGGCGAGAAGGCCGACAAGCTGGCCGGCGAGATGCAGGACATGGCCGACAAGATGGCCGCCGACAAGTCGGACCCGAGCGCCAGCCTCGAGTTCTCGGCCAAGAGCCAGGAGTTCGGCCTGTTCATGAACTCGGCGACCAATGCCCTGAAGACGGCCGGCGAGTCGCTCACCACCGCCGCGCGCAAGGGCGGCTGATCACCTGACGGGCGTGAGACTGGCGGCCGGGATCATTCCCGGCCGCCCTTTCGTTCGTTCGGAAGAGGAAGACGGGAGACGAGAGATGAAGTCGTTCGGCTGGATCGTGACGGTGTCGCTGATCGGGGCGGCTGCCCCCGCCTCGGCGCAGGTGTTCGCGCTCAATCCCACGACGATGGTCGGCTACGCCGGCACCGCCGCGGCGGGCAGCTACGCCCGGCGACAGATCGGTACGCGCATCGCGCAGCGCCGCCCGGCGGCGGCGCGGCCGACGATCGCCCCCGCGCAGGCGCTGGCCCGCGCCAATTTCCGCCCCGTGTCCGCGGCCCGCAACCAGGTCTACGCGCGCACGGTCGCGCTCGCGGCCAAGATGAACGCGGGCGAAGCCGCGACGCTGCGCGCCTTCTTCGCCAGCGGCAAGTTCCGGGCGGGGATCGTCAAGTACATGGCGCCGTACGGCATGTCGCCGAACAACGTGGTGGACGCGACCGCGCTCTATCTCGCCTCGGCGTGGTACGCCTCGCGCGCCAACGGCGGCGATCCGACGCGCGCCCAGATGAACGGCCTGCGGCGTCAGATCGCGCTCGCGATGGCCGACACGCCGGGCATGTTGTCCGCGAGCGACGCGCTGAAGCAGGAGATCGCCGAGGCGAGCCTCATCCAGGCGATGTTCTCCGGCTCGCTCGCCACCGAGGGCGCGAAGAACCCCGGCGCTTCCGGGCCGATGCGCGCGGCGGCGGTCAACGGGGTCAAGGCCTCGTACCAGATCGATCTCACGCGGATGACGCTGACCGCGAACGGCCTTCAGTAATCGCATCGACTAGCGCGCCCGCACGGCGCCTGTGGCATGGGACAGGCTTCGAAAGGAGCGTGTCCCATGTCCATTTCGCTCGGAGCGAGCGTCGCCGGCACGAAGGTGCTCGACGTCGCCCACGCCACCCCCGCCGAAAAGCAATCCGACAGCACCATGGCGGCACAGGACTCCGCCACCGAGACGCAGTCGGAGGGTCTGCGCGAGCGGCCTACCGCGTTCGACAAGTTGGTCGAACAGCCGAGCCCGCTCGATCGCTTCGCCGACTAATCGAAACGACGATGGCGGTCGCTCGCCGCGGCCGCCATATTCCCACCGAAGGTCGCGAGAGATGCGGCCGCAGGACCGAGCCATGACCAGCATCGACCGCCTTTCCTCGACGTCGCCGCTCGCCCCGACCGGGCAGACGCAGGCGTCGGGCGCGCGCACGACCGTTGCCGAGACGATCGGCAGCCTCGGTCACCGCGTGCTGGCCTGGGTCGGCGCGAGCGGCGGCAGCAGCGCGGGCTCCGCCGCCTGGGCCGAGCGTGCGGGTGGAACCGACGGCTTTCGCGCCGATCCCGCCGTCCTCTCGCGGCGCGGCGACATCTACGGGCTCGACCAGCTTGCGGGGGACATCGCACGACAGCATGGCGCCTCCCCGACTCAGGAGGGCGACCTGCGCCGCGGTCTCGAGGATTTCACCCGCGCCGCGCTCGTCCACGTCGCCGGACTGTCGGGCGCGCCGGGCGACCGGCAGGTGGCGGGGCTCGGCCAGGCGCTCGACGCGGCGCTCGATGCTCCCGCCAGCGAGGGGGTCGACGGTGTGCTCCAGCGACTCGGCGCGGCGACCGGGCAGCTGTCGCGGGCGGCGGGGCTCTAAGGGAACCGCCACCGCTTCTGGCGCGCTGTGCCGGCGATCCAGGCCGACGTGAGGGGCGCCATCATGATCCGTCGAACCATCCTTTCGCTTGCGATCGGGCTCACCGCCGTATCGCCGGCGGCGGCTCGGACGGCGTCGCGGGCAAAGCCTGCGATTGCGGTCGTCAGCGCCGGCAGCGAGCAGGCGCTGGCGCTCGGGTCGATCGTGATCTCGCGCCCGTTCGGCGCGCAGCTGGTCGACCGCATCGCGGTGGCCGCGAGCACGCGGACCCGCGGCGGAACCTACCATCTGATCCGGGGCGAGGCGGCCGGGGACTGTCCGGTCCGCTATCTGGTGGTGTTCGCGCCGAGTGCGGGTGCGCCGGTGACGAGCGAGCCGTTCGGGACGTGCGCCGCCGCGGCGCGCGGCGGCGTCGGCCGAACCGGCTATGTCGTGACCATGGCCGCGACCGCGGCGGGCGGCCCGCCGATCCGCTTCCGATATGAGAATGGACGGATGCGGCTGCTCGACGGTCGACCGGCGGTCGCCACCGCGAGCGCGGACGGGCGCATCGGCTTCGGCGCGCGCGGCGCATCGACGTGCCGCACCCCGACCTCGGCCGACGCGGGAACGCAGGCGGCGGTGATCGCCGACTTCGACCGTACCTATCCGGCCGAATATCGCACGTCGGGGCGAGTCAAACACGCCGACATCTCGCCGGAGGAGCTTCGCGCGACGGTCGCCGGGCTGGCGTGCCTGTCGCGGTGGCCGGGCGCGGAGCGCGTCGTGCCCGAGGCGGCGCTGCCGCTGTTCGCCAGCAAGCGCTACGGCCCGACCGCGTTCCAGCTGATCGAGACGATCGCGCGCGATCCCGCGTCCGACGCCAATCTGCGCGCCGCGGTGCGGGCGTTCGGCTCTGAGATGACCTACCGGGTCGAGCGGCGCGAGCGGCTGTGACGCCTAAGCGTTCCGATTAGCGACGCCGCCGCCCGTGCGGCGTACCACGATCCGCACCCTATCCATCCGGGAGCGGACTCATGACCGTCGGAGCAGTTCAGCAGACCAGCAACGTCGCAGGCGGATCGCGCGGCGGCGAATCGAGCTACATCGTCAAGGCGGGCGATACCTTGTCCGGGATCGCGCAGAGCCGCGGCGTCAGCCTCGCCGCGCTCGAGCGGGCCAATCCGCAGATCGGCAACCCCGATCTGATCCGGCCGGGCCAACACGTCACGATCCCCGCGGGCCAGGGCGGCGGCGCGAGCTATACCGTGCAGGCCGGCGACACGCTCAGCGGGATCGCGGGCCGATACGGCACCAGCTACCAGGCGATCGCCCAAGCGAACGGCATCGCGAACCCCAATCTCATCCACCCCGGCCAGACGCTGACCATTCCCGGCGGCAGCCACGGAACCGGCGGCAGCGGCGGCGTCACGGGGACGAGCGGCACCACCGCAGGCGGCGGAACGGGCAACGTCCTCGCGACCGCGCAGAAGTATCTCGGCCAGAATGCGTCCTCGCTGAAGGGCAATGCCAACGACAATCTGCCGATGAACGCAGGCGTGCCCAGCAATATCTGCTGCGCGAACTTCGTGTCGGCGGTGCTGACCGAGGCGGGGCAGCTGCCCGGCAACCTCCACACCGATTCGGTCGCGCAGCTCAACACGACGCTGCGCGGCCGCGGCTGGACCGAGGTGTCCGCCGCCCAGGCGAAGCCCGGTGACGTCGTCATCATCCAGGGCGGTGGCGTGTCGCACACAGAGATTTATGCCGGCGACGGCAAGATGATCGGATCGAACAACACCAACGCCGACGGCACGCAGAAGATCGGCTACGGCAACCTGTCCTGGGCGCTGAGCCACGGCGCCAAGATCCTGCGCGCGCCGGCGAGCGAGCAGGCGCCCGCGGCCTCGCCGGCGGTGACCGGCGGCGGATCGCGCTCGCAGAAGATCGACCAGGCGATCGGCTTCTTCCAGAACCAGGGCTGGAGCCGCGCGCAGGCGATCGGCATCGTCGCCAACCTCGACGCCGAGAGCGGGATGGACGCGGGCATTAACCAGATCGGCGGCGGGCCGGGATATGGACTGGCGCAGTGGGAAGGTCCGCGCCAGGCCGACTTCAAGGCGTGGTCGGGCCACGACATCCACGGCTCCTCGTTCGACGAGCAGCTGCGCTTCGTCCAGTATGAATTGACCCACAGCAACGGCGCCGCGGGCAATGCGCTCAAGGGCGCGACGACGCCGGGGGACGCGGCGTCGATCGTCTGCCGGCTCTACGAGCGGCCGGCCGACACCGCGGGCGAGGCGGTCCGCCGGGCGCAACGCGCGAACGACATCGCGCGCTGACACAGGAACCGGGCACGGGAGGGCGACGTTGGGGAGCGCGATGAGGTTCCTTCTCGCTCTCGCCGGCGTCGCCGCTTCGGCCGCGCCCTCCGCCGCGCAAACGACCGCCGTGCGTTGCGCGATCGACTATGCGCCGGAACGGGCGTGTCAACTCGGCGACACCGCGAAGCCGGGCGGCGTCCACCGCCTGGTGCTCCGTTCGGGAAGCCGGACGTTCGTGTTCGTCGCCCGTCAGCAGACCGGCTGGTGGGCGGGCAAGCTCGATGGCCGGCCGGCGATGGCGTATGAACGCAATCGTGGAAACGTCGTCCTCTCGACCTACGACCTCAAGACGACGCTTACCTGGTCCTATCCGGGCCAGGCGCACGGAACGTATTGAGGCATCAGCCGAAGATCGCCTGGGGTGCGCCGTGGCGGGCCGCCCAGTCGATCCACGCGACATCGGTCGGCGCAACCGCGGTGTCGACCACGTGCCAAGCCGCGCCGCGCCGCCGAAGCAACGCAGCATAGACGTGCGACGCCGCGCCGTTCGCCGCGGCATCGGCCAGCGGCGTTCCCGCATAGTCGACCGGCGCGCCGCCCGGCCCCTGCATCTCGGCGCGCAGGAACGCCCAGTCATCGCTGACTCGCAGATGCATGACCTTGAACAGCACCGGCTTGCCGAGTTTCGCCGCGACCGGGACGCGGGCGGCGTCGAGGATCGCCTTGCGCGTCGCCGCGTCCACCGGGGCCTGCGCCATCATCACCACCGCCACTCCGATCATCGCCGTCCTCCCGACTGGCCCGGTGCGACAACCGGGTGCGGCGGCTGCGGGTTCCCGCGATGCGCGGGCTGACGATCGCGGCGCGCGCCTATGCGCTGGCGCGGTGGCGGGCGGCGACGCTCACCTCTCGCCCCGCGATCGCGGTCTATCGACAGCGCCGGCTCGCCGCGCTCGGCCGCCACTTCGCGCGGTCGATGCCCTTCTACGCCGGAATCGATCCCGATCGGCCGGAGACCTGGCCGATCACCGACAAGGCGACCGTGCTCGCGAACTTCGCAGCGATGAACGCGCCGGGGCTGGCGCTCGACGAGGTGCGTGCGGCGCTGGCAGACGGGGAAAACCGGATCGGCGATCGGACGATCGGATGCAGCACCGGGACGAGCGGCAATCGCGGCTACTTCGTCGTCAGCGAGGCGGAGTGCTACGTCTGGCTCGGCACGCTCCTGGCGAAAGCGCTTCCCGACGCCCTGTGGCGTCGGCACAGCGTGGCGCTGGCGCTGCCCGGCTTCACCCGGCTCTACGCCTCGGCGCACGGGGGCAGCCGCATCCGGCTCGGCCTGTTCGATCTCGCGGACGGCGTCGACGCCTGGAGCGATCGCTTCGCCGCCTTCGCGCCCGATACGGTCGTCGCGCCGCCCAAGATCCTGCGGCTGCTCGCCGAGCGCGGGCTGCTCGCTCGCGGCGTGACCGCGTTCAGCGCCGCGGAGGTGCTCGATCCCGTCGACGCCGGGCCGATCACGGTGGCGACCGGGCGTCCCGTGCGGCAGATCTACATGGCGACGGAGGGGCTGTTCGGCGTGTCGTGCGCGCACGGGACGCTCCATCTCGCCGAGGACGTCGTCGCGTTCGAATGGGAGCCGGACGGCACACTCGCCAAGCCGATCGTCACCGACTTCACCCGCCGCACGCAGGCGATTGCGCGCTACCGGATGAACGATCTGCTGCGGCTGTCCGACGATCGCTGCCCGTGCGGGTCGGCGTTTCAGGCGGTGGCGGCGGTGGCGGGTCGCGCCGACGACATGCTGCGACTGGGCGGCGTCGCCGTCAGCCCCGACGTGCTCCGCAATGCCCTGCTCGACGCCGATCCGCGGATCGACGACTTCCGCATCGTCCAGACCGGCCCTCACGACATCGCGGCGGCGATCCCCGCGGGCGCGGACGCGGACGCGGTGTCGCGCGCTTTGACCGCGGCGCTCGCGCGGATCGGGGCGGCGGCGGAGATCGCGGTCGGCCACGGCGTCCCGCCAGCCGATGCGACCAAGCTCCGCCGTGTCCGCCGCGATTGGCGCGACGATCAGAGCAGCATCTCGGCCTCATAGACCCGCGGCGCGGGCGCCCGACCGTTCGCGAAGTCCCAGATCGCCGGGCCCATGACGTCGAGCGGGCCGAGGGCGTACGGCCCCTCGCGCGACGCCTGTGCCGCCAGCACGCGGCGATCCTGCGCCAGGATCGGCCAATGGACCGCCTTCAGCAACGCACGCTTGAGCCACGCCGGCGTCCGGCCGCGCGGCGTCGCGAAATGCGCATAGGGGCGCGTGGTGGCGGCGTCCTCGGGTGCGAAGACGACCGCGATCGACAGGCGCATTCCGTCGGGTCCCTCGAACGCGACCTCGCCGATCGTCGGCGGCCAGAGCCGACCGATGCTGGTGGCCCGGCGGCCTTCGAACAGGCGCGGGATCAGCCCGGTCGCCCGCCCCTGCTCATGGTAGGTCGCCGACGCGCGATCGGTCGCGATCTCGATCGTGACGCGGGTCGGCGTCCGTCCGCCCGGCGCCCGGACCATCCACGAATGGACGAGATGCGGGTGCGCGGGATCGAGATGGTTCTCGAGCGCGTCGAGTACCCGTGCCGACGAGGCGCCCGGCGCCCACCAGAAGCGGTCGAGCGCCGGGTCGGTCATCGTCGGCGGCAGCGCCGGAAAAGGTCCCCCACCGAGCGTCGTCCAGATCAGGCCCGCCTCGACCCGGACGGGTAGCGCCTCGGCGGCGATGTCCGGCACCGCGGTCGCGCCCGGCACCGCCCGGCACGCCCCGCCCGCGCCGAACGCCCAGCCATGGTACGGGCACACGATCCGCCCCGCCGCGACCGTCCCCCGCGACAGCGGCATGCCGCGGTGCGGGCAGCGGTCCCGCAGCACGACCGGCCCCCGCTCGCCCGCGAAGACGACGAGCGAGGCGCCCAGCAACCGCCGGGCGAGCGGTCGCGGTCCGAGCCGCGCGGCTTCGGCGACGGGGTGCCAGCCGGCGGCGATCGCGGCGGGCCAGCTCACCAGCCGTGCCGCCGCATCATCGGTACCGCCCAGCGCTCCAGCCCCGCTGCCAGCGCCGCGATCGCGAGGCGGCGTGGACGGGAGAGATGGCGCGCGTCCATCGCCCAATGTTCGATCACGCCCCGCGCGCCCCGCAACCGCTTGAAATGCGCGGCGCCGGCCGAGCCGTGAAGCCGCAATCCCCGCTCCATGGTCTTTC
Organism: Sphingomonas sp. SP6; assembly: GCF_058313435.1. Taxonomy (NCBI): domain Bacteria; kingdom Pseudomonadati; phylum Pseudomonadota; class Alphaproteobacteria; order Sphingomonadales; family Sphingomonadaceae; genus Sphingomonas; species Sphingomonas sp. SP6. Next base: position 264,676 of record NZ_JBZFLG010000002.1, read on the forward strand.
GCATGAACATCCACGACGCGATCCGGTACAGCCCCGCGGACTGCGGCCACCCGGTGTCGTAGCCGACCACCGGCGGCGTCGCCACGTCCCCCCGCGCGAGCAGCCCGGCGACCGCGACGGCACGACCATTGCTGTCGCGCGCGACGTGGTAGTCGATCAGCCCCGACGCCATCGTCTCGCCGATCCAGCGGCCTGTGAACACGGGATTGAGCGAGCTGTATTTGGCGACGTAGAGCTGGCGGTAGAGGTCGGCGATCCGATCGGCGTCCTCCGGGCGCGCGGCCTTGATCGTCAGCCCCGAGCGCGCGACCAGGCGCCGGTCGTTGCCGTAGGCGTTGCGCCCGAGCCAGTCGCGCGCGAGGTCGTCGACGACCCAGACCTGGCGCGAGGGGACCATCGCCCACCCGTCCGCACGGACCGCCGCCGCCAGCGCCGGGCTCGACCAGGCGTCGACCGATCGGATTGCGAGCAGGTGATCGGGGAAGCGCGTGGCGAGGAGCTCCCGGATCGCCGGCAGGTCGCGGCCCTCCCAATCGCCGTGGAGATTGGTGGACAGCAGCCAATTGTCGACATGGACGACCCGGTCGATCCGCGCCGCGCGCAGCAGCGCTCCCGCCCCGCCGAGCGCGCCGCGCACCACGCTGCCGCCGCGCATGCCGACGATCTCGGTCTCCCGCTGCGCATATGCGACATACGCTGCCGTGGGGGAGCAGACATAGCTGTCGCGTCGCGCGCCGTCGTCGACCGTCACCGGCAGCACCCGCCCGCCGCTCGCGAGCGCCAGCCAGCGCGGATCGACGTTGGCCACGCGCGCGCCGACCCCCTCCGCCAGTGCGGCGATGTACGCCCGCTCGGCCACCGGGATGTCGGCCCAGCGCGCCGCCGGATCGGCGGGATCGAACACGATCATCCGATCGGCTCGCCGTTCCACTCGATGTCGGCGGTGGTCTGGCGTGTCGGGCTCCGCCGCCGCGTGAGGCCCAGCGCGGCGAAGCGAGCGGCGTCGACGATCGCGCCGGCGACGGGCCGGCGGTCGCCTGGTCTTCCGATCGCGTCGGACCCTTCTCGCCACGTCCGAACGAACGCGCGGAGGTCGCCGCGGACGGCGGCCCGCGGCGCGCACATCAGCGCCATCGCCGGCGCGAGATGCCGCCGTGTCCCCGCGGCCGGCGCGGACCGCGGCTCGCCGAGGATCGCGCGGGCGAGCGCATCGCCGGCGAAGAGATGGACGCCACTGACCGCGCGCGGATTGCATTCGATCGGCACGGCGCGGTCGTCCGGCGTGCGGATCAGGTCGAACGAGAGATGCCCGGTCATTCCCGTCGCCGCAGCGATGCGATCGGCGATCGCGACCGCCGGCGGCCAGTCGACCGCCTCGAAGGCGTAGGCGGCGGACCGCCCATGCCGGAGCGCCGGCCGGTAGAGCGCGTGCGCGGTCACCCGCCCCTCGCGCACGGCCGACCACAGGCACAGCTCCTCGCCCGCGACATACTCCTGCGCCACCCAGGCGTGCTCGGGCGTGGGCCGGAGGGGGCGGAGCTGGGCGCGCGTCGGGCGGACCAGCGTCGCCGCGGCGAAGCGCGAGAACTCCGGCTTGAGCACGGTTCGATCGCGTTCGAGATCGACGAGCTGCGCACGATCGGTGATCGGCCGCGTCGCGGGTATGGCGAGTCCGGCGCGCACGGCCAGTTCGGCGAACCGGGCCTTGGAGTGGAGCTCGCGCAGCACGTCGAGCGACGGCGCGAACAGCGGGGCGGGGGGCTGCGCGGCGGCGAGATAGAACACCTCCTCGCAGGTCGGCACGACCAGCGTCGCTCCGGTCCACTCGACCAGCCGAGCGACCGTCGCTCGGAACTCGGCGAAGCGCCTCCGCGGCGACGGCAGGCGATGGACCGGAAACGACGGGCGAGCCCAGCGGGCGGCGGTCGCCGGGACCGAGTCGGCGAGATGGGCGGTCCAGCCGAGCGCGCGGAACGACCGCGCGACCTCCAGAGCCACCGGCGCCCGCGCCCCGGTGACGATCACCAACCCGCTCACAGCCGCGCGGCGCACTCGGCGCAGTGCGAGGGGGTGAGGCGGATGTCGGGATTGCGGGTCCGCAGCCGGTGAAGGTCGTGCAGCGTCGCCCGGCCCGCCCGCGCGTCGCCGAGCAGCGTCGCGGTCAGCCAGGGCGGCGGCGTGTCGGTGCGGATCGCGGCGCTCGACCAGGCCGCGTCGGCGACGAGGAAGTGGAGCCCGGCCTCCTCGCGGACCACCAACCCCCAATGGCCGGGGCAATGCCCCGGCAGCGGCACCGCCAGCAGACTGCCGTCGCCGAGCAGGTCGGCGCCGTCCGCAAAGGGCGCGAGATCGCCCGGGAGCGCGACGCACGGCGCATCCTCGAACCAGCGTGTGCGCGCGGGCAGGTCGGAAGGCGAGAGCGCGCGCAGCATCCCGCGGCGCACGCTCGCCAGCCGGCCGCCTTCGCACATCGCGTCATATCCGGCGCGCGCCGCATGGATCGTCGCGCTCGGAAAGCGGTGCGTTCCCGCCATGTGGTCGGCATGGAAATGCGACAGGACGACGTGGCGGACGTCGCGGTGGTCGACGTCGACGCGGGCCAGTTGTGCGCCGAGGTCCTCCCCCGCGCGCAGCGTCGGCGGGGTCGCCCAGCGGTACAGGCGTTCGGGGAACGGCTGCGTCGCCCGCCAGAAGGCGGGATCGTAGCCCGTGTCGAACAGCACCCAGCCCTGCTCGGGATGGCGGATTAGGAAGGCGAGCGCGGGAAACTCGATCGGCGCCCAGCGGCCGCCGCGGATCGTCATCGCCTGCGGGTGGCGGCAATGGCCGACCCGGAACCCGGTGAGGATCACCCGGCGCATCGGTCCCCCAGCGCATGGTCGATCGCCGCCTCGGGCGCGACCGTCGGGGTCCAGCCGAGGTGGGCGCGCGCGTGCGCCAGATCGAAGGTCTGCGACCAGCCGAGCGTCATCGCGGTGTAGCGCGTCAGCGGCGGCTCGCGGCCGACGATCCGCCCTGCCACCTCCAGCGCGCCGCCCAGCGCCAGCGCCCCGCGGCGCGGCTCGGAAACGATCCGGATCGGCCGCCCCAGCCGCGCCGCGACCCGCTCCACGATCGCGCGCACCGGCCGCGGCGCGCCGCCGGAGACGTTGACGACGGTCGGCGGCGAGTCGGCAGCGGCGATCAGCGCGGAGGCGACGTCGCGCGCGTCGGTCAGCTCGACCAGCGCCGCGCCACCGCGGGGCAGCGGAACGCGGCCCCGCCCGATCGCCCGGACGAGACGCGGCAGCAGCACCCTATCGTCCGGGCCGACGATCGCTCTCGGCCGCACGATCGTCACCGCGATCCTGGCCTCGGCAAGCGCCTGCTCGGCGGCCCATTTCGTTGCGGCATAGGCGTTGGCGAAGCGCCGCGCGGGCGGATCGCGTTCGCTGAGACCGATCCGATCGCGGGCCTCGGCGTAGATCGACGGCGTCGAGACATGGACGAAGCGTCGGCAACCCGCGCGCGCCGCCGCCGCCGCCAGCCGCCGCGTCGCCGCGACGTTGATGGCCTCGAACACGGTGTGCGGCCCCCACGGGGCCGACAGTGCCGCGAGGTGGAACACGGTGTCGACTTCCTCCAGCAAGTCGCAGGGGGCCTCGCGCGTCAGATCGAGCGCGCGGATCGGCTCGCCCGCGCGGGGTCGCCGCCCGGTCGCGCGCACCGTCCAGCCAGCCGCCGCCAGCATCGGCGCGAGCGTGCGCCCGAGACCGCCGGTCGCGCCGGTGACGAGCGCTACGCGACTCACCAGCGGATCACCATTCCGCCCAGCGTGATCCCCGCCGCGCTTCCGACCAGCAGCACGGTCGAGCCCGGCCGCAACCGGCCGGAGACCCGCGCGACGTGAAGCGCGTGCGGCAGGCTGGACGCGACCTGGTTGCCGTGCGCGTCGAAGATGTCGACCGTTCGCGCAGGATCCCCGCCCAGCATCCGCCTGAGATGGTCGAGCGCCGGGCGGCTCGCCTGGTGCGGAACGATCAGGTCGAGCTCGTCGGCACGGACGCCGGCGGCGGCGAGCAGCCGATCGAGGAAGGGAGGAAAGACGCGCGCCGTTGCTCGGTAGAGCGCCGGCCCCGCCATCCGGAACCGGCTCGCCGCGAGGAAAGCGTCGCGATCGCCGCGCGGATCGAGCCGGGTGCCCCCCGCCTCCAGCGCGCACAGATCGACGTGGTCGGGCCAGGTCTCGAACCGGCTCGCGAGCACCTCATGCTCCCCCTCTTCGACCGCCATCGCCGCCCCGCCGTCGCCGAAGATGCTGGCGAGGTCGGCATCGGCCGGATCGATGGCACGGCTCGGCAGGTCCGCGCCCGCGATCAGCACCCGTCGCCAGCGCCGCGCCGTCACCCCCATGACGGCGAGGTCGAGCGCGACCAGCGCCGACAGGCAGGTCGCGTTGACGTCGAACGTCGCGCCGCCCGCCAGACCTAGCCGCCGCCCGATCAGCGCCGCCGTCCCGGGGATCGGTTGCTCCATCACGCTCGCTGCACCGATCAGCGCGTCGACGTCGCGTGTCGCCCAGCCGGCGCCCGCGAGCGCCTCGCGCGCAGCGGCCGCGGCCATCGTCGAGGTGGTCTCCACCGCGCTCGCACGGGGGCGGCCATCGCGCGCCGCCGGCTCGTACACCCCAGTCCCGGCCAGCGCGAACCCCATGCGCCCTCATGCCCGCCGAGCAGCGACGGTTGCAAGCGCACCGCTAATCGTTCCGATTATGGCGGCGTCGGGCCGAAGCCGCCATGTCGGGTGCCGTTCCACAGCCGAAAGGCGAGTCATGCTCGATCCGGTCCGCCAGGCGTCACCTCCGCCGCCCCCTCCTGCTCCGCCGCGATCCCCGGTGGCGCCGCAGGCGGCTCCGTATCGGTCCGGCTGGAACCCTCCGGCGCCGGAGCCCAAAGGCTTCTTCGGCCGGCTCGGTGACGCGATCGGCCACGGCGACGTCCGCGCGGTCGCCGCCACCGTCCGCGACGGCATCGGCCAGGCGACGGAAGCCGGCCGCAGCGGGATCACGACCGCGGTCAACGCGACCGGGCAGGCCCTCGGCGGCGCGGCCGACTATGCGCGCAGCCACATCACCGGCAACGACATCGTCTCGCAGGGGCTGCGCGGCGCGATCACCGGCGTCGAATCGAACACCCGCTTCACCGTCGGCGTCGCCGGCGGCGTGCTGCGCGAGGGCGTCGGACTGGTCGGGACCGTCGGGCAGCTGGGGACGACGCTGGTCGAGGCGCAGGTCTCCCCCGCCGCGCGCGCCGAACTCGGCGACAAGGTCGTTGGCGCGGTCGGCACCGCCGCCGATGCGACCCGCAGCTACGTCTCCTCGGCGATCCAGGACCCGAGCCGCGTCGGCCGCGACCTCCAGGACGCATGGGATGCGGCCAGCGGCTTCGTCGGCGACACGGCGGATCGCTACGGCGCAGCGCTCGCGGAGGGCCGGACCGAGGAGATCGGGATGGATGTCGGCACCGTCGCGACCTATCTGGTCCCGGTCGGCGGCGGTCCGGCGCGCGCGGCCCTGACCGCGGGCGCGCGCGGCGTGGCCGAGGGCGCGGCCCGCGGCGGCGCGGAAGCGCTGGCGCGAGAGAGCGGCAACGCCGTCGTCTCACAGGTGGTGCGCGAAGCCGCGCCCGGCGTCACCCGCCAGGCGGCGAACGATCTCGCCCCGCTCGCCCGCAACGGCGGCGAGCTGCGCGCCCCGACGCTCACCGCCGCCAACGACGCAGGCCCGGCACTCACCGGCGCGCAGCCGCTGGCGCGGGCCGAGTTGCCGCCGGCCGAACTCCACGCCAAGGCGCAACTGGCCGAGCACGTCTATGGCCGCGGGACGCTGCCGGCAGGGACGCGGGCGGTGACCGACGCCGGCGAGCTGGCGAAGCTCAACCTCGAGCCCGCGATGCTCGATCGGGGCGCGTTTCACGCCGAGGTCTATGCGAGCGGCACGCCTGGCCATGAGGCATACACGATCGCGTTCCGCGGCTCGGGCGGCCGCGCCGGCGACTGGGTCTCCAACGGGCTCCAGGGCGTCGGCCTGCCCTCGAACCATTATGCTCGCGCGCTGGAGATCGGACGCTCGATCTCGCGGGTCGATCCGTCGATCGAGGTCGACTTCGTCGGCCACTCGCTGGGCGGCGGCCTCGCCGCGCACGCCGCCAATGCGTCCGGTCGCGAGGCGATCACCTTCAACGCCGCCGGCCTGAATCCGATCTCGCGGATGCAGGGCCGGCACGTCGCGAAGGAGGCGGGGCGGCTGCCCGGTACCGCCGACAATTTCAGCGTCCCCGGCGAGTTCCTGACCACGGTGCAGGAGGCGCTGCCGCTTCCCGACGCCTTCGGCACGACGCACCGCCTGCCCGGCGTCGCGCCCGCGGGATCGAGCTGGCTCCAGCAGTACGGACCGATGGCACCGATCAACCGCCACATGATGGACTGGGTGCTGGCGAGCACCGGCGGCCGCTGAGCTTGACAGCCCGCGCGCCGCGGTGAAGGCCGGGCCCATGGACGGGATCGCGACCGAGGCCTTCGTCGACGGGGCGGACCTGCCCGAAGCCGAGGCGCTGCGCCGCGATCCGGCGCTGGGGGCGAGTGGCCGATCGCTGATCGATGCGCTGCTGGCGGCGGACGCCGAGCGCGTCGACGATCTGCTCGCCCGCGATCCGACGCTCGCGCGCCAGACCGCGGCCGGGCTGTCGCTCGCCGAGATCGCCGTCGCGACCGGACGCCCCGAGCTGCTGCGGATCCTGCTGTCGCGCGGGGCCTCGCCCGATCCGGCCGGCGACGGCGCGGCGCTGATCCTCGCCCTTTATGCCCGAGAGCCCGACCTCGCGTTGACGCTGCTCGAGGCGAACGCCGCGCCGACGCCGGCCGGGGCGGTGCTGGAGCCGTTCCGTGCGGCGATCGCGCTGGGATCGCCGGCCGGAGTCCGGCTGCTCCTCGATTATGGAGCCGACCCGAACGTGACGGGGCCGCTCGGCCGCCGCCCCCTCCACCTCGCGCTGGACATGGAGCGATTCGCGATCGCCGAGCTGTTGATCGCCCGCGGCGCGGACCCCTGGGCGCTCGATGCGGCCGGCGCCAATCTGGCGACCGCGGCGACGACGCCGATGGTGACCGAGTCGCCCGTCGATGCGGCGGCGCAAGCGCGGCTGTGGACCCACGCCCGCGCGCTGGGCTGGCCACAGCCCACCCCCGCTCCGCGCGACCTCGCCGATCGCGCCGCCCGCGGCGAATGGCCCCCGAGCGCTGCGTGAGGACGGGTGGCGCGGGCGGCGCGGAAGGTCCGCGCTCTCGCGACCCGCAGCGGTTGGAAGTCAGTCTTCGGTGTAGAGGTAAGCCGCCATGTCGCGGGCGTCGCGCTGGGTGACGCCCATCTCCGGCATGCCGGTCCCGGGGGCCACCTGCTGCGGATGCATCAGCCAGCGCACCATCGCCTCGGGTTGGTTGGCAAGCCTGCCCGCGAGTTCGGCCCGGACGGCGATCTTTGCGAGGCTCGGGCCGACCATGCCGCCCGCCCCCGCGACGCCGGGGATGACGTGGCACCCGCCGCAGCCGTAGCGAACGAGCGCGGCGCGACCCGCCTCGGTGGAGCCGTGCGCCGCCCCCTCTGCGCGCGTCCGTGCGGCTGCCTGCGTCTGTGCGTAGAGGATCACGCCGGCGAGCGCCGCGACGCCGACCACGAGCAGGATCAGCGACACGAGCCAGATCAGGCTGGCGGGGAGCGGGCGCCTAAGCACGCGCGGGCCTCAACACCCGGCGCATCAGCACGAGCGCCGCGCCGGCGTGGACCAGGCCGCCCGGAACCCACATCAGCAGCCCCGCCAGTTGCTGGTCCTCCGCCGGAGTCAGGCCGAAGGGGGCGGTGCCGAGCCGGGCGTAGCCGGCGTACCAAGGGCTCGTCGCAAACGCCATTAGCGCACCGAGCGCGCCGGATACGATCGAGGTCGCGACCAGACACAGAGCGGCGACTCCTGCGGGAGTGCGGCGCGACAACATGGCACTCCAGAACAGGAGCGCGCTGACCAGAAACGACAGGTGCTGCGCGACGTGCCAACCGTCGCTCGCCAGTGCGCGATCGAACAGGAAGGGCGCGTGCCACAGCCACAGCGCCGCGGCTTGCAGTAGCGTGGCCGCCACCGGCCGGGAGAGCGTCGCCCAGAGCGCCGCGACGGGTCGCGCTCCTGCCCAGCCGCCCATTCGGTGTCGGGCGACGGGCGGGAACGCCCAGAGCATGATCGCCAGCGGTTCCGACAGCACCAGCAGGGGGGCGGCGACGAGCATGATCAGCTCGTGCTCCAGCATGTGCGCGGCGAACGACCGCTCTCCCGCCGCGTGCAGCGGCGAGACCAGTGCGAGCGCGAGCGTCGCCCAGCCGGACGCGAACAGCCGCGCGCGCCCGACGAGCGCCGCCGCGCCCCGCCCGGAGCGAGCGCGGAGCCGCCGCCAGCCGACCGCGAAAACGCCGACTGCGACGAGCAGCGGCACCACGATCGCGGGATCGAGCGTCCAGCCCGGCGGCTCGTCGTGCGGGCGGCCGGTCTCGTGCGCCCAGGCGGGCGCGGTCCACAGCGCGGCGAGCGCCAGGAAGAGCCGCCTCAGCGCAGGCATGCCGGCACCAGCAGGATCGCGAGCGTCTGGAAGGCGATCGCGAGCGCGAAGATCGCCGCGACGGCGATCGCCAGATGCGCGAGCCAGGGATCGGCCTGCACGCCCTGCGGATGCGCGCGCCGCCACGCAAGCCGCGCGCCGAGCGCACAGGCACCCAGGCTCGCCGCGCCCCAGACGATGCCGACGCCCGTGCGCGAACAATCGGCGTGAAGCAGCGCGGACAGGCCCTGCTCGAACACGAACCAGGCCGCCGGCGGCAAGACCAGCGCGGTCCAGGCCTGCGCGCGCGCGCTCACACCGCCCTCGGCGACCAATAGAGGAGCGCGTAGATCGGCAGCCAGGTCAGGACCACGAAGCTCCAATAGTTCGCATTGTCCTCGATATCGGCGAAGCGATCGGGCTCGACCTCCCGCGTGACGATCAGCGCCGCGAGCACCGCGGTATCGCCCCAATCGGTGACGATATGCGTGGTGTGAAGCACCAGCAGCAGCCAGACCACCGAGCCATAAGCGTCGGTGTGCCAGTCGACGTTCAGGTGCGCGAACTCGAACCCGCGCGGCACGAACAGGGCGAGCCCGATCGCCGCCATTGCCATCACGCCGCGGCGTACGCCGCGCGCGTCCTTGCGACGCGCGCAGCGGAGCACCCACAGATTCGGGATCTCGCTCGCGAGCAAGCCGGCGGTGAAGATCACGCCCCAGGTGAGGTCGGGCGCGCGGTCGCCCGGCGGCGGCCAGTGCGGCAGCTGGGTCATGAGATAAAGATAGGCCGCGGCGGCGAGTGCGAAGCCGGTGCCCTCGATCACCATGAAGCCGATGTTCCCCCACCAGACGAGGTGGCGCGAGCCCTCCTCGGTGGTGGGAAGGTCCGACAGATCGCCGATGATCTCGATCTCGCGCGGGGACGTCATTTCGCCTCCCCGGGCTTGGGCCAGAACCAGCCGATCAGCGCCGCCGCGATCGGCAGCGCGCCGGCGACGATCGCCCACGGCGTGAAGATGCTGCCGAGGAACATCGCCGTGACCGCCAGCGCCGACACCAGCGGCCAGATCGACGGCGCCGCGCTCTTCTGGCGGTAGAGCGGGGTCGCGTCGGCGACGGAGGTCACGAGCACCTCGCGTCGGTCGATCGCGATGCCGTCGTAGACGCGCAAGGCCAAGCGATCGTCCCACATCGGCGTGAGCGACTCGACCGTCGGCGTATAGGCCACGTTCCACGCCGGCGGCGGCGAGGCGCTGCCCCACTCGAGCGTGGAGCCGTTCCACGGATCGTCCCCCGACGGCGCGCCCCGCCAATAACTCAACAACGCATTGCCGACGAAGACGAGCCCGCCCACCACCGAGAGCGCGCTGCCCGCGGTCGCGACCTGGTTGAGCGTGTCCCAACCCATGCCTTCGGGATAGGTGTAGACGCGCCGCGGCATCCCCATCAGCCCCAGGAAGTGCATCGGGAAGAAGCCGAGGTTGAAGCCGCCGACGATCAGCGCGAAGGCGATGCGGCCCCACGCCTCCGACATCATCCGTCCGGTCGCCTTGGGATACCAGTAGCAGAACGCGCCGAAGAGCGGGAACATCGCGCCTCCCACCAGCACGTAGTGGAAATGGGCGACGACGAAATAGGTGTCGGTCAGCTGCAGGTCGAGCGCGGCCGACGCGGTCATGATCCCGGAGAGTCCGCCGAGCACGAACGTGACGACGAAGCCGATCACCCACAGCATCGGCGTCGCCAGCCACGGGCGGCCGTTCCAGATCGTCGCGATCCAGCAGAAGATCTGCAGTCCCGCGGGCACCGCGATCGCCATGCTCGCGGCGGTGTAGAAGTCATTCCCCAGTCGCGGCAGGCCGACTGCGAACATGTGGTGGACCCAAAGCCCGAAAGCGAGCGCGCCGATCGACATGATCGACAGCACCAGGACGTTGTGCCCGAACAGCGGCCGCCGCGAGAACGTCTCGACGATCGACGAAACGAAGCCGGTCGCCGGGATGAAGATGATGTACACCTCCGGATGGCCGAAGAACCAGAACAGGTGCTGGAACAGCAGGACGTCGCCCCCGGTCGCAGGCGAGAAGAAGTGGGTCGAGACCAGCCGGTCGGCGATCAGCATCGAGGTGACCAGCATGATCGCGGGCATCGACAGGATGGTCATGATCGACGCGACCAGCATCGCCCACAGGAACACCGGCATCCGCGCCAGCGTCATCCCCGGCGGACGCATCTTCAGGATGGTGGCGGCGACGTTGACCGAGGCGGCGAGCGCCGCGACTTCGGTAAAGGTGATCATCTGCGCCCAGATGTCGGCGCGGTGGCCGGGCGAATAGGTCGGCCCGCTGAGCGGCGGATATTCGAACCAGCCGAGATCGGGCGTGACGTCCATCGCATGCGCGATCCACAGCGTCAGCACGCCGCCCAGATACAGCCAGAAGCTGAACGCCCCCAATCGGGGAAACGCCATGTTGCGCTGCCCCAGCATCAGCGGGACCAGCCACAGCGCCATCGCCTCCATCACCGGCACCGACACGAGGAACAGCATGGTCGAGCCGTGGAGCGAGAAGCTCTCGTCGAAGAGCTGCGGCCCCATGCGCGTGTTCTCGGGCACCGACAGCTGCCAGCGCATGTCGAGCGCGAGCATCCCGGCGAGGAACATTAGCAGCAGCGCGGTGACGATGTAGCGCGCCGCGATCCGTTTGTGATCGACCGTGGTGAGAAACCCCCAGAGCCCCGGCGCATCGCGCCAGGTGAGCGAGAGCCGGTCCATCCGGGGCTGATCGGGCGTCATCGCAGCCCCGCCACGTAGCGCGAGACCGCGTCGGCGTCGGCTGGCGCGAGGGCGACGGCCGGCATCTGCGTCCCCGGTTTGAGCGCTTGCGGCTGCACGATCCACGCCTGCAGCCCGCCGCGCGTCATCGCCAGCGTCCCCGCGGCGATCGAGCGGCGCGAAGCGAGGTGCGTCAGGTCCGGGCCGGCGCGCCCGTTCGCGACCGTGCCGCGGATCCGGTGACAGGCGGCGCAGGCGCCGGCGAACACCTGCGCGCCGCGACCGGCCGCCGTGGACGCAGGCCGCGCCTCCGCCGCCAGCCAGGCGGAGAACGCCGACGGGCTCTCGACCTTCACGTCGAACGCCATATGCGCGTGCTGCGCGCCGCAGAACTCCGCGCATTGCCCGCGGAACCAGCCGTCGCGCCGGGGCGTCAGATCGAGCACGTTGCGCCGGCCGGGGATCATGTCGAGCTTGCCGGCGACGTTCGGCACCCAGAAGCTGTGGATCACGTCCGCCGAGGCGAGCGTCACGCGGGTGGTGCGGCCCCGCGGGAGGTGGAGCTCGTTGGCGGTCTCGATCCAGGTTCGGCTCGTCGGATCCCGATATTGGACCCGCCACCACCATTGATGCCCGATCACCCGCACCTCCAGGGCCGGAGCGCCCCGCGTCGCGAACAGCGCCCGGTCGGCCACGAAGCTGCCGACGATCAGCACGGTCAGGCCGATGACGATGATCGCCGCCGCGGCCGGAAGGCCACGGTCGAGCGCCCGGTCGTCCCGCGCGGCCTTCGCCGGCACCCGGCGACCTCGCCAGAGCGCCCACCCGAGCCCCCCTAACACCACCAGATAGACGACGCCCGTCACGCCGACCATCAGCAGCAGCAGATGGTGGAGCGCACGCGCCTGATCGCCCTGCGGCGCCAGCGGCGATTGCACGCCCGAGCACGCGGCGAGCGGCAGCGCACTCGCCAGTGCGCGCTTCATTGCGGCCCGCCCCACGTCGCGCCTGCGGGCTCGCCCTTCTGATCGACGGTGAGCCGCCTGCGCTTCTCCGGCGTGTGCCTGGGCAGATCGCGAACGTAGGCGGTGATCTGCCACAGCTGTTCCACCGGCACACGCGCGGCGAACGCCAGTCGCCCGTGACCATCGGCGATCCGCGCGAAGACCGCCGCGAAGCCGCCGTCGCGCACCCGGTCGGCAAGGTTCTGGACGCCCGGCGACGACTCCCCGTGGCATCCCGAACAGCCGTACCACGCGAAGTAACGCCCGCCCTGCGAAAGCTGGTAGAGGTTGTCCTGATAGAGCGCGATGCGCGCATCCGCGTCGCCTGCGGGGCGCGTCAGCGGCGAGGTCGGCCCCAGGTCGCGCGCTTCGTTGCTGCACGCCGCCACGCCGAGCGCGACGAGGACGATCGGGCGAACGCGCGGCCGGGCGGACATCCATCTTGCCTTGCGGGGACGCGCCTGCATCCGGCGGGTCTGCTCTCCGGGTGCGCGGATGTCGATTGCTTTGCATCAGGCTGCGCGAGCCGCCGCCGGGTCAGCCGATCATTGCGGGAGGAGCCGGGGGAATTCGACGGGAACCTCGCGTGCGAGGAAGCCGATCGGTCCCCCGGTGGTCGCCACCCGGCGCCCGCCCTGGCCGTGGAGCCAGACGCCCCAGCCCGCCGCGACCAACGGCGATGCGCCGCGCGACAGCAGTCCGGCGATCGCCCCCGCGAGCACGTCTCCCGACCCGCCGGTCGCCAGCCCGGTCCCGCCGCCGCCATAATGCAGCAGCGCGCCCTGCGGATCGGCGATGACCGTATCGCTCGCCTTCAGCACCACGACGGCGCCGAGCTCCGCTGCGACCTGCAGCGCGGTGGCGGCCGCGTCCTTGGCGATCTCGCCTTCGTCCTTGCCGGTCAGCGCCGCCATCTCGCCGTGATGCGGGGTGAGGACCAGCCTGCCGCGGAGCGCCGCCAGGTCGTGCCGGCAGTCGCGCGCGCACGCGATCGCGACCGCGTCGATCACCAGCATCGCCTCGCGGCCGCACTGCTCGAGCATCGCGCGCAGGACCGATCCCGCGGCGCCCGCCGCCGTGATGCCGGGGCCGACGACCGCCGCATCGCAGCCGGCGAGCGGCTTGGCGAGGCCGGTCTGCGGGCCCGCGCCGATCTCGCCCTCGTCATCCTCCGCGAGCGCGACGACGCCCGCTTCGGGGACCGCGATGCCGAGTGCGAGCGCCGCCGACGCGACCGTCGCCAGCTGGACCTTGCCCGCGCCCACCCTCAGCGCCGCCTCCCCCGTCAGCCGCAGCGCGCCGGGCACCGACCGCGAACCGCCGACCACGAGCACCCGACCGCGGCTGTTCTTGGTGGTACCCCTGGCGTGGACCGGAAGTGGATTGGCGGCGATCCAGCCACTGTCGATCGGTGTCGCGTCGCGGCTCATCCCCTCACCCCCGTCGTGCGCTCGGGCTCCGCCGTGACCGCCGCCACCCCGTCCCGCGGCCGACAGACGGCGTTGTAGCGGATCAGCGACAATCCCCCGGCGTGGCCGAGGGCGGGGTCGAAGGCGTATTCGGTCACCGATCCGTTGGCGACGTCCCCGTCGCGGTCGATGGCGAGGATCTCCTCCTCGGTCAGCCGCTCGATCACGTAGCGGAGGCACAGGACGACCACCTGGTGCGCCACGATCATCACCCGCCGCTCGGCGTGGTGAAGGGCGATCGTGTCCATGATCGCGCGCAGGCGGAAGATGACGTCGCACCAGCTCTCGCCCCCGGGCGGACGATGATAGAACTTGCCGAGGATGCGACGGAACTCCGCCTGCTCGGGGTGGACGGCGGCGACGCCGCTGGTCGTCAGCCCGTCCAGGATGCCGAACTCCTTCTCGCGCAGCCGCTCGTCGATGCAGATCGGCTCGTCCCCGGCCGCCCCGCCCGCGGCGCGGAACAGGCGCGCCGTCTCGAGCGCGCGCGCATAGGGCGAGGCGAGCAGCACCTCGGGGCGCCGGGCGGGGTCGAGCGTGGCAAACCATGCCCCCAGCTCGGTCGCCTGGTCCCGGCCGCGCGGGGAGAGCGGGATGTCCACGTCGCGGGCCGACAGCGCGATCCGCGCCGCGCCGCTGGCGTGCGCTTCGTCGCGCGCGACGTTGCCTGCGCTCTCGCCGTGGCGGACGATCCACAGCCGGCTGGGATGCCTGGGCGTGCTCACGCGAGCACGGATCGGGCGGCGGATCGTGGCGCGATCATGGACGTGGGCGCCTTTCGCTCCAGGGTTCGGGTTCGGGTTCGGGTCCGCGCACAGCGCATGGGCGCGCCCGTCGCTCCCGGCGCCGGGCGCACAGGCCCGGCTGGGGCGGCAGGATTCGAACCTGCGAATGGCGGCACCAAAAGCCGCTGCCTTACCACTTGGCGACGCCCCAATCCGTCTGGGAGGCGGCGCTTATAGCGCGTGATCCCGCTTAGTCGAGACGCCGGAGCCAGCCGTGCGGATCGGGGGCGCGGCCGCGCTGGATCGCGGTCAGCGCATCAAGCATCCGCTGGGTCGTCTGCCCTGTGGCGCCGCCGCCGATCGTGAAGCCGTAATCGGGGCCGGCGACCCGGCCGATCGGGGTCACCACCGCCGCGGTGCCGCAGGCGAAGCTCTCGACCAGACGCCCGCTTGCGGCGTCCGTGCGCCAGTCTTCGAGCGCATAGGGCTCCTCGCGCACCGTCAGCCCGGCGTCGCGCGCCAGCGTCAGGATCGAATCGCGGGTGATCCCGGGCAGGATCGTGCCGGTCAGCGGCGGCGTGCGAAGGCTGCCGTCGGCGAACACGAAGAAGATGTTCATGCCCCCCAGCTCCTCGATCCAGCGACGCTCGACCGCGTCGAGGAACACCACCTGGTCGCAGCCGCGCCGGATCGCCTCCTGCTGCGCGACCAGGCTGGTCGCGTAATTGCCGCCGCATTTCGCCGCGCCGGTGCCGCCGGGCGCGGCGCGGGTGTAATCGTGGCTGACCCAGAGCGAGATCGCCCGCGCCCCGCCCTTCCAATAGGATCCGGCGGAGGAGGCGAGGACCATGTAGAGATAGTCGGCGGCGGGCTTGACCCCAAGGAACACCTCGCTCGCGATCATGAACGGGCGCAGGTAGAGCGAGCCGCCGTCGATCGGCGGGATCCACTCCGCGTCGGCGCGGACCAGAGCCTCGATCGAGCCGAGGAACAGCGCCTCGGGCAACTCGGGCATCGCCAGCCGCCGCGCCGAGGATTGCAGCCGACGGGCGTTTGCCTCCGGGCGGAACAGCGCGATCCCGCCATCGTCCAGCCGATACGCCTTGAGTCCTTCGAAGATCTCCTGCGCATAGTGGAGCACCGCGGTCGCTGGATCGAAGGCGATGGGGGCGCGCGGCGCGATCCCGGCGCCGTGCCAGCCCTGCTCCTCGGACCAGCGGATCACCGCCATGTGATCGGTGAACACCCGGCCGAAGCCGGGGTCGACGAGCATCGCGCTGCGCTCCGCGTCCGGGATGGGGGACGGGTGGGGCTGGCGAGCGAAGATCACGTTGAAAAGGCTCCATTGCGCCGCGGTCGGAGGCGCGGCGCGGCTTGCGGATGCGTACGGGCGATGGCTATGCCGGTCAACATGACTGCCTCACCCCAGCCTGCCTCGCCCCTGTTCCTGCGCGAGCCCGAGATCCGCCGGGGGCTGGAACTCCTCTATTTCGGCAACGCGCACGTGACGCGCGCGATCGATCGGGGGCTGGCGGAGATGGGGCTCGGCCGCGCGCACCACCGCGCGCTCTACTTCATCGCGCGCAAGCCCGACATGACGGTGAGCGACCTGCTGGCGCTGCTGGCGATCACCAAACAGTCGCTGGGACGGGTGCTGGGCGAGCTGAGCGAACGCGGACTGGTGGAGACCCGGCCGGGCGCGCGCGATCGGCGCCAGCGGCTGCTGCGGCTCACGGACGCAGGCAAGTCGCTCGAGAGCGAGCTGTTCGAGGCGCTGCGCGAGCGGATGTCGCTGGCCTATTCGAAGGCGGGGCAAGGCGCGGTCGGCGGGTTCTGGGCGGTGCTCGAGGGATTGATCCCCGACGAGGAGCGGATCCGGCTGGAGAGTCTGCGCCGCTGACGCGAGGTCGGCGCTTTTAGGACAGGCGCGCGCGTACTGGGCGAGAGGGTCCAAGAAGAAGAAGCGGTTCACGCGAGCGCCGCGAAGAAGGCGGAACGCGACGCGGTTGGCGGCTTGCGGCGCGTGGAGCGTGTGGTCCCGCTCGTGTTGCGTCAGGGCAGATCGCCGCGCCGCTTCGCCTTGAGCGATCCCTCGGGCGACCTCCCCGCCCGCCGATCGCGAGCGGATCTGTCGTCTTCATCGCCCGCCGGTGTCTTCGCGGCCGCGGCGCGAGGCCCTTCTCACGGACGGTTGGCGGCGGTCGTCCCTGTCGGCGAACGCCCGACACGCGAAAGGGCGGCGCCTTACGGCGCCGCCCTCATGCTCGCGCGAACGACGAACCGATCAGAAATCGTTGCGGTACTGCTCGTTGCCGATGAAGCCGAGCTTGGTGATCGGCGACCGCTTGATCACCGCCAGCGTCCGGTCGACCACCTCGTAGCGCGCATCCGGCGACGGCTGGAAGTGGAGCTCGGGCTCGGGCACGATCGCAGCCGACTGCGTCAGATACTGGCGCAGCGTCACCTCGTCGACGCCGACGCCGTTCCACGACACGACCCCGGCCGGATCGATCGCGATCACGTTCTTCTGCGGATCGATCGGCGGCGGGCTCGAATTGTTGTTGACCGGCAGATCGACCTTCACCGCATGGGTCTGGATCGGGATCGTGATGATGAACATGATGAGGAGCACGAGCAGGACGTCGATCAACGGCGTCATGTTCATGTCCATCATCGGCTGGCCGTCGTCGCGGCCGCCACTCATAGCCATGCAATCTTACTCCTGCGTGCCGTTCGTCACAGCCGGTTGATGCCTTCGCCAGGCGCCGGCTCGGAAATGAAGCCGACCTTCTGGAACCCGGCCTGCTGCATCGTGAAGATCGCGCCGCCGACGCAGCGGTACGGGGTGTTCACGTCGCCGCGGATATGCGCCTCGGGCAGGTCGTCCGCGGTGATGTTCGCGCCTAGCCGCTTCACCTCGGCCTTGAGCTTGGTCACCGCCCGGTCGAGCAGCTCGTCGTGGGTGACCGGCGTGGTGTTCCAATAGACCTTGCACTGACCGCCGACGCTGGTGATCGAGAGCGAGACGTTCTCGGGCTTGGTCGTCGTCGGATCGAACCGCACGTCGGGCAGCTTCACCTTCACCGTCTGGATCACGACCGGGACCGCGATCAGGAAGATGATGAGGAGCACCAGCATGACGTCGACCAGCGGCGTCGTGTTGATGTCCGACATCGGGGTATCATCGGCGGAATCGCCAACACTCATCGCCATGGGGGAACAATCCTATCTTCGCCCCCGTCGCCGGCGCGGCGGACGGGGAAGCTGCGGGGCCGCCACCGTGGCGGCCCCGCGAGACCTGCTCAGGCGCGGGTCTGGACGCCGCCGGTCGTGCCCGCCGTGGCGGTCGGAGCGCCCGGCTTGGCGGTGACGCCGGTCGCCGGCTTCGGCGCGCCGGCGAGCGCCGGACGGACGTTGCCCGACGAGGCGAGGTAGCCGAGGACGTCGTTCGAGAAGGACGACAGGTTCTCGGCGATCGCCTTGTTGCGACGCTGGAGCCAGTTGTAGGCGAGCACCGCGGGCACCGCCACGACCAGGCCGAGCGCGGTCATGATCAGCGCCTCGCCGACCGGGCCGGCGACCGCGTCGATCGACGCCTGGCCCGCCGCGCCGATCTTGATCAGCGCGCGGTAGATGCCGATGACGGTGCCGAACAGCCCGATGAACGGCGAGACCGAACCGACCGTCGCGAGGAAGGCGAGGCCGCCGTTGAGCTGCGAGTTGATCGCGGCTTCCGAGCGCGCGAGCGAGCCGTGCAGCCAGTCGTGCGCCTCGACCGGATCGGTCAGCTTGGTGTGCTGCTCCTGCGCGGCGAGACCGTCGTCGACGATCTGCTTGTAGGCCGAGTTCTTCTCGAGCTTGGCCGAGCCCTCGCGCAGCGAGTTCGACTGCCAGAACGCCTGGCGGACGCGCTTGCCCTGGCTGATCACCTTCTGCTGCTCGAACAACTTGGTGAACAGGATGTAGAGCGAGACGAAGAGCATCAGCACCAGGATGGCGAAGACGGTCTGCGAGATCAGCCCGCCCTCGCGGAGCGCGGGCACGAGGCCGTAGGGGTTGCTGCCCTTGCCGGCCGGCGCGGCGCCCGCGGCGAGAATGGTGAGAAGCATGATCGGTTCTTTCCTTGGCTGAATCGGTCAGACGTTGAGAAGTGCGGGTGGAGCCCGCCGGGTCATTCCTGCGGAAGGACCCAGCGGACGGGCAGGGTGGTGTTCGACGCGATCGGCTGACCGTTCTGGTCCTTGGCCGGCGTGTAGCGGACCCGGCTGCGGGCGATCCGGCAGGTCGCGTTGTCGAGATCCGAGTTGCCGCTCGACGACGACACGGAACAGCTCGCCACCCGACCGTCGGGCCCGACCGAGATCGCGACGACGGTGCGGCCCTGCGCCCCGGCGCGCTGCGCCGCCGGCGGATAATCGTCCGCCGAGAAGTAGCGCGTGACGTCGCCCTTCAGCCCGGCCGCCTGCGACACCCGCGGCGGGGCGGGCGGTGGCGGCGGCGGTGCCGGAGGCGGCGGCGGCGAGATGATCTGCGGCGGCGGCGGCACCGGCGTCGTGTTGATGATCACCGGCGGCGGCGTGTTCGTCTGCACGATCGGCGGCGGCGTCACGACCGGCGGCGGCGTCAGCGGCACGTCGGGCGGCGGCGGCGGCGGCTCGTCCGGCGGCGGCGGCGGCGGTTCGTTCACGTCGAACGTGTTCAACTTTTCCGAAACCTTTTTCACGTACTGGTACGCGAGGCCGGTCACGAAAGCGTAGCCGACAGCGGCGAGGATCACCGAGACGACCACGATCGCCACGATCCTGCTGCCGGTTACGTCACGATCAGCATAAGCCATTCAACAAGACGCTCCCTTTTCCCTTGTGGCGACGCCGGGGCGCCGGCCCGCTCGCGCGGACCCTCGCCCCAATTCCGCCTCATGGGCTAATGTATCCTCGAACCGAGGGCGAGTCCTAACTTCCCCTCCTCAACGACGCAAACGCTTTGTCGGGCGCAACAAACGATCAATCGCCGTGCCTGCGGTTTTTGGGGTATGTCCCGAGCCCCAATCCGGTACAAAAGTCGCCATGCGAACGCCGTTCTCCGTCATCCTTCTGGCCACCGTTGTCAGCTCCCCGCCCGCGACGGTCGACGCCGCCGCGCAGACCGCCGCCGCCCCGGCCATCTCTTATGCCGATGCCGCTGACCTGGTGCTGGCAAGCCCGATGATCCTGGACGCGACGATTCGCTCGGCGAGCAAGATCAAGGGCGCGGAGGCCGCCTCGGCCGCGCCGGGGACTCAGCGCTTCTACGTGACGGCGGACATCGCCGCGGTGCTGCGCTCGCCCGGCGCGATGGCGCCGACCGTAGGCTACATCTACGACGCCCCGCTCGACCCCGCCGGGCGGGCGCCCAAGCTCAAGAAGCTGCGCGTGTTCGCATTCGCCCGGCCGGTCGCCGGGGACGCGGGGCAGGTCCAGCTGATCGGGCCTGGCGCGCAGCGCGCCTGGACGCCCGCACTCGACGCGCAGGTCCGGCGGATCGCGGGCGAGGTCGTCTCCCGCGATGCGCCGCCGGTGATCCGCGGGGTGGCGAGCGCCTTCCACGTGCCCGGCTCGCTGCCGGGCGAGGGCGAGACGCAGATCTTCCTGGCGACCGCCGACGGCCGTCCGGTCTCGCTCTCGGTGCTGCGCCGGCCGGGCGAGCAGCCCCTATTCGCGGTCGCCCTGTCGGAGATCGTCGACGACTCCGCCGCCGCGCCGCGCCGGGATACCCTGCTGTGGTATCGCCTCGCCTGCTTCCTGCCCCGTGCGCTGCCGGAGCGGACGACGCAGACGCTCGAACCGGCGGACGCCGAACAGGCGCGGGCGGATTATGTGTTCGTGCTGGAAAGCCTGGGGGCGTGCGGACGGACGCGGTGAGGGGAAGGAGGGAGGCGAAGATCGTGCCCGCTCCTCCCGTTCTCCTCCCTCCCCGCTCCTCGTCCCTCGCGTCAGTCGCCGCCGCCGGGAACCAGCGCGTCGTTGCGTTCGGCGGCGCGCTTCTCGGCGGCATAGGCGCGGTTCCACTGGAGCGCGCAGCCGCTCTGGCCGCCGGTGCCGACCGGCGAGCAGGTGTCGGGCAACCCGCCCGCGACCCGGCTGACCTGATCCATCGCCGCGGCCTTGTTGACCCAGCTTTGGCGCTGCGCCGGCACCTCGGCGGTGTCGCGCATCTCCTTGGGGATGCGATATTGCTCGTCGGGGTTGATGCGGTTGCAGACGACCACCTCGTCGGCGGTCGACTTCGGGCAGGCCTGCCCCTCGCCGAGCGTCACGCTGCGGACGCGCTGGGGCGGCTGCCCCGTTTCCGCCTGCGGATCGGTCTGCTGCGCCGCGACCGGGGCGGCGAGGACGACGAGCGCGAACGCGAGCGGACGGAACATGGGTGCGACCTCCTGGGCGAGGGCTGAACGCCCGCGTGGCCGCTTATATCCGATCCGCAGATTGCCGTCGTGTTGCAATCGCGTGTGGTTGCCCGCGCGCCGGACCCCGCTATGTGCGGCGGGATGATCCTGGTCGTCGACAATTACGACAGCTTCACCTGGAACCTCGTCCACTATCTGGGCGAGCTGGGGGCGGAGGTGCGCGTGGTCCGCAACGACGCGCTGACCGCCGCCGACGCGCTCGCCTCGAACGCGACCGGCTTCCTGATCTCGCCCGGGCCCAAGACGCCCGACGAGGCGGGGGTGACGCTCGATTTGGTGGCCGCCTGCGCCGAGACACGGCGCCCCCTGCTCGGCGTCTGTCTCGGCCATCAGGCGATCGGCCAGCATTTCGGCGGGCGCGTGGTCCAGGGCGGGCTGATGCACGGCAAGACCTCGGCGGTGGAGCATGATGCGACCGGGGTGTTCGCCGGCCTGCCCTCGCCCTTCACCGCCACCCGCTATCACAGCCTGGTGGTGGCGGACGTGCCGGGCGACCTGATCGTCAATGCGCGCGCCGACGGCTTCGTCATGGGGCTGCGCCACCGCACGCTGCCGATCCACGGCGTCCAGTTCCATCCCGAAAGCATCGCGACCGAATACGGCCATGACCTGCTCGCCAACTTCCTGGCCCTGACCGGCGACCGCCCGCCGGCATGACGACGCTCGCGCTCCTTCCCGATCCCGCGACGCCGCTGTCGCGCGAGACCGCGCGCCAGGCCTTCGCCGACCTCCTCGACGGGCGCGCGAGCGAGGCGGCGATCGCGGCGTTCCTGATCGGCCTGTCGGAGCGCGGCGAGACCGCGATCGAGATCGCCGAGGCTGCGCGAGGGCTGCGCGAGCGGCTGATCCCGATCGCCGCGCCGGCGGGGGCGATCGACGTCTGCGGGACCGGCGGCGACGGCCACCACACCTTGAACGTCTCCACCGCGGTGTCGCTGGTGGTCGCCGCCTGCGGCGTGCCGGTCGCCAAGCACGGCAACCGCGCCGCCTCGTCCAAGGCAGGGGCGGCGGACACGCTGGAGGCGCTCGGCCTCGACATGGCGGCGGCGGGGGCGAGCGCGGAGGCGACGCTCGCCGAGCTCGGCATCTGCTTCCTGTTCGCGGGCAACCACCACCCGGCGATGCGGCGGATCACCCCGATCCGGCAGCGGATCGGGCGGCGGACGATCTTCAACCTGATGGGCCCGCTTGCCAATCCGGCGCGGATCACCCGCCAGCTGATCGGGATCGCGCGGCCCGATTACGCCCCGGTCTATGCCGAGGCGCTGGCCCAGCTCGGGGCGGAGGCGGCGCTGATCGTTTCGGGCGAGGAGGGGCTCGACGAGGTCTCGGGCGCGGGACCGACGGTGGTGGTGGCGATCGGCGGGGCGGACCTGCCGGCGCGGGTGGCGCCCGAGGACGCCGGGCTCCCCCGCTCGCCGATCGCGGCGATCCGCGGCGGCGGGCCGGAGCACAATGCGCTGGCGCTCCGCCGGCTGCTCGGCGGCGAGACGGGGGCCTATCGGGACGCGGTGCTGCTCAATGCGGCGGTGGCGCTGACGCTGGTCGGCGAAACCCTGCGCTCCGGCGTCGCGCGCGCCGCCGAGGCGCTCGATTCGGGCGCGGCGAACGCCCTGCTCGATCGCTGGATCGCGCGCGTGAGGTCGGCGGCATGACGATCCTCGACGACATCCTGGCTACGAAACGCGAGGAGGTGGCTGCGCGCCGCCGGGCCACGTCGCTCGCCGACCTGCATGCGCAGGCGCTGGGGCAGACGCCGCCGCGCGGGTTCCGGCGGGCGCTGGATGCGAAGGCGGCGGCAGGGCGCTACGGCCTCGTCGCCGAGATCAAGAAGGCGAGCCCGTCGAAGGGGCTGATCCGCGCGGACTTCGATCCCCCCGCCCATGCCCGCGCCTATGCCGAGGGCGGTGCGGCGTGCCTGTCGGTGCTGACCGACCGCGACTATTTCCAGGGGAGCGAGGAGTTCCTCATCGCCGCCCGCGCCGCTTGTCCGCTGCCGGTGCTGCGCAAGGATTTCACCGTCGATCCCTGGCAGGTGATCGAAGCGCGCGCGATCGGCGCGGACGCGGTGCTCGTCATCATGGCGGCGCTCGACGACGAGGCCGCCGCCGAGATCGAGGCGACCGCGCTCGATCTCGGCATGGACGTGCTGGTCGAAGTCCATACGCACGAGGAGATGGCGCGTGCGGGCAGGCTGCGCTCGCGGCTGATCGGGGTCAACAATCGCGACCTCCGCGACTTTTCGGTCGATTTCGCGCGCACCTACGAACTCGTCGCCCACGCACCCGAAGACTGCACCTTCGTCGCCGAGAGCGGGCTGACGACCCGCGCCGATCTCGACGCGATGGCGGCGCACGGCATCCGCTGCTTCCTCATCGGCGAATCGCTGATGCGGCAGGACGACTTGGCGGCGGCGACGCGGGCGCTGATCGGATGACCCTCACCCACCTCGACGAGGCGGGCGCCGCGCGGATGGTCGACGTCGGCGGCAAGGCGGAGACGACCCGCCAGGCGGTCGCCACCGGCCGCATCGCCATGTCGCCCGAGGCGGCGCGCGCGATCCGCGACGGCGCAGTCGCCAAGGGCGACGTGCTCGCGGTCGCGCGCGTCGCCGGGATCATGGCGGCGAAGCGGACCAGCGAGCTGATCCCGCTCTGCCACCCCCTCCCCCTCACCCGCGCCGCGATCGATCTGACGGTGGAGGACGACGGCGTCACCGTCACCGCCACCGTCGCCACCGCGGGGCGGACCGGGGTGGAGATGGAAGCGCTCACCGCCGTCTCGGTCGCGCTGCTGACGATCTACGACATGGCCAAGGCGATCGACAAAGGCATGACGATCGCGGGCGTGCGGCTGCTGGCGAAGACGGGAGGGAAATCGGGGGAGTGGCGGGCGGAAGCGACCTAGACCTTGCTCCGGCGATCAGGGGGAAACCTGAGCTGTTCGGGGTCGAGCGGATCCACAAGATCGATAAGTATATGCTGAACGGATGTTGGACGCTTTGTTGCTTTAACAAGCGAAAGAGGAAGTTCGGCGATCTCAGATCGCAGATAATCGACGATCTCTTTAGTCCTTTTCTCAAACCAGGCTTGGAGACGGACAATCGAGCGGCTGTCGACAACGGTAAGAATCGTAGATTCGAGCGCGACGCAGCCGGAGATGAAGGCTGACGATTAAGGCCGTGTCCGCCATGCTACTCTCCTCGTAGCGTCGGCTCACCCGGCCGACGGCACGATCCGGCAGAGAAGGTATTCGAGGCGCCCCCCTGCCGACTAGAGCGATTTGCGCGGAGGAATCTGGTGACGACACGAACAGGAGCCTACCCATGGACCTCGGCCTGACCGGCAAGACCGCGATCGTCTGCGCCTCCAGCCACGGGCTGGGCCGCGCCTGCGCGGAGGCGCTCGCCGCCGCGGGGTGCTCGCTGGTCCTGAACGGGCGCGAGGACGCGGCACTCCAGGCCACCGCGCAGGCGATCCGAGACGCGCACGGCGTCCGCGTGGAGACGGTGACGGGCGACGTCGGCGATGCCGGGGTGCAGTCGGCGCTGGTCGCCGCGGCGGGCGCGCCCGACATCCTGGTCAACAACAACGGCGGCCCGCCGCTCCGCGATTTCCGCCAGCTCGACGCGGCGGCGATCCACGCCGGGCTGGGCGCCAACATGGTGGCGCCGATCGCGATGGTGCAGCGGGTCATCGACGGGATGGTCGAGCGAAAGTTCGGACGGATCGTCTGCATCACCTCGGCGTCGGTCAAGGCGCCGACCGCGGGGCTCGACCTGTCGAGCGGGGCGCGGCTCGGGCTCACGGGCTTCCTCGCCGGGGTCGCGCGCCAGGTCGCGCCTGCGAACGTCACGATCAACTTCCTGCTGCCGGGCCTGTTCGCGACCCGCCGGCTGGAGGGCGTCCACGCCTTCGCCGCGAAGGCGCAGGGAGTTGACGCGGCCGAGGCGGAGCGCCGCAGCCGGGACCGCATCCCGGCGAAGCGGTTCGGCGATCCCGCCGAGTTCGGCGCGGCCTGCGCCTTCCTGTGCTCGCGCCAAGCGGGCTATGTCACCGGGCAGAACCTGCTGATCGACGGCGGCGGCTATCCCGGGGTGATGTAGTCAGACGATGCGCTGAACCTCGCGGAAGCGCGCCCGCCCCTCCTCGCCGATCAGTTGCTGGGCGACGATCCAGAACCCCGTCACCGCCTCCGCCCCCGCCGCGGCATAGGCCCGCGCGACATTGTCGTGCAGCTGCTCGAACAATTCGCGCTCCAGCGCCTCGCCGGCGGCGGTCAGCCGCAGCAGCCGCTGGCGACGGTCGCGGTCGCCGGGGCGCTGCTCGGTCAGCCCCTTGCGGATCAGGTCCTTGGCGACGCGACCGAAGGACTGTTTGGTGATGTCGAGCAGCGCCAGCAACTCCGAAACGCTCATGTCCGCCCGCCGCGCGAGGAAATAGAGCACCCGGTGGTGCGCGCGGCCCAGCCCCATCGTGGCCAGCTTCTCGTCGGCGCGCTTCAGGTGCCGCGAGTTGACGAACAGCAGCAGGTCCATTCCCCCGCGGATGGTCTCCTCGCGGAGGAACTGCTCCTTGGGCGGCAGCATAACGTCAGTCATTCTGCCTTGCTGCCGGAGCTTCGATGCGAACGCCAGAGCGGATCGGTGCCGATCCGTCCCGTTTCGGCAAGGCAGCGCGCTTTTCTTTGTTGCCCCGAGCAGGTATCGCGCCGTTCGATTCTTGCTCTTGAATTTCTGATGGAACCGCCGATGGCCGCCCGCTGGGCTCCCGACAGCTGGACCGCGCACGAGGCGCGCCAGCTCCCGACCTACCCCGACGCCGCCGCGCTCGCGGCCGCGACCGACACGCTGCGGGCCTATCCGCCGCTCGTCTTCGCGGGCGAGGCGCGCAATCTAACCGCCGATCTGGCGAAGGTGTCCGAGGGTCGCGCGTTCCTCCTCCAGGGCGGCGACTGCGCCGAGAGCTTCGCCGAGTTCCACCCCGACAACATCCGCGACACCTTCCGCGTCATCCTCCAGATGTCGGTGGTCCTCACCTACGCCTCGAAGCTGCCGGTGGTGAAGCTCGGGCGGATGGCGGGGCAGTTCGCCAAGCCGCGCTCGACCGACGACGAGACGGTGGGCGAGGTGACACTCCCCAGCTACCGCGGCGACAACGTCAACGACATCGCCTTCACCGCGGAAAGCCGCACCCCCGATCCGCAGCGGATGGTCCAGGGGTACAATCAGGCGGCGGCGACGCTCAACCTGCTGCGCGCGTTCAGCCAGGGCGGTTACGCGAACCTCCACCAGGTCCACCGCTGGACGCACGATTTCCTCGGCCGCTCGCCCTGGTCGAAGAAATATGCCGAGACCGCGGACCGGATCGGCGACGCGCTCGAGTTCATGGCGGCCTGCGGGATCGATCCCGAGACGGTGCCCCAGCTCGCGCAGACGCAATTCTACACCAGCCACGAGGCGCTGCTGCTGCCGTTCGAGCAGGCGATGACGCGGCAGGATTCGCTGACCGGCGACTGGTACGACACGTCGGCGCACATGCTGTGGATCGGCGACCGCACCCGGTTCGACGGCTCGGCGCATGTCGAATATCTGCGCGGGATCGGCAACCCGATCGGGCTGAAATGCGGGCCGAGCCTCGAACCCGACCTGCTCCTCCGCCTCCTCGACACGCTCAACCCTGCGCGGACGCCGGGGCGGATGACGCTGATCACCCGCTACGGCTACGACAAGATCGAGGCGGCGCTGCCGCGGCTGGTCCGCGCGGTGAAGCGCGAGGGGCATCCGGTGGTGTGGTCGTGCGATCCGATGCACGGCAACACGATCAAGGCCGCGACCGGCTACAAGACCCGCCCGTTCGACCGTATCCTGGGCGAAGTCCGCGGCTTCTTCGCGGTCCACCGCGCGGAAGGGACCCATGCCGGCGGCATCCACGCCGAGATGACCGGTCGCAACGTCACCGAATGCACCGGCGGCGCAGTCGACGTGACCGAACAGTCGCTCGCCGACCGCTACCACACCCACTGCGATCCTCGCCTCAACGCCGGGCAGAGCCTGGAGCTGGCGTTCCTCCTCGCCGAGATGCTCAACGCCGAGATGAAGCAGCGCCGCCCGGCGGTGGCGGCGTGACGGCGCGGGCCTGACACGCGAACGGGCCGGGGATCGCTCCCCGGCCCGCCCGTTTCCCTCGTCGACTGAGGCTTACGTCAGCTGCCCGCGGCGCTGGCGTTGACGGTCCCGTTCACCCCGTTCGGGAAGAAGCCGCCGCCGACGACGCTCGCCGGATTGAGATAGACGATGTTGAGCACCTGACCGGGGGTGCGCGCGAAGACGAGGCCGTTCGCGTCGGTCGGGACGAGGTTCGCCTTGCCGTCGACGATGATCCCCTGATCGAGATCGCCGGATCCGTCGAGGCTGTCGCGCGCGTCGGAGATCTTGCCCGCCGCGTCGGCGAGGGTCGACGATCCCGATTCGATCCCCTTGGCGTAGAGCACCGTGCGGATCAGCCCGGCATGATAAGCTTCGACGGCGTGGATCCCCGCCGCCGCCTCGATCACCGCGGGCGTCGCGAGATACTGGAGCGCGCCCTTGTATGCGGTCGGCCCGACGTCCTCGAACAGGAACGCCGCGAGCAGGAAGTTCTCGTCGGACGCATACGGATCGAACGTGCCATCCGCCGCGACCAGCCCGGCCGCACGCGCCGCGGCGGTGAACGCCCCGTCGGCGTCGCCGCTGATGTTGAGCGCCGGCCGCGCGACCGCCGCCGCGCCCAGCGCCTGACGCAGGAAGGCGACATGCTGGGTCTCGTCCCGCGCGATCTCCGCCGCATATTGGGCGACGACGCGATCGGTGAAGGTGACCTGGCGACCACCGGTGGTCGCCCCCAGCGTGCCCGTGCCTCTGGCCTGGCTGACCGGAAGACCGTGCCCGCGGACCGCGTAGGAGTAGAACTCCGCCTCGAGATATTCGAGGTTCAGCGCGAAGTTGAGCGCGTCGGCCTCGGTCACCGACGCGCTCGGGGTCGGCGTGGGGGTCGGCGTCGGGGTCGGGGTGGGGGTCGGCGCCGGCGTGGGGGTCGGTGACGGGGTCGGGGTCGACGTGCCGTTGTCGTCGTCGCAGCCGGCGAGCAGCGACATCGCACCTGCCGAGGCGGCGGTCATGCCGGCGTATTTCAGGAACCGGCGGCGCTCGTCGCGACGCCGTGCGCTCGCTTCGAGGACCGCGAGCTGGACGGATTGGTCGATCATGATGTTGCTCCTGCGCTCGCGGGTCAAGCGACCGGGGTGGGCGAAACCGAGGGCGTCGGCGCGGGGCCGCTCTGCGCGCTCGTCTTGATGGCGCCGTTGACGCCGTTCGGGAAGAAGCCGCCCATCGTCACCGCATTGGGGCTGAGGTAGACGATGTTGAGCACCTGGCCGGCCGAGCGGCTGAAGGCGATGCCGTTCGCGTCGACGGGAACGATGTTCGATTCGGTCAGGCCGTTGAACGATCGCGGTCGGATCCCCTGGTCGAGATCGGTGTCGCCGTCCAGGCTGTCGCGCGCGTTGGAGATCGCCACCGTCGCGTTGATCAGCGCCGGGGTGGCGATGCCCTTTCGATAGAGCGTCGTGCGGATGATGGCCGCGTGATAGGCCTCGACCGCCAGGATGCCGGCGGCCGCCTCGAGATAGGCCTTGTTGGTCAGCAGCGGCGCCGCGCCCTTGTAGGCGGTCACGCCCACGTCCTCGAAGATGTAAGAGCCGAGGAGGAAGTTCTCGTCGGACGAATAAGGATTGAACTGGCGACCGGCCGGGATCAGCCCGGCGGCCTGTGCCGCTTTGCTGAACGCGGCGTTCGGCCCGTAGGAGACGTCGATGCGCGGCTGCGCGACCGCTGCCGCACCCAGCGCGGAGCGCAGGAACGCGACGTGCGCGATCTCGTCGGCGGCGATCTCCTGGGCGTAAGCGGCGACGACCGGATCGGTGAAGTTCACCTTCTGGCCGCCATAGGCCTTGCCCGGCGCGCCGGTGCCGCCGGTGAGCGAGGCGTCGAGCGGCGTCCCGTTGACCGCGAACGAGTAGAAGTTCGCCTCGAGATACTCGAGGTTGAGGGCGAAGTTCAGCACGTCCGGATCGGTCAGGCTCTGCGCATTGGCCGCGGAGGAGAAGGCGAAGGCCCCCATGCCCACGGCCCCTGCGCCGAGCGCGGCGGTGAAGAAGGCGCGGCGCGAGTCACGCCGCTCCACGCGCGCATCGAGCGCCTGCATCAGGTCTTCGGTGTCTGCCGTCACAATGACCTCCCTTGGCCGGCTTCGCCCGGCATGCCCTGTTCGTACACCGCGCCGCCGAACAAGATCGGCAGAGCATCGGCTTGTCGGATACGGACGCGGAGGGCCGCCGGATGCGTCCGCGACGCAATTAATTTGCGGGATCCGGCTCGAAATGCGTCGTTCGTACGGAACCGCGCCGGATCGAACCGCCGCCTCGCACGCTGTCGTCCCACTGCCCCGCGCGCGCGACGCTGTGTGGTGGACGGGGAGAAGGCGGTGCAGCGTTGAGCGTCCCGGCAGCCGTGTCCGCCGCCGTCCGGCCGGCGCCGGGTCCGACCGGTGCGCCTTTCCTGCGTCTGGAGAGCGAACTCGAACGCTCGGGCGCAGGAGACCGCCGGGCGTTCGATCAGGTCTACCGCCTGTCGTCGCCGCGGCTGCTGACGATCTGCCTGCATATCCTGCCCCGCCGGCCGGAGGCCGAGGACGCGCTCCAGGACGCCTATCTCACGATCTGGGAGCGCGCCGCACGGTTCGATCGGTCGCGCGGCTCGGCGATCGCCTGGTTGTCGGTGATCACCCGCAACATCGCGATCGATCGTCGCCGCGCCCGCACCCTCCTCCTCCCCACCGGGGACGACGAGGTCGCCGATCCCGCCCCCGCCGCCGATCTCGACCTCATCGCGCGCGAGGACCGGGTGCGCGTCCTCGCCTGTCTGGACGCGCTCGATCCGGTCGAGGCGGGGTTGCTGCGCACGGCCTTCCTTCAGGGGGAGACCTATGCCGCGCTGGCGGGGCGCGAGCGCCTTCCGCTCGGCACCGTCAAGAGCCGCATCCGCCGCGCGCTCCTCAAGATGCGCGACCGGATGGACCGCGACGACCTCGCGCAAGTCGCTTGACGCGCAGCGCCGCCCTGCCTACACGCGCGCCTCCCCCGGACGGCCCCTTCGTCTAGCGGTTAGGACGTCGCCCTCTCACGGCGAAAACACGAGTTCGATTCTCGTAGGGGTCACCACCATCCTGAACCATCGGGAGTGCCGCGGATCGGCTCGCTGTCGCCCGCTCCCACACATTGGCCCGCAGAGTCCGGCAGGCTGATTGACAAGCGTCGCACCATGATCGACGCTGCCGCGCTTCCGGGGTGTTTCCACCGAGGCGACCTGACGACAGCCGATCTCGGCTCCGCCGCGTCCTTGGGCCTCCCGGTCGGGCGAGGAGGATGGGATGCTGACACGAGCGGAACACGCACGCGCGGCTCCGCGCGACTGGATCGCGAGCGTGACCTATCGCAGCGCGGCCGCGCACGCCCCCTCGCCCGCCGATCTGGAGGCGCTGGTCGCCCGTGCGCGATCGCGGAACCACGGGGTGGGCATCACCGGAATGCTGCTCCACGATGGCGGCCGCTACCTGCAGACGCTCGAAGGACCGCCCGACGCACTGGATCAGGTCTGGTCGTCGATCCGGCGCGATCCGCGGCACGGCGACATCGAGGTCCTCAGTCAACACATCGTCCCCGCCCGGCTGTTTTCGGGCTGGGACATGCGGCTCTACAACCGGACCGGCGGACGCGCGAAGCCGAGTCCGGCGAGCGGTGCGGACCCATTGTCGGACCACATCCCCGAAGCGGTCCGGTTCGCGCTCGACGCCGACGATCGGCAGCTCAATGCGCTGATCGCCAAGCTGGTGACGCAGGGGTGGCTCGGCGACGCGCTGGCGACGCACCTTCTGGAGCCGACCGCACGCGCGCTGGGCGATCGCTGGCTCGCGGACGATTGCAGCGAGATCGACCTGACGATCGCGCTCAGCATGTTGCAGCTCGCCGGCCACGCGGTGCATTCGCGGCCGACGCCCGACGGCATCCGGACGAGCCGCTACAGCATCCTGCTCGCCACCGCGCCGGGCGAGCCGCACATGCTCGGCTCGACCCTGCTCGGCGACATGTTCAACGACGCCGGCTGGACCGTCGGCATGACCTTTCCCGAAAATGACGAGGCGCTTGCCCGGCAGGTCCGCGCCGAACGCCCCGACGCCGTGGACATCGCGCTGTCGGATGCGCTGCCGCGCCATCATGCGCTGGGCGCCCTGCGCGAGACGATCGAGCGAAGCCGCGCCGCCGGCGCCGACGAGATGATGGTCGTCTCGGTCGGCGGCCGGCTCTTCGCCGAGGCGGCGGCGACGGCGCGCTCGGTCGGGGCGGATCATGCCCGCACCACCGCCGCGGGCACCGCCATCCGGCTGGCGCGGATCATCGAGCAGCGGCGTCGGGCATAGACAGCACCGCAAGACGCTCCCCGGGAACAGCGACAAGCCGTCGCCGACCGACCAGAGCCGGCAGATGGCCAAGGCGCGGGCGGGCGCGGGCTACCGTGCAGGCGCTCGACGATGACCCGGTCGCCGTCGCCGCGATCCGCCACGGCTCTTTCCTTCCGCCGCGCCTTGCGGCACGTTCGTCCGCGCCGACCGCGGCCGAGGGGACAAGCGATGGAGGGTGCGGGGACAGCTAACCAGCAGACCGCATCGCGCGGCTGGCCCACGCGGCCGCGCGGGTTGCCGTCGCTCGGCGGCGCGCGCGCCTATGTCGCCGGGGCGTTCTATGTCGTGCTGTCGGCGGTGACGCTGGCGGTGGTGGTGGGCACGCTGTGGGCGCAGGTGGCCGACGGGCTGTACAATGCGCCGGCGACGAGCCGCTGGGGTTTTCGCACCGCGACGACCGATACGGGGGTGATCGTCGCCGGCGCGACCCCGGAGGCGCGCGCCGCCGGGGTGCGGCCGTGGGACGTGATCGTCGCCATCGACGGCGCGCCGGTCGGCCCCGCGGCGACCGAGTTCGTGATCGCCGCGCGGCTCGCGCAGGTCGCCGCGCCGACGCTGACGCTGACGGTGAAAGGCGACGACCGCGCGGCGCGCCGGGTGCGGCTGGCGGCGCAGGACGGCGTGTGGTGGCGCGCCGACCCGCTGAGCCGGGCGCCGCTCTGGCTCTACGCCGCGCTGATGATCCTCGCCCAGCCGTCACCCTTCCTGTTCGCGGCGTCGCTGCTGCTGTTCCTTCGCCGCCCGCGGGATCCGGAGGCGATGCTGCTCGCGACCGCCTTCCTGATGGTCAACTACACCCCGGACCTGTTGTGGTGGGTCGACGCGGTCGGGCTGTCGCGCAACACGCTGGCGAACCTGGGGACCGCCGGCTGGCTGCTGACCTTCGTCGGCATGGCGGGCTTCCCCGACGGGCGGTTCGTCAGCGCCCCCGCCCGCGTGACCGTGATCGCCGCGGTGGCGCTGGAGGCGACGGTCCTCGCGCTGCGGGTGCGTTTCGCCGGGGTCATACCCGGCCATGTCGCGGCGGGCGTGTCGGCGGCGACGGGGGTGATCGCGCTGCTGGCGGGCGTGGCGGTGCTGCTCCGCTTCCGCGCGCTGCCGATCGGCCCGGAGCGCCAGCAGATCAAATGGGCGGTCGGCGGCTTCGCGATCACCGCGCTGAGCGCGCCGCTGGTCCTCTTCGTCGATCCGTCGACCGCGCTGATGTCCGGCAATCCCTGGCTGTTCGTGGCGTATCAGCTCGCGGCGCTGGCGATGATGGGCGGGTTCGCGCTGGGGCTGCTGATCTCGCTGCTCGGCTACCGGCTGTACGACGCCGAGGCGGCGCTGGCGAAAAGCCTGGCCTATGGCGCGCTGTCGCTGGCGCTGGTCGGAGTGTTCGCGGCGTCGGAGAAGATCGTCGAGCTGGTCGCCGGGATGGCGCTCGGCGCGAGGCAGGGGGCGGTGTCGGGGGTGATCGGCGCGGCGCTGGCCGCGATCCTGATCGGCCCGCTCCACCACCGCGTGATGCACTGGGCCGAGCACCGCTTCCAGCGCCGGCTGATCCGCCTGCGCGCCGGGCTGCCGGCGACGATGGAGGACCTGCGCGAGACCGAGGCGCTGCCCGCGATCGGCGCGGCGGCGGCGCGCGCGGTGGCGGAGGCGGTGCGCGCCGAGGCGACGGCGGTACTCGCGGGCGGGGAGGTGATCGGCGCGCACGCGGTCGCGGCCGATGCGGTGGCGGCGTGGCGCGACGGCTGGCGCCCGCCGACCGAGCGGGTGGCGATCGACTGCGACGCCGGGGACGCGCTGTTCCCGCTCCGCGTGGCGCTGATCGGCGGCGAGGGGCACGCACCGATCGGCTGGCTGCTGCTCGGTGCCCGTCCCGACGGCAGCCTGCCCGGCCGGGCCGAGCGCGCGGCGCTCACCGATATCGCCCCGCCGATCGCGCGCGCGATCGAGACGGTGCGCCGCCGCGACGCGCGCGAACGCGCGCACGAGCAGCGGATCGACACGCTCGAGGCGCGGCTGGCGCGCGCGCTGACCGCGCTGGAGGGGGCCGCCCGCGGCGGCCCGGCGGCGGCGACGTGAGCCGGCGGGCCGCGCCGCCGTGCGGGAGCCCGGCGCGGTGACGGTCGACCTCCGCCGCCCGATCGTCGCGGCCGCGCTGCTCGCGGTGTCCGGCTGCGCGTCCGACGCGCCCGTGCGCGACGCGCCCGTCAAGATCGGGCGGCCGTACACCGTGCGCGGCGTCACCTACACGCCCGCCGCCGACCCCGCCTATGACGTGCTCGGCTATGCCAGCTGGTACGGCAAGGAGTCGGGGAACCGCGCGGCGAACGGGGAGCGGTTCCGGGCGAAGGCGATCGCGGGCGCGCATCCGACGCTGCCGCTGCCGAGCTATGTCGAGGTGACCTCGCTGGAAAGCGGGCGGACGATCCTGGTGCGGCTGAACGATCGCGGGCCGTTCGCGCGGGGGCGGGTGATCGACCTGTCGCGCGGGGCGGCGGCGCTGCTGGGCGCACGGCCGGCGGGGACGATCCCGGTGCGCGTCCGCGCGGTGATCCCGCCCGAGCGCGACCGCGCCCGTCTGCGCGCCGGCAAGCCCGCGCCCGAACGCCCGCGGGTCGGCACGGCCGCGCTCGCGAACCTGCGCGCGCAACTCGCCGCCGGCGAGCGCGCGGGGGTGGTGCGGCGGTAGCGAGCGCACCGGCGAATCGAGTCTTCGTGCTGCTCGTCGCGGAGCACGAGACCGAGGCGGTCCCCGTCCACGGCCGCCCGGCCGCAGGCTTTGGCGACCGAGACGGTGTCGACCGCCCGCCCCGCCCGCGCGTCGGGATTTGGGAAATCGACATGGCGGATCGGAGAAGCGGGTTGTCAGAGGCGTGTTAGCGACTTAGGGCAGCAAAACGATAACAGTTGTAGTCGTACGGGAGAGCGGCGTGACGGGCGATTGGAAACGGGGGCTGGGCGCGTTCGCGCTGATCGCGGGCGGACCGGCGCTGGCGCAGACCGCCACCCCCTCCCCCGCGTCGCCGCCCGGCGCGACCGACGGCGCGCAGCCCGCCGCGGCGCCGGGCCGCGCGACCGGGCGGCGGACCTACGACGCGGCCTATTTCGCGCAATTCTCCCCGTCGAGCGCGCTCCAGATCGCCGAGCGCGTCCCCGGCTTCGCGATCGAGGACGTCGATCCCTCGGTGCGCGGGTTCGCGCAGACCGCCGGCAACGTCGTTATCAACGGCCAGCGGCCGTCGATCAAGAGCGACACGGTGCAGACGATCCTCCAGCGCATTCCGGCCAATCGCGTGCTGCGGGTCGAGGTCGGCCCCGGCGACCTCTACGGCGCCGATTATGCGGGCAAGTCGCAGGTGATGAACCTGGTGCTGACCGCCGCCGGCGGCGCGACGACCAATCTGGAGGCCGGCCTGCGCCGCGACTTCACCGGCAAATTGTTCCCCCAAGGCAGCGTTTCGACCCTGGTGCGGCGCGGTCCGTCGACCTTCAACGCATCGCTCACCGTGCAGAGCCAGGCGTCGACCGAGGAGGGCTACGACCGCGTCACCGCGCTCCCGTCCGGCGATCCGGTCGAGTTCCGGCGCAAGACCAACCGGATCGAGGAGCCGGCCGGGACCGTCAGCGCATCGTGGGATTACAACGGCGGCACGAACAGGACCGCCCACGTCAATATCCGCACCGCGATCGACCGCTTCGCGCTGACCCAGTCGAACCACGTCACCCCGGTGGGCGAGGCGGAGCGCGACGACCGGCTGACCCAGCGCTACCTGACCCACGAGGTCGAGCTGGGCGGCGACGTGACGCGGCCGCTGGCGGGCGGCGGCGTCAAGCTCGTGGCGCTGGCGACGCGCCGCTACCGCGACTTCCGCGATCTGTCGTACAACCGCAGCGACGGCGGCGAGGTGGTGCTCGGCGGCGACGCGCAGCGGCTCAAGAGCAGCTATGCCGAGACGCTCGCACGGCTGACCTGGAGCCGGAGCGGGTGGAACGGCTGGTCGGTGGAGACGGGCGCGGAAGGCGTCGTCAACCGGCTCGCCAGCGATACCGACCTGAGCCAGCTCAACGCCGACGGCTCGACCACCCCGCTCGACCTGCCGATCGCGCACGCGGTGGTCGAGGAGTGGCGCGGCGAGGCGTTCGTCAACGCCGGACATGCGCTGACCGCCGACCTGCGCGCCGACGGCTCGCTGACCTACGAGGCTTCGCGGCTGACGGTGCGCGGGGACGCCAGGGCCGAGCGGACGCTGACCTTCCTCAAGCCCCGTCTCGTGCTCGACTGGAAGCTCGGCAAGTGGCGCGCGCAGGCGACGCTGCAACGCACCGTCGCGCAGCTCCAGTTTGAGGATTTCGTCGGCAACGCCGAGCTGGCGAACGACCGCGTCAACGGCGGCAACGCCAATCTGGTGCCGCAGCGCGCGTGGGAATCGCTGGTCACGCTCGAACGCCCGATCCTGAAGGACGGGTTGTTCCGCATCGAGGCCGGCTACAATCGCGTCTCCCTGGTGCAAGACCGAATCCCCACCGAGGACGGGCTCGACGCGCCGGGCAATCTGGGGACCGGCTCGACCTGGATCCTGCGCAGCCGGGTCGAGGCGCCGCTGTCGCGCTTCGGGCTGAAGGGCGTGCGAGCGATCCTCTACGGATCGTACGTGAAGGGATCGGTCGAGGACCCGTACACGCACGAGCAGCGCGCCTTTTCCGGCAATTCGGACTTCTACGGCACCGCGACGATCCGGCAGGACCTGACGCATTTCGCCTGGGGGGTGACGCTGGAGGGGAGCACGCCCAGCACCTTCTTCCGCCTGAACGAGCTCGACACGAGCAGGAACGGCTTCCCCTATCTGACGGCCTTCGTCGAATGGCGGCCGAACCCGCGGACGACGCTGAACCTGACGCTCGACAATGCGGCGGGCATCCCCGGCTACCGCGAGCGGACCTTCTTCGACCCCGACCGGCGAACGCCCGACCCGAGCCTGTTCGAATACCGCGTCCGCAACAAGCACGTCGTGCCGATGCTGACGTTCAAGAAGACGCTGGGGTGAGCGATCGCGGCGCCATTACGACCCGCCGCGAGCCCGCATTTCGGACTTGCCCATCGCCTTTCTGACGATCGGTGCGCGCGTCAGCACGTTCCCCTCGATCGTGACGTTGGGCGAGGCGACCAGCAGGATGCCGCGATTGGCGTCGCTGATCCGGTTGTTGCGGATGATCCCGCTCGCGTGATCGAAATTGATCGGATCGTCGCCAAGCCCGTCGAATCGATTGTTCTGGACCAGGTGTCCCGACGTCTCTCGATCGGGCGAACCGATCTGCGGTCCTCCGCCGCTCGTCGCCGCGAAGAACGGAACGCCGTTGATTGGCGCGGGACGGGTGACGACGCAGCCGTCGATCGTCACGCGGTCGACGCCGATGAACTTGCCGCGCGCGTCATTGATCCAGCGAACGCGCCGGAACGCGATGTCGCTGCCGTTGGCGAAGCGATAGGTCTGCCCGCCGGACTTCGACTTGATCGTCAGATAGTCGCCGGGACGGATCGAGATCGTGCTGCGCGCGGAAATGGTGAGCCGCCAGAGGTTCGGGCGGCCGGAAACGGGGGTCGCCCCGGTCCAGCGCATATGGCTGTCCGCCCCGCGGATCTGCGGCCCCGTCGCGGTCATCGCATAGGGCTTGAGCCACCAACGCTTGAGGCCCTCGGCATTCGCGCCGGACGACATCGCCGTCAACTGCCCAGGCGTCGGGAACCCGGCCGGAACATCGACGACGAGCGCGCTCGGCTCGACCGCAACAACGCGACCCTGCGACATCTCGATCCGGCGCTGCATCAGCGTGAAGTCGGCGAAGGTCACGCAGCTGGTGCGACGCCCCAGGATGCCGCGCCCGTCATCGCTCTTGACGACGGTGGTCTTGTCCATGCCCGCGCCCGCGATCGTCAGCGTCCCGGGACAGGCGTTGACGTCGCTGACATCAATTATCGCTTCCGCGCTCGCCTGACCCCTCGACAGGTCGATCGTGCCGATCGGAAGGCGCAGCGTGACAGTCGCGCCGCGATGCTGAGCGAGATACCGCTGCGCGTCGGCGATTGCGGCGGCGAGCGAGGCACGGCTGACGTTGGCCAACGGCCGTTCGATCGCGCCGCCAGGTGCCGATTCGAGCGCCGAACTGGGTGCGGCGACCGCGACTAGAGCTACAAGCGCGAGCGGTGACTTGATCAACATCGTTGCTCCCTCGGTTAGGTCGGAGATCCGTAAAGGGGGTGGTCTGAATGGCGGTTGACTCGATTCTACCCCTGCGATACCCGCCCCGGCATGCTCACGTGGATGGCTTCGTTCCCTCGGTCGGGAAGCTCGCTTACGCAGCAAGTCCTTTGGCAATGCTTCGGCAAGAACATCGCCCGCGCCAAAAAGATCAAGGTCAACGCCGCGGTCGAACAGCATATCGGCCCCGATTATTACTCCGAGGGTTTGACGCTCGCACAGATTGCGGAGCGAGCTCGGCAGGAGGAGGGCCGGGTGATCGTCAAGACTCATGCGCTGCCCGAGGGCAGCGAGCCCGCGATCATGATCGTCCGCGACGGGCGCGCGGTGCTGTCGTCGTTCAAGCGCCGGCAGAACGATCTGGCGGGAAAGCCAGCGACGCTGGAGGAGATGATCCGCGGCAAAAAGGGCAGCTGGTCCGAGTATGTCAACGCCTGGCTTGATGCCCCGGTCGACAAGATCCTGCTGCGATACGAGAAACTTCGGATCGGTGATCCCGACGAGCTCAAGAAGCTCGGCAGTTTCAT
Organism: Sphingomonas sp. SP6; assembly: GCF_058313435.1. Lineage (NCBI taxonomy): Bacteria > Pseudomonadati > Pseudomonadota > Alphaproteobacteria > Sphingomonadales > Sphingomonadaceae > Sphingomonas > Sphingomonas sp. SP6. Next base: position 303,041 of record NZ_JBZFLG010000002.1, read on the forward strand.
CGGCATGCCTCAGATCGCTCCGTTCAAGAACGTGGCCGAAGAGATGCGCGCAGCCCTTCCGCTTCACGTCCAAGTCGCGGACAATGGTCCCGGGATCGAAGAGGTCGAGCGGGAGCACGGCGACCTGTTTTGGGAGCTTCACGGCGCCACGATGGCGCGGCTAGGTTACGCTCGCGATCCCGCGCAATCTGATCTCGATCTCGATCCTATCCCGACCGGCGTCGTCGCGTAAGGGCAGCTTCGCGAGATCGGGTCGATAAGTCACGACCACCCGCAGGAGTGATGTCGTACCGGAGCGGCGTTCTCGTTCGCGCAGAGGTTAAGTGCGCGATATCGGCGCCCTTCCAAGTCTTGGTCGCGAGGTTCCGCTTCGCCAGGCTATCCGTCAGGGTGCGTTTACCTTCGCCTGGATCAGGTCGACGAACTTCCCCACATCCTCGGGCGCCGCCGCCTCTTCAGCGGTGAAGCGGATGCCGAGTTCGCCCTCGAGCGCGATGATCAGCTTGATGTGTGCAATGCTGTCCCAGCCGTCAAGATCATCGGCCGTGGTGCTGTCTTCCAGCGTCACGGCATCCATGTCGAGGACATCGGCGAGCAATTCGGAAAGACGCGAGTAGATTTCCTGCCGGTCCAAACGATCTCTCCGCCTTCGTCGCTGAGGAATGGCGGCGCGTTACGGCATCCTCCGGTCCGCGGTCAACCGTGCGGGGCGGCGCAGGCGCAGGCGCCGGAGTCGGTGCGCCGGTCCGACGCTGGACACGATTCCGGGCCTGTGTTAGCCGCGCCTCCGACCACCGCCGGTCTTCATGCGCGCCTCACGCCCGCCAGACCGTTCCGCCAAGGTCTTTGGGGACGTGATGTCAGAGAACGCCAAGAGGACGCTGCCGAACGGCTTGGTGATCGCCGAGATCAACAAGTATGAGACTCAGTTCCTTTACAAGGAGATCTTCGCGGACCAGGCATATCTCCGTAACGGGATCGATATCAGGCCTGGCGAAGTGGTGTTCGACGTGGGCGCCAATATCGGCTTGTTCGCGCTCTTCTGTCTCGAGCGAGCGGACGACGTGAGCGTGGTCTCCTACGAACCGGCGCCGAACTGCCTGGCCTGTTTGAAGGAGAACCTTTCCGATTACCAGCACCGGACTCGCATCAGAGACGTTGCGGTCAGCGATGCCGAGGCGGAGTTGGAGTTCACTTATTACCCGAACTATTCCATTATGAGCGGCACCATGGCCGACGAAGCCCAGGATCTCGAAATCCTGAAAAAAGGTGCGATCCATCAGCTCGGGCCGCAGGCATCCCCCGAAACCGCCGAGCGGATGGCCGAGATGCTGGTCGGCAACAAGATGAGCGACGCGATCAGATTCCCCTGTCGCGCGGTCACCCTGTCGGACGAGATCGACGTGCTGAAAGTCGAGCGGATCGGTCTGCTCAAGGTCGACATCGAGAAGGCCGAGGGTCTGGCGCTCGCGGGGATCGAAGACCGCCACTGGCCGCTGATCCGGCAAGTGGTCGTCGAGGCGCACGACCTGGGCGCGGGCGAGCACCTGGCCATCATCGACGTGCTGAAGGCGAAGGGCTTCGACGTGGTCGTCGACAGTTCCGACAACCTCAGCGAAAGCGACATCTACAACGTCTACGCGAAGCGAAGCGATTGAGGCGCGGCGGCTCTGCGGAACGGATTGAAAGGCTGGATTCGCAGAGTTGTTTCTGACAGTCGCGGGGGGTGGTCTGCGGGGCTGCCGGTCCTGCAAACGCCAAGCTTGAGAGAGATACCGTGCACTTCCCGCTTCTCGACCTTCCGTGGCTCGTCCCTGCTCCGGCCGATTTCTCCAGCCGCAGCCGCGCGTTCGGCGCCGGCGAGGGGACGCTCCAGGGCGAAGGACAGAGGCTCGCCGGCTTCGCGCTCGACAACCGGCTGTCGGCGTCGCTCAGCCGGGCGATCGGCAAGCGGGCGAAGACCGCCGACGCGGCGCGGGACGGGCTGGCGCGGTTCAAGCTGGGCGTGGTGGCGAGCGGCACCGCCGACATCCTGATCGATTGCCTGCCCGCCGCGGCGCTGCGCCACGGCGTCGTGCTGAGCGTGGACAACGCGCCCTACGATCAGATCCTCCAGCAGGCGCTCGATCCGTCGTCGCAGACCAACCGCGGCGGATACGACGGCGTCCTGCTCCGCGTCGACCATCGCTGGCTCCAGCTCGATCGGCCGCAGCTCGGGCAGGATGAGGGCGAGCTGATCGCGCAGGCGATCGGGCGCGTGCGCGACGCGGTGGACGGCTTCGCGGCGAACTCGGGCGCCGCGGTGATCGTCGAGACCGTGCCGGTCCCGCCGGTCGGCCTGTTCGGCAGCTACGACCGGCTGGCGAAGGGCAGCGTGCGGCGGCTGATCGACGGGTATAACGACGCGCTGATCGCGCTGGTCGCCGAGAAGGCCCTCCAGCTGCTCGACACCGCGACGCTCGCCGAGCGGGTCGGGACCGAGGCCTGGTTCGATCCGACCGCGTGGAACGCCTACAAGCTGCCGTTCACCGCGCTCGCCAACCCGGTTTACGCCGACCTGCTCGGCCGGCTGATCGGGGCGATGCGCGGCAAGGCGCGCAAGTGCCTGGTGCTCGATCTCGACAATACGCTGTGGGGCGGAGTGATCGGCGACGACGGGCTGGGCGGGATCAAGATCGGCCAGGGCAGCGCGGTCGGCGAGGCGCACCTTTCGGTCCAGCAGCTCGCGTTCGACCTGCGCGAGCGCGGGGTGATCCTGGCGGTCAGCTCGAAGAACGAGGACGAGACCGCGCGCGGCCCCTTCCGCGACCATGCCGACATGCTGCTGCGCGAGGAGCATATCAGTGTCTTCCAGGCGAACTGGCTCGACAAGGCGAGCAACCTCGAGGCGATCGCCAAGCAGCTCAACATCGGGCTCGACGCGCTCGTCTTCCTCGACGACAATCCCGCCGAGCGCGCGCAGCTGCGCGCCGCGCTGCCGATGGTCGCGATCCCCGAGCTGCCGATCGATCCGGCGCTGTTCCCGACCTATCTCGCCGCGGCGGGCTATTTCGAGGCGATCGCCTTCACCGACGACGATCGCAAGCGGATGCAGACCTATGCCTCGAACGCGCAGCGCGCGGCGGTGCAGAGCCAGTTCCGTGACCTGGGCGACTATCTCCGCGCGCTCGACATGGTGCTGACCGCGGGGCCGTTCGACGCGCAGAACCGCGCGCGAATCACTCAGCTGGCGAACAAGACCAACCAGTTCAACCTGACGACCCGGCGCTACACCGAGAAGGAGATCGAGGCGTTCGAGCGCGATCCCGGGGTGTTCACGCTACAGGTGCGGCTCGCCGACAAGTTCGGCGACTTCGGGATGATCGCCGAGATCGTCGCCAAGCCCGCCGGCCACGCGACCTGGGAGATCGACACCTGGCTGATGAGCTGCCGGGTGCTGGGCCGCAAGGTCGAGGAGGCGATGCTGGCCGAGTTGGTCGCGGCCGCGAAAGTGGCCGGGATCGAGCGGATCATCGGCGTCTATCGGGCGACGCCCAAGAACAATATGGTCGCCGATCACTATGCCAAGCTCGGCTTCGCGCCGGCCGATCCGGGCGAGGATGGCGAGGCGGTGTTCGTCCTCGATGTCGCCGCGTGCCGTCCGCCGTTGCTCCCCATGCAGATTCATCGCTTAGACGAGCCGCGCTCGCGTGATCGTCACGAGCCCGTCGCCACCGCCGCCTGATCGAAGCCCGCAGGACAGAGACTCGACGCTTTATGGCCAAGATCAAACCGGAGCGCGAACGCGCTGAACGTCCCAACTTTGATCCGGAGGGCGCGATCCGCCGCCTGATCCGCGGCGGCGCCGACGCCCCGGACGCGGGGGGGCGGCTGTCGAAGGCCATCCGCACCGCGCGGAACAATGGCAAGGAGCGGGAGATGGTCGCGGCGTTGCTGGACCTCGACCTTGCGTTCTTCAAGAGCATCGACGTTCTGGAGACCGTGCTGTTGCTCGCCGGGCAGTTCGGCCGCGCGGAGGAGTTCGCCGACAAGTTCGACGGCTTCCGCGAGGCTGGCGTCGCTCCGCCGCGCTGGACGCTGAGCACCAAGAAGAAGGCGATCCGCAAACGGACGGATGCCGGACAGGTGAGCCGCGACATCTTCAAGCGGCTGGTCGCTCTGAAATACGTCAACAGTCCGCCGTCGTTCGACACGCTCAAGGAGGCGGCCGACTTCTTCGCGCCCCGGATCGACCTTCCCGATCCCTTGGTCGATCGCCTGTTCGCTGCGCGGACCGATCAGGCGATCGACAGGGAGGAGTTCCAGCGGCGCCTGCGAGAGGGCTTCGCCTTCGAGCACATCCTGACCGACTTGCACGGGCAGGAAGACAAGAAGCTGGACATCCCCGCGATCAGCCCTGACGCCAAGCTTTGGCACGAGGGTTCGCTCGTGGCGCCGACGGAGAGCGGCGACAAAAAGCCTCGGCCGAGGCTGTTCCTCACCTTCCATGGCGCGATGTTTCTATACTCCAAAGTCTGGTATAATCGGGTTTTCCCCGAAGGGATGCGGATCGGCACCAAGATGACCGAACGAGGACCATCATCGGCGATGAACCCGAATGGTGCGCTTCTCGAGGCTTATCGGGCGCTCGTCGGCGGCGCGCCGATGCTGCTCACGGCCGATTCGCCGTTGGGCAACGCCAAGAACCATCTGACGGTGCTGGGCGGTGAACTGGCGGTCGCCGATGGCTTCGTGTTTCTAGCTTTCGAGGCGCGTGCCGACGTTTATTGGATCATCGTCGTCGCAGAGGACGGTCACCTCAGGCCGCGCATCGTCAAGGGACCGGGGCGGGAGCGCGGCGAGAAGATGCCTGCCTACCGCGACCGCCTGATCGCATTCGTCAACCAGCAGATCACCGAATATGTGACAGGTGATCCGTCGCAGATCTGGCTCTCGTCGAAATGGCGGGAGTTGCTGTCCGGCGGCCGCGAGGCGGCCAAGGAGCGCGGCGGCACACCCGATCTCCAAAGCCCGCTTGAGGGCTGATCGCGGCGCGCAAGAGCAGGATTGTCCCCAAACCGCCCTAGCTTCGCTTCGCCGCTATGGTGCGCCTCCGCCCAGCGCCCGCTGACCACGCAGGCGCCCGCCTCACCCCCGCAGCCGCACCCCGATCCACAGCGTGCGCGGAGTCGCGAGCTCATAGATGCCCTGGCCGCTGACTCCCGCCTCGACGCGCTCGTCCGCCAGGTTCTCGGCCCGCGCCTCGATCGCCAGCCCGCGCGCGATCGGCAGGGCGAGATCGGCGTCGATCGTGGTCGCCGGGGCGAGGGTGCGGGTGTTCTGGTCGTCCTCGAACTGGCCGGCGGTGTAGCGCACCGTCGTCGACGCCGTCGCCGCGCCCCGGCGCCAGCCGATCGTCGCCGACACCGCGTCGCGTGGGGTCTGCGCCGGCCGCAGCCCGTCGAGCGCGACGGCCGCGCCCGAGGCCTCGACCCGCGGGTCGACGTGGCTCCATGAAGCCTGGGCGAAGACCGGCCCGGTGGCGTAGCGCGCGTCGATCTCGACCCCGGTCGAGCGGATCGCGTCGAGGTTCCGGCGGACGCGGTAGATGCCGGCGACGAAGCCGACGCCGGGGAACACGCCCGGCCCCTGCCCGGCGGTGACGTTCGAGATCGCGTCGGCCAGCCGGTTCCAGAAGACGGTCGCCGCCAGGGACGCGCCCGCGACGGGGATGAGCGTGACCCCGCCGTCGACTCCGGTCAGCCGCTCGGGCGCGAGCGCGGCGTTGGCGGCGGTCGCGTCCGCGCCGACGCGAAAGGGACGGTAGAGCTCGTTGAGGGTCGGCAGCCGCCAGCCGCGATAACCCGACGCGCGCAGGGTCACCGCGGACGTCGGCGACCAGGCCAGCCCCGCCCGGCCGGTCGCTTCGGCGCCGTTCCGCGCGGGATAGGCGAGATCGGTGAGGAACGCGCCGGTCGCGATCGTCGTCTCGCGCAGTTCGCCGTCGGCGATCCGCCACCAGTCGACGCGACCGCCCAGCGTCAGCGTCCAGCGGCCGAGCTCCGCGCTCGCGTCCGCGAACAGCCCGGCGGTACGGGTGGTCCCGCCGGCGACGCGGCGGCGGGTCGGCGCGCCGCCCACGAAGGTGTAGAGCTCCTGCGTCTTTCCGCCGACCGCCCGCACGTCGCCGCCGAGTCGCAGGTCCAGCCCCGTCCCGAGCGGGGGCGACACCTCGACGCGCGCGCCGAGCCCGGTCGCGGGCGTGTTGTACTGGTCGAGCGTCTCGGTCGCGGCGGTACGGGCGGCGTCGATGCTCGCGAACTGCGAGGCGAAGGCGCGGGTCTGGACGTAGCCGAGCGCCGACCAGCCCCATTCGCCGCGGCCCACCAGCCGGACGCTCGCATCCGCGCCTTCGCTGCGGTTGGCGGTGAAGTCCGTGCCGCGATCGCGCCGGTCGGTGAAGGCGGCGACGTTGGCCTGGAGCTCGGTGTCGCCGCCCAGCGCGATCACGCCGCGCATCGCGCCCGAAGCCTGCTCGTAGGGCGCGGGGCGATCGACCGGGCCGCGATCCTCCGGCGCGGTCGGCGTGAAGCCGTCACCGCGGGCATAGGCCCCGGACAGGGTCGCGAAGCCGACTCCGCGCGCCAGCGTCGCCGAGCCCTGCGCATCGATCGAGGCGCGGCTGCCGTAGGCGACGCTCGCCAGCAGCGGGTCGCGCGTGGCCGGCGCGGCGCTCTCCAGCTCGACGGTGCCGGCGAGCGCGCCCGGGCCGAAATAGCCGCTGCCGCCGCCGTGGGTGACCCGGATGGCGCCGATCCGGTCGGTCGCATAAGCGGGAAAGGCGACCCACCCGCCGAACGGATCGGCCTGCGGCACGCCGTCGAGGATCAGCAGCGCCCGGCTCGAGGCGTTGCCGCCGATCCCGCGGAGCGAGATCCCCTGGCTGGTCGGGTTGGCGGAGCGCGAGTCCGAGCGGCGGAACTGCTGGAGCCCGGCGACGTCGGCGAGCACGCTCTCCAGTCGGTCGCTCGCGTTCTCGGCGATCCGCCGCGCGTCGATCGTCACCACCGACGCGGCCTTGTCGCCGGGACGGGCGGCGAGTCCCTGTCCCGTGACGACGACCTCGGGGATCGCCGGCGCGGCCGTTTCCTGCGCGAGGGCCGGGGCGCTGCCGCTCGCAAGCAGGAAGACGAAGGCGTGGCGGCGAAGGGTCATGGGGGCTCCTCGGGGCGAAGCAGCGCGATAGGGGTGCGGCGGCGCCCGCGCCAGCGACGTCGTCGAGGACGGCTCTACGCTATCGGAAAGTCCAACGTTGCCGTCCGCGTCGGCGGTCGGGGCTCGACCCTCGCATCGCTCGCATTCGCCCCTTATCTGCAACTCTAGCCTCCCGTTCAGAACAGAAGTAGAACCGCGCTTATGCTGACCCACATCTCCGTCCGCGGCGCGCGCGAGCACAATCTCAAGGGCGTGGACGTGGACATCCCGCGCGATACGCTGACGGTGATCACCGGCCTCTCCGGCTCGGGCAAGTCGAGCCTCGCCTTCGACACCATCTATGCCGAGGGGCAGCGGCGCTACGTCGAATCGCTCAGCGCCTACGCCCGCCAGTTCCTCGAGCTGATGCAGAAGCCCGACGTCGATCATATCGAGGGCCTCTCCCCCGCGATCTCGATCGAGCAGAAGACGACCAGCCGCAACCCGCGCTCGACCGTCGCGACGGTGACCGAGATCTACGACTACATGCGCCTGCTGTGGGCGCGCGTCGGCGTCCCTTACTCCCCCGCGACCGGGCTGCCGATCGCGGCGCAGACGGTCAGCCAGATGGTCGACCGCGTTCTGGCGCTGCCCGAGGGGACCCGCCTCCTCCTGCTCGCCCCCGTCGTCCGCGGCCGCAAGGGCGAGTTCCGCCGCGAGCTGCTCGAATGGCAGAAGGCCGGCTTCACCCGCGTCCGCATCAACGGCGAGGTCCACGAGATCGAGGACGCGCCCGCGCTCGACAAGAAGTACAAGCACGACGTCGAGGTCGTGGTCGACCGCCTCGTCGTCGGCCCCACCATCGCGACGCGCCTCGCCGACAGCTTCGAGACCGCGCTCAAGCTGGCGGACGGGCTCGCCTTTGTCGACCTCGTCGACACCACCGTGGCGGAGGCGACCGAGACCACCCCCCACGTCCGAGCCGCAGAGATCGGGCCGGGCGGCGCGATGAAGGGCGCCGGCGTCCCCGACAACCGCATCGTCTTCTCCGAGAAGTTCGCCTGCCCCGTCAGCGGCTTCACCATCGCCGAGGTCGAGCCGCGGCTGTTCTCCTTCAACGCCCCGCAGGGCGCCTGCCCCGCCTGCGACGGGCTCGGCGAGAAACTGATCTTCGACGAGGACATGGTCGTCCCCAACCACGATCTCAGCCTCAAGAAGGGCGCGGTCGTCCCCTGGGCGAAGTCGCAGCCGCCCTCGCCTTATTACATGCAGGTGCTCGGCTCCCTCGCCCGCGAGTTCGGCTTCAGCCTCGATACCGCGTGGAAGGACCTTCCGCCCGAGGTGAAGCTCGTCATCCTCCACGGCACCGGCGGCAAGCCCGTCACGCTCACCTTCGTCGACGGCAAGAAATCGTACGACGTGAAGAAGCCGTTCGAGGGCGTGATCGGCAACCTCAACCGCCGCCTGCTCCAGACCGAGAGCGCGTGGATGCGCGAGGAGCTGGGCAAGTACCAGTCCCCCCAGCCGTGCGAGGTCTGCCACGGCGCGCGGCTCAAGCCCGAGGCGCTGGCGGTCAAGGTGGCGATGCAGGACATCAGCCACGCGACCCACCTCTCCGTGGTCGATGCGCTCGCCTTCTTCACCGACCTGCCGCAGCACCTGGGTGCGCAGCAGCAGGAGATCGCCCGCGCGATCCTCAAGGAGATCGTCGAGCGGCTCGGCTTCCTCAACAACGTCGGGCTCGATTACCTCAACCTCGATCGCACCAGCGGCACGCTGTCGGGCGGCGAGAGCCAACGCATCCGCCTCGCCTCGCAGATCGGCTCAGGCCTGTCGGGCGTGCTCTACGTCCTCGACGAGCCCTCGATCGGCCTCCACCAGCGCGACAACGACATGCTGCTGAAGACGCTGCGGCGTCTGCGCGATCTCGGCAACACCGTGCTGGTGGTCGAGCATGACGAGGACGCGATCCGCACCGCCGATTACGTCATCGACATGGGGCCGGGCGCGGGCGTCCACGGCGGCGAGGTCGTCGCCCGCGGCACCGTCGCCGAGCTGCTCGCCAGCGAAGGCAGCGTCACCGCCGATTACTTGAACGGCACCCGCGCCGTCCCCGTGCCCACGAAGCGCCGCAAGGGCAACGGCAAGAAGGTGACCGTCCAGAACGCCACCGCCAACAATTTGAAGGGCGTCACCGCGTCGATCCCGCTCGGCACCTTCACCTGCATCACCGGCGTCTCGGGATCGGGCAAGTCCTCGCTCACGCTCGACACGCTCTACGCCGCCGCCGCGCGCGAATTGAACGGCGCGCGGATGCTTGCGGGCAAGCACGAGAAGATCACCGGCCTCCAATATCTCGACAAGGTCATCGACATCGATCAGTCGCCGATCGGCCGCACCCCGCGATCGAACCCCGCGACCTACACCGGCGCCTTCACCCAGATCCGCGACTGGTTCGCGGGCCTCCCCGAGAGCCAGGCGCGCGGCTACAAGCCCGGGCGGTTCAGCTTCAATGTCAAGGGCGGGCGGTGCGAGGCGTGCCAGGGCGACGGCGTGCTCAAGATCGAGATGCACTTCCTCCCCGACGTCTACGTCCAGTGCGACGTCTGCCACGGCAAGCGCTACAACCGCGAGACGCTGGAGGTCCACTTCAAGGGCCTGAGCATCGCCGACGTCCTCGACATGACGTGCGAGGACGCCGCCGAGTTCTTCAAGGCCGTGCCGCCCATCCGCGACAAGATGGCGATGCTGGTCGAGGTCGGCCTCGGCTACGTCAAGGTCGGCCAGCAGGCGACGACGCTCAGCGGCGGCGAGGCGCAGCGCGTCAAGCTGGCGAAGGAACTCGCCAGGCGGGCGACCGGCAACACTTTGTATATTCTGGACGAGCCCACCACCGGGTTGCATTTCGAGGACGTCCGCAAGCTGCTCGAGGTCCTCCACGCGCTGGTCGAACAGGGCAACACGGTCATTGTCATCGAGCACAACCTCGATGTCATCAAGACAGCAGATTGGGTGCTCGACCTTGGCCCAGAGGGAGGGATCAAGGGCGGCGAGATCGTAGCCCAAGGCACCCCCGAGCAGATCGTCAAAGAGCCGCGATCGTTCACCGGGCAGTACCTCAAGCCGCTCTTGATCGCTCCCGCCCAGGCGGCCGAATGACAATGACCGAGTGGTGGTGCCCGCAGGGCGAACAGTCCGGGGGACTGTTCGATCGAGCACATGCGAAGCACGACGTCATCAAGACCGCCGACTGGGTGATCGACCTCGGCCCCGAAGGCGGGGTCAAGGGCGGCGAGATCGTCGCGGTCGGCACCCCGGAGCAGGTGGTGAAGGAGAAGCGCAGCTTCACCGGGCGGTATCTGGCGCCGCTATTGGGGAAGGGACGAGAGGCGGTGGCGGCGGAGTGAACTTCATAGAGCGGGCATGTTACGATGCTGAAGCGTCAGCGGCCGCGTCAATCGATTGGAAGCGAACAAGTCAATGATGGGTCAAGGATTTAGCTCATACTCCTCACCTGCCTTGACGGCTTTAAGTAAGTTGACAGTAGCGTGAGAGTATTTTCTGGTAAAGGACGACTCCTTTGTACCTGTCTTTACGCGACAGTGATAAGCATTATCAAATGACTTTAGATCAACTTCCTTGTCTGTCTTGATTCTATCGAAGAGCTGATTCACTTGATTTGGGCCCTTGACGCCAATCTCGGCCGCTATCATCTTTGAGATGTACGGATAGTCTTGGTTTATATTTTCACTAGTAGACAATCCAAGCAATTTGGGCAACTGCTTCTCGTCAGCGGCGATTCCCTCCAGCGTTCCATAGCTTACCTCTACAGAACCGTTGGGAATATCGTGCCTCGTCAATTTAAGGACGCGTGCTGCCAGAGCCCGAAGGAGTTCCGGATTGACATTTTTCAGCTCATGCCGGGCGTGCATAGCCGCAAATACATCGAGAAGGGAGTTTGTACGCAGTACCTTAATCCGATATTGCGCGTCACCAGATACAATCGCGTAATCACTTAATTCACTAGATCCTGCGTGATTTGGATCCCAGATTACCTGAACAACATTTCCAATGAGTCCGGAACTGTCAGCAACCAAGCGGCCGACATCGGCTATGACTCTCTTAACGTTCTCGTCGCCAAGACTATACCCGAAAATAACAACAGGATGCTCCGCAAAGTAGGTTAGTAAGCGAGCGGCAAAATACTTACTGGTGTCAAACCAGCTGTCGTAATCACGAGCGGTGACAACTATCGTATGAGGCTGAAGAGTCGATCCGTGAATATGGAATATCTCTCCAAAAGCGTTCATATCATATCTGATAACTTCACTGCCTATGATTGGCTTGTAGTTCGGGAAGATTGTCTCCGCGATCTCATCGTAATTGGTCGTTATAATGGCGTGAGGGCGGACTTTGCGTAACGCCTCAATCTCGCCAGCAAACTCACCCCCTTCGTTTAACAACGAGTTAGAGTCAAACGTCCGCAGATAATCCGCGATTAGTGTCTTGATAAATATGGATTTGTCCGATGCCTTGAATACCTCTTGCGTGAACTCGTTCTTTCCAGCGGTCCAAGCCCAATCAAAGATCAAGTCAGCGACAGCTGAGCCGATCCTGACCTTGTCATTGTCAAGTTTCTGACTAAGATACTCGTAGGCTGGGAATGTATCGCTCTTCGAGAGCAGGTACCTTAGTAAGCCCTCCCAATCGGGAAGTCCCAAGTAGCGCCTCGCAACGCCGGACCCAATAAAGAGTACGGGCTGACAATCAAAGTCCGCGAGAACGGATTGGATGGGATTCTCCCCTTGATCGTCGCTCGACGACTGAATAGTGTCCGCGTCGCTCACTCCGCCGCCTCCACCCACTCCCCCGCGCCCGCCGTTGCTCGCGAGTTGTGCGCGTAGGTTTCCCACCCGATCTCATAGTCCTCGGCCTGGTTGCCCCATGCCGTCCACCCCTTGCGCTCCCCGCGCGCGAACAGCTCCAGCCGCGGCCCCGGCGAGCACGCCTCGATCCGTCGATGATTCAAGACCGCCAGCACCATCACCTCGCCTCCACCAGCCTCTCGCCCGCCAGCAGCAGACGCTCGATCCCCTTCCATCGCGGCGCAAGCCACGCCCGAAGAACCGGGTTGCTCGCGTTCCCGCAACGCAGCCACACCAAAGCGAACCGATCCGGAAACCGCAAGGCCACGAAGTCCTCGTCCTTGCTCACCAGCACTGCGCCGTCCGCCTCCGCACGGGCGGCGATCTCGGCGTCACTCCCCGCGACCAACCCGATCTCGCCGACGTGAACCGCTTCGTGTTCCCACTCGCGCAGCCACCCGCACAAAGCGGGCGGCAGTTGCGCGTCGATCAGGAACCTCATTCCGCGGCAAGCACCACCGGGTGATCGAACGACGCCGCCGCGTACGCCAACACCGCGCGCACGTCGTCCTCGCTGACATAGGGGAAGTCCGCGGTGATCTCGGCCGCGCTCGCGCCACCCGCGAGCATCTCCAGCACGTCGCTGACCCGCATCCGCGTTCCGGCGACGACCGGCCGCCCGCCGCAGACCCCCGGGTTAATCGAGATGCGAGGAAAACCTGTAAGCGCCATGTCAGCAAAGGTGTCAGCAAACGCTGAAACGTCAAGGGGCCGCACCCTCTCCGCGCTCTCCGCGTCTCCGCGCGAACCAACCTTCTTCTCCCAGTCCCGCCGCGGCAAAGCCAGTGACAGGTCGGTCATGCCCCCGGCATGACCTGAACAGCGCGGGGCGCTGTTCACCTGTCACTCGTCGGACGGCGCTCGACGCGCCGCCGGCCGGCCCCGGCTCGGCGCAAGCGCCACCTCGCCCGTAGCTTCGCTACGATCTCGGTCGCCGGGCTGTCCTACACCCCCCATTCCGGCATATCTGCTCGGTCCTCTTTTGTTCGCCAACAGGAGGACCCGGTGACCGACACCTTCATCCACGATCCCGCGCTCGCGCCCGAGCATCCCGCCGTCCGCGCCTGGCAGGCCCATCTCGACGCCCGCCGCCTCGGCGCGACCCCGCCGACGCCGCCCGAGGTCGCCGCCAACCGCGACGCCACCACCGCGCTGTTCCGGCAGATCGCCGCCGACCGCCGCACGCTCGCCAAAGCCGAGACCCGCGCCTTCGCCCAGGGAGACCTCGCATGACCGACACCAACCCCGCGCCCCAGTCCAAGGCCCAGGCCGCGCTCGATCAGGTCGCCGGCCTCCTCGACGAGGCGGAGGCCAAGGACAGCCTCGGCCGCCGCCTGCCCGATCGCAGCTGGACGCCCGACAACCAGCGCCGCTTCCTCGAACTCATCGCGGAAGGCGAATCGGTCACCTACGCCACCTGGACGCTCGGCCTGTCGGTCCAGTCCGCCTACGCCTTCAAGCGCACGCCTCGCGGCGCGGCGTTCGCGCTCGGCTGGCGCGCGGCGGCGCTGCTTGCGCGCGAAGGGCTCGCCGACAGACTGCTCGAACGCTCGATCCGCGGCCAGACCGAGACGGTGACGCGCCCCGACGGCTCCGAGATCACGAAGCTGCGCTACGACAACCGGCTCGCGATGCAGCTGCTGACCCGGCTCGATCGCCAGGCGGCCGACGCGAGCGAACCCGACGCCGCTGCCGCCCGCCTGATCGCCGGCGATTTCGAAAGCTATCTCGATCTTGTCGGGGCCGAGGCCGGGCCGGCGCGCGCCGGGCTGTTCCTGGCGCGTCGGGCGGACGGCGCGCAGGCCCCCGCCGATCTCGGCCCGATCGCCGCGCTCGCCGCCGCCGATCGCTTCCTCCGCTCAGGCGTGGCGACCGCCGCCGAGGTCGAGGTCGCCGATCTCGATCCGGCGCGGCGCGGCGAGTGGACCGCCGAGCAATGGGCGCGCGCCGAAGCCGCCGGGCTGATCGCGCTCGCCCCGCCGCCGCCGCCCGAGAAAACTGCGCAGTATCCTCAAGAGACTCAATCCGTCTCGGATCCCGACCCCGTCTGGGAGGACGACGACCACGGCTGGCTCACCGACGCGCCCCCGCCCGAAGGCTTCGACGGCTTCGAGGAGGGCGAGTACGGCGACGAGGAGTACGCCCGCGAGCTGACCGAGGCCGAGCTCGAGATCTGGCTCGCCCCGATCGCGGTCGAGCTGGAGGAACGCCGCGTCGCCGACCTGGCGCGCTGGGACGCCTTTCTGGCAGATCGCGCCGCGTCGTCGGGGGTGGGGGACGTGCTGCGGGCCGCCGCCTAGCGAGGCGGACTCGCGCCATACCTTGCGTTTCGTCCGCCTTGCGCCCATATCGCACCGGCTACAGTCGCAAATCGACGGTCTACGGTGCTTTGCGGCCCTCTTCCTTCTTTCCCTGCTGCCACGGCACCGGGCGCGCCGACTTCCGGCTCGCCCCCGAAACGAAGGAATTCAGCATGGCTACTCTTGGCACCGTCAAGTTCTTCAACGCCGACAAGGGCTATGGCTTCATCGCCCCCGACAACGGCGGCGGCGACGCCTTCGTCCACATCTCGGCGGTCGAGCGCGCGGGCATGAACACGCTCAACCAGAACCAGCGCGTCTCGTACGAGCTGGAGCAGGACAAGCGCGGCAAGATGGCGGCGGTCAATCTGGCCCACGCCGACTGACGATCCCGGCCCGGCCACCCCGGCCGGGCCGACCTACCCTGCGAAGGAGCCCGCCCCATGGCCGACGACGTCACCCTCTTCCGCACCCGTGCCGCCGCCGAGCAGGCCAACGCCGATTCCGCGACGCTCGGCAACGTCCGCGAGCGCTCCGAACGCGCCGCCAAGGCCTGGACCGAGATGGCCGATCGCGCCGAGCGGGTCACCACCCAGCGCCATGCCCGCGAGGCCGAAAGCGCCGCCCGCGCCGAGCTGCCCGCCGCGGGCTGACCCGGCCGCGCTCAATGCGCGTCCTCCACCCAATCGCCCCGGACCGAGCGGACGGCGAACAGCACCAGCACCGCCGCCAGGGCGTAGAAGCCGAGGCAGGCGACCGCGGCGTAGCGCAGCGATTCGGTCCCGTAGCCGCCCTTCAGCCAGTCGCTGATCGACCCCATCAGCAGCGGGCCGATGCCCAGTCCCAGCAGATTGTTGATGAACAGGAAGCTGCCCCCCGCGGTCGCCCGCATCCGCGCCGGCACCAGGTGCTGGATCGAGGCGGACACCGGGCCCAGCCAGAAGATGTTGAGCGCGTTGGGGATCACCAGCAACGGCCACGCCGCCCACGGGCTCGGCGCCAGCAGGCCGGCGGCGAAGGTCGGCACGGTGATCGCCCAGGCGATCGCCGGCAGCCAGGCGTACCAGGCCCGGTCGCGCTTCCCCAGCCGGTCCGCCAGCGCGCCGCCGACGAACACCCCCGTCGCCCCGCCGATCAGCAGCAGCGAGCCCATGAACTGCCCCGTCGTGATCAGGTCGAAGCCATAGGAGCGGATCAGCACCGAGGGCGTCCACAGCGCCAGGCCGTAACCGCACAGCGAACTGAACCCGCCCGAGATCGAGAGCAGCCAGAAGGCGGGCTTGCGGAACAGGATCGCGAACACCTCCTTCGAACGCACCCTGTCGGCGGCGACGACGGCCGGGCGCGGCCGGTCGCGGACCAGCCAGCGGAACGCCGGCGCGATGACGATGCCGGCGATGCCGACCGTCAGGAACGCCGTCCGCCACTCGACGAGCTGGGCGATGTAGCCGCCGAGCAGCACGCCCCCGGCGAGCCCCAACGGGACCCCCATCGAATAGACCGCCAGCGCCCGCGCCCGCCGCTCGGGCGGGAAATAGTCCGAGATCAGCGCGTAGGACGGGGCCGCGCCCCCCGCCTCGCCAACGCCGACACCCAGGCGGAACAGGAACAGCTGGCCGTAGCTCGTCGCCATCCCGCAGGCGGCGGTGAAGCCGCTCCACACGATCAGCGCGCCGGTGATGACGCCGCTGCGGCTCGTCCGGTCGGCGAGCACCGCCAGCGGCACGCCCAGCACCGAGTAGAGGAGCGCGAAGGCGAGCCCGCCGATCGCGCCGAACTGCGCGTCGGTGAGGTGCAGGTCCGCCTTGATCGGCCCGGCGAGGATGCCCAGGATCTGCCGGTCGAGGAAGTTGAAGATATAGACCAGCAGCAGCATCGCCAGCACGAGGCGGCGCTTGGCCGGCGCGGGATAGGTCGGGGTCATCGGCTCTCCTCGGGCGCGCCCTCGCAGGCGTTCGCAGGCGGGCGGTGTGCGGGAGGACGGTAGCGAGGGCAAGGCCGTGCTCGGCGGCGGGACGCGAAGGTCACACGAAAGTCGCAGTATCGGGGTGGCGACGGAAGAGGTTCAGAGGAGGTGCGGAGGCGCGGAGATGGAAGGACGGGGTCGCGACTCTGCGCTGGGGCTGAACCACCCTGTGCGCGCGGCCAGACAAGGACAGGTTGAGGCGGTTGAGGCGTGTACGGGTCTTTCGAGGCGCGCGCGCGGGGCTCGCGACCGCGACGCGCCCGGTTGGCGACGGGCGCGCGACGCCGACGCGACGCTCGCGCTGCTTCAATGCGACGCGGACGCCACAGACACGCGGCGCCAGCGCGGCGGGAACGCGCTCCCGGGCAGAGACAGGTTGAGGGGGTTGAGGCGCTTGCGCCGGCGCTCCGCTCAGGCACGTCGCCGGGGAGTGAAGCGGTTCGGACCAGACTGACATGACGACGCCCCTTGGCTTAGGAGCCGAACCATCTAACCGAATCCGGCCGTGTAGGACAGCAGCTTGACAGGCTGGCAGGTGCGTGATGTCATACCATCACATCAACAGGAGAGGGTTCATGCGCCGCGGCTACCCGCGTCCCGCCTACGCCGCCGCCGAGCGCGGCGAGCCGATCGCCGCGCTCAACATCACGCCGCTGATCGACGTGCTGCTGGTGCTGCTTGTGATGTTCATCCTGGTCCTCCCGACGATGACCCACGAGGTCCCCCTCGACCTCCCCAAGCCCGCGCCCGACGCGAGGCTGCCGGTGGTGTCGCACCGGCTGGTGCTGGCGCGGGGCGGCGGCGTGGCGCTCGACGGCATGGCGATCGGCGACGCGGCGCTGGCCGCGCGACTGGCCCCGATCGCGGCGGACCGCCAGGCCGAGCTGACGCTGCGGACCGACCCGGAGACCCGCTACGAGCGGTTCGACCAGGTGCTGGCGCTGGTCAAGCGGGCGGGGGTGACAAGGTTGGGGTTCGAGGGGGAGCGGGATGTGGGGTGGTGAGGTGCGTTGCTATCGAACAGAGCTACGTCGTTAACCAGCCGTAGATGAAGCTTGAGAAGACATTCACAACGATCGCCAGAAAGAACGTGATGAATATAAGACTTACAAGAGCCCTAGCCCGCGCACATCTTTGCTTTACCCCTGCTTGATGTATTTCATCCCCCCTTGTTATCAGAATAATCGTAGGGGTTTGCAAGATGTACAAATTTGACATGAAGCCATCAGAAATAAGAGATCCTAATCCATAAGAAAGGGCAGCCAAAGCAAGGCTAGAAAATATATACTGCCAATTAACAGCAGGCGCATGTCCAATTAATCCACCCGCCCCTAGTAAAACGCATGCGGCAAGGATCGACGGAACAATCTATCCAAGTGAAAACTCATTTCTCATGAAAAACTTGGAAAGCCTTGCCTGCTTGCAGGTGTCTAACGACGCCACCCACTCTCTGACAGCACTCAAAATAGCTCTCGCAACAGTATAGTCTACATACTGTACACTAGCAGTTATGGCCGGAAAAGTAATTAGTCTAGTGACAAATTTCGGACGCGAGTCGTCTTGATCAAGCATGGCCAAGTATGACTCCTGTGTCACCCTAACCACAACCTTATACCGTTCGGGAACGATGGATGTATCGGTCGAAGAAGCAAACGGGTTCTTACTAAGAAAGTCGTACGTGATAACCACTTCTCCGGTAGGGTCTGATTGACCCTTATCAGCCAACTCGTATCTCTCAAGAGAACTGAATCGGGTTCTAGACTTTTTGAATAGTGAGTGATCAATCACACATGACCACTCGCCTTCATGATGCCTTTGCGCTACTTGTTTAAGGATATGAGATAGTTGTATAATATCATCATTGGATACTACATATGAGTCCTTGAACGTTTCAACTATCCGTTCTGTTTTTGTTGTTACATGATGGTAGATTGCTTGCGCGAGGCTAATAGACGTGTCGTCCGGGCTGATTACAATTGAATGCCCAGTGGATCCCGCGGAAATATGACCTGACATCTACCACACCTTACTTTATCGGCGTCGCCCCTCGGCTCCGCGGTTCACTGGACCTAAGCCCCGCTTAGCTCATTGAGCGGCGCGCTTTACGCCGCCCGCCGCCCCACGCTGGTCATGTCGCCGCGGCCCGCCAGCAGCCCGGCGATCGAGATGTCCTCGTCCAGCGCGTCCCAATGCAAGCCACTCGGGCTGATGCTCACCTCCGCTCGGGCGTCCGGCGCGGCGCGGAGCAGGCGTGGGAACCAGACCAGGGGGACGCCCAGCGTGCGGCCGTCCTCCAGCTCGACCCACATCTGGTCGTCGTCGAAGCGGACTGCGGTGGCCCTAGGCGAAATGGTCATTCCACGCCTCCACGATCTCGTCGCGCCGGGCCTCGACAACGTCCTGGAGCTGGCGCAGAGTCCTTGCGCTGAAGCGACGATTGTAGACGATCTCCACCGTCGGAAACAGCCAGAACTTGGCATCCGCGTCGTCCTTCTCGACGTGGACGTGAACCGGCTCGCGCGGATCGCCCTCGTTCGAGAAGAAGTGAAAGCGGTAGCCGTTCTGGCGGAAGACGATGGGCACGGCGCATTACTCCGCCGCCACGCCCGCCCGCGAGAACATGTCGCCCTCGTCCGCCTCGGGCGCATCGTTCGCCGCCGGCCCGGCCTTCGCCTTCTGGCGCTTGTCGAAGCTGTCCCAGACATCGCCCCACTGCCCCCGCGTCGCGGCCTTCGAGTACTCCGTCGCGCGGGTTTCGAAGAAATTAGCGTGCTCGACGCCGTTGAGCAGCGGGGTGAGCCAGGGGATCGGGTGCTCGTCGATCATGTAGATCGGCTTGAGGCCGAGCTGGCCCATCCGCCAGTCGGCGATGTAGCGGATGTACTTCTTGATGTCCTTGGGCTTCATCCCCTCGACCGGGCCCATCTCGAAGGCGAGATCGATGAAATTGTCCTCGAGCCGGATCGTCGTCTGGCAGACGTCGGCGATGTCGTCCTTCACCGCCTTGGTCAGGCACTGGCGCTCGGCGCAGAAGGCGTGGAACATGCGGATGATGCCCTCGCAGTGGAGGCTCTCGTCGCGGACCGACCAGCTGACGATCTGCCCCATGCCCTTCATCTTGTTGAAACGCGGGAAGTTCATCAGCATCGCGAAGCTGGCGAACAGCTGCACCCCTTCGGTGAAGCCGCCGAACATCGCCAGCGTACGGGCGATATCCTCGTCGTTGTCGACGCCGAAGTTCTGCATGTAATCATGCTTGTCCTTCATCTCGGCATAATCGAGGAAGGCGCCGTACTCGCTTTCGGGCATGCCGATCGTGTCGAGCAGGTGGCTGTAGGCGGCGATGTGGACCGTCTCCATGTTGCTGAACGCGGTCAGCATCATCTTGATCTCGGTCGGCTTGAACACGCGGCCGTATTTCTCGTGGTAGCAATCCTGCACCTCGACATCGGCCTGGGTGAAGAAGCGGAAGATTTGCGTCAGCAGGTTGCGCTCGTGATCGGAGAGCTTCTGCGCCCAGTCGCGGCAATCCTCGCCCAGCGGCACCTCTTCGGGAAGCCAGTGGAGCTGCTGCTGGCGCTTCCAATATTCGAACGCCCAGGGATATTCGAACGGCTTGTACTGCTTGCGGGCTTCGAGAAGGGACATGGGGGTACTCCGGACTGATCGGGTGAGTTAGAAAACGAACGAGCTGGTTGCGGCGGTTTCGGTCGCCCAGCGCCACATCGCGGTGGCGCTCATCGCCAGGACAACGCCCAGCGACAGCGCCATGATCCCGACCATGCGGAAGACATAGACCTTGGCCGGGCCGCTCGGCCGGATCAGCGCGAACAGCAAGCCGAGGCCGAGCAGCGAGAACACCGCGGCGACGGCGTACATGACGAGGACCTGCCAGCTCATCGCCTGATGACCCGCGTCCGCACCACGGTGTGCGAACGCCGCGCGCCGACGCCGAACACGACGATGCCGAGGAAATAGCCGAAATCGTACCAGCCGCCGTCGTTGGGCACCGCGTAGACCGCGACCTCGGGCATGAAAAGCGAGAGCACCCAGGCGACGGGGAAGATGAACCCATGCCACAGCCCGAGCAGGAAACCGGGGGTGCCGGCGCCATGCTGGACCGCCGACGACACCTGCGTCGCGCAGGCGGCGAGCAGGGCCGGCAGGAGGATCGCGAACCGCTTCACTTCATCTCTCCCATGCATCCAAACATCGGGCTATTCGTTCCGCCCGCGCACCAATCAGGAGACCCACGATGCACGACCACAGCAACATCAAGGAGCACATGAAGGTCATCGGCGCCGACGGCGTCCATGTCGGCACTGTCGACCATGTCGATGGCGAGCGGATCAAGCTCACCAAGAATGACTCGCCGAGCACCGAGGACGGCACGGGCGGCAAGCACCACTATCTCCCCGCCGGGCTGGTCGCGGAGATCGAGGGCGACACGGTGCGGCTGAGCGCGACCGCGGCGAACGCGGTAGACATGTTCGAAGAGGCGGAGTGAGGTTCGGGCGGCCGGGGATTGCGCAAGCAATCCCCGGACTCGCCGCGGCGGGCAGCGGTGCGGGCGAAGCTCGCTCCGTCTGACGGCGCGGCGGAGATGAGGCGAAACGAGGGCGATGTCGATCATTCGACGTCGCCCTTGTTCGTTCCGACGCTTGCTACCTCGCCCATCTTCTTAGTCCGCCGGTCCTTGATGACGGCTTGCCCGAGCCAGACGATGAGGCCGGCGATAGCGGCCCACATATAAGCGAAAGTCACCACATCCAGAATGTGATGCCGACGGAGCAGCAAGGACGAGTACCACCAGCTTTCCAGAGCGCCGGCTTCTCCGTGAGCCGAAATGTGGACTCCGAGATCGTCTGGGAATCCTGTTTTCGACCACAGCCAAAACAGCGGAATCATGTACCCGATTACGAAGAGTATTACCGGCCACGCCTTGCGCCAGCGATCTCCGAATGTCTCAACCTTAACCGTCCCGGTTTTCATCGTTGAGACCCTCGCCGCCCCGCCTCCGCCACGCCGTCAGACGGAGCGGCTGCGCCGCACCGCTGCCCGCCGTGGCGAGTCTTGGGATTGCTCACGCAATCCCAAGCCGCCCGCACCTCACTGGCACGCCAGGCACTCGTCATAGTCCGTCGTCTCGAACTCGTACTTCGGCTTCTCGATCGTGTTGTCGACCTCGACCCCGCCGGCGAAGCCCGCGCGCTGGACCGACTTCGAGCGGAGGTAGTAGAGCGACTTGATCCCCAGCTCCCAAGCGCGGAAGTGGAGCATCAGGAGGTCCCACTTCTCGACGTCGGCCGGGATGAACAGGTTCAGCGACTGCGCCTGATCGATGAACGGCGTACGGTCGCCCGCCAGTTCCAGCAGCCAGCGCTGGTCGATCTCGAAGCTGGTCTTGTAGCAATCCTTCTCCTCGACGGAGAGGAAATCGAGGTGCTGGACGCTGCCGCCGTGCTCCAGGATCGAACTCCACACCGCATCCGAGTTCTTCGACTTCGCGATCAGGATCTTCTCGAGATAGGGGTTGCGGACCGAGAAGCTGCCCGACAGCGTCTTGTGGGTGTAGATGCACGCCGGGATCGGCTCGATGCACGCGCTGGTGCCGCCGCAGATGATCGAGATCGATGCGGTCGGCGCGATCGCCATCTTGCAGCTGAACCGCTCCATCACGCCGACGTCGGCAGCGTCGGGGCACGGCCCGCGCTCGGCGGCAAGCGCCATCGATGCCTGGTCGACCTGCGCGCGGATGTGCTTGAACATCCTGAGGTTCCAGCTCTTGGCCATCGCTCCTTCGAACGGCAGCCCGCGCGCCTGAAGGAAGGAGTGGAACCCCATCACCCCCAGTCCCACCGACCGCTCGCGCGCGGCGGAATAAGCGGCGCGCTCCATCCCCGGCTCGGCGCGGTCGATGAAATCCTGCAGCACGTTGTCGAGGAAGCGCATCACGTCCTCGATGAAGCCGTCGGCGTCCTTCCACTCGTCCCAGGTCTCGAGGTTGAGCGACGACAGGCAGCAGACCGCGGTGCGATCTTCGCCGCGATGGTCCTTGCCGGTCGGCAGCGTGATCTCGCTGCACAGGTTGGAGGTCGAGACCTTGAGCCCCAGCTCGCGGTGGTGACGCGGCATGTTCTTGTTCACATGGTCGGCGAAGACGATGTACGGCTCGCCGGTCGCCAGCCGGGTCTCGACCAGCTTCTGGAACAAGGCGCGCGCATCGACCTTGCCGCGGGCCGACCCGTCCTTGGGGCTGGTCAGCGTCCACTCGGCGCCGTCGCGCACCGCTTCCATGAAGGCATCGGTGATCAGCACGCCGTGGTGAAGGTTGAGCGCCTTGCGGTTGAAGTCACCGCTCGGCTTGCGGATCTCCAGGAACTCCTCGATCTCGGGATGCGAGACGTCGAGGTAGACCGCGGCCGAGCCGCGACGCAGCGAACCCTGGCTGATCGCGAGCGTCAGCGAGTCCATCACGCGAACGAACGGGATGATGCCGCTCGTCTTGCCGTTGAGCCCGACCGGCTCGCCGATGCCGCGGACGTTGCCCCAATAGGTGCCGATCCCGCCGCCGCGCGAGGCGAGCCAGACGTTCTCGTTCCAGGTGTCGACGATGCCGTTGAGGCTGTCAGGCACCGAATTGAGGAAGCAGCTGATCGGCAGGCCCCGCCCGGTGCCGCCGTTCGACAGGACCGGTGTCGCCGGCATGAACCACAGGCGCGAGATGTAATCGTACAGCCGCTGCGCGTGCGCGGCGTCGTCGGCGTAGGCGCTGGCGACGCGGACGAACAGGTCCTGGAAGGTCTCGCCCGGCAGCAGGTAGCGGTCGCGCAGCGTGTCCTTGCCGAACTCCGTCAGGAGCGCGTCGCGGCCGTGATCGACCTCGACCGGATAGGGCGTACTGATCGCCCGTGTGTCGCGCCGCGGCGCCGCCGCGCCCGCGCCGGACGTCGTCGTGGCCGGAGTGTCGATCGTGTCCGTGTCCATGCGCGTCTCGCCTGTGTCCCGAAAGTCCATCGCCGCCCTCATGTCCTTGCCAACCGAATCGGCGGAAGAGCAATCCTACACCCATCCGCACCGGAACGGTGAGAACAAAAAGTGATCATGCCGCTCGGACATGTCGGATCGGCCGCTCGACCTATGTAAGGTCTCGCTCGACCGACCACCACCACTTGCGTTCGTTCCCGATCTTACCCCAAGAGATTGTGGCAAACCGAACGTTCACGCAAGCGGCGACGGCGGTCCAACCAGGGTCGGTCACATGCGAGCGGCGCCGCGATGTCGCGGTCTGAAGGCTGCGACGCGCGGACTTCAGCCGCCTCTAAGAAAGGCAAGAGCACGAACCGCGAACGAAAATAAATCGCGGTCGCGTCAGCGCATCGCCGCCGCGCCGCAAACGACCGAGCCGCCCGCAGGCGCGCGGACCTGGCATTTCGGCGCGCCGAGCACGGTCACCTTCCCCAGTCCCGTCGTCGTGACGTTGGCGGTGAAGCGCGCGGCGACCGTCACCTCGCCCACGCCTTCGACCCGCGTGATCAGGTCGCCGACGATCAGCTCCGGCGCCGCGATCGCGCCGGGGCCGTTGACCATGATGCGCGCGTTGCTCGCCCTGCCGGCGACGTCCAGCGTCCCGGCGCCGACGACGGTGGCCGCGAGTTGGTCGGTGTCGACGCGCTCGATCGAGAGCTTGCCTGCGCCAGTCACCGCCAGTTCGACCCGCGAGCCCTTCACCGGGCCGCTCCGCACCTGCGCGCCTGCCGCGATCGCGACCGCTTCGAGGCGCGGCGTGCCGAGCGTGATCGTCACGGGCTTCGGTGTAGCCCCGGACGAGCGCTCGCCCCAACCTCCGCCGCCCGGCCGGACCGTCAGCGTGTCGCCGCTATGACCGATGTCGACGCGCTCCAGCGCGTCTTTGTCCCCGCTCGCCCGCGCCGAGGGACTCACCCCGGTCCGCACCTCGACGACGAACGGCCCCTCCACCCGAACGCGGGTGAAGCTGGCGACCGAGACGGTGCGGTCGGCGGCGCTCGCGGGGAGCGGCGCGACGGCGAGGAGCAGGAGCAGGCGGCGCATCGCGGCACCGTCCTCCACCGCCGCCGCCGTGGCAAGCCTCAGCCGCAGCGGACCGAGCCGGACCCCATCTTGCTGGTCTTGCATCGCGCGCCGGTGCCGAGGTCGACATCGCCGGAGCCCAGAATATCGACCTTCGCGTCACCGTCGACCTTGGCGCGGACTCCGCCAGAGCCCGCGATCGACACCTTCGCCCCCGCGGCGGAGAGCCCCGGCGCGTCGAGATCGCCCGAACCCGCGATCTCGACCGTCAGCCGGTCGGCGCGACCCGCCGCCTTCACGGTACCCGAGCCGGCGATCGAGAACGTCGCCTCTCCGGTCGCGAGCGCCGCGATCGAGAGGTCGCCCGAGCCCGCGAGCTCGCCCTTGAAGCCCGGGCTTTCGGCGCGGTCGACGGCAAGATTCCCCGATCCGGCGAGCTCGGCGGCGGTGATCCGCGGCATGGTGACCGTGACGCGCACGCCCTTCCCGGACGACCAGTTGAAGCCGAATCGGTGGACGCGCCCGATCTTGAGCGTATCGCCGTCGCGCTCGATCCGGAGCTTGGCGAGATCGGCCTCGGCTCCCTCGGCCCGCACCGAAAACGCGGAGCCGACGCGGACGTCGACGTCGTCGGGGCCCTGCACGGCGACCACGGTGAAGCCGTCGACCGGATAGCTGCGGCTGGTGCCGGAGCCGGTCCCAGGCACGCCCTTGCCGTCGTCGCCGCCGAAGCCGTTGCCGCAGGCGGCGAGCGGAATCAGCAAGGCCAGACCGTAACCACGCATCGCTCATCTCCCATTGTGTATTGTTTCACTAACACACTTCGAGAGAGTCGGCAAGTCACCCGCCGCAGCGCACCCGGCCGCTGCCGACGCGGCTGGTGACGCAGCGCGCCGCCGGGCCGAGATCGACCTCGCCGCTGCCGGCGATCGAGACCTGCGCCGGACCGGCGACATCCGCGCGGACCGAGCCCGAGCCGCCGATCGACACGGTGGCGCGCGCGGCGCGGAGCGATGGCGCGTCGACATGGCCGCTGCCGCCCACCGACACGGTCAGCGCCTCGACCCGACCGCGTGCGGCGACCCCGCCGGAGCCGCCGACCGACACGCGGACCGTGCGCGCGGAGACATCGGCGAGGACGAGATTGCCCGAACCGCCGACCGCGGCCTCGAACCGGTCGCCGGCAATGCGGTCGACCATCATCTGACCGCTGCCGCCGACCGCCGCCGCGGCGATCCGCGGCATCGTCACGGCAATCCGGAGTTGCCGCTCGAGCGAGGGATCGCCGCGACGATCGCGGAAGCGGCGGGCGATCTCGAGCGAACGCCCCTCGCGGGTGATGCGCAGGTTCTGGAACGCGGCCACCGGACCGGTCGCCTGGACCGACCAGGCGGGGCCGACCCGGACCGCGACCGTCGCGCCGGTGCCGAGGCCGACCTCGTCGAAGCCACCCGCCGCATAGACCATGACGCCGCCCCGCGATTGCGGCAAAATGCCGGGGCCGCGATCGGTGTCGGCGGCAAGGGCGGGGGCGGCGACCAGCGCCAGCGGAACGAGGGTGAGCAAGGGGCGGCGCATCGAGACTCTCCTATGGGAAGAGCCTCGATACTCAAGACGATTACGTCTGTAAACACCGCCTCCCCCGCGAACGGGAGAGGACCGGGTTACGCCTGGACCTTGTCCTTGTTGTAGATCGCGGCGGCGGCGCGGAGAATGTCGAGGATCTTCAGCTGAGCCGCGGGCTCGTCGAGCTGCTCCATGGCGGCGAGTTCGCGTGCGAGGCGGCTGGTCGCCCCTTCGAAGATCTGGCGCTCCGAATAGCTCTGCTCGGGCTGGTCCTCGGCGCGGAACAGGTCGCGGACCACCTCGGCGATCGACACCAGATCGCCGGAGTTGATCTTCGCCTCATATTCCTGCGCGCGCCTGGACCACATGGTGCGCTTGACCTTGGGCTTGCCCTTCAGCGTCTCCATCGCCTCGCGCATCGTCTTGTCGGACGACAGCTTGCGCATCCCGACCGACTCGGCCTTGTTGGTCGGCACCCGGAGCGTCATCTTCTCCTTCTCGAACCGCAGCACGTAGAGTTCGAGCTGCATCCCGCCGATTTCCTGTTTCTGCAGTTCCACGACGCGGCCCACCCCGTGCTTCGGATAGACGACATAATCACCGACATCGAAATGCAGCGCCTTGGCAGCCATGAAGGGGCCTTTCTCTTGATGCGCCGGGGAGCGCGACCGCAAGACGGGCGGACGCAAAGCCGGCGCGCAGGATGGTGGTTCGAATCGCTTCGAGCGATCGCGGAGGAAGCGCGACCGTCGCGGACCCATATAGCATTTTCGTCACAATGTCGCCAGCCCAATAAGTCAGCGCTGCTGCCGCTCAGCGGCTGGGCGGGTCCTGGCGGGCGAGGAAGGCGCGCAAGGTCGCGACGGTCTCCTCGGGCCGGTCGGTGACGGTGGCGTGGGCCGCGCCGGGGATGACCGCGAACTCGCAACCGGGGACCCGGCGCGCGAACATCGCCGCGGTGACGGGTCGCGCCTCGTCATATTGGCCGACCATCAGCATGGTACGCCGCCCGTCGAGACGTGCGAGCAGCGGCTCGCCGTCGTAACGGCGCAGCGTGCCCGTCGCGACGAACTCGCTCGCTCCCCACATCGTGCGGTAGAGGGTGGGATTCCACCGGCCCGCGGCCCGCTCGTAAGCGCGCGTCGCGGCAGTCGGCGGCTCGCGTCCGTTGAACGCGGCGTAGAAAGGGGCGGAGGCGGCCTCGCACGCCTCGGGCCGAAGCGGCCGCCGATCGCAGACCTTCAGTTGCGCCTGCGCGTCGCGCGGCAGTTCGGCACGGAGCGCGTTGGCATCCGCGATCCAACTCCGGGTCGAGATCAGCGGGCTCGCCAGCACCAGCCCGGCGAGCGCGGCCGGCCGGCGCGCTCCATATTCGAGCGCGAGCGTTCCGCCCCAGCTATGGCCACAGACCTGCCAGCGCGGCACGTCCAGCGCAGCCCGGATCGCCTCCAGCTCGTCGGTGAAGCGCGCGACCGTCCAGTTGCGCGGGTCGTCGGGCCGCTCCGATTTCCCGCAGTCGAGTTGGTCGTAGAGGATGACGGCACGCTGGTCGGTCAGCGCGAGCAACTCGACCAGCGAATTGTGGGTGCCGCCCGGCCCGCCGTGGATCGCGACCAGCGGCGGGCGCGGACCCGCGAGGTCGCCGTTCACACGGACGTAGATGCGGCCGCCCGCGACGGGGATCATCGCCTCGCGGTCCGGCTTCGGGATCGTCGCGAGGCCACGCGCCCAGCCCGGCGCCGCCGCCAGCGCCGCGCCTGCTGCGGCTCCGGCGAGGACCTCGCGCCGCGTCACCACGTCGGGATCAGTCGCCCGCGCCGGGCTCGGGCGAGAAATACTTGTCGAACTTGCCCTCTTCGCCCTTGTGCTCGTCGGCGTCTGCGGGGGTCTGGTTCGCCTTGCGGGTGACGTTGGGCCACTGGCTGCCGAAGGTCGCGTTGAGCTCCAGCCACTGCTCGAGCCCGCTCTCGGTATCGGGCAGGATCGCCTCGGCCGGGCATTCGGGCTCGCACACGCCGCAGTCGATGCATTCGCTGGGGTTGATGACGAGCATCGTCTCGCCTTCGTAGAAGCAATCGACCGGGCAGACCTCGACGCAGTCCATGTACTTGCACTTGATGCAGGCGTCGGTGACGACGTAGGTCATTGCCTTGGAAACTCCGGTCGGGCGTGTCGGGGACGTTCGCTATGCCGCTCGATTCCGAGCGTCAATCGTCTCGGCCCTCCTGCGAGTCGTTCGCGGTCAGCTCCTGGTAGCAGGCCTGCGCCTCGGCAGGCGGACCGCGGCGCGTCGGCAGCGCCTCGACGCGGATCACGCGGACCTCGCCCCGGTGCGTCGTGAACGTCAGGATATTGCCGATCCGGACCGGGGCGGCGGCACGGTCGACGGCGCGGCCGTCGACCCGTAGATGCCCCGCCGCGGCCAGCCCTTGCGCGAACGCCCGCGTCTTCACGATCCGCGCCCACCACAAGAAGCGATCGAGCCGCATCGTCTCACCCACGCGAGACGAGCGCCCCGAGCGCGGCGAAGGCGTTGTCGGGCGGGGGAGGCTCCCGCCGCGCCGGCGGGCGTCCGCGCCATGCCCAGGCGGGCGGTTCGCCCTGGGCGACGCGCGCCGGGCGAAAGCCAAGTTCGGCCATCAGCCGCGCGATCGTCTCGGGCAGCAGCCCGATCGAGGTGGCGAGCGCGGCGTCGGGGGTGAACGGGCGGCGCCCGCCGCGCGCGTCGTGCGCGGCGCGGGCGAGCCGCTCGAGCAGGTCGACGCGCACCGCCTGGCCGGCGAGCGGGCGGAACCCCGCTGCGACCTCCGCTCCCGTGTCGCCGCGGCGGAGCACGGTCGCACCCTCGCGCGGGCGCGCCAGCATGCGCCCGGTCGCCGCCAGCAGCGCCGCCCGCCAATCCCAGGCGCGCGGTCGCAGCAGCGCCGGCGCGAACAGGTCGAGCGCGCCGATCGTCACGCCTGCGCGGCGGAGTCGGTGCCGATCCTCCGCCGAGAGCGCCTCGACTCCGATCCGGACGGACAGCCGCGCGAGCACCCCGGCCTCCGCGTCGAGCGCGCGGGCGACGCTGCGCAGCGCGGAGGAGGCGGCGGGATCGGTCGCGAGCTCGGCGATGCGGACCAGCGCAGGGGTGGCGTTGACCAGCGCATCGGCGAGCCAGCGCTCCAGCCGCGCGGTCACGCGGTCGCGAAGCGGACGATCGAGGCAAACGAGCGCCGCGTCGAGCGCCACGCGCGGCCGCGCGACCAGCGGCCCGGCGGCGAGCGTCGCAACCGGATGGCCGGCCCAGACGATCGCGCCGCCATCGAACGTGAGCGCGGCGTCCTCGGCCGCCGCCAGCGCCTCGCCCCGGCGCGCGCGCTCCGCGGTGAGCCGCTTCTCCGCGGTCGCGAGCAACAGGCGCTTGTCGGCGGAGGTCGCGTCGGGGGCGACCACGAAGCGGAACCCCTCGAGCCGCCCGATCGCATGGGTGTCGATCGTCACCTCGCCCTCGGCACCGATCACGACCGGAAGCGCGCCGGCGCCCGCCCCGATCCCCTTCATCAGCACGCTGGTCCGCCGGTCGACGAAGCGCTGGGTCAGCGCGGTGTGGAGCGCGTCGGACAGCCGGTCCTCGACCTGCTTGGTCCGCTCGGCCCAGCGCCGCGGCTCCGCGAGCCAGTCGGGGCGCTGCGCGATATAGGCCCAGGTGCGGATGTGGGCGAGCCGGTTGGCGAGGGTCTCGACATCACCATCCGGACGGTCGAGCCGCGCGACCTCGTCCGCGAACCAGCGATGCGGCAGGTGGCCGTCGCCCAGATAGGCGAACACGCGCGCGACGAAGCGCGCGTGCGGATCGAGGCCGACCTTGGCGAAATCCGGGATGCCGCACGCCGCCCACAGCCGCGCGACCTGCCCCTTCGCCCGCCGCCGGACCTCCGGATCTTCGGCGAGGCGGCGGAGCACCCCCAGGTCGATCGCCTCGGGCGCGGGACGCAGGACCTCGTGGTCGGGCCTCGCTGAGAGCGATCCGATCAGCGCATCGACGCTCGACAGGTCGGGTTGGCCCTCGCGCCAGTAGAGCCAGTCGAGCCGGGGAAAGCGATGCTCCTCGATCGCCAGCACCTCTTCGGGGAGGAACGCCTCCGGCCCTTCCTCGACCACGCCGCCGAAGGTGCCGTCGCGCTGGTGTCGCCCGGCGCGACCCGCGATCTGCGCCATCTCGGCGACGGTCAGCCGCCGCCGCCTGCGTCCATCGAACTTGTGCAAGCCGGCAAAGGCGACATGGCCGACGTCGAGGTTCAGCCCCATCCCGATCGCGTCGGTCGCGACCAGATAGTCGACCTCGCCCGCCTGGAACATCGCGACCTGCGCATTGCGCGTGGCCGGGCTGAGCGAGCCCATCACGACCGCCGCGCCGCCGCGCAGCCGCCGCAGCATCTCGGCGACGGCGTAGACCTCCTCCGCCGAGAAGGCGACGATCGCGGAGCGGCGCGGCAGCCGGCTGATCTTCTTCGCGCCCGAATAACGCAGCGTCGAGAAGCGCGGCCGCTCGACGATCTCCGCGCCCTTCACCAGCGCGCGGACCATCGGCTTGAGCGCAGCCGAGCCGAGGATCATCGTCTCCTCGCGCCCGCGCGCGCGGAGCAGCCGATCGGTGAAGACGTGCCCGCGCTCGGCATCCGCGCCGAGCTGCGCCTCGTCGAGCGCGGCGAAGGCGAAGTCGCGGTCGAGCGGCATCGATTCGGCGGTGCACAGGAACCAGCGCGCGTCCTTGGGGACGATGCGCTCCTCGCCGGTGACAAGCGCGACCCGGTCGCGGCCCTTGAGCGTGCACACCCGCTCGTACACCTCGCGCGCGAGCAGGCGCAGCGGGAAGCCGATCACACCGCTCGAATGCGCGCACATCCGCTCGATCGCGAGATGGGTCTTGCCGGTGTTGGTCGGCCCCAGGACGGCGGTGACGTGCGACCCGTCGTGCATGGGAGGTATGTCGGGCCGCCGGGGCGGGGATGCAACCATTCTCCGTTCGTGCCGAGCGAAGTCGTGGCACCAGCCCGGCCATGTCCCTCGACTTCGCTCGAGACGAACGGTCAAGGGCCGAACAGCGCCGCCCCCGGCGTCGACACCGTCGGGGCGACCAGCGCGCGGTCGAGATAGAGGTTGCGCGCCTCGCAGCTCGTCTCGGCGATCAGCAGGCAGGAGTGGCACGCCGCGCCCGAGAGCGCGCGTTCGTCGGCGTGCTGATCGGGATCATGCTCGGCGCACACCGGGTCGCCGGAGCAGAGTTCGAGCGCGTCGAGCGCACGCTCGATGATCGAGCCGAGCCGCGGCAGCACCGCGATCAGCCCGCCAAGCGTCCCCTGCGCGCCGGTCGAGGCAGTGTAGATCAGGAGGCCGAAGCGTTCGCCGCCCTCGTCGACCATCGCGTACAGCCGCTCCTTGAGCGCGCTCGCCGGATAGCCGCAGTCGAGCGCGATCTCGTTCATCAGCGCATGGCTGAACGAGTGGATCGCGCAATAGGTGAAGGTCGGCGGGCGCAGCCGGTCGGCGTAGGAGGCGCCGGCGCGCCAGCGGTCCCACCCCCGCACCAGCGCGTCGATCCTTGCGTAGACCGCCGGCCGGGCGTGCCAGGCGTGGATGGCCTCGGGATCGAACTTGAGGAACACGCCCTCGCCCAGTTGCTCGATCGCCGGCAGCCATTCGAGCTCGGTCGCGAGCGCCGCGCCCTCGACCGCGATCGTCAGCTCCTCGAGGTCGCCGTCGATCGCGGCGGGCGCGGCCTCGAAGCGGGTGAACCCGTAGAGGCAGGAGACTTCGCGCAGCCGGTGGACTGCGACCGCCGCGGCGATCGGGGCGAGGCGGGGGCGGTCGCCGTCCCAATCGGCGCGCGCCAGGGTCTGCGCGTGGAGCCGCGCGTCGGGCGCATCGGAACCGATCTCGGCGAGCCCCGGGGCGAGCAGATCGAACTCAGCGGCCTTAGGGGCCTTGTCGAGCGCTTGAGCGCCGGTCGCGCGGACGGCGCGGACGCGGGCGAAGATTTCGGGGTCGCTCCAGCCGTCCAGCGCCGCGCGGGCGGCGGGGTTCGAGCGCCGCGCGGCCGCGACATCGGACTCGCTCTCCACCCAGGAGAGTCCGTCGAGATGGTCGATCACCCGGCGAGTCAGCTCGTCCTCGCCCGCGGGGAGCGAGATCACGGTCAGCACCTGCGGGAAATAGGCGTTGGTCGCGGTGCGGGTCAGGAACTTGAGCGGCTCCTCGCACCCGCCCGGCTCGTCGGTATGGAGCCACGGTCGCCGCCCGCGGCACTTGCCGAACCGGCCCGGCGCCTGGGCGTCGTGGAGCGACAGCGACGCTCCGCACGCGCAGACCACGCGGGTCGAGCGCGGATCGCCCGACGTGCCGCGCTCCTCAAGCCACAGCGGCTGCGCGCAGCGCTCGGTGCTTCCCGCATGAACGGCGTATCCCCAGTCGATGTCCTGGAGGTGGCCCTTGCGGCAGCCCGCGACGAAGCGGATCGGCGTGACGGGGACGCGCCTCTTGTCGTCGCCGACGAACTCGGTCTGGGTGCGCGGATCGAGGTCGCGCCAGCGGACCAGCCGGCGTCGGCGCGCGCCCTCCGCTTCGTCCGCGTCGCGCGCGACGAACCACGTGGGGAAGACCCGCGCCTCGACGCCGGGGGCCTCGCTGCCGCCGCGCCGTTTCGTCTCGTCGTCGACCGGCGGGGTGCGGAGCGTCAGCGTCGCATCCTCGCCCAGTCGCCCGCTGCGGCGGAGCAAAGCATCCAGCACCGCGGTGGCGCGCGGCTCGACGATCGTGCGCCAACTCCCCTTCTCGCGCATCCGCCAGAGGTTGAGCCCGCCGATCACCACCGAGCGCGTCGGCAGATCGACCATCGCGCCGGGGCCGAAGGTGGTGACGAGCTGCGACTGACGCAGCGTGACGGGCTTGCTCATGCCAGGTCTCCCGATCCTTTCTCCCCGTTCGGCCCGCGCGAAACGACGAGCACGCCCGGCTCGACGTCGCGCATCGACCAGCCCGCCTGGAAGCGCCGGTGCTCCGGTCGCAGATTGCCGGTCACCGGATCGAGCGGCGGGTGGAGCAGCCGGTGCGGGCGCTCGTCGTAGCTGAAGCGGACGCCGGCCGCCGTCTGCTCGCGCGCGACCGTGAGCCAATCGTCGAGCAGCCCCTCGACGAGAGCCGCCAGCCGGTCGCGCGCCTCGGCCGGCGCGCGCTCGACGAAGTGACGGATGACCGCCGCGCGCGTCTCCGGCGAGGTCTCCAGCGCTGCGACCGCGCCAGATGGCGTCAGCTCGGGCCGCAGGTGCCGCGCGACCGCGACCACCACCGCCGCCAGCGCCCGGTCGAGCGCGCGCGCCGACCAGGGCGTGACGCTGGTCGCCTCGACCGCGCGGTAGAAGGTGTCGTGGAAGTGCCCGAATTGCTCGAAATGCAGCCGGTCGCGCGGCTTGTGGACGTTGAGCACGACGAGCACGAGGCCGGGCCGCGCGGGGCTGCGGCCGACGCGGCTGGTCGCCTGGATGTATTCGGCGGCGGTCTTGGGCTGGCCCTGGACCAGCATCAGCCCCAGCCGATCGATGTCGAGCCCGACCGAGATCATGTTCGTCGCCAGCGCAACGTCGACCCCGCCGGTCTCCAGCTGCCGCTTGGCCGCCGCCACGTCGTCGGTCGAGACACGCGAGGTGAGTTCGACCGGCTCGGCCAGCGTACGATTCCCGAACGGACGGTCGCCGGGCTCCAGCCGCCGGCGCGCGTCGCCATAGGTCGCGACCCGCGCCGCGACCTCGTCCTCGACGATCCGCCGCGCGCCGCCCAGCTCGCGCAGCGCGTTGAAGTAGCAGAGCGCGGTCAGATAGGCGTCGGCATCGCCGCGATCACGGAGACGGTCCTCTCCCTCACCGTTCGTGTCGAGCGAAGTCGAGACACCTTGCGGCTTCGTACCGGGCTTGTCCCTCGACTGCGCTCGGGACGAACGGAGCGGAGGGTCGGCCATCCCCTGCGCCCCCGCCAGCAGGGTCACCAGCGCCTGGAGGAACACCAGCTTCGGCCCGCGCCCCGCCGCGGCGATGCCGACGTACCAGCGCGCCGGGTCCGCCGCGCTCTCGGCCTGCGTCCTCGCGAAGAAGCTGTCGCGGCGGCCGATCCCCGGCGGCGGGAAGATGCGGGTGTCGGCGCGGTCGAACAGCGCGGCGATCTGCCCCTGCGCGCGGCGGACGGTCGCGGTCGAGGCGACGATCTTGGGACGCACGCGCCCGCCCGCATCCTCGCGCGTCGCCAGCCGGTCGATCGCTGCCTCGTACAGCCCGGCGACCGTGCCGAGCGGGCCGGAGATGAGGTGCAGCTCGTCCTGGATCACCAGATCGGGCGGGCCGAGCCTGTGCCCGCCGTCCAGGGCGCGCCCCGGTCCCGGTTCCGCCGCGCCGTAGAAGCCGCTGGGGTCGGCGCGGTCGACGTGGCCGAAGAACGCCCCCGCCTCGCCCTTCCACGGCAAGGCCGCGAACTTGTCGACGGTCGCGATCAGGAAGGCGGGGAGGCGGCGGTAGATCGCCTCGTCCACCGTCACGATCGGCAATGCCCGGTCGCCGGTGAAGGCACAGGCCGAATTGGCGCAGCGGAGTTCGAGGTTGGTGGGCGCGTCGTCGCTCGGGACACAGCGGAAGCTGTTGGTGTCGAACGCGGTCTCGCACCAAGGGCACGCCTTGATCGGCGCGGGCGCGCGGCGATCGCGCTTCGCCCGGAAGTTGCGGACGCGGCGGACTGCGGTGTCGTCGCTCTTGTCGCCCTTGCCGCCGAGCCGGTTCGGACTCGCGTCGGAGCCGACCCACAGGCCGATCTCGATCGGCCAGTCGCCGAGCGCCGCGCGGCCGTCGGCGAGGCGGTAGTCCGGCCCCGTACGCAGCAGCTCCAGCGCGCAGACCAGACCCGCCGCGCGCCCGAGCTGGTCGAGGGTCAGCAGCCGCAGCGTGTAGCGCATGATCACGCTCACCCCCGCGCCGAGCAGCCCCGGCGCCTCCAGCCGGCGCAGCGCGATGGTGAAGGCGGCGAGCCCGAGGTACGCCTCGGTCTTGCCGCCGCCGGTGGGGAAGAAGAGGAGGTCGCAGGTCTCGCGATCGGGATGGTGCCTGTCCGCCATCCCGGCGAGGTTGAGCAGGATGAAGGCGAGCTGGAACGGCCGCCACGCCGGGTCGGGCGCGGCGGGCTTGCGCGCGCGGGCGGCGTCGGCGACCGCGCGGTTGGCGATCGCGAAGGCGGTGCGGGCGCGCGCGTCGGCGGCGAGCAGCGCGATCCCGGCGGCGATCCGCGTGCGCGCCTCCGTCTGGCCGCGGATCAGTTCGGCTGCGGTCGCGCGGCGTTGGGGAGAACCCGCGATCCCGTCGTCGTCGGCGGCGCGGTCGTGCTGGCACCGGGTCCACATGGCGTAGGCGTCGCCCAGCGGGGCAAGCGCCGCCCGAAGCTCCTCTCCGCCCTCACGCGCCAGCGTCGCGAGCCGGTCCATCCCGAACTCGACTCCCGCGACCTCGGCGGGGATCGTCCGCTCGACCGCGGCGCGGGGCAGGTGGGTGGTGCGGATCGTCCGGACGCATCCGTCCTCGACGACATGCTCCGCCGCGCAGCCGAGCCCGGCGGCGTAGGCCGCGGCGTCGCGGTAATGGAGGTCGGCGAGCCGGTCGTCCCAATCGTCGCGGCGGGTGCGCGACAGATCGTGCTGGGGCACGAACCCGCTGCCGCAGCGCAGCGCCAGCGTCGCCTGATAGGCGTAGGTCAGGTCGCGGAACGACGACGCCAGTTCGCGCCGCTTGTTGACGAGGAACACGGTGACCAGCCGCACCCGGCGCTCGCTCCCCGTCGCCAGCCGCAAGGCGAAGGGCCGCGCCCGCACCGCCAGCTCCAGCCCGCCGCCGGGATAGGCGCTCGCGCCGGAGGCGGGGACCGGATGCGCGACCAGCCCGTCGTCGTCGCCGGGCAGGCGCAGCGTCACCGTCCGCGCATGGGGAACCCGCCGCCATGCTTCGACCTCGCGGGCGTGCCCGCCCTCCAGCGTCTCGCGCGAGAGCGGCGGTTCGGGGACGTAATCGCCCCACGTCACCTCGGCTTCGATCGCGGTCACGTCGGCGTCGACCATCGCGGTGAGCCCGATCGAGCTGGGCAGGAAACGGCGCCGCGGCGGCGTATCGGGAAGGTCGTCGTCGCCCGTCGCCGCGCCGACAGTCAGCGCATCCGGCTCCGGAAACAGCGCGTCCTCGTCGTCGGCTTCCGGGTCGCCACCGTCCACCGCCAGCTCGCCCGACGGCGCGAGGAAACCGGTCAGATACCAGCGCGACGGCGTCTCCCCCGCGGGCAGGGCCTCCCGGGCGAGATCGGCGTCCTCCGGCGCGCTCGGTCCGACGAGGTTGCGGCGCAGCCGATCGACCAGCCCGGCGCGGACCTGTGCGGCGCTCACAGCATCGCCTCCGCCCGCGCGCGCTCGGCATTGAGGAGCAGAAGGCGCGCGAGCAGTTCGTCGCGGAACGGCGCGGGCCAGTGGAGCCGGCCCTGATACTGGTGGTCGTCCTCGGTCTCTTCGCTCAGGAACACGGGCGCGGCACGATCGGCGAGGTCGTGCCAACCGTAGGCGCGCAGCACCGCCTCATCCATCGCGGCATGGAGGCGGCGGAGCGCAACGATGTCCTCCCCGGTGTCCGCCGCGGCGTGAAAGCGGTTGTAGGTCGGGGTCATCCCCTGGTTGCGCGCGACCATGAGCGCGGCGCGGTGGTCGTGATACGCCTGGCCGGCGGCTTCGAGCTCCGGCGCGTCGGCATAGCCGGACGGGAGCGGGAAGGTCTCGAAACAGTCGGAGGGGGTGTAGCTAAGCGTGTCCCCAAGCGTTCCGCCTTGGAATCGCGCCCATATCTCATGGACACGGCTCTGGATAATACCAAACAGCGCGTAGCTCTCAGAGCTTAAGACAACGAGCTTCTGGTCAAAGACCGACCCGTTGGAAACGAAGGTCGTCTCCAGATGTGGGCAGGTTTGGACGACAACCTGCACCCTAGTCTGTGTTCCGACTGCTTCATAGAGACCGCGTGCGGGTGCCGCATATCGCCACCAGAGCCTGCGCCGTATCTCCTGCGAGTCTTTGGCCCTGAGGGGACGCACCAGTCGATCGACAATGTCGAGACATGGAGGGTAATCGGCCGCCACGGTGCGAGGATAGTCGCTGGGCACGACACCTTCGCGGAGAGCCGTCAGTCTTTCCTGATCGGACATCGACCGCCAGCAACCGACGGAGTCTCGCCGTAGCGGCCAATCTTGAAAATTGATGGCATAGCGGCGGTGCGAGTGCGTTGGGGATGTCGCGACTTCCTCCCCTCCAAGATATGGCTGAATGATATCTGACGCGGACGGGTGCTCGTCTACCAACCGCTCCATTGCGGCGATCGCGTTCGCCTTGCCCTTGGCCGCATTCACATCGTCAAATGTGAAGCCCAAGCAAAGCAGGATCGACCCTTGGAACGCCCTCCCCGCGTTCGCCTTTAACGTCGCAGGCGATGCATCGAGCTCCCCCTCGACCAGATAGGCCGAGATGCGCCGCACCGGCTTTCCGTCGAGCACCGCACCGTCTTCTCCGCCGCCCTTCCGCACGAACACCTGGCTCACCACCACCGCCGCTTCTCCCTCCCAACGATGGCGGGTGACCGCCCGAAAAATCACGCCGCCGTCGTCGATGATCCGCTTCAGCCCCGTCTCGCGGGTGTCGCCCTGGCGGATGGTGTTAGTCGCGATCAGCCCGAACGCGCCGCCGCGGCGCAGCAGCGCGAAGGCGCGGCGGAAGAAGTGCGCGGCGAGATCGGCGTTACCGTGCGCGCCCGGGTGCAGCGTCTTGAGCCAATCCGGATAGGACGTGTGATGCCCGCTTGCGATCGTGTTCTTCCCCGCGAACGGCGGGTTGCCGACGATCGCGTCGAAGCCGGGGTTCGGGCGGTCGAACACGGTCGGGAACTCCAGCTCCCAGTGGAAGCTGGTGATCCCGATCGGCGAGGCGCGCAGCCGCTCGCGCAGCATCGCCAGCATCGGCCAGCTGTCGCGATCGGGGGCGAGCACCAGCCGCTGGACCTCGGCGAGCCCCTGCTCGCGCGCCTTGGCGTTGCTCCCGGCAAAGAACGCCTCCAGCACGGCGTCGGCGATCAGGTGCGCCCGCTCGCGCGCGGTCGCCGCCTCGCGGTGGCGGACCTGCTGCACCTCGTAGGAGGCGATCTCGGCTTCCGCGCGCATCAGCCGCTCGAGCGCGGTCGCGGCACGCAGGCAATCGCGGACGATCGACTCGACGAGCGTGTGCTGGGCGTGGGTCTTGCCCCAGGAGACCGAGGTGATCTTCGGATTGGGCAGCCCGACCAGGCTGTCGCCGGTGCGCAGGACGTGGTCGAGGAAGGTGAACTGGTGCTCCGCCGCCAGCGTCTCCAGCCACAGCGACAATTTCGCCAGCTCGACCGCGAGCGGGTTCTTGTCGACACCGTGGAGGCAGTGCTGCGCGACCAGCCGCTTGGCGTAGAGCAGATCGTCCTCGTCCGCCGGGATCGTCGGGCGCTGCACGGGCCAGCGGTCCCACGCCGCGACCAGGCGGGTCGCGAGCTGGCGACACGCCTCGACCAGGAACGCGCCCGACCCCGCCGCCGGATCGCAGACCTTGAGGTCGAGCACCTCGGCCGGGGTCGCCTCCGCGCCGATCCTCGCGAAGGCGGGTTCCAGCGCGTGGGTGACGATCGGGCGGGTCAGCGACGCGGGGGTATAGTGGCTGCCCGTCCGTCGCCGCTCGTCGGTCGGCTGGAGGATCGGCGTCCCGGCCTCGACCACCAAACCCCGCGGACAGGCGCGCGCGTCGACGATCGGGGCGAGCGCCGCCGCCAGTTCGGCGACATCCGCCGCCGCGCGCAACGCCTTGGTCACCGCCGCACCGAAGGTGCCGCGCCCGGTGCGGTCCTTGAGCCATTTGGCCCGCTCCGGGCCGCCGACGCCGGCGAGCTCGGCAAGGTCGATCCACACCGGCACCTTGTTGTTCTTGCCCGCGCGGATCGCGAGCATCGGTCCGGTCGCCGCGACCGCGGTGAAGCCCATCACCGCCTCGTACACAGAGCCGATCTGCTCGACGCTGAGCGCGCGGTAGGCGACGCGCTCGCCGTCAAGCGTCAGCAGCGCGTCGAGCACGCCGAAGACGCAGCCGTCGGACACCGGCATCACCCGCTCGGGCGCATCCGGGTCGGTACGCCCAAGCAGGAACGGAAAGGCGCGGCGATCGAACAGCCGCCCGCCGCGCGCCTGCATGAAGCCGTCGTGGCCGCGCTCGACCAGCCCGAACAGTGCCAGCACCCGCCCCCACGCGCCGCGCCGCTCGTCCATCAGCTCGGCGTGCGCCGCCGCGTCGTCGAGGAGGCGCGCGTGCAGCCCGCCCAGCGCATAGCCCTGCTCGTAGAGCGCCGCCGCCCCGCCCGCGCGCGCCGACGGCATCAGGTCGCGGTCCTCGGCGTAGAGGATGAAGATCAGCCGCAGCAGGACGGTCAGCAACCCTTCGTACAGATGTTGCGGATCGCGCGCGGCGAGATCGCGGATCAGCGCAGGCTCGGCGGCGTCGAGCCCGCGCAAGAGTTCGTGGAGGCTCGCCAGCACCTGTCCCGCGAGCTTGGTCGACACCTCCGCCTGCGCCGCGCGACTTTCGGCGAGCAGCGTGGTCAGCCGGTGGGTCGGCGGGCCGGTGACCAGCGCATGGGCGTCGAGCAGCAGCTTGAGGCCGCCCAGCATCCCGCGCCCGGCGACGCCGGTCAGCGCGGCGAGCGGCCAGCCGAGATGCCCCGATGCCTCGCCCCGCGGCGCGACCACCAGCCGCAGCGCGGGTTCGAGCGGTGCGTCGCCCCGCCCCGTCGGCTGCACCCCGACCAGCACCCCGGCGCCGACCCCGGTCTCGCGCAGCAACCGCTCGAACCGCTGCTGCGGCGTCGCCTCCCATCCGTCGAGCGCGCCGCGGCGATCGAGTTCGGTGTCGGCGGCCTCGACGCGGACGAGCAGCTGAACGCCTTCGCCCGCGACCGCCCGAACCGCCATCGTCGGCGTCAGCAGCGTCTCGCCATCGCGAAGCGAGACCGTGAGCGCCTCCGGCAGCTCTGGCCCGCCCGGCGCGCCCGCCACCCACGCCGCCGACCAGCCGAGCACGCCGCCGAACAGCGGCCAGGCGTTCCCCGCCGCCAGGCTCGCCAGCGCCGCTTCGATACGCTCGCCGTCCGCCCGCCCCTGCGGCTCGGGCCACAGTCCCAGCCGCGTCAACACCGCGGGCGCGACGACCAGCCCGGTCGGCTGGAGATAGCCGAGCCAATCGTGCTGCCCCGCGTCGAGCCGCGCGCTCATGCCGCCCCCGGCCAGAGATAGACGATGCCGATCGGCTCCAGCCGCGTCGCGCGGATGCGGTACGAGGCGCGGAGCCGATCGGGCTCGCGGACCAGCTCGTCGTCGAGGCGGGTAGCGGCGCGGTCCCACGCGCGGCGGTCGGCGGCGCGCTGGCGGGCTTCGGCGTCGTCGAGGCCGAGTTCGAGCTGACGATGATCCGCCCCCTGCTCCCGCCGGATGCGCTCGATTCGGGCGGTCAGCAGGCGTTCGAGCCCTGACGCCTCGCTGTCCGCGCGCCGTGCCAGCTCGGCCTCGACCCGCTCGCGCCTCACCGCGGCGCGCGTTTCCAAAGCCGGACGCAACTCCGTCACATCCTCGCGCGCGCCCGCCGTCGCCGCCGCGACGACCTCGCCCGATGCCGGCCGCGCCTCGCCGAGCGCCGCCAGCAACTCGTCCAGCACCCGCCCTTCCGCCTCGCGACCCGCGGCCAGCGCGCGCAAGCCGTCATGCGGTCGCGCGCGCCAGTCGGCGGCGACGCTCAGCACCTCCTCGTGCAGCCGCGCCGCGCCATCGCCGTAGAGCGCGAGCCGGCCGAGCAGCACCACCCGCGGCCGGCTCACCGCGTCGCTCGCGATCGCGCACGCGCGGTCGAGCCCACCGACGAACCCTGCGGTCGCGAACCGCCCGAGCAGCCGCCGCACCAGCCGATGTTCGAGATGGAGCTGGACGACATCGCCCGCATCGCGCCCATCGGCGAGGATCGCCGGTGCGAAGCTCACCCGCCGCACCGCCGCGTCCTCGCTCGCCCGCCACTCGGCCGGCCGCTCGCCGGGCTTCGCGGGCCGCGCGCGGAGTTCGTCGAGGAGCGGCTGCCACGTCGGATCGCCCGCCAGCGCCGCCTCGTCGAGCGCGAACACGGGCGTATCGCCGACTCGACCGTCGGGACGCAGTGCCGTAACCAAACGTCCGTTCGTGCCAAGCGAAGTCGAGGCACCGCGCCCCTCGACGTCGCTCGGGGCGAATGGAGGTCGAGTCCGCTCCATCGCCAGCGCCGCCACCGACTCCAGCTCGCTCGGCTCCACCCCCACCCGCTCGCGCGCGTGACCCAGCGCCGCCGCCAGCTCCGCCTGCTCGCGCCGCAGCCGCGCCAGCCGGTCCTCGTCGTCGCCCAGCCCGTGTGCCGCCGCGCGCATGCGCTCGTCGGCCTCGGCGTCGCGGATGCGCTCGGCGAGTGCGGCCGCCTCGCCGCGCGCGATTCCCGCCGCCGCCAGCCGCGCGGAAATGCGGTCGCCCAGCACCTCGCCCGCCGAGCCGAGCTGTCGCCGGATCGCCTCGGTCTTGCGCACCAGCGCGTCGAGCACGACGTCCTCGGCGCGCTGGCGATAGACGAAGTACCGGCAGGTGACGATCGGGCTCGGCTGGAGCTTGCGGTCGATCCGGCCATTGCGCTGTTCGAGCCGCGATGGGTTCCACGGCAGGTCGACATGGACCAGATCGTGGCATTGCGACTGGAGGTTGATCCCCTCGCGCGCCGCATCGGTGCAGATCAGGATGCGGACGGGGTGCGCGGGGTCGTTGAACGCGCGCTTGATCGCCTCACGCCGCTCGAGCGAGGTGACCCCGGTGAAGCTGTCGATCCGCCGCGCCTCGTGCGGATCGTCTTCGCGGAGCAGCACGGCGAGCTGCCGCTGCAACCACCGCCGCGTGTCCTCGTATTCCGTGAACAGCAGCAGCCGGCGTTCGCGCCAGCGACCCTCCCCGTCGAGCAGGTTGGCGCGGCACCAGTCGAGCAGCCAGCGCACGCGCGCGTCCGGTGCGTATCGCGCCGCCTCCGCCACCACCAGCATCGCCGCCGCGTGCGCGCGCTCGGCGGCGAGCTGAGCTCGGTCGGCCGGGTCGGCCCCGTCGAACACGGCGAGCGCCGCAACGTCCGCCTCCGCCCGGGTGAGCCGGTCCAGCGCCATCGCCTCGTCCGTCGCGCGCGCGGGCGCCTCCTCATCCGGCTCGATCGCGGCTTTCGCGCGCTCTCCCGCGAGCAGCGCGTCGAGCGCGGTGATATGGACCTTGAGCGTGTTCGCGAAGGCCGGGATCGACGACAACAGCCGCTGCTGCAACCCGACGAACGCCAGCCGGGCGCGCGCCGCGCGGCCCTTCGCCAGCGCACCGATCCGGCGTTCGCGCAGGCTCCGATACTC
The DNA here is from genome assembly GCF_058313435.1 of Sphingomonas sp. SP6. Lineage (NCBI taxonomy): Bacteria > Pseudomonadati > Pseudomonadota > Alphaproteobacteria > Sphingomonadales > Sphingomonadaceae > Sphingomonas > Sphingomonas sp. SP6. The sequence continues at coordinate 345,570 of NZ_JBZFLG010000002.1, forward strand.
GGCGAGCATCGCCGCGAGCCGGAGCTCGGGCGCGTCCTCGGGCAGCCCGTCGATCGCGACCGGCTCGACCACGCGCTCGGGAAAGGCCTCGCCGAGCTCGCGCAGATCGCTCTTGAGGCGGCGGACCATGACCGGCTCTAGGTCGGCGGGCCGGACATCGACCCCGCGCGTGAAGCGCTGCGGATCGAGCAGCTCCAGCAGCGTCGCGAAGCTGTTCGGATGGCCGTTGTGCGGCGTCGCCGAGAGGAACAGCCGGTGCTCGAACCGCTCGGCAAGCTCGCGGACGGCGCGGGTGAATTGGCTTTCGATCGCGTAGCGCCCGCCGCCGGAGGGCGCGGCGTGATGCGCCTCGTCGAGGATCAGGAGCGAGCGCGCCCGGAAGGGCTGGAGCACGTCGCGCAGACCCGCGACATAGGCCTCCTCGCCCACCAGCGAATGCGACAGGATGAAGCGCGATCCCGCCGCCCAGGGATTCGCACCCCAGCCGCGCCGCCGCCGCAGCGCCTCCAGATGCGCCCGATCGACGATGTCGAACGCAAGCCCGAACTTGGTCCTGAGTTCCTCCTGCCATTGCAGCGTCATCGCCGCGGGCGCGAGCACGACCGCGAAGTCGACCCGGCGGCGCAGCAGCAGCTCGCGCAGGACCAGCCCCGCCTCGACCGTCTTGCCCAGCCCGACATCGTCGGCGATCAGCAGGTTGACCCGCGGCAGCCGCAGCGCCTTCCTGAGCGGCAGCAGCTGATAGGGATCGAGCCGGATGCCGGCGCGGAACGGCGCCTGGAACAGGTCGCGCTCGGCGGCGGTGGCGGAGCGCCACTTGACCGTGCGCAGATACGCCGCGAACGCGCGCGGATCGTCCCCGCCCCGCGCCGCGAGCGACCCCCACGCCTCCTCGTCGCGCAGCCGTGGATCGACTTCCGCCCCCCACAGGACCCGCGCTTCCTCGCCGCTCGCATCGTCGTCGACGCAGGCGAGCATATGCCCGCCGAGCGGCGCATCCGGCTCGCCCTCGACCAGCCAAAGTCGGCCGCGCAGGGAGACGAACTGGCCGGTGCGGGGGAGAGGTGCAGGCATCGGCGGTCAGGCCGCCGCGTCCAGCGTCCAGTGCGCGACGAAGGCGTCGACGAGCGCCCGTTGGCGCGCGTCGACGATCTCGGGCGTCCACGCCGCGTGGCCGATCACCTGGGTGGTGAGCGGGAACGGAGAGACCCCGCCGTTGAGGAAATAGGCGGTCTTCTTGCGCTCGAACTCGTAATTGGATGCCGCGCTGTTCTTCTTGCGGGTCAGCAGCGCCAGATTGCCGAGACAATGGGTGCGCGCGCGGCGTGCCTCCTCGTCCGGGAACCAGTCGAGCCATTCGCTCTCGGCCGCCGGAGTCTGCGGCAGGACATGCTCGACGGTGACCACCGGATAATCGTAGGTCGCGCCGCCGCCCGCGAGCAGCGCGTCGAGCCGCAACAGCAACGTCGAGCGGGCGCGCGCCGACAGGGTCAGATAGACCGGGCCGGCCAGCGTCTCGAGCACCTCCGCGCGCTCGGCCGCATCGAGCGCGAGCGGCCCGTCCGCGGCCGCCCAGCGTCCTTCCTCGATCGCGCGGGTGAGGTCGGAAAAGCGCTCGATCCGGTCGTTCACGCCCCAGCGAGCGATCAGCATGGCATAGGCGAGGCGCTCGAGCTTGGCGAGGAACAGACCGGTCGCCGCGGCGTCGCCGCCGTGGCGCTGGAGGAAGGCGAGCGCGGGCGGCGTCCAGTCGGAGAACTCGAGCCGGTTGAGCCAGCGCAGCCGCTCGTTGATCGTGCCGGCGTCGGCGGTGCTCGCATAGGCCGCGGCGAGGATCTGGGCGTACCAGCCGGCGAGCGGGGCCACGGTGCCCTCGATCACCTCGCGCGCGTCGCGGCCCTTCGCGACATGCTCGCCGAACTCGACCAGCAATGTCGCCTTCGGCTTCTGCTTGCGCGCGATCATGCGGATGTGGCCGAGCAGGTCGACGAAGGTCTCGCGACCCAGGTCCTCCTCCACATCCTCCCACAACAGCGTGTAGGCGCCGCGCTCGTCCGGGGGGACATGCCCGATCAACTGCGCCTTCAGGATATCGGCCGCGCTCAGGTCGAGGCCGCGGCTGTTCATCACCGAGAAGATCCGATAGGCGGAATCGAGGTCCGGCGTCGACACCGCGACCAGGAAGCAGCGCTGGAGCACGAAGCCGGCCAGCCGCTTGCGCTCCTCCTCGTCCAGCTCGGCCAATTGGCCGTGGATCAGCCGCGCGTTGGCGCGCATCCGCTCCTGCGCGTCCGGCAGCCAATCGTCGCCGGCGAGGAGCGAGGCGAAGCCGCCGTTCTTCTGAAAGCGTTCGCGGAAGAATTGCCGGTCGCGCTCACGCAGTTGAAGCCGCGGCAGACCCTTGGCGCCGGTGAACTCGTTCTCCTCCTGCATGATGAAGGGCGTGAGGTTCGCCGCGCTGTCCGCGGGCAGCGTCGCGCGCAGCGCCGACAGCAGGATGGTGAGCGTGGTCAGCCGCTGCTGCCCGTCGACCACCTCGGCGAGCGCGCGCCCGTCCTGCTTGATGAGGACGATGCTGCCGAGGAAATACGGGGACATGGTGTCGACCGTCCCGGGCTGCGCGCGCATGAAGTCGACCAGGTCGTCGACCAGCTCGCCCGCCTGCTGCCCGGTCCAGGCGTAGGGTCGCTGATAGCCGGGAATGTGGAATTCGTATTCGTCGTTGAACAGCTGCGTCAGCCGCTTCTCGTGCGCCGAAAGCGTCGTCACCATTCCGGATCCCCCTTATCTGGACGGCGGGTTCCGGCGTTAGGGGCGTGCTCCGAAAGGAGTTCTCTCCGAAACGGTCAAGTCGACTTGTTATGATCCAGTTCGGATGCGTCAGCGGCGCTTACGGCTTCACGCGGGAGAGAGACGTCGTCACCATAACGGCGGGGGAGTTCCGTTCGATGCCGCCAATCGCATTGCCCTGGGCGAAGCTCGCCTATGCCGAGGACGGCAGAGCCGTCGCCGCCGCCCTCCCGTTGATCGAGCACGCGCTCGACGTCGCCGCCTGCGGCGAGGCGCTGCTGACCGGCGGCGCGTGGCGGCGGGCGTTGGAGACGACGGCCGGACGGGCGCTGACCGAACTCGACCTCACCCGCATTGTCGTGTTGATGGCGCTCCACGACATCGGCAAGGTGAACACCGGCTTCCAGGCGCGGTGGAAGCCGGAGGCAGAGCGGATCGGGCACGAGCCGCAGGTTGCGGCGCTGATCAAGGACGACCGGCTCAAGGCCTCGCCGGCGGCGCAGGCGCTGCTCTCGCTCCAGCGGGACTGGGGCGCGGCCAAACTGATCCCCGCGCTCTTCGCGCACCACGGCCGCCCGCGCGAGGAGTTCCGCGGCCCGCACCCGACCGGCGGACGCAACACCAGCTGGGCGAGGCACGCCCCGCTCTGGAAAGCGAAGGACGGTTACGACCCCCTCGCCGCGGCCCAGGAGGTCATCGCGCAGGTCCGCGCCCGCTACCCGCAGGCGTGGGACGAAGGCGACACGCTCCCGACCGATCCCCGCTTCGTCGCTGTTCGCCGGGCTGGTGACGCTCGCCGACTGGCTCGGCTCCGACACCGCCCTCTTCCCCATCGAAGGCCCCTATGGCGAGACGCGCGACGCGATCCGTGGCGAGCGGGCGCGCGGCGCGGTCGCGGCTCGCGGGCTGACCCCGCTCGACATGCCGCTCGTCCCGTTCGATGCGGCGTTCGGCTTCGCGCCGCGCGGTGTGCAGAAGGAGGCCGACGCGCCCGATCTCGGCCCGGTCGCGCTGATCGAGGCGGAGACGGGGTCGGGCAAGACGGAGGCGGCGCTGTGGCGCTGGCTGCAACTCCGCGCGCAGGGCGAGGTCGACGGGCTGTTCTTCGCGCTCCCCACCCGTACCGCCGCCGTCCAGCTTCACGCCCGCGTGCAGAACATGCTCGACCGCGTCTTCGGCGAAGGCGCGGTCGAGGCCGTGCTGGCGGTGCCCGGCTACCTCCAGGCCGGTGACGCCACCGGGCAGGCGCTCCCCGGCTTCGCGACCCGCTGGGATGACGGCGGCAGCGATGCGCGGTGGGCGGCCGAACGCAGCAACCGCTACCTCGCCGCGCGCGTCACCGTCGGGACGATCGACCAGGCGTTGCTCGGCGCGCTGCGCGTCAAACACGCGCCCTTCCGCGCCGCCGCGCTCGCGCGCAGCCTGCTCGTCGTCGACGAGGTCCACGCCTCGGACGCCTACATGGGCGCGGTGCTGCGCCGATTGCTGACCAACCACACTAAGGCCGGCGGACGCGCGGTGCTGCTGTCGGCGACGCTTGGCGCGGATGCGCGGGCACGGCTGCTCGGGCAGACCCTGCCCGATCTCGCGGCGGCGGCGGCGATCCCTTATCCTGCGCTCGCCGGCAGCGACACGCCGCCGCGTCAGGCCTCGTCGGACGGGACGCGCGCGAAGACGGTCCGCTTCAAGACCGCTGCGATCATCGGCGACGCCGACGCCATCGCCATCCGGGCGGTAGAAGCCGCGCGGCAGGGCGCGTCGGTGCTGGTCGTCCGCAACGGCGTCGCCGGCGCGATCGCAGTCGCGCAGGCGCTCGAGGCGCTGGCCCCCGAGCTCGCCTTTCGCGTGAACGGAACCGCGACGCTCCACCACGGCCGCTTCGCGCCCACCGATCGTCAGCTGCTCGACAAGGCCGTCGAGGCCGCGTTCGGCAAGACGCGCACCGCCGCGGGGCGCGTGCTGGTCGGCACCCAGACGCTCGAACAGTCGCTCGATCTCGATGCAGACCTCCTCATCACCGATCTCGCGCCGATCGACGTCCTCCTCCAGCGCATCGGCCGCCTGCACCGGCACGACCGGCGCGATCGCGGCCCGTTCGCCCAGGCGCGCGCGATCGTGCTTCGCCCCGATGATCTGACCCCGCTGCTCGACCGAGCGGAACACGGCCTCGGTCCGATGGCGGACGGCCGCGGTATATACCCGAACCTGCTCCAGCTCGAAGCGACGCTGCGCGTGATCGGGGCGACCCCGGAGGCGACGATCCCCGCCGACAATCGCCGCCTCGTCGAACATGCGCTCCACCCGGACGTGCTCAAGGCGCTGGCCGACGAACTCGGAACAGCCTGGCAGAACCATCACAACGCCTGCCGGACGATCGCCTTCGCCGACGGACGGACCGGCGAAGACCTCTCGCTCGACCTGTCGACCGAGTTCCGCGATCTCGTCTTCCCCGACATGAGCGAGAGCGTCGCCACGCGCCTCGGCGCGAAGGACCTGCTGGTCGACTTCTCGGAGCCGCTTCCCGGACCGTTCGGCGAAGATGTCCACCGCGTCCGCATCCCGCACTGGATGGCGGGTGGCGTCCGGCCGGAGGACAAGCCCGAGGTGCTGGCGGCCGACCCCGACGGCGCGCATTTCCGATTTGGCCCGAACGCTTACACTTATGGGCGTTGGGGGCTGTCGGCCGACTGATGCCCGGCCATGCGCCTCCGCTCGTCCTGAGTGAAGGCTGAGCCGCCAGCGGAGACTCGTATCGAAGGACATCCTGCAAGACAGCCCGTCGATCCGCCACTCCGTGTCGCTCAGCGGCTACTCTGGACGAACGGTTGGGGTTACGATCGCCCATGCTCCGCCTCCTCGCCCTTCTCCTTGCGCTCGCCTCCCTCCCCGCCGCCGCGCAGCGCGCCGACCGGGCCACGCCCGGCTTCGTCCGCGTGCGGCTGGAGACCGCCGCCGGGCCCATCGTCCTCGCGCTCGATGCGAAGCGCGCGCCGATCACCACCGCCAATTTCCTGCGCTACGTCGACGACGGGCGGTTCGACGGCATCAGCTTCTACCGCGTCGCGCGGCAGAAGCGCGATCCGCGCCAGGGCTTCATCCAATCGGGCATCCGCACCGATCCGCGCCGCTTCCTCCGCGCCATCCCGCACGAATCGACGCGGCGGACCGGGATCAGGCATCTCGACATGACGATCTCGATGGCGCGGATGGGCGATCCGGGCTCCGCCAACGGCAATTTCTTCATCACCATCGGCGCGGAGCCGTGGATGGACTGGTCGCCGCAGAACCCCGGCTATGCCGCGTTCGGGCGCGTCGTCGCCGGGCAGGCGACGGCGCGGCGCATCCTCGCGATGCCGACCACCGCGGCGATGAAGGGGACGCTGCTGGCGAAGCGCGTCCCCGTGATCCGCGCGATCCGCATGGACGGCGCGCCCAAGCCGACCGGCCTCCCGCGCCCCTGGTTGATCGAGCGCCGCCGCGATGGTTGAGGTCGGAGGCTGAGCCCGTCACCGGCCGCCGCGCGTTGTCCGCGCAAGGAGAACATGGATGGTCGATCAACCCAACAAACCCCGCGGCGACTTCAAGGACGACGAGACGACCCGCGACGCCGGCGACGAGCAGGCGGTCAAGAACCAGTCCAGCGTGACGCCCGACGATTACCCCGCCGGCAGCAACGGCAAGCCGCAGGACAAGGACCACAACACGGGGTGACCGCGTGCGTGATCGGATGAGCGTTCCGCCGGCGCGGCGAAGTGCCGTTCGGGCGCTGAGATGAACGAGCCCGAGTTCCTCGCTCGCCTCCGCCGCCTGCCGCTCCATCCCGGGGCGCGCGGGCTGGCGGACGATGCGGCGGTCGTCGCCGGGCTGGTGATGACCGCGGACACGCTGGTGGAGGGCGTCCACTTCCTCCCCGGCGATCCGCCCGCCGACGTCGCGTGGAAGCTGATCGCGACCAACCTCTCCGATCTCGCGGCCAAGGGCGCGACGCCCGAAGGCGTACTGCTCGGCTACCCGCTCGGCGACGACGGCTGGGACCAGGCCTTCCTCGCGGGGCTCGCCGAAGTGCTGACCGCCTTCGCCTGTCCGTTGATCGGCGGCGACACCGTGTCGCTGCCCGCGGGCGCGCCCCGCGTGCTCGGCGTCACCGCGATCGGCCGCGACGCCGCCGCGCCACCGCGTGGCGGGGCAAAGGTGGGCGACACGCTCTGGGTCACCGGCACGATCGGCGACGCAGGCGCGGGCCTCGCCATCGCCCGCGGCGCGCCCGGACCCGCCGGTCTCCTCGCCGCCTACCGCCGCCCGCAGCCGCGCCTCGCCGAGGGCCGCGCGCTCGCCCCCTACGTCCATGCGATGATGGACGTCTCCGACGGTCTCCTGATCGACGCCGCCCGGATGGCGGCGGCCAGCGGGGTGGCGCTCAGCCTCGACCTCGACCGCGTGCCGCTGTCCCCCGAACTCCGCGCCTTCGGCCACGACGCGCTGACCGCCGCCACTGCGGGCGACGATTACGAGCTGCTGTTCGCCGCCCCCGCCGGCTTCACGCCGCCGGTCTTCGCCACCGTGATCGGCCGCGTCGCAGCGGGCAGCGGGCTGACGCTGTTTGATGCCGGCGCGCCGGTGCCGCTCCCCGCCCGACTGGGCTTCCTTCACGGCTGATCGAGGTCTGCGACGCCGCGCTTGCCACCCCAAGCCCTGCGCTCTAGCCTTCCTGCGAACCGCGAGGGGACCGGCTCCGTCAGAGGACCGGCCCCGCCCCATGACGCGGATGTAGGGAAGGAGAGCCGATGGAGTTCATCTATCTGGCCATCGCGTGCGGCGTCATCGCCGTGCTCTATGGCGTTTTCACCAGTCAACAGGTGCTGCGCGCGCCCGCAGGCGATGCGAGGATGCAGGATATCGCCGCCGCCATCCAGGAGGGCGCGAGGGCCTATCTGACGCGGCAATATACCGCCATCGCGATCGTCGGCGCGGTCGTCGCGGTGATCCTGTTCTTCACGCTCGGCGGGCTCTCCACCGTTTCCTTCCTCATCGGCGCGATCCTCTCGGGGGCGGCGGGCTTCGCCGGCATGAACATTTCGGTGCGCGCCAACGTCCGTACGGCGGAGGCCGCGCGCACCTCGCTCCAGGGCGGGCTGACGATGGCGTTCCGCTCGGGGGCGATCACCGGAATGCTCGTCGCGGGGCTCGGCCTGCTCTCGATCACCGGCATCTTCTGGTATCTCCTCGCCGCGCGTCATCTCGATCTGACGGTCGAGGCCGACCGCCACGTCATCACCGGCGCGCTCACCGCGCTCGCGTTCGGCGCGTCGCTGATCTCGATCTTCGCGCGGCTCGGCGGCGGCATCTTCACCAAGGCCGCCGACGTCGGCGCCGATCTGGTCGGCAAGGTCGAGGCGGGCATTCCCGAGGACGATCCCCGCAACCCCGCCGTCATCGCGGACAACGTCGGCGACAACGTCGGCGACTGCGCGGGCATGGCCGCCGACCTGTTCGAGACCTATGTCGTCACGCTCGGGCTGACGATGGTATCGATCGCGCTGCTCGTCCCCGACGCCGCCAAGCTGTTCCAGCTGATGGCGCTGCCGCTGCTGGTCGGCGGCGTGTGCATCATCACCTCGATCATCGGCACCTACATGGTCCGGCTCGGTGCGACCGGCTCGATCATGGGTGCGCTCTACAAGGGCTTCTGGACGACGGTGATCCTGGCCGTCCCCGCGATCTACGGCGTGACGTGGTGGGCGCTCGGCGGCGACATGCATTCGAACCTCGCCACCGCCGCGATCGACAGCGGGCTGCTCGCGCCCGACACGCTCGGCGGCGAGACCGCGGCCGGCGTCGCGGGTCAGCTCAACTTCACCGGCATGAGCCTGTTCTGGTGCATGATGATCGGGCTCGCCGTCACCGGCGCGTTGGTCTGGATCACCGAATATTACACCGGCACGAACTACCGGCCGGTCAAGTCGATCGCCAAGGCGTCGGTGACCGGCCACGGCACCAACGTCATCCAGGGCCTCGCCATCAGCCTCGAATCGACCGCGCTGCCGACGCTCGTGATCGTGGTCGCGGTGGTCGCGACCTATCAGCTGGCGGGCATCATCGGCGTCGCCTTCGCCGCCACCGCGCTGCTCGCGCTGGCCGGGATGGTCGTCGCGCTCGACGCTTATGGTCCGGTCACCGACAACGCCGGGGGCATCGCCGAGATGGCGGGGCTGCCCGACGACGTTCGCCACCGCACCGACGCGCTCGACGCGGTCGGTAATACCACCAAGGCGGTGACCAAAGGCTACGCCATCGGCTCCGCCGCGCTCGCCGCGCTGGTGCTGTTCGGGGCCTATACGACCGACCTGGAGCGCTACGCCGGCGCGCTGGGGCTGGAGCAGACGCCGGGCGTGCCGGTGGTCAACTTCTCGCTCTCCAACCCGTACATCATCGTCGGGCTGCTGCTCGGTGCGCTACTGCCCTATCTGTTCGGCGCGTTCGGGATGACCGCGGTCGGCCGCGCGGCGGGCTCGGTGGTCGAGGACGTGCGCGAGCAGTTCCGCTCCAACCCCGGCATCATGGAAGGCACCAGCCGCCCCAATTACGCACGCACGGTCGACATCGTGACGCGCGCCGCGATCAAGGAGATGATCATTCCCTCGCTGCTGCCGGTCGTCTCCCCGGTCGCGGTCTACTTCATCGTCGCCGCGGTCGCGGGGAAGGCGGAAGGCTTCGCCGCGCTCGGCGCGATGCTGCTCGGCGTGATCGTCTCGGGCCTGTTCGTCGCGATCTCGATGACGAGCGGCGGCGGCGCGTGGGACAATGCCAAGAAGTACATCGAGGACGGCAATTACGGCGGCAAGGGCTCCGAAGCGCACAAGGCCGCGGTGACCGGCGACACCGTCGGCGATCCGTACAAGGACACCGCCGGCCCGGCGGTCAACCCGATGATCAAGATCACCAACATCGTCGCGCTGCTGCTCCTTGCGGCGCTGGCGGCCGGCGGGGCGGCCGGCTGAGGACTGGCCCCTCACACTCCGTTCGTCCTGAGTAGAGACTGAGCGGAGCGCAGCGAAGTCGAAGGCTCGTATCGAAGGACCTGGCTGCGGTCCTTCGATGCGGGCCGTCGCTACGCTCAGGCCCTACTCAGGACGAACGGTGGAGGCGGACCCCACGATCTTACCCCGCCCGTCGCGCGCCCGAACCACCTTGCCGCAGCGCGCGACAGGGTCGCTTCGGGTTAATTTGACTTTAGCACCCCGCTTCCACAACGCTTGCCGCCACGTCGGGAGTGTTTCGGCGCCGCGTATCGGGGGGATCGTTCGCCGTGTTCCTGCGCGAACCTGAGGGGCTGCAATTCGCCGCCGCGGGCGGATCGGCGATCGGTCGCGCGCCCGCACTCCCCCGCTCCGGCGCGCTCGACCGCGCCCGCGATGTCGCCTGGCGGATCGATTGGACGCCCGATCTCGGCGCGCGGATCGGCAGCCGCGAGTGGTGGCGCGGCCTCGCGACCCTGGCGGGCCTGATTGCCGCCGCCTGGTCACTCCATCCGCCGGTCACCCGCCCGCTCCCCGGTGCGGTTCCGGTCCCGGTCGCGGGCGAGGCGCTGGAGGAGGCGCGGACCCAGGCGATCGCCCCGCTCGCGCTCGGCGCCACGACCGGCCGGCGGATGGCCGCCTCCGACCTCGTCCGTCCCCTTGCCGAGACGCCCGAGCGCCCGGTCGTCGAGCTCAGCGCGACGCTCGGCGACGGCGACCGCTTCGAGAGCCTGCTCTCGCGCGCCGGCGTCGGCCGCGGCGACGCCGCGCGCGCCGCCGATCTGGTGGCGGACGCGGTCGCGCTCGGCGACCTTCCGGCCGGCACGCGCATCGACCTGACGCTCGGCCGTCGCGCCGACCGCCGCGTCGCCCGCCCGCTCGAACGCCTCGCCTTCCGCGCGCGGTTCGATCTGAACCTCACCGTCGCGCGCGCGGGCGAGGCGCTGACGCTCCAGCGTCAGCCGATCGCGGTCGACCATACGCCGCTGCGCATCCACGGCCTCGTCGGCGCCTCGCTCTACCGCTCCGCCCGCGCCGCCGGCGCACCCGCGACGCTGGTCGAGGCGTACATCAAGGCGCTCGCCACCCGCCTCTCGGTCGGGCGCGACGTCGACGCGAACGACAGCTTCGACCTGATCGCCGAGCAGGAGCGCGCCGCCACCGGCGAGGTCCGCATCGGCCAGCTTCAATACGCCGGGCTCGACCGGGGCCGTCGCAAGCTCGAACTCGTCCGCTGGGACGGCGACGGCGTCGACGGCTGGCTCGATCGCAGCGCCACCTACGAACGGCGCGGCTTCTTCGCGATGCCGGTCGACGGGCGGATCACCTCGTCGTTCGGCTACCGGATGCACCCGCTGCTGGGCACGATGCGCATGCACAAGGGCGTCGACATCGGCGCGCCCTGGGGATCGCCGATCTACGCCGCGATGGACGGCGTCGTCGGCTTCGCGGGGCGGCGCGGCGGCTACGGCAATTTCGTCGAGCTGAACCACGCCGACGGCATCGAGAGCGCCTATGGCCACATGAGCCGCATCGTCGTCCGCCCCGGCGCTCGCGTCGCGCGCGGGCAGGTGATCGGCTATGTCGGCTCGACCGGCCTGTCGACCGGCCCGCACCTCCACTGGGAGGTCATGCGCCGCGGCGTCGCGATCGACCCCCGCCGCGTCTCGCTCTCGCGCGTCGTCCGGCTCTCGGGCGACGCGATGCGCGCGTTCCGGGCAAAGCTCGACGGGTTGCTGGGTGCGGTTTCCCGCCGCTGAAGCTCCTCGTCAGCCGCGCGACGGCGCGGACGAAGGGAACGGCCGATCGGCACTACGTTTCGGAACTTGCCGGCGGAGCCGCGGCACGACCGCGTCCGGACCTACCGCCCCTGCGCTCGCCACTTCTGGATCGTGCGGGCGATGATGTTCTCCTCGTCCCCCACCTCGCCCCAGAGTTGCGAGAATAAGGGGTCCGCCGATGCCGGTCGCTTCGCCGCTTCCAGCCCATCGAACGAGACGCGGATCGGAATGGCGACGCCTTCTCCGCAGATGATGCATTCGCGGTTGCGCAGCGCCGGGATCGAATCGAGGAAGCCGCGCGCTCCCTCCGGCATCGCCGCGCGGACGAACGCCTGATCGCGGTCGTTGTTGAGGCGCATGGCGATGATCGTGCCGCATTGCGACAGCACGCCCTCGGCCAGGTCCGACGGGCGCTGGGTGATCAGCCCCAGCGACACGCCGTACTTGCGCCCTTCCTTGGCGATCCGCCCCAGGATGCGGCCGACCGACGAGTGCTGCTCGCCGGAGGACGGGATGTAGCGGTGCGCCTCCTCGCAGACGAGCAGGATCGGGCGCTGCGGCTCGTTGCGGCTCCAGATCGCGAAATCGAAGGTCATCCGGCTCAGCACCGCGACGACCACCGAGGTGATCTCGCTCGGTACGCCCGACACGTCGACGATCGAGATCGGCTTGCCGTCACCGGGCAGGCGGAAGATGCGCTGGATGAACGCCGCCATCGAATCCGCAACCAGCATGCCCGAGAACATGAAGCCGTAGCGCGGATCGTTCTTCACCTCGTCGATCTTGGACTTGAGCCTGAGATACGGCGCGGTGTTCGATGCCTTGTCCATCCGCCCCATTTCCAGGCTGATGAGGTTGGTCAGCTCGCTCAGCAGATAGGGCACCGGCGCGTCGACGGTCAGCTTCGGGATCTCCTGCCCCTGCCGGCTCTTGGCGCGCGCGGCGAGCAGGCATTTGGCCAGGATGTCGGCGTCGACCTGCCGCTCGGCGCCCTGCGTGGTCAGGAAGACCTCGCAATGCTCCTCGAAGTTCATCAGCCAATAAGGGAGCTGGAGGTTGCCGACGTCGAAGATCGCGCCGTTCCCGCGGAAGGCGGCGGCATATTCGCCGTGCGGGTCGATCATCACGACATGACCCTGCGGCGCCATCTCGACGATGCGGTGGAGGATCAGCGCGGCGCTGGTCGACTTGCCGGTGCCGGTCGAGCCGAGCAGCGCGAAATGCTTGCCCAGCATCGCGTCGACATACAAGGCGGCGCGGATGTCCTTCGTCGGATAGACCGTGCCGATCTCGATGTGCGCGCGGTCGTCGGCGGCGTAGATCTGCTTCAGGTCCGCGGTCGACACCGGATAGACCGGCGCACCCGGCGTCGGATAGCGGGTGACGCCGCGGCGGAAGTTGTAGAGCTTGCCGGTCAGCTTCTCCTCGTCGCCCTCCCCCAGGAAGTCGACCTGCGCGCTGACCCGGTCGCCCATGTCGTCGGCGAGCTTCAAGGACCGGATGCCGGCGATCAGCCACGATTGGCCGACCCGCACCTTGATCTGGCTCCCGACCTGCCCGGCCTGGACGAGCACCGGATCGGCGTTCCCCGCCATCGCCTCGAGCGCGGCGAGATCGAGCACGATTCGGCTGGCGGAGCCCGACACCTCGAGCACCATGCCGATGATCGGCAGCAGTTCGGGCGCGACATCCGCCTCGACGTGCGCGGCGGCCGCGAAAGCGTGCGATCCCGGCATCTGGATCATGACGAACGAAGTCCCCCGGTCACTCGGACCCGGGGGCATAGGACCGATCCGGTAAAGATGCCGTTGCGATGGTTACAACCGCCGCGCGATCCACCCTGCCGCCCAACCCAGCAGCACCGACAGCGCCACCGTGACCAGCCCGTAGACGAGCGCGGCACGATCGGCGGCGATCGCGACGAAGCGCTCGAACCCCGATTTGGCGATCTCGATCTCGCGCACCGCCGCCGCCACGACATGCCCGTCGCGGATCAGGAAGGTCTCCGCCGTGAACCGCCCGACCGGCACCCGCGCCGGGATGAAGATGCGCGCGCGGTAGAGCACGCGGCCGGTAATCCCGACCGCATGCGGCGCCTCGTAGTAGAGCCCCGCCTTGGCCTTCAGCGCGACCAGCCCGCGCTGGAAACGCGACTGGACCTCGGGTGCGGCGGCAGAGGCGGGGGAGAGCTGGAGGCTGTCGAGCCCCAGCTCGTAGATGGCCCGCGTCCGCGCATCGACGAGGCTCTCGATCGGTCGCGACGACGCCACCGCATAGAAGGACGGGGCCGAGCGATAGGGTAGCGAATCCGCATTGACCCAAAGCCCCGCGACCCGCGCCTTCTCGCGAAGGAGGATCGACTGGACCGGGCCCTTCACCACCACCGCCACGTCGGTCCGGCCGGTGGGGATGCGTCCGCCGGGATCGAGGATCGCGCCGAACAGCAACAGCTCGGCGCCGGTGAACGAATAGGCGATGTCGATACGCCGTTGCGACACGTCGGGCACCAGCACCGGCTTCGCCTGGCCCAGCAGCGCCGGCGCGACGAGCGAGAGCGCGACCGCGGCCGCCCCGCGCGTCATCCCGCCTCGATCGAATAGAGGTCCCCCGGCCGCCACGTCAGCCCGACCGCGATCCGGATCGCGACCAGCAGCACCATGATCGCCAGCGCCAGCCGGAGATACTCCGGCCGCGCCTTGTTGGCGAAGCGGGCGCCGACCTGCGCCCCCGCGACCGATCCAACCAGCAGCAGCGCGGCCAGCACGATGTCGACCGCCTTGGTCGTCAGCGCATGCGTCATCGTCGCCGCGGCGGTGACGAACAGGATCTGGAACAGCGAGGTGCCCACGACCACGCCCGTCGCCATCCCGAGCACGTAGATCATCGCCGGCACCAGTACGAAGCCGCCGCCGACGCCGAGCAGGATCGTCAGGATGCCCGTCGCGAAGCCGAGGATCAGCGGCGCGAGCGGCGAGATGTAGAGGCCCGATTTGTAGAAGCGCATCCGCAGCGGCAGCGCGGCGACCAGCGGATGGTGGCGTCGGCGCTTGGCCGGCGCGGCGCGCCGCCCCCGCGCGACCGCGATCGCGCCGACCGCCTCGCTCAGCATCAGCCCGCCGATCGACCCGAGCAGCAGCACATAGGTGATCGCGATCGCGGTATCGATCTGCCCGGTCGCCTGGAGCAATTTGAATAGCCACGCCCCGAACAGCGATCCCATGACGCCGCCGATCACCAGGATCGTCCCCATCCGGATATCGACCGCGTCACGCCGCAGATAGGCGAACACGCCCGACACGCTCGCCCCCGTCACCTGGCTCGCGGCCGAGGCGGCGGCGACCGTCGGCGGGATGCCGTACACGATGAGCAGCGGCGTCGTCAGGAACCCGCCGCCCACCCCGAACATCCCAGACAGCAGGCCGACGCCGGCGCCGAGCAGCACGATCACCAGCGCGTTGACCGACAGGTTCGCGATCGGGAGGTAGAGGTGCATGGGGACGCCTTAAAGCGGCGGGGCCTCCGCGAAAATCACCGTCGGCGGTGGGGATTGGATCAGAAGTCCACTCCCAGCGACACCGCGGGGCCCGAACCGGGGCGCGCGTCGCCCGCCACGCGCTGGCGCCAGTCGGCGGTGAGGCGGAGGGTGCGGCCGGCGATCGGGACGGCGACGCCGACCGTGGGGCCGATATCGAGCCGGGCGGCGTCCCGCTGCGCGCCGCCCCACGCGCCCAGCCCGAGGTCGACGCGGGCGACCGGCGGCGCGGTGAGGCGGAGCGCGCCGTCGGCGAACCCCTCCTGCCGTGCGCGGAAGATCACCCCGCCCTGCGCATAGCCCTCGAGTCGCACCGGCCCGACGATCTTCGTCGGTCCGACGCCGCCGACCGCGCCCAGCGCCGTTCCGCCGCGGATTCCCTCGATGCCGATCCGGCGCTCGGCGACCAGGTGAATCGGGAGCCGCGTCGGTCGCCAGTCCAACCCCAACGCCGCCTCGCGCTCCGCCGCGTCGATCGCGGTCGAGGCGCGGGCGTACACCGACACCCGCCGCGCCTCGCCCAGCGCATAGGCGATCCGGGCGCCCGCCTGGCTGCCGCCGAGCTGGCTCGCGAACGGCGTCGCGCGGCCGTCGGGACGCAGGATCGCCCAGGCACTCCCCGACCAGCGGGACGACCGGAACACCGGCGGCGGATCGACGCCGGCCGGCAGCGGATCGACGCCGGCCGGCAGCGGGTCGGACGCGGGAAGTGCGAAGGCGATCGGGGCCGGATCGAGGCGGAAAGGCGAGATCGCGGGTGACCAGGCCCGCTCCGCCCGCGGCGACGCGGCGACCGCCAGACCGGCGCTGCGATCCGAACGCGCGGGCGGCGACGCGACCTTCGGCCAGCCCGACGCAACTGGCCAAGCCATGTGAGCAGCAGGCGTCGCCGCCGCTGGCGGCGCGACCGCATGGACCAGCGCCGGCGCGATCGACGACGGCCACAGCAGCAGGGCGCGCGCGCCGGTCCATCCGCCGAACACGGCCGCCAGGAAGTAGAGCGGCCGCCCGCGTCCGTTCACCGGGCTTCCTCCGCGCTCAGGTCCGGGAAGACGTGCTCGGTCTTCTCCCACCGCTGCACCCCGCCCCGGAGCACGCGGACGTACCGCGCGAGCGCCCGGCAGATCGCCACCGCCGCCACCGCGTTGCCGACCAGCGCGCGGGGAACGGCCCACGCGCCCTCCTCCCAGCCATAGACGCGGACCGTGTGGATCACGCGCACCGCGATCCGCCAGACGAGCAGCGCAAGATCGATCCGCAACAGCCCGCGCAGGACGGGGCCGACGCTCGGCGCAGCGCCGCCCGCGGCCGCGTGCAGCGCGAACGACCCCGCCACCAGCACGAAGGCGAGATAGCCGGCCGCAGTCACCAGCGTCGCCAATGGCGCGCGCCGGTCGCGCATCCGCATCCAATGTTCGGCAAGGGCGAACGGGCCCGCCCAGCCGATCCGGTCCCAGCCGGCGAGCGCGATGCCGGTCATCCAGCGCGCCTTCTGCGAGGTCGAGGCAGCGAACGTCGCCGGGAAATAGGCGCGGGTCGCGACCAGCGACCCGTCCGTGCCGCGCACCCGCATGAAGCGCGCGCGGCAGCCGAGCATGGCCAGGCGTAGCCCCTGCTCGTAATCCTCGGTCAGACTCGTCGCGTCGAACGGCTCGCCCATGCCCGCCGCCAGCCGTCGCAGCGCGCCGATGCGGATCGCGCAGCCCACGCCGGCGAGCGGCAACCCCGCGCCGATCGCGACGCGCACCGGCAGCGTCGCTCGGTGGCTGCTCGCGAACTCGTCGGCATAGACGCCCGAGACGAGCTGCGTCGCGATCGTGCTGTCGTCGATCAGCGGCACGACCGGGGTCTGCGAGACGTCGGCGTCGAGCAGCGCCGTCTCGTGCGCGGCGAGCTCGCCGGGATGGATCACGTCCTCGGCGTCGTGGATCACCACCGCGTCGGCGTTCCAACCGTCGGCGAGCAGCGCACGCCACAAGACGTTGAGGTTCGCGCCCTTGGTGGTCGGCCCCGCGACCGGCCCGATCACCAGGCGCACCCGGGCGTCGGCCTCGGCGACCGCGCGCACCTCGCCGATCGTCCCCGGATCGTTCGGATAGGCGCCGACGAAGATCCGGTAATCCGCATGGTCGATCGCGCGGATCGCCTCGCGCAGCATCGGCCCGATCACGCCCTCCTCGCCCCACGCGGCGACGAAGACCGCGAATCGCATCGGCGTCGCCGGTCGTGGCAGATCGACGAGCGAGAGGTCGGGGGCGAAGCGCGCGCGCAGGCGACCGCCCAGCCACGCCAGGTCGACGAGCAGGTCGTCGACGCCGCCCAGCAGGAAGCCCGCCGCGGCGAACAGCATCAGTTCGCGCGCGACCGCGTCGATCGCGGCGATCATCGTCCCCACCCGCGCTCAACCCCCGAAGACGCGCCCGTTTTCACAGTCTTGCCGAGGTTCGCGCGCTCCGCAATCCCCGCTGGCGCTGCGATTGCCGCCAGTTTAGCGTGGACCGGTCACCGGGGAGGGATCACATGAAGCTCGGCGTTCGCCTTGCGCTGCTCGCGCTCGCCATCGCCCCGGTGGCGGCGCTCGGCGACGCATCGCCGCAGGTCATCCTCGCGACCCCGGGCGTCGGGGACGGCGCGATCGAGCGCTATACGATTCGCTTCAGCCAGCCAATGGTCCCGCTCGGCGATCCCCGCGCGCCCGCGCCCGCGACGGTCGAGTGCAGCGTCGGCGGCGAGGGCCGCTGGGTCGACCAGCAGACCTGGGTGTACGAGTTCGCGAACGGCCTCCCCGGCGGGACCAAGTGCGAGATCAAGACCCGCGACGGGCTGCGCTCGACCGCGGGCTACGCGCTCGCCAGCCAGCGCACCTTCACTGTCGACGCCGGCGGCCCCACCGCGCGCGCGGTGCTGCCCTCGGGGAGCGGCGACGAGATCGAGGAGGATCAGGCGTTCCTCGTCGCCGCCAACATGCCCGCGACCCCCGCCTCGGTCGCGGCCAACGCCTATTGCGCGGTCGACGGCATCGGCGAGAAGATCCCCGTCCGCGTCCTGCCCGCCGAAACCGCCGCCAAACTGATCGCGGCGATGGGCGCGGACGACTGGATCACGCGCAACTTCCTTGAATCCGGGGGTCTGCCCACCGACGTGCCCGCCGACGCCCAGGCGCGGGCGAAAGCGTTCGCCAGCGTCACCGCGCTCCAGTGCGGCCGCCCGCTGCCGCCGGGCCGGGATGTCTCGCTTGTCTGGGGCGCGAACATCGCCGGCGCGACGGGGAAGACCGCCGGCGCCGACCAGCGCTTCGACTATACCGTCCGCAAGCCGTTCGCGGCGCGTTTTGAATGCAGCCGCGTCAACGCGCACGCCGGGTGCAGCCCGGTCGAGAAGGCCTATGTCCGCTTTTCCGCGCCGGTGCCGATGTCGACCGCCGCCGCGATCCGCATCGCGCTTGCCGACGGCAAGGAGATTGCGCCCAAGTTCGACAAGGACGACCAGACGAAGGCGACGATCAGCGACATCGCCTTCGCGCCCCCGTTCCAGCCCGGCGTCGCGGCGACGGTGAAGGTCCCTGCGGGCGTCAAGGACGAGAGCGGGCGCGCGCTGTCGAACGCCGAGCGCTTCCCGCTCGCGATCCGCTTCGATCAGGCGCCGCCGCTGGTGAAGTTCGCGGCGCCCTTCGGCATCCTCGAGGCGAAGGAAGGCGGCATCCTCCCCGTCACCGTCCGCAACGTCGAGCCCGCGCTTCAGGGCCGCACCCAGCCGATCGGCGGGCGGACGCTGCGCGTCTCGGGCGACAAGGAGGTCGCCGACTGGCTACGCACGGTCGACAAGGCGGACGACGAGAACATCGAGGACATCACCAACAAGGCCGGAGAGACCGTCCGCCGCATCAACCACACCGGCGACACGTCGGTGATGGGCGCAGGCATGGGCAAGCCGCTGTCGGTCGCGCTGCCCGGCAAGGGCCGCGACTTTGAGGTGGTGGGCATCCCCTTGGCGCAGCCCGGCTTCTACGTCGTCGAGCTCGCGTCGCCGGTCCTCGGCCGCGCGCTGCTCGGCCGCGACGCGCCGCGCTACGTCGCCGCGGCGGCGCTGGTCACCAATTTGTCGGTCCATTTCAAATGGGGGCGCGAGCGCAGCCTCGCCTGGGTGACCACGCTCGACACCGGCAAGCCCGCCGCCAACGCGCAGGTGCGGATCACCGACAGCTGTACCGGCGAGCAGCTCGCGCGCGGCGTCACCGACAAGAGCGGCGGGCTGATGGTCCCCGCCGGCCTCCCCGGACCGCAGACCTATTCGAATTGCGAGAGCGGCAGCGCCCACGCGCTGATGGTCTCGGCCAGCGTCGGCGACGACTGGAGCTTCACGCTGACCGACTGGGGCGAGGGCATCCGCCCCTACGATTTCGACCTGCCCTACGGCTATTCCGCGCCGGGCGAGATCGTCCACACCGTCTTCGACCGCGCGCTCGTGCGTCAGGGCGAGACGATCCACATGAAGCATATCGCCCGCCAGCCCGAAGGCGGCGGCTTCCGCATCCCGGCGAACTTCACCGGCACGCTGCGGCTGTCGCACCGCGGCTCGGACACGCAGTTCGACCAGCCGCTGACGATCGACGCCAACGGCATCGGCGAGAGTTCGTGGACCGTCCCCGCCGGCGCGCCGATGGGCGATTACGACGTCCAGATCCGGGGCGCGGACGATAGCGTTGTGTACGGCGAGCAATCGTTCCGCGTCGACGAGTACAAACTGCCGACGATGCGCGCGACCGTGACCGGGCCGAAGGAGGCCGCGGTCCGGCCGAAAGCGATCCGGCTCGATCTCTACGCCGGCTATCTGTCGGGCGGCGGCGCGTCGAACCTCGCGGTCGACCTGCGCGTCGGCTGGTCGCAGCGCTCGGCCTCGCCCGACGGCTACGAAGGCTATACCTTCGGCGGTCGCCCGATCGCCGAGGGCACCAAGCCGCTCAACGGCGACGGCGAGGAGGACGTGGCCCCGCTGCCCCCGGTGCAGATGCTTCCCGCCACGCTCGGCGGCGACGGCACCGCGCACCAATCGGTCGAGGTCCCCGCGCTCGACGGGCTCGCCGACATGACCGTCGAGATGGATTACCAGGACGCCAACGGCCAGACGCTGACCGCGACGAAGACGATCCCCGTCTATCCCTCGGCCGTCCAGCTGGGGGTGAAGACCGACGGCTGGCTGATGAAGCAGGACGATCTGCGCCTGCGCTTCGTGGCGCTCGACACGCAGGGCAAGCCGATCAAGGGGCAAAGGATCGCGGTCGCGCTCTACACCCGCAAGATCCTCACCGCGCGGCGGCGGCTGATCGGCGGCTTCTACGCCTACGACAATCAGGTCACGGTCAAGAAGATTGATGCGAGCTGCACCGCCACCACCGACGCGCAGGGCCTCGCGATCTGCGCGATCGACCCCGGCGTCTCGGGCGAGCTCTACGCCGTCGCGACGACGGAGGACGCGAACGGCAACGTCGCGCGCGCGGTCAAGTCGGTGTGGCTCGCGGGCGACGAGGATTGGTGGTTCGGCGGCGACAACGGCGACCGGATGGACCTCGTCCCCGAACAGACCGCCTATGCGGCGGGCGACACCGCGAAGTTCCAGGTCCGCATGCCGTTCCGCTCGGCGACCGCGCTCGTCACGGTCGAGCGCGAGGGCGTGCTGTCGAGCTTCGTCACCGAACTCTCCGGCACCGACCCGGTCGTCTCGGTCAAGATGCCGGGCAGCTACGCCCCCGACGTGTTCGTCTCGGTGCTGGCGGTGCGCGGGCGCGTTCACGAAGGCTGGTGGGACTGGTTCAAGGGCCTGTTCGGCGCGCGCGAGGAAGCCCCCGAGCCGACCGCGCTGGTCGATCTCGCCAAGCCCGCCTACCGGCTCGGCATCGCCAAGGTGAAGGTGGGCTGGGAGGCGCACACGCTCGCGGTGAAGGTGGAGGCCGACCACGAACGCTATGCGGCGCGCGATACCGCGCAGGTCGCGGTCGAGGTGCGCGGGGCGGACGGCAAGCCCGCGCGCGCCGCCGATGTCGCCTTCGTCGCGGTCGACCAGGCCTTGCTCCAGCTCGCGCCCAACGAGTCTTGGGACGTGCTGACCGCGATGATGGGCGATCGGCCCCTCTCGGTCCTCACCGCGACCGCGCAGACGCAGGTCGTCGGCAAGCGCCATTATGGGCGCAAGGCGGTGGAGGCGGGCGGCGGCGGGGGCGCGGACATGAGCGCGCTCAACCGCGAGAACTTCCAGCCCGTCCTGCTCTGGCGCGGCCACGTGCCACTGGACGCGAACGGGCGCGCGCGCGTTCCCGTCCCGCTCAGCGATGCGCTGTCGTCGTTCAAGCTCGTCGCCATCGCCACCGACGGCGCTCAGCTATTCGGGACCGGCACGGCGGACATCCGCACCGCGCAGGACCTGTCGATCTACGCCGGGCTGCCGCCGCTCGTCCGCTCGGGCGACCGCTATGCGGCGGGCTTCACGCTCCGCAACGGCTCGGACAAGCCGATGACCGTCACCGCGACGGTCGATCTGTTCCCGCGCATCGCGACCGGCAAACCGCTCACGGTCACTATTCCCGCGGGCGGCGCGGCACCGGTGGCGTGGAACCTCGTCGCTCCGGCGAGTGAGGGGACGCTCAAGTGGCAGGTCTCGGCGAAGAGCAGCGACGGCAAAGCGGTCGACAAGCTCACCACCACCCAGTCGGTCGTCCCGCTCTGGCCCGTCACCACCTGGGCGGCGACGCTTGCGCGGGTGAACGACACGAGCATCCCGATCGCCCCGCCCGCCGGCGCGCTCCCCGGCGTCGGCTCGGTCGACGTCCGGCTGTCCGACACGCTCGCCCCGCCGATGGAGGGGGTGCGCGCGTTCATGGCGGCGTACCCCTACACCTGCTTCGAGCAACGGATGAGCAAGGCGGTCGCGCTCGGCGACACTGCCGCGTGGTCCAGCCTGGCGGCGGAAATCCCGACCTATCAGGCTCCAGATGGCCTGCTCCGCTACTGGCCGAGCGACCGGCTCGAAGGCTCGGAGGCGCTGACCGCCTATGTCCTCAGCCTCGCAGGCGAGGCCGGGCTGGCGATCCCCGAGGCGTCGAAGACCAAGATGGTCGAGGGGATGAAGGCCGTCCTCGACGGACGCATCCGCCACGAGGCGTATGGCGACGTCCGCCTCCAGCGCGCCGCCGCCTTCGCCGCGCTCGCCCGCGCCGGGGCGGCGACCCCGGCGATGCTCGGGCAGATCGGGCTGAACGCCAGCGAGATGCCGACCTCGACGCTCGCCGATTACCTCATGGCGCTCGACAAGGTCCCCGGCCTCGCCAACGCCCGCGACCTGCGCCAGGCGGGCGAGGCGGTGCTGCGCCAGCGCTTCGTCTACGAGGGCACGCGGCTCGACCTGACCGATCAGTCGAAAGCGCCCTGGTGGCTGATGTCGTCGGCGGACGAAGCCTCGATCAAAGCGCTCGCCGCGGTGGTCGGGCGGCCGGGCTGGCAGGACGACGGGCCGCGGCTGATGGTCGGCGTCGCGCTGCGCCAGCTCAAGGGTCGCTGGGACACGACGACGGCGAACGCCTGGGGCGCGGTCGCGGTGCGGCGGTTCGCGGACGTCTATCCCGCCACCGCCATTGCCGGGACGACGACGCTGTCACTCGGCGGCAAGTCGATCGCGAAGGCGTGGCCGCTCGCGGCCGACGCGCGGCTCGCCTCGTTCGCGTTGCCCACGACGCAGACGCCGCTAGTAATGCGCCAGTCCGGCGGGGCGGGGCCGTGGGCGAACGTCGCGGTGCGCGCGGCGGTGCCGCTGACGAAGCCGCTCGCCGCGGGCTACCGGATGTCGCGCTCGGTCGAGATCGTCCAGCGCCGCAACCCCGGCCGCCTCACCCGCGGCGACGTGATGAAGGTGACGATCACCGTCGACGCCACCGCCGAGCGCAACTGGGTGGTGATCGACGATCCGATCCCGGCGGGCGCGACGATCGTCGGTGATCTCGGCGGCCAGTCGAAGCTGCTCGCCGACCAGGCGCAGGCGGGGAACGGCGTCCAGTTCGGCGCGGTCGACAGCGGCGGCAAGCTCTGGGACGTCCAGGTCGGCGTCGTCCCCGCCTATGTCGAACGCGGCAACGACGCGTGGCGCGGCTATTACGCCTGGGTCCCGCGCGGGCGGTTCCAGGCGAGCTACATGCTGCGGCTCAACGGCGTCGGGCATTTCCGACTGCCGGCGAGCAAGGTCGAGGCGATGTATTCGCCCGGCATCCGCGCGCAACTGCCGATCGCGGATGTCGAGGTAGGCGGGCGGTGAACCTTCTCCGTCATGCCGGGCTCGTCCCGGCATCCAGAGCCACAGGCGACGCTGTTCGTGGCTCTGGACCCCGGGACAAGCCCGGGGTGACGCGAAGTGTTGCCCTCATCCTCCTCCTCGCCCTTCTCTACGCCACCCTCGACTGGCTCACCCGCCCGCCCCCGCTCCCCCGCTTCGCCCAGGTCAAAGCCGCCTGGCATCCCTCCGAAGCCTGGCTCTACGACCGTCACGGCGCGCTGCTCGATTCCTCCCGCGTCGACTTCGCCGCACGCCGGCTGGCGTGGACCCCGCTCGCCGAGGTCTCCCCTGCCGTCCGCACGACGATCGTCGCCGCCGAGGACCGGCGGTTCGAGCAGCACGACGGCGTCGACTGGCTCGCGCTCGCCGGGGCGGCGCGCGACCGGGTCGAGGGCAAGCCCTCGCGCGGGGCGAGCACGCTCACCATGCAGGTCGCGGGGTTCCTCGCGCCCGATCTGGCGAGACCCGGCGCGCGCGGTTGGCTCGACAAGCTTCGCCAGATCCGCGCCGCCTCGACCTTAGGCGCCCGCTGGTCGCGCGACGAGGTGCTCGAGGCCTACCTCAACCTCGCCGGCTTCCGCGGCGAGGCGCAGGGGATCGGCGCGGCGGCGCTGTCGCTGTTCGGCAAGACTCCCGCTGCGCTCACCCGCGACGACGCGCTGCTCCTCGCCGCGCTCCTCCCCCAGCCAAAGGCGGATGCAGAGGCGGTGGCGAAGCGGGCCTGCGCGCTCCATGCCACCACCCTCCGTTCGTCTCGAGCGAAGTCGAAGGGCCCAGGTGTCTCTACTTCGCTCGACACGAACGGCTGTGGGCGATTCATGGCCCAGGCCGCCTCGATGCTCGGTCCTGCCCGCAGCCTCGCGCTCGATCCCGGCCTCGCGCCCCACCTCGCCGACCGCCTCCTTAAGACGCCCGGCCTCAAGATCACCACCACGCTCGACGCCCGCCTCCAGCGTCTCGCCGCGGCCGCGCTGCGCCGCCAATTGCTCGGACTCGGCGGCACCCGCGCGCGCGACGGGGCGGTGGTGGTGCTCGACAACGCGAGCGGCGACGTGCTCGCCTATGTCGGCGGGGTCGGCGGGGCCTCGACCAGCCCCGCGGTCGACGGCGCAAGCGCGTACCGCCAGGCGGGATCGACCCTCAAACCCTTCCTCTACGCCGACGCGATCGAGAAGGGCTATCTCACCGCCGCCTCGATCCTCGACGACAGCCCCGTCCAACTCGACACCGCCTCCGGCCTCTACGTCCCCCAGAATTACGACCACGAGTTCAAGGGCCCGGTCTCGGCCCGCGCCGCGCTCGCCGGCTCGCTCAACGTCCCCGCGGTCCGCACCTTGCTGCTGGTCGGGGTCGAGCCGTTCCGCGACCGGCTGTGGGACACCGGCTACAAGGATCTGGTCGAGGACGGCGACTATTACGGCTACAGCCTCGCGCTCGGCTCGGCGGAGGTGACGCTGCTCGAACAGGCCAACGCCTATCGCAGCCTCGCCAACGCCGGACGCTGGTCGCCCTTGCGCCTCACCGCCGACGCGCCGCGCGAGGCGTCGCGCGCGATCACCACGCCGGCGGCCGCCTGGATCGTGTCCGACATCCTCTCCGATCCGAGCGCGCGCGCCGCGACCTTCGGGATGGATTCGGCGCTCCGCCTTCCCTTCTGGGCCGCCGCCAAGACCGGCACCTCGAAGGCGATGCGCGACAATTGGTGCGTCGGCTACTCCCGCCGTTACACCGTCGCGGTCTGGGTCGGGAACGTCGAGGGCGATCCGATGCGCGCGGTCTCCGGCACCAGCGGCGCCGCCCCGGTGTGGCGCGACGTGATGATGGCCTTGGGCGGCGACGACGCGCCCGCCGCCCCGCCGAACGTCGAGCACCGCCCCGTCCGCTTCGCCATCGGCGCGGAGCCGCCCCGCCGCGAATGGTTCGTCCGCGGCACTGCGCTGACCACCATTGCCGCCGCGCCGATCGAAGCGCGCCGCCCACGCATTACCAGCCCGGTCTCGGGCAGCGTCTATGCGCTCGATCCCGACATCCCCGCCGACCGCCAGCGCCTCGCCATCGCCACCAGCGGCGACGTGTCGATGCACCGCCTCTGGCTCGATAAGCGCGATCTCGGCGCGGCCGGGTCAAGCCCAGCGATCCTCAGCCCGCCCGGCCGCCACCGCCTCCGGCTGACGGACCTCGGCGGCAAGGTGATCGACCAGGTGGTGTTCACGATGCGGTGACCACCGGGCGTTGGCTCAATCCCGATCCGGCGCGCCCAGCGGGAAGAAATGCCGGTACGGCCGCGCCCCGTCGACCACCTTCGCCACCGTCGGCCGCGCCAGCAGCCGGGCGCGATACGCCGCCAGCACCGGGAAGCGCCCCGCCATCGGGTGGACCCAGTCGGCGTAGAACAGCGCCCCTGCCGCCGAGATATCCGCCATCGTGAACATCCCGCACGCGGCATACTCGCGCGCGGTCATCCAGCGTTCGAGCCAGGTGTACACTTCATCGAGCTCCGCCTTCGCCTGATCGACGCCGTACGGATCGCGGTGCTCGGCCGGTCGCAGCTCGTTCGAGACGACGCGCTGCATGTTGATCGCGACATAATCGTCGAACACGTCCGCCATCTGCCGCGCTTCCAGCGCTTCAAGCGGATCGGCAGGGAGCAATTTCGGCCCGTCCGGCGCGGTGCGGTCGACATATTCGATCACCACGTTGGTCTCGATCACCACGCGCTCACCGTCGATCAGCACGGGGATCTGCGCGCCCGGCTGATGCTCGGCGAGGATCGCCTGATATTCCGGATGCTCGCCGTCGGTGATGCGCAACTCGTAGGCGACACCGCGCTCCTCCAGCGCGATCAGCGCCTTCCACACGAACATCGCGAAGGGGTGGCCATAGACGATCACCACGAACCTTCCGCCATCCGCCGCTGCCGCGCCTGCTCCGCCGCGCTGGGCGGTTGATCCCCCATCGTCCCGCACTCGACCGGCCCCGCGGGTTCGTAGGTGGCGATCACCGTCCCGCGCGGCGAGACCTGGTGATCGGTCATCCGCAGGGTTCCCGCAGGGGTATCGTCGTCGAACCACCGCTTGCCCTCGCCCAACACCAGCGGATGGATCATGAGCGTCAGGCTGTCGAGCAGTCCGGCGGCGAGCAGCGCCGGGTAGATCGTCCCCGATCCCTGGATCACCAGGTCCGGCCCCTCGCTCGCCTTGAGCGCGGCGACCTCGGCGATGCTCGACAGCGCGTGGCTGTCCGCCCACGACAGGTCGGTGCCGCCGCGACTGAGCACGTACTTGTTCGCCGCGTTGAACGCGGTCGCGATCGGCATGTCCCCGCCCGAGTGGAACGGCCAATAAGCGGCGAAGATCTCGTAGGTGCGCCGTCCCAGCAGCAGATCGTAAGGCGGGGTCAGCACCCGGTCGATCGCCTCGCCGACGCCCTCGTCGAACACCCCGGCGACCCAGCCGCCATAAGCGAAGCCGCCGGTCGGATCCTCGCTCGGTCCGCCCGGCGCCTGGATCACCCCGTCCAGCGAGACGAACAGGCTGCCCCTGACCTTACGCATCGGCGGACGCAGCCTCGCGGGCCGCCTTGATCGCGGCGATGTCGATCTTCCTCATCGTCATCATCGCCTGGAACGCCGCCTTCCCGCGCGGGCCGCCCTCCGCCAGCGAGTCCATCAGGACGCGCGGGGTGATCTGCCAGGAGAAGCCCCAGCGGTCCTTGCACCAGCCGCAATCGCTCTCCGCACCGCCGCCCGCGACGATCGCATTCCAATAGCGGTCGGTCTCCTCCTGGTCGTCCGTGACGACCTGGAAACTGACCGCTTCGTTGGGCTTGAAGTTCGGCCCGCCGTTCAAGCCGAAGAACTTCTGCCCCAGAAGGGTGAAACGGACGGTGATCTCGCCGCCTTCCTTCATGCTGGGATTGTCGGCGGGCGCTGCATCCGCGCCATCGAGATGGGTGTCGGGGAAGGTGGCAGCGTAGAATTCCGCCGCCTTGCGCGCTTCGCCGTGGTCGAACCACAGGCAGGTGACGAGTCCGCTCATGCCTTCGCCTCCGTCCCGGCGACGAAGCCGACCGGGCTGCCGGCCGGATCGCTCGCCATGATGACGCGCTCGCCGCCGGGGACCTCCATCGGCCCCATGTGGACCTGCCCGCCGTTCGCCGTCACCGCCGCGGCGGCGGCGTCGATGTCGGCGACGCGGAAGTAGAAGTGCCAGCCGGTCGGCTGGCCGGGCATGCTCGCCTTCATCGTCGCGCCCAGCTCCTGCCCGGCACAGTCGATGAAGGTGTAGTCGCCCATCTCCCCCGGCATCTGCATCCTGCGCGGATAGGTCCAGCCGAACACCCGACCGTAGAAGGCGTTGCCCGCCACGGCGTCGCTCGTGACGAGCTCGTGCCAGCTGCACTTGCCGGGTTCGCCGCCGCGCGCGAACACCGTGCTCGTCGCCCCCTCGATCGCGCCGCGCATCACGTAGAAGGCATTGCCCTGCGGATCGGCGACGAACGCCATCCGGCCGACGCCTTCAAGATCGAACGGCCCCAGGTGGACCTCGCCGCCCGCCGCGCGGATCGCCGCGACGGTCGCATCGACGTCGTCCACCCCGAAATAGACGCGCCAGCCGGGCTTCATCGCCGGCGTCGGCGCCTGCTCCTGGCTGAAGCGGGCGAGCCCGCCGACATTGTCCGCGCCGGTAACCGTGATCATCCGATAGTCCATCTCGCCCGCAGGCCGCGCCTCGACGCTCCACGGCGCGACCGCTTCGTAGAAGCGCTTCGCGGCGTCCGGATCGGCGACGGCGAGCTCGTACCAGACCGGGGTTCCCTCCGGAGTGCCCATGCTCATTCTCCCTTCTGGTCGTGGACGGTCTCGAAGCCGCCGAAGATCATCCGCTTGCCGACGATCGGCATCGGTCCGCCGGGCTGCATCCGCGGGTCCTCCATCGCCTTCGCCATGCCGGCATCGCGGGTCGCCTTGTCGGGCCATTCGATGAAGCCGACCGCCAGGCCCTCGCCGTCCTCGATCGCGACCGCCTTGTAGAAGTCGGTGACCTCGCCGTGCGGCACGTCGTCGGCCCAGGCGTCGAACGAACGGGTGGCGCCATGGTCGAGGAACACGCCCGCCGTGACGGCGGCGAAGGCACGATAGTCCTCGCGCGTCACCCCCGCCGCCACAGGGGCGACGATCGCGTCGATATAGCTCATGCGGTCTCTCCCTGCGCCTGCTGCCTCTCCAGCCATTGGCGCGCCCAGGCCGGCGGCGCGCCCGTGAATCCCGCCATCTGCGCATCCAGCGCACGCCGGAACGCCGGCCTGGCGACCCCGCGCTCGACATAAGCCGTCAGGGTCGGATGGCGGTCGAGCACCCCGTCGGCGGCGACGATCCGCAACACCGCGACCATCAACAGGTCGCCGGCAGTGAACATGTCGCCGTCGAGCCAGTCCCGGTCGCCCAACCTTCGCGACAGGTCGGCCAGCCGCGCGTCGATCCGCTCCAGCACCAGCGGCATCCGCGCCTTCGCCCAGGGCGTGTCCGCCTCGAACACCGCGCAATTGGCGTGATCCATGATCGCCGGCTCCACCGAGTTGAGCGCGGCGAACATCCATTCCACCGCCCGCGCCCGCGCACCCGCGTCGTCGGGCAGCAGCCCGGGCCGGGTCGCGGCGATATGATGGACGATCGCACCCGATTCGAACAGGATCAGGTCGCCCTCCTCATACGTCGGCACCTGTCCGAACGGCTGCCGCGCGCGGTGCTCGGCCTCCTTCTGTGCGCCCTGGCTCAGATAAAGGACGTCGTACGGCTGGCCGACCTCCTCCAGGGCCCAGCGCACCCGCAGGTCGCGGACCTGTCCCTCGGCGAACGGCGGCACCCAGTCGAAGGCGGTGATGATCGGGCGAGTCACGCCGCCACCTGCTCGGCGGTGTCCATCGCCTGCGCGGCGGCCGCCATATCCATGTACATCGCCTCGATGGAGTGTCCGTCGAGATCCTCGAACGCCGCCCCGTACATGAAGCCGTTCTCCTCGGGATCGTGGAGCGTGCGGCCACCCGCCGACCGTGCGGCGGCGCTGATCGAGTCGACCTCGGCCCGGCTGTCGCGCGACAGGCACAGGATCGCCGCACTTGTCGCATGCGTCTCGGCGATCGGCTTGGTGATGAAGGTCGCGTAGAAATCGCGGCCGAGCAGCATGATGTGGATCGTGTCGGACCACACCATGCATGACGCCTGCTCGTTGCTGAACTGCGGGTTCTTCTCGAACCCGATGGCCTCGTAGAAGGCGGTCGCCCTGGCGACGTCGGTCACCGGCAGGTTGACGAAGATCATCTTGGGCATGGAAGCTCCCTCGTTTCAGTAGCGGAGGCGCGGATACCAATGCGGGTCGCGGCCCGCGGGCGTCGCGTCCAGGATAGTCCACAGCGGCATCGGCTCGGGCGCGCCGCGCGGGTCCTGACCGGGATCGGCGGTCCAGCCGCCCATCTCGCCCGCCCAGAACAGCCGGATCGCGCCGTCGGCACGCGAGAAGACCAGGAACTGCGGGATGTCCTCGCCGTCCGGGGTGATCGCGGAATAGTCGCGGCTGAAGTCGCCGTTCGCGTCTTGGTAGAGCGGCAGATGCCGCCACCCGCGCTCGGCCTTGAACGCGAGCAGCCGCGCGATCGGCGCCCCGGCGACCACCGCCAAGGCGACGTTCTGGGTGATGTCGGGGACTTCGCCGTCCCAGGCGGAGAGCAGCGACGAGCACATCGGGCACGGCCGCTCGCGACCGGCTCCGAACATATAGCAATAGACGACGAGCGTTTCCTTGTCGCCGAACAGCGCCGTCAGACCGACCTCGCCGTCCGCGCCGCGGAAGCGATAGTCGCCCATCGCCGGCGGCCCCGGGGGCAGCGATCGCCGCTCGGCCGCGACCGCCTCGATCTCGCGACGGAGCGCAATCTCGCGGGCGAGCAAGGCGTTGCGCGCAGTGCGGTATGCGGCGCTCTCGTGCGGCCAGCGGATCGGGTTCGCCGCCGCCAAGTCCGCGGCGCTGCTCAACTCGGTCACCCGCCCCTCCTCCGACTCGACTTGCGCGGAGTGCCCTATGCAGTTATCAAAAGCAACGATGAAGTTAGAAAAGGTGACTGAAACGGATCAGACGAGGCGGTGGTACGACGATGCGTGCGGCACCTCGCTGGCGCTCGAGTTCGTCGGCGAGCGCTGGTCGCTGCTGATCATGCGCGAGATGGTCTATGGTCCGCGCCGTTTCGGCGAGATCAAGGCGAACCTGCCCGGGATCAGCGCGAACGTGCTGACGCAACGCCTTCAGGCGCTCGAGACCGCGGGGATCGTCGTCCGACGCAAGCTGCCTTCGCCGGCGAACGTCCAGGTCTATGAGCTGACCCGATGGGGGCTGGAAGCCCAGACGCTGATGCGCGAGATGGGCCGCTGGGCCACGCGCTCGCATCGACACGATCCGATGCTGTTCTTCTCGCCCGTGTCGGCGATGATGTCGCTCCAGACGCTCGTCCAGCCGGACGCGCCGCGGGAGCCGGTGACGGTCCAATTCCGCTTCCCTGCCGATTCGTTCGTGGTGCGCGCGGACGGCGGCGGAGTCGACGTGACCCGCGGCGAGGCGGCCGATGTCGACGCCACCTTCACCGGAGACACGATGGCGATGCGAATGACGATCTACGGCAAGGCGCCGTTCGGCGCGCCGGTCGGCATGGCGGTGTCGGGCGACCTGGCCGCGGCGCAGCGCTTCGTCGATCTGTTCCACCTGCCCGAGAAGATCGCCTGAACGGTTGAGCAAAGCGCTCGGCTTAGCCTAAGGCGGCTCCTATGACCGATCTGCCCAACATCCAGCCCGACAGCCGCGAGACCACCCTGCTGAACGCCCCCGACAAGATGGTGAAGGTCCGCGATCTGTTCGGGATCGATTCCGACATGGAGTCCCCCGCCTTCAGCGAGGCGGACGAGCGCGTGCCCGATCTCGATCCCGCCTATGTGTTCGATCCCGACACGACGCTCGCCGTCCTCGCCGGCTTCGCGCACAATCGGCGGGTGATGGTCCAGGGCTATCACGGCACCGGCAAGTCGACCCATATCGAGCAGGTCGCAGCCAGGCTGAAGTGGCCGTGCATCCGCATCAACCTCGACGCGCACATCAGCCGCATCGACCTGGTCGGGCGCGACGCGATCGTCCTGCGCGACGGCCAGCAGGTCACCGAGTTCCGCGAAGGTCTCCTTCCCTGGGCGCTGCAGACCCCGACCGCCTTGGTGTTCGACGAATATGACGCGGGCCGCCCGGACGTGATGTTCGTGATCCAGCGCGTGCTGGAGACCGAGGGCAAGCTGACGCTGCTCGACCAGAATCGCGTCATCCGCCCGAGCCCGTGGTTCCGCCTGTTCGCGACCGCCAACACCGTCGGTCTGGGCGACACCAGTGGGCTCTATCACGGCACGCAGCAGATCAACCAGGGTCAGATGGACCGTTGGAACATCGTCGTGACGCTCAACTACCTGCCCGCCGCGACCGAGGCGCAGATCGTCCTCGCCAAGTCGGGCGAGTACGACAAGCCCGAGGGAAAGAAGGTCGTCGAGAACATGGTCCGCGTCGCGGATTTCACTCGCAAGGGCTTCGTCAACGGCGACATCTCGACCGTGATGAGCCCGCGTACCGTGATCACCTGGGCGCAGAACGCGCTGATCTTCGGCGATGTCGGCTTCGCCTTCCGCCTCTCCTTCCTCAACAAGTGCGATGAGGCCGAACGACCGCTGGTCGCCGAATATTACCAGCGCGTGTTCGGGAAGGACCTGCCCGAGAGCGTGGTGGGGAAGGGTTGAGAATCACATAGGAATGGACTAAGCGGACTAAGTCCGTTTTTGGAGCTAGCTGTGGCTGATTTCGATCCGCGCGATGCGTTCGTGAACGTTCACGAAGCCAAGACCCATTTCTCGCGCCTGCTCGATCG
The DNA here is from genome assembly GCF_058313435.1 of Sphingomonas sp. SP6. Taxonomy (NCBI): domain Bacteria; kingdom Pseudomonadati; phylum Pseudomonadota; class Alphaproteobacteria; order Sphingomonadales; family Sphingomonadaceae; genus Sphingomonas; species Sphingomonas sp. SP6. Next base: position 377,951 of record NZ_JBZFLG010000002.1, read on the forward strand.
CGCCCACGCCGGTGAGGAGATCGTGCTAGCGAAGGCCGGACGCCCCTACGCCAAGCTGGTACCGTTCAGCGATCCGGCGCGTCCGCGGCGCAAGCCCGGACGTTGGCCTGAACTGCGCAACATCCCTTCCGCCGTCTGGTTCGATCCGTTGCCGGACGACGAGCTGGACGCTTGGGAAGGCAAGTATTCGAACATCGTCTGACGGGAAATGCAGCTCCTTCTCGACACCCATGCGCTGATCTGGTGGTGGGGCGGCGATCCCCGGCTGCCCGCTGGTATGCGCGACCTTCTGGAAGACACGGACACGACCGTCTACGTCAGCGCAGTTTCGGCGCTGGAGATCGCCATCAAGGTAAGACTGGGCAAGCTGCCGGAGATGGAAGCGAGGGTTGACAGCTTCCACGAAGCGATTCGCGAGGACGGGTTCATACACCTGAACCTCCACTACGAGCACGCGCTGAAAGCGGGATTGATGCCCGGCATCCATCGTGACCCATTCGATCGGGCGATTGCGGCACAGAGCCTTGTGGAACGACTGCCCGTCATGACAGGTGATGGGGAATTCGCCGCATTCGGCTGCAAGGTCCTCTGGTAATGGCCACCGACACCCCCCTCGATCGCTTCAAGTCCGTCCTCGGCGGGGCCGCGCGCGCGCTGTCGGACGAACCCGAGGTGGAGCTCGCCTTCACCGCCGATGCGCCGACGCAATCGGGCAAGCACCTCAAGGTGCCGATGCCCGCGCGCGCGCTGCCGGCCGACCAGGTGGCGGAGGCGCGCGGATTCGCCGACGGGTTCGCGCTGCGGCTCAAGCATCACGACACCGCGATGCACGGTCGCGCGGCCCCGCCAGAGGCGGTCGCCCGCGCGGTGTTCGACGCGGTCGAAGGCGCGCGGGTCGAGGCGTTGGGTTCCAAGGGCTATCGCGGCATCGCCGACAATCTCGCCACGGCGCTCGACGTCCGGCTGCGCAGCGACCCGATCACCCGCGCGCGCACCCGGGACGAGGTGCCGCTGTCGACCGCGCTCGCACTGCTCGTTCGCGAGCGGCTGTCGGGCGAGGCCGCGCCCGCCGCCGCCGCGCCGGGGCTGGCGCTGATCCGCGAGTGGATCGAGGACAAGGCAGCCGGCGATCTCGACGCGCTCAGCCTCGCGCTCGACGATCAGCGGGCCTTTCAGGCGCTGTCGCGCAAGCTCCTCGAACGATTGGACCTGGTCGAGGGCGACCAGGTTCCCGACGAGGCGGACGACGGCGGCGAGGAGGACGAGGGCTCGGACGGGGAGCAGAGCGAGGAGGGCGAGGAGGGCCAGAGCGACTCGGGCGAGGGCGAGGCGCAGACCGAGGCGCGCGGCGAGCAGCGCGAGTCGGACGACAGCGACGGCGAAGGTCAGGAGCAGGGCGAGGACCAGTTCGACGACATGGACGGCGAGCCCGGCGACGAAGGCGAGGAGGGCATGCAGCCCGTCCGCCCCAATCGCCCCAGTACCGATCTCGCGCCGCTGACCGACTACAAGGCGTGGACCACGCAGTTCGACGAGGTCGTCGCCGCGACCGACCTGTGCGACGCGGACGAGCTGGTCCGGCTGCGCGGTTACCTCGACCAGCAGCTCGTCCACTTGCAGGCGGTGGTGTCGAAGCTCGCCAACCGGCTCCAGCGGCGGCTGATGGCGCAACAGAACCGCAGCTGGGACTTCGACCAGGAGGAAGGGATGCTCGACGCCGCGCGCCTCGCCCGCGTCGTCGTCTCGCCCGGCTCGTCGTTGTCATACAAGGTCGAGCGCGACACCGAGTTCCGCGATACCGTCGTCACGCTCCTGATCGACAATTCGGGGTCGATGCGCGGGCGGCCGATCTCGATCGCGGCGATCTCGGCCGACATCCTCGCCCGCACGCTCGAGCGCTGCGGGGTCAAGACCGAGATCCTGGGCTTCACCACCCGCGCGTGGAAGGGTGGGCAGGCGCGCGAGACCTGGCTCCAGGCAGGCCGCCCGCCGCAGCCGGGCCGGCTCAACGACCTGCGCCACATCGTCTACAAGAAGGCCGACGAGCCGTGGCGGCGTGCGCGCGCCAATCTCGGGCTGATGATGCGCGAGGGTCTGCTCAAGGAGAATATCGACGGCGAGGCGCTGCTGTGGGCGCATTCCCGGCTGGTCGCGCGGCCCGAGGAACGCCGCATCCTAATGGTCATCTCCGACGGCGCGCCGGTCGACGATTCGACGCTGAGCGTGAACAGCGGCTCCTACCTGGAGCGCCACCTCCGCCAGGTGATCGACTGGATCGAGAAGCGCTCGACCGTCGAGCTGATCGCGATCGGCATCGGCCACGACGTGACGCGCTACTATAGCCGCGCAGTGACGATCATGGACGCCGACCAGCTCGGCGGAACGATCATCGAGCAGCTCGCGGCGCTGTTCGACGCGGAGTGAGTAGCGCGGATGGCCGCGCCGCGCTCCATATCGCGGGCATGACCGGCCTGACCGTCTGGCACGATGGCGATTGCCCGCTCTGCCGCCGCGAGATCGCGCTGATGCGGCGGCTCGATCGCCGTGGCGCGATCCGCTTCGTCGACGCGCGCGGCGACGGCGCGTGCCCGATCGATCGCGCCGAGCTGCTCCGCCGATTCCACGCCTGCGAGGACGGTCGGATGCTGTCGGGGGCGGCGGCGTTCGCGGCGATGTGGCGCGCGATCCCGCTGCTCCGGCCCTTGGGGCTCGCGGCACGGCGGCCGTGGGTCCTGGCGCTGCTCGAACGTGCCTACCTCGCTTTCCTCAAGGTCCGACCAAGGCTTCAGCGGATCGCGCGAGCGTAGCCGGCGCGGTGACGACTCGTTCGTGACGTTTCGCGAAACGATGAGGTGCGATCCCGCATCCTTCCAAACACCGAGATCATGGGCATCTCTGTCGCAACGAAGCAACCAAACCGCTTCACAGGAGACACTGCCATGATCGATCGTCGCCCCTTCGCCAGCCTCGGCGGCGCCAACCACGGCTGGCTCGACGCCAAGCACCATTTCTCCTTCGCCAGCTATTACGATCCGTCGCGAATGGGCTGGGGCCCGATCCGGGTGTGGAACGACGACACGATCGCCGCCGGCACCGGCTTCCCCGCGCATCCGCACGCCGACATGGAGATCATCACCTACGTCCGCGAGGGCGCGATCACCCACCAGGATTCGCTCGGCAACACCGGGCGGACCGAGGCGGGCGACGTCCAGGTGATGAGCGCGGGATCGGGCGTCCGCCACTCGGAATACAACCGCGAGCCCGGCACGACCCGCATCTTCCAGATCTGGATCGAGCCGAAGAGCCGCGGGGGTGCGCCGGGCTGGGGCGCCAAGCCCTTCCCCAAGGGCGATCGTTCGGGCAAGTTCGTGACGCTAGCCTCCGGGTTCGCCAACGATGATGACGCGCTGCCGATCCGCACCGACGCGCGGGTGCTCGGCGCGACGATCAAGGCCGGGGAGGCCGCCGAATACGAACTCGGCGCGGGCCACCATGCGTATCTGGTCCCGGCGACCGGCGCGGTCGAGATCAACGGCGTCCGCATCGACGCCCGCGACGGCGCCGCGATCGCCGACGAGGCCCGTATCACCGTGACCGCGATCGAGGATGCCGAGATCGTCCTGGTCGACGCCGCCTGATCCGTACCCGCGTACCATCTCGACAAAGGGAGACAGACCATGCCGTTCATCACCACGTCCGACGGGGCAGAGATCTTCTACAAGGACTGGGGCCCGCGCGACGCGCAGGTCGTCCACTTCCATCACGGTTGGCCGCTCTCGTCAGACGATTGGGACGCGCAGATGATGGTCTTCGTCGAGGCGGGCTACCGGGCGGTGGCGCACGACCGGCGCGGGCATGGCCGCTCGAGCCAGACCGCGACCGGCAACGACATGGACACCTATGTCGCCGACGTGATCGCGCTGACCGACGCGCTCGACCATCAGAACGCGATCCATATCGGCCACTCGACCGGGGGCGGCGAGGTCGCGCGCTACACCGCGCGCGCCAAGCCGGGCCGCGTCGCCAAGGCGGTCCTCATCAGCGCGGTGCCGCCGCTGATGCTCCAGACCGAGGGCAACCCGGACGGCGTCCCGATGGCGGTGTTCGACGACATACGGAAGCAGACCGCCACCAACCGCGCGCAATATTATTGGGACTTCACCCTGCCCTTCTATGGCTACAACCGCGACGGGGCCGAGGTGAAGGAAGGCATCCGCCGCAACTGGTGGCGCCAGGGGATGATGGGCAGCGCGCTGGCCCATGTCGACGGCGTCGCCGCCTTCTCGGAGACCGACTTCACCGAGGATCTGAAGGCGATCACCGTCCCGACGCTCATCCTTCACGGCGAGGACGACCAGATCGTCCCGATCGCGATCTCGGGCGCGAAATCGTCGAAGCTGGTCCCGGGGGCCGAATACAAGACCTACCCCGGCTACCCGCACGGGATGCCCGCGACCCACGCCGCGGTGATCAACGCCGATCTGCTGGCGTTCGCGAAGGCCTGACTGTCTTGCGCCGCTCCGGACCTCCGTCCGGGGCGGCGTTCAGCCCGTCGCGTCCAGCAGCTTGCGTACCGTGTTCCAGTTGCGCGCGGTCGCGACTTTGGGGAACTTCGCCCTGGCCATCGCCTGCGGCAGCGTCGACACACCCTGACCCTCCGGAAAGTCGATATAGAGCTCGCGCCCGAACGCGACCCATCGCTCCGGTCCGTCGTGATCGAGCGCGGCGATGCGTTCGGTCGGAAACGGATCGCGGTGGAAGGTCACCACCAGCTTGTTCGGGCGCTCGAGCGCCTCGTCGGGAAAGGGGTTGGCGGCGACGACGTCCCTCAGCTCGGTATGGCTGCGGACGAGCCAGTCGGTCCTGAGCGCCAGTCGCTCCGCCGCCGCCGTCTCCAGCCTGCGTTCGAGCGCCGCGCCGCCGCCCTCCTCGATCGTCATCACCGCATTGCCCGAGGCGAGCAGGGTCTTCACGTCCCGTCCGCCGAGCGCTTCGAGGAAGGCCTTGAGTTCGGGCATCGGCAGCCGCTTGCCGCCGATGTTGAGCCCCTTGAGCAGCACCGCCCAGCGGGTCATGAATGCTCCGCCCGCAGCGGCCTCGCCAGCAGCGCCTCGATCACCGCCGCCACCGGATCGCCCGCGAGCAGGCGGCACACCGCGTCGGTCACCGGCATCTCGACCCCGGCGTCGCGCGCCGCCTCGGCCAGCACCGGCGCGGTGAACGCGCCTTCGGCGACGGTGCGGCGATCGGCGAGCAGGTCGCCCGCCGCCGCACCGCGCCCCAGCCCGACGCCGAGCGAGAAGTTGCGCGACGAAGTCGACGAACAGGTCAGCACGAGGTCGCCCAGCCCCGACAGGCCGGCGAGCGTCTCCGCCCGCGCGCCGCGTGCCAGTCCGAAGCGGGTCATCTCCGCAAACCCGCGCGCGATCAGCGCCGCGCGCGCGTTCTGGCCCAGTCCCGCCCCCTCGACGACCCCGCACGCGATCGCGAGCACGTTCTTGACCGCGCCGCCGATCTCGGCTCCGACGACGTCGCTCGACAGATAAGGCCGGAACGCCGGCCCGCCGAGCCGGTCCGCCAGCCGCCGGCCGAGCGCCGCATCCTCGCACGCCAGCGTCACCGCGGTCGGCAGTCCGGCGGCGACCTCGTGCGCGAAGGTCGGACCCGACAGGACCGCGATCGGCGCCTCCGGGCAGGCTGCGCGGGCTGCCTCGCCGACGAGCGCCTTCGACCCCGCCTCGATCCCCTTCGCGCACAGCACCAGCGGCGTCGCTCCGACCGGCGCGGCAACGAGGACGGCGCGGACATGCTGCGCCGGCGCGACCACGAGCAGCGCGTCATGCCCGGCGAGATCGGCGAGGTCGGTCGTCACCGCGATCTTCGGCGACAGCGGCACGCCGGGAAGGAACAGTCGGTTCTCGCGGCGCTCGCGGATCGCGTCCGCCACCTCGGGCTCGCGCGCCCAGAGCGTCACCGCTCCACCCCGCGCCGCCACCTGCGCCAGCGCCGTGCCCCAGGCTCCCGCACCGAGAACCCCGATCCTCACGCCTTCACCCCCGCCCCGCGCACCGCCTCGGCGCGGGGATCGAGCGGCCACCGCGGTCGCGCAGGCGTGTCGAGCGGGTCTGTGAGGCCGGCGGCGAACCGCTCGGCGCCGGCCCAGGCGATCATCGCCGCATTGTCGGTGCAGAGCCACAAGGGCGGCGCGACGAAGGGCAGGCCGTGCTCCGCCGCGAGCGCGGCGAGCGCCGCCCGCACCGCGCCATTGGCGGCGACCCCGCCGGCGACGACGAGCGCAGTCGCGCCGCGCGACTTTTGGAGCGCCCCGCGCGTCCGATCGACGAGGCAGTCGACCACCGCCGCCTGGAACGAGGCCGCGACATCCTCCGCACGGTGGCTGCCGTCCAGCCGCGCCACCGCCGCCTTCAGCCCGGCGAAGGAGAAATGCGGCTCGGGCGAACGGTAGAGCGGGCGGGGCAGCGGCACCGCCTTCGAGTCGCCCAGCGCGGCGGCGCGCTCGACCGCGGGGCCGCCGGGAAAGCCGAGCCCCAGGATCTTCGCGGTCTTGTCGAACGCCTCGCCCACCGCGTCGTCGATCGTCGTCGCGAGCCGCCGATACGCCCCGACCCCCTCGACCAGCAGCAATTGGCAGTGCCCGCCCGACACGAGCAGCAGCAGGTACGGAAAGCCGAGGTCGGGATCGCTCAACCGTGGGCTGAGCGCGTGTCCCTCCAGATGATTGACCGCGACAAACGGCTTTCCGGCGGCGTGCGCGAGCGCCTTGCCGGTGACGAGCCCGACCATCACCCCGCCGATCAGCCCCGGCCCGGCGGTGGCGGCGACCGCGTCGACCTCGCCGAGCGTCACGCCGGCGTCGGCGAGTGCGGCGGCGACGAGCGGCTCGAGCGCCTCGACATGCGCGCGCGCCGCGATCTCGGGCACCACGCCGCCATAGGGCCGATGCGCCGCCTCCTGCCCGGCCAGGCGGTGCGCAAGCACTTCGCGGCCGTCGGTGACGAGCGCCGCCGCGGTCTCGTCGCACGAGGATTCCAGACCGAGGATCAACATGGCCGACCCCTAACCCCTCGACCGCGGCTTGTCGAAGGGCGCGCTGCCGCCGATAGGACGCCGGTGATCAGATCCACGCCAGACTCCCGCGCCCGCGCACGGTCTCGCGGGTGAGCCCGGTCGTCGTCCTCCGCCCGGAGCCGGGGAACGCCGCCACCGCGGCGCGACTGGAGGCCGCGGGGCTGACCGCGATCCGCCAGCCGATCTTCGCGATCCGCGCCCTTGCCTGGACCCCGCCCGACCCCGCGCGCTTCGACGCACTGCTCGTCACCAGCGCTCAGGCGCCGGCGCTTGCCGGGCCGGGGCTAGCGGCGCTGGCCCACCTCCCCGCGGTCGCGGTCGGTCCACGCACGGCCGCCGCAGCGCGCGCCGCGGGCCTCCAGGTCGCGATCACGGGCGAGCATGACGCCGGCGAGGCGCTGGCCCGAGCGGCCGCCGCGGGCTTCACCCGTCTCCTCCATCTCGCCGGGCGCGACCGGACCGAGGCGACCGCAGGCGTCGAGGCGGCGATCGTGTACGAGAGTGTGTCGGTCGCCACGCCCGTCGTCCCATCCGGCGCGATCGTCCTCCTCCACTCCGCGCGCGCCGCCCGGGCGCTCGCCGCCGCGCCGATCGCGCGCGGCGGCGTGGGGATCGTCGCGATCAGCACCGCCGTCCTCGTCGCCGCCGCAGAGGGCTGGGGCGCCGCCCGCGTCGCCGGCGCGCCCGACGACGCGGCGATGATCGAAGCCGCGCTCGCGCTCGCGATTGACCCGCCCCGCATGGCCGGGGATAATAAGGCATGAGCGACCGCCGATCCGACGCCGCGACGCGCCGACCGCGGTGGGGCGTGCTCGCCACGCTCGTCGTTCTGGCGCTGGTCCTCGGCGTCGCGCTGATGGCCTATGCGGTGCAGCGCTCGGGCGGATGGTTCGTCCATCAGCCGACCGCCGCCGAGCAGACACCGTCGCGCGCCGCCGCCTTCGTCCCGTCGCAACCCGCCCCCGTCGTGCCGCAGACGGCGGCGATCGACCCATCGGCGCTCGCCGCGCGTGAGACCGGCCTCGCCACGCAATTGTCGGCGCTGGAGGCCCGAACCGCCGCAGTCGCTCTCGATGCGCAGGGCGCGGCAAGTCAGGCCACGCGCGCCGAGGCGCTGCTCGTCGCGGCCGCGGTCCGCCGCGCGGTGGACCGCGGCGCGCCGCTCGGCAGCCTGGAAGATCAGCTCCGCGCCCGCTTCGGGGCCGCCCAGCCGCGCGCGGTCGCGGTGCTGATCCAGTCGGCCCGCCAGCCGCAGACGCTCGACGACCTGCGCGCCGGGTTCGAGGCCAATGCCGACGTACTCCGCGCCGGCGGCGACCGCGACCTGCTGTCGAGCCTCTCGCGCGAGCTTCGCACGCTGGTGGTGCTTCGGAGGGAAGGCGCGCCTTCGTCGCTCTCCTCGGCGCGAATCGACCGCGCTCGGCGGCTGCTGAGCGCGGGCCGCGTCGACGGCGCGCTCGCCGAAGTATCGCGGCTGCCCGGTGCGAATGCGATCGGCGGCTGGATGTCGGCCGCGCGCCGTTACGTCCAGACCCGCGACGCGCTCGACCTGATCGAAAGCACCGCATTGACGATGCCGCTCGTCACGCCGCCGGTTGCGGCATCGACGCCCGCGCCGGCCCCCGCCCCTACCCCCTGACGCGCGCGATCAGCGCCATCGCTCCGTGCGGCGCGCGGACCTTCGCGCCGGCGATGAAGAAGACGAACGTGTCGCGGGATGTCCGCGTCGGCGGGACCGTCTCGACATAAGGCAGCCCCTCCGGTGCGCCGCCGTCGGCCCAGGTCCTCGCCGCCGCCGCCCAGCGGTCGAGCGCGGGCGGCGAATAGCCCGCCGGCTCCTCCTCGACCCCATTCTCCAGTCGTGCATAGACGAACGGCCCGGTCACGTCGGCGATCGCCGGATAGTCGGCCGAGTCGGCATAGACGATCGCCACCCCGGCGACGCGGCACATCGCGACGAACTCCGGCACCGCAAACGATTCGTGCCGCACATGGACCACGTGACGCAGCGTGACCCCGTCCTGCCGTTCCGGCAGGAGCGTGAGGAAGGCGGCGAAATCGTCGGCGTCGAACCTCTTGGTCGCCATGAACTGCCACAGGATCGGCCCGAGCTTATCTCCCAGCTCGACGATCCCCTGCGAGCAGAACCGCGCGATCGACTCGCCGCCCTCCGCCAGCACCTTGCGGTTGGTGCAGAAGCGCGAGGCCTTGAGCGTGAAGACGAACCCGTCGGGCGTCTGATCGCGCCACGACGCGAACGTCGCGGGCTTGAAGCCGCTGTAATAGGTGCCGTTGACCTCGATCGCGGTCAGCCGGCGCGAGGCGTATTCCAGCTCGCGCTTGATGGGCCACTTTTCGGGAAAGAAGGTCCCGCGCCACGGCTCGTAGGTCCAGCCGCCGATCCCGATTCGGATGTCCGCCATCTGGGCATCATGCCATGTCCGGCCGGGCGGCGTCAGCCCGGGTCGTCGGACTGGTCGCCGGACTCGTCAGAGGGCGCGGGCTCGCGCTCCTCGCGACGCGGTTCGCGGCGGGGCCGGTCGCGGTCGCCGGGGCCGATCGAGATCGACCCGTCCTCACCGCGGCGCAGGTCGATGCCGAACTGCTGGAGCTGTTCGCCCACCGGATCGACCATGTTGCCGATCAGATCGCCGACCGGGTCCTCCGCGTCGGGATCGACCTGCTCGATCGCCTGCGGCCGTACCGCCGGCGCGATGCCGAGCGCGTCCGTCATGAAGTCGCGCCAGATCCGCGCCGGGATGCCGCCGCCGGACAATCCCGGATTGGGGGTGTTGTCGTCGTTACCGACCCACACGCCCGTCACCACTCCGTTGGCGAAGCCCATGAACAGCGCGTCGCGATTGTCCTGCGTCGTCCCGGTCTTGCCGAAAGTCGAGACCGACAGGTTGGCACCGTGACCGGTCCCGCTCCGGACCGAGGAGGACAGCAGGTCGAGCATCTCGTCGCGGATGCGCTGCGGCAGGGTGGACGAGCCCCCGGTCAGCGTCTGGTACCAGGGTTCGTCCGGCTGGGCCTCCAGGCCACGCGGGCGGACCGGGTAGCGCCCGTCCGCCACCGCGGCATAAGCGGCGGTCAGCTCGAGCAGCGAGACCGAGGACGTGCCGAGCGCGATCGTCGCCTCGTTCGACAATGGCGTCGAGATGCCGAGGTCGCGCGCCGCCTTGATGACGGCGCGGACGCCCACCTGCTGGGTCAGGCGCGCCGCCGCGACGTTCGACGACCGCGCGAACGCCTGGCGCAGCGTGATCGTGCCGAGGTAGCGGCCGTCGGAGTTCCTGGGCTTCCACCCGGCGATGTCCACCGGCCTGTCCTCGACCGTCGAGTCCGGCGTCAGCCCGCTCCGCAGCGCCGCGAGATAGACGAACAGCTTGAACGCGCTGCCCGGCTGCCGCCGCGCCTGGGTCGCGCGGTTGAACGGCGAGGCGGAATAATCCTTTCCGCCGACCATCGACAGCACTTCGCCGTCGGGCTTCATCGAGACGATCGCGACCTGCGCCTGGCGGAGCCCCGCACGCCGGACCGCCCGCTCCGCGGCCCGCTGGTATCGGCGGTCGAGCGTGGTCCTCACCGTCGCCTCCGCCTTGATCTCGCCGGCCTGGTCGCGCGCGACCGGCAGCACCCAGTCGGCGAAATAGGTGCCGTTGGGCAAGGTCTCGGGCCGACTCGCCTTGACGCGCTGCGGCCGCACGTCGGCGGCCTCGGCCTTGGAGAGATAACCGGCGTCGGCCATCGCGCCGATCACCACCGCCTGCCGCTTGCGCGCGCCCTCCAGGTTGCCGGTCGGCGCCAGCCGCGACGGCGCCTTGACGAGGCCAGCCAGCATCGCCGCCTGGCCGACGTTCAGGTCCGCCGGCGCGCGCCCGAAATAGTGGCGCGACGCGGCGTCGAGGCCATAGACGTTGTCGCCGAAGTAGACGTTCGACAGATAGCGGGACAGGATCTCGTTCTTGCTGAGCCACGCCTCGAGCCAGAAGGCGATCATGACCTCGCGCAGCTTGCGCGCCGCGGTGCGGTCCGAATCGAGGAAGGCGTTCTTGGCGAGCTGCTGGGTGATGGTGCTCCCGCCCTCGCGGACGCCGCCCGAGCCCACATTGTGCCAGGCCGCGCGCGCGATCCCGCGCGGGGAGATCCCCCAATGGCTGTAGAAGCTGCGGTCCTCGATCGCGATGAACGCCTCGCGCACGTGCGCGGGCAGCTTGGCGGCGTCGACCCGCGTGCCGATGATCGCGCCGCGCCGCGCGATGGGCGTGCCGTCGCGCGCGGTCAGCGTGATCGAGGGCGGGGTCGGCGGCTGGAGCGACTTGGAGAGTGGAGCGGTCACCGCGAGCCAGCCGATCGCGAGCACCAGCAGGACGATCCCCACCGCGAGCCCGCGTACGATCCATCGGCCCCAACGGATGCGGCGGCGCGGCGGCGCGGGGGGCTGGCCGCCGTGCCGGCCGTCCGTCGCCGACGCCGGCTCGCGCCAGTCGTCGAACGTCGGCAGCGGCGCACCCGCGTCGGCCGGCGCGTGCTTGTAGCGGATACGGTCGAGGTCGAACGGGTCTGGGCGCATCGGACCCATGTGTATTACTACTCTACAACAGTTGCGGCAAGCGTCCGCGCCATGCCACAGGCGGCGGCGGGCGTCGACGCGGGCGCCGAGGGAGTTGCCGAGACTTGCGGGCCACGATCAAGGACGTCTCGCGCGAAGCCGGCGTGTCGATCAAGACGGTCAGCCGCGTCCTCAACAACGAGCGCTACGTCGGCGCTGAGACCCGCGCCAGGGTCGAGGCGGCGGTCGCCGCGCTCCGCTTCCGCCCCAGCACCGCCGCGCGCTCGCTCGCCGGACGCAGGAGCTTTCAGGTCGCCTTGGTCTGCGACAATCCCAGTCCTTATTACGTGTTCGAGATGCAGTCGGGCATCCGCGACCGCTGCGAAGCGGACGGCGTGCGGATGATCGCCCAGCCCTACGACCGCGGCTCGGACCGCCTGCTGGGCGATATCGAGGCGCTGGTCGACACCACCCACCTCGACGGCGTCGTGCTGACCCCGCCCGCGAGCGACAGTCAGGCGGTGCTTGCGCTGCTCGCCGATCGGCGCGTGCGCGTCGTCCGCGTCTCGCCGGGAGCGGATCTCGAGGCGAGCCCCTGCGTGTTCATCGACAACACCCGCGCGGCCGCGGAGATGACCGCGCATCTGATCGCGCTCGGCCATCGCCGGATCGCGCACATCGCCGGGCCGCCCGAATATCCGACCAGCATCCAGCGCGCCGTCGGCACGCGCGCGGCGCTCGAAGCGGCGGGAACCTACGACGCGGACCTGTTCGTGCCCGGTCGCTTCGATTTCGCCTCGGGGGCGGAGGCGGCCGCCGCGCTGCTCGCGCGCGCCGATCCGCCGACCGCGATCTTCGCCGCGTCGGACGACATGGCGGCGGGCGCGCTGGTCGCCGCCCACCGCGCCGGGAAGGCGGTGCCGCGGCAGGTCTCCGTCGCGGGGTTCGGCGACGATGCGCTCGCCGGCTACGTCTGGCCGCCGCTCACGACCATCCGCCAGCCCGTGCGCGACCTCGGGTGGAATGCGGCCGACCTGCTGCTGGGCGACGCCGAGGGCGAGGAGGAGCGACGACAGCTCGATTACGAGCTGGTCATCCGCGATTCGACCGCGCGCGTCAGCCGATAAACAGCGCCGCCGCGCCGAGCGACAGCCCGAATGCGACAGCCGTCGCGGCGGCGATCACCAGCAAGGGCCGCGGCCCCGCTTCGAGCAGCTGCGCCATCGGTGATCGGATCGCGGTCGCGGTGACGGCCACCGCCAGCAGCGCGGTCGCCGCCCGCTCCGCCGCGGTCGCCGCCAGGACGGGGATGACGCCGAGCGAATTGATCCCCGCAAGCGCGAAGAACCCGACCACGAACCACGGCAGCCCCTGCCGCCGCCCGCCTTCGCCGCGCGGCAGGAACGCGGCGACGATCGCCAGCACCGGCGCCAGCAGCGCCACCCGGGTGAGTTTGACGATGGCGGCGATCTGGCCCGCCGCGTCGGAATAGGAATAGCCGGCGCCCAGCGCCTGCGCGACGTCGTGGATCGACGCGCCGAGGAAGAATCCCGCGCGCAGGTCGGCGAAAGCCAGCGCATGCGCGACCAGCGGATAGGCGACCATCGCCACTGCCGACGCCGCCGAGATGCCGACCAGCACCAAGGTCAGCTGGGTCTGGCCCACGCGCTTCTCGCCGAGCACCGTCGCGAGCGCCATGGCCGCCGACGCGCCGCAGATCGCGACCGCCCCGCCCGCCAGCGCGCCGAACGCCGGGCCGAGTCCCAGTCGCCGCGCGGCCAGCAGCCCCGCGGCCATGGTCAGCGCGACGATCGCCACCACGGCGGCGAGCGCCACCGGCCCGAGCGCGGCGATCTGCGCGAAGGTCACCCGCACTCCGACCAGCACGATTCCCCAACGCAACAGCGAGCGCGACGCGAACGCCAGTCCCGGCGTCAGCCGCGCGTCGGCCGACAGGAAGTTGAGCGACAGCCCGAACAGCAGCGCCATCAGCGTCAGCGGCGCACCGTAATGATCCGACACGAACCCGGCCGCGAGCGTCCCCATCGCGGCGACCGCGACGCCGGGGATCGTGGCATGCCATGTCGCCGACGGGCTCGGCTCGATGTCGCCAAAGAGATCGGCGGCGACGGGGCGTGGACGTTCGGTCGTCATCGGTTCACCCTAGCGCGACGCTCGTGTCTGTGACAACGCTATCACAGAGGAGAGGACATGCCCGCCCACCCCACTCGCGCCCGCTGGGGCATTGTCGCCCTGGTCTTCGCCGCGGTAATGCTGAACTATGTCGATCGCCAGATCCTCGCGCTCCTCAAGCCCACGCTCGAGCGCGAGTTCGACTGGTCCGACGGCGATTACGCGAACATGCTGTCCGCCTTCCAGGTCTCCGCCGCGGTGGCGTTCCTCGGCACCGGCTGGTTCATCGACCGGGTCGGGCTGAGGCGCGGCTTCGCGCTCGGCGTCGCGGTGTGGAGCCTCGCTGGGATGGCGCACGCCTTCGTCAGCACTTTCGGCGGGTTCATCGCCAGCCGCGTCGTCCTGGGGGCGGCCGAGTCGATCGGGACGCCTGCGGCGGTGAAGACGGCGGCGACCTACTTCAGCGCGCGCGAGCGTTCGGTCGTGCTCGGCATCGGCAACACCGCGCCCAACGTCGGCGCGATCGTCACTCCCCTGGTCATCCCCGCGCTCGCGGTCGCGTTCGGCTGGCAGGCGGCGTTCCTGCTGGCCGGCGGGCTCGGCCTCATCTGGGTCGCCTTCTGGTTCATGATCCGCGTCCCCGCGGTCGAGACGAGCGGCGAGCGCCCGGCCCCGATCCGCTGGCGAGACCTGTTCCGTCGCCGTGAGACCGCGGCGATCGCGCTGGCCAAGGTGCTGTCCGACCAGGTGTGGTTCTTCATGCTCGCCTGGCTGCCCGATCTGTTCCACCGCATGTTCGGGCTCCAGCAGGGAACCGTGGGCCTGCCGGTCGCGCTCGCTTATGCAATGGCGGCGGGCGGAGCGCTGACCGGCGGCTGGTTGCCGACCCGGCTGATGGCGGCGGGCTGGAGCCTCGATCGCGCGCGCAAGACGACGCTGCTGATCTACGCGCTGCTGATCCTGCCGGTGTCGCTCGTCATGCTCGTGTCCTCGCCCTGGGCGGCGGCGCTGCTGCTGGGGCTCGGGCTGTTCGCGCATCAGGGCTTCTCGACCAACGTCTTCGGCCTCGCGACCGACGTCGTGCCCGCGCGCGCAGTCGGTTCGACGATCGGTATCGCCGCGTTCTGCGGCAATCTGTGGTCGATCGTGCTGATCCAACTCGCCGCGGTCAGCCTGGCGCACGGCTGGGGCTATGGCCCGCTGCTCGGCGTCTGCTCGGTCTCGTACCTGCTCGCGCTCGCATGCGTCCAGTTCCTGATCCCGCGGATCGCGGCGGTCGAGGACGACGGCGGGGCACCGGTCGCCGCCTTCCACTGATTGGTCGCAGCTTCGTCTTCGACGGATTGCGGGGCGGCGCGCCGCCCGTCAACGCGGCCCCGTCACCCGCGAGACGAGGAGGGTCCGATGTTCGACATCATGCTGATCGCGCTGCTCTGCGGCGGCGCGGTGCTGCTCAACGCCTATGCGGCGGCGATGGCCGATCGCGGTAGCGCGCGCCGCGCCCGGCAGGAGGAGCGCTGGAGCACGCTGATCGCGGCGACGCGCGAGACCGCCTGACCGGTCACTGGTCCCGCTTCGGCACCGAGAAGGTCCCGGTCACCCGCCCGCCCGGCGTCGCGGTCGCCCCCGAGCTCGTCGACCCGCCCCCCGCCACGCCCGATCCGTCGATCACCGCACGACCCGTGTCGAGATTGATCGTCAACCGCCCGCCGCTCACCACATTGCCGCGCTGGTTGAGCTGCACTCCGCCGACCATCGTGATCACGCGGCGATTGAGGTCATAGACCGCATATTGGCTCCTCGCGGTCTGGTCCGGGCGGCGCACCGTCACGCCCCCGGCCGCGTCGAGCCGCGAGACCTGCGGGTTTCCGCCGATCACCTGTCCGGTGTAGTTCACCGTCATCCGGTCCGCGTTGAGCGTCATCTCGGCCTGCTTCACCGCGACCCCGCCGGAGAGTACCGCGCGGTTGGCCTTGTCCTGAAGCTCGATCCGGTCGGCGCCGAAGTCGATCGGGGCTGCGGAATCATGCCGCCCCTGCGCCGAGGCGCCGGTTGCGAGGAACAGCAGGAGGACGAAAGTCATACGCATGGCGGGCCGCTATCTCGCCCCGCGCGGGACGATCCGCAAGCGTGCGTTGCCCTCGAGCGTCACGGTGCGTCCCTCGAGATCGGCGCGCAGCCGGTCGGCCTTGAAGGTACCCTGCGGCGCCGATCCCGTCACGTCGCCGTCGCTCGCCAGGCGACGGGCCTTCAAGTCGACGGTCGCGTCCGACGTGTCGAGCGCATAGCCGTTCGCCGCCCGGAACTTGACCGCGCCGGGCACCGTCACCTGCTCTGTGTCCATGTCGTAGCGTCCGCTCGCCGCCTCCAGCCGCGCCGGCCCGTCCGCCAGCTGGATCCCGGCGTCGAGCGTGTTGAGCTCGACGATCGGTTCCGCCGACGAGCGCTGGACCGCCGAGCCGGCGTCGAGCGTGAACGCCCGCCCCTTGCCGTCCTGCCCGCGATACTGCGCCGCCTGGATCTTGAGGCGCTCGTGCGCGACCTCGACCTTGTTCTTGTCGAGCACGAACGACACGTCGCCGCCGCTCGTGAGCGGCGCCATCACCAGGAACGCGAACAGCACGCCGACCAGCACCGGCAGCAGCCACGCCGCCACATGGACCACGCCGTCGTGCCGACTGCCCGGCGCGGCCCACAGCTGGCGGCGGCTGCGCTCCCGGACGGCGAGCTCAGACATGCGCGAAGATGTCGATCTCGGGCCAGCCCGCCAGGTCGAGCGCGGCACGGTGCGGCAGGAAGTCGAAGCACGCCTGCGCCAATGCGGTGCGCCCCTCGCGCGCCAGACGCTTGTCGAGTTCGTCCCGCAACCGGTGGAGGTAGCGGACGTCGGACGCGGCGTAATCCTTCTGCGCGTCGCTGAGCGTCGGCGCGCCCCAGTCGGACGATTGCTGCTGCTTGGAGACCTCGGTGGCCAGGATCTCGCGCACCAGCTCCTTCAGCCCGTGGCGATCGGTATAGGTCCGCACCAGCCGCGACGCGGTCTTGGTGCAATAGACCGGCGCGGCGACCGTGCCCAGATACCATTGGATCGCCGCCAGATCGAAGCGCGCGAAGTGGTAGAGCTTCACCCGGCCAGGATCGCCCAGCACCGCGCGCAGGTTCGGTGCGGCATAGTCGGAGCCGGGCGCGAACCGCACGAGATGTTCGTCCGCCCCGCCGTCGGAAAGCTGGACGACGCACAGCCGGTCGCGCGGGGTGATCAGCCCCATGGTCTCGGTATCGACGGCGATCGCGGCGCCGGGGGCGAAGACGCCCGCGGGCAGGTCTTCCTCGTGGAGGTGAACGGTCATGCCGGGGCGTTAGCGTGGGGAGCGTCCCCGCTCAATGCCGCGCGGACGTCCGCCCAGGCGCGAACCTCGTCGGCAAACCGGCCCTCGACCCGGACGTCGCGCGCGACTGCGCCCGCGATCTCGGCCGATCCTTCCCATTCGAAGGTCGCGTTGCCGCTGAGCGTCACCATCAGGTCCTCGTCGGTCCGCGCTTGGACCAGCCCGCCCCGGTTGAAGACCGTCAGCGCACGCCCCCAGTCCGTCCGGCCGGTCAGGGCCGCCGCCACGGTCGACGCCGCCATGGCGCTGCCGCAGCTGTCGGTCAGACCCACCCCGCGTTCGAAGGTGCGGCAAAAGAGACCATCGTCGCGCACCTCGACGAACGACACGTTGGCGCGGTTGGGGAGCCAGTCCGGTGCGGCCTCGCAGAGTCGACCGACCCGGACGAGCTCCGCCTCGTCGATCGCTTCGACAAAGGTGACGAGGTGCGGATTGGGCATCGTCACCGCGGTGAAGCGGAGAGCGGGCGAAAGGTGCGCGATCACGCCCTCATTAATCACCTCCGGCGCCCCCCGGATCGGCCAGGCGGCGGTGTCGAGCCCGGCGGGTCCGGCGCGCTCGTGGACGGTGAAGACGCCGGGAGCGAGATCGGGGGCGCGGGCGACATCGGCCGACGACGTCCGCAAGCGGACCCGCGCTTCCGCCAGCCCGAGGCGCTCGAATCCCAGCCGCGCGACGAGGCGCAGACCATTCAGGCAGGTCTCCGCTTCGGAGCCGTCGGAGTTGAACATCCGCATCCCGAAGGCGTGGTCGGCATCGCCCGCAGTCAGCAGCAGCAAGCCGTCGCTGCCGACCGGGCCGGCGCGGTCCGCGAGGGCACGCGCGACCTGCGGCCAGTCGAACGCGGCTTCGCTCGCGCGTGCGTCGACGATCGGGAAGGCGTTGCCCGAGCCGTGGCCGAAGACGAAGTCGATCCGCATGGCCGCTCAGGTGAGCCCCCGTGCGCGTCACCGCAAGCCGTAATGGTCCGCCAGCCGGTCGAGCGCGAGGGTCAGGACGACGCGGCCCGAGCGGGTCGGCCAGCCGAGCGCCTTCTCCGCCGCGGTCATCGCCTCGCCCGCGCAGATCACCCGCCAGGCGACATCGGCGAGCCCCTGCCCGAGCGCCGCGGTCGCGGCGTCGAACCGGCGCTTGGCCGCGAGCTGCGCGGTGGTCGGATCGAGCCGGTCGCCGCCGCCGCCGTCGACGCGGGTCGCGCCCCAGCGCATCGTCACGCTGGGGCTGAGCTGCGCGCGCTCGTAATCGTCGCGCAGCCGCTCGCCCGCCTCGACCTGCCGGGCGTCGACCAGCCCCCGCGACGCCAGCCAGGACAGCGCCGATTCGGCGACGTTGACCGTCACGCTGCGACCGCCGCGTCCGCGCAGCGCGGTGACGCCGTGCGAGTCGATCCGCCGCTCCTCCAGATGTCGCATCCCGCTTTCTCCCTCGCCGATCGCCGACACCTTGCCATGCGCAGGTGGCTGTAGGAAAGTCGTGAACCGATCCGGTTCAAGAAAGCCCGCCATGATCACCGCCATCCGCGACGTCCGCCGGGCCAGGGGGATGACGCTCGACGAGGTCGCGCGGCGCTGCGATCCGCCGACCACGCCACAGACGATCGGCCGGCTCGAGACCGGCGCGCGGACCGTCTCGGTCGGCTGGCTCAACCGCATCGCCGCCGCGCTTGCGGTCGATGCGGCGGAGTTGGTGACCTCGCCCCAGGTGCCGATCGCGGCATGGCTCGGGCCAGACGGTGCGACGGAGCCGGACAAGGCCGAGAGCATGGCTGCGCCGAGCGCGCGCGAGGATCTGGTCGCGGTCCGGGTGACGGCCAAGGTCGGCGATTACCGGAGAGGCGACGTCTTGTGGTGCGCGCGGCTCGAGCCGGAGGCGCTCGCCGCCTTGCGCCACGACGACGTCCTGGCGGCGACGCGGGACGGCGACCTGGTGTTCGGCCGAATGGTCAAAGGCACCGGGACGGGCATCCAGGTCGCGCCGATCGGCGAGCCGGGCGGCCGCCGGGTCGTCGATCCCGCCTGGGTCGCCCGCGTCGAGACGCTGATCCGCACGATGTGACGCAAACCGGCAACGCATCGTGCGCGCGGATCGGCTAGACCCTCAGCCATGATCGTCGACGCCACCCCCGGAATCCGCCGCCTCGTCGTCGAGGTCTGGCCGCCGCTGCTCGTGCTGTTCGTCTGGGACTGCGTGGTGACGCTCGCCTGGTACCGGCTGCCGTTCAAGGCGCCGGAGCTGCCGCTGACGCTGTTCGGCTCCGCGCTGGCGCTGTTCCTCGGCTTCCGCGTCACATCGGCCTATCAGCGCTGGTGGGAGGGTCGGACCCTTTGGGGGGCGATGATCAACGCCTCGCGCAGCCTGTCGCGGGAGGTGCGCAGTTTCCTGCCCGGCGACGAGGCGCTCGACCTCAGGCGGGCGATCGTGCTGCGCCAGCTCGCCTACGTCAACGCGCTGCGATGCCAGTTGCGGCGTCAGCCGGTCGCGCCCGAGGTGCTGCGATTCCTGTCGCCGGAGGAGGCGGCGAAGCCGCTCGGGCGGACGAACGTCGCCAACGGGCTGCTCGACGGCGCGGCGCACCGTGTCGACGACGCGCGTCGGCGCGGGTGGATCGACACCATCCTCCAGGCGCGGATCGAATCGACCCTGGTCGATATCGCCAACGCGCAAGGCGGGATGGAGCGGCTCAAGAACACGCCGTTGCCGAGCCAGTACCGCGTCTTCCCGCTCGTCTTCACCCACCTGTTCTGCCTGCTGCTCCCGATCGGGCTGGTCGAGACCCTGGGGTTCGCGACCCCGCTCGGCTCGACGGTGGCGGGGCTCATGTTCCTGGCCGCGCTCAGGATCGGCGACGATCTGGTCGATCCGTTCGCGAACACGGTCCATGACGTGCCCGTGTCGGCCATGTGCCGGACGATCGAGATCGACCTGCTCCAGTCGATCGGCGACCCCGCACCCGAGCCGCTCACGCCGATCAAGGGCGTGCTGTGGTGAGGGCTGATCGCGGATCGCCGGTGGGCGGCTGACAGAAGGCCTCGAACAGCCACACCCGGATCGCGGAGGCGAGATTGGGGGGATCGGCCGCGGTGATCCGCGCCGCGTCGATCTGCGCGACGAGCGCCGAGAGCGGCAGCGCGCGCTCGGCGGCGGCGCGCTCGAGCGCGGCCCAGAAGACGGGCTCGAGCGAGATCGACGTGGGATGCCCGGCGATCGTCACCGAGCGCTTGCGGGGGCCGGGGCGCGCGGTCGTCAATAGGGCGGCGCCTGCCGCTGCCGCTGCTCCCGCGTGGCCTCGGTCCACCACCCGAGATCGTCGGCGAAGCGCGGGAAGGCCTTCGCGAGCGCCGCACCGCTCTCGCCGGCGGGTCCGCCCTCCGCATCGAAGGCATGACCGATGCCGCCGACCGCGAGCGCGCTCGACACGACGACCATCCCCATCTCCGACAGGATGCCGTGCCACGTCAGCCCCGCACGCGCGCCCGCGAAGCGGCCGGCGGAATAGCTGGCGATCGCGGCGGGGCGCCAGAACCATTCCTCGAGGAAATGATCGGTCAGGTTCTTGAGGCCCGGCTGGACGCCCCAATTATATTCGCCGGTGACGAAGACGAAGGCGTCGGCGGTGCGGATCTGCTCCGCCAGCGCCTCGAGCGCGGGTGGCGCCTCCCCGCGCGGATGTTCCTTGTACATCCGGTCGAGCATCGGCAACCCGATCGCCTTCGCATCGATCAGCTCGGCGGCCGCGCCGCGCGCGGCGAAAGCGCGGACCAGCCACTCGGCCAGACGGATGCCCTGCCGGTCGCGGCGATACGACCCGTAGAGGACCAGGATGCGATCGGGCATGGCGCTTTACTCGCCGAGAATGGCGTCGATCGCCTCGGCCAACTCGATATCGCGCTCGCTCAACCCGCCCGCGTCGTGCGTGGTCAGCGTGATCTCCACCCGATTCCACACGTTGGTCCATTCGGGATGGTGGTCCATCTTCTCCGCGATCAGCGCGACCTGCGTCATGAAGCCGAACGCCTCGGCGAAGTCGCCGAACACGATCGACCGCGTTATCGCGTCGCGGCCCTCGTCGAAATCCCAATCGTGCAACCCGTCGAGCGCGTCGACGCGCTCCGCCTCGCTCAGTTGGTCGACCATCGTGCGCCTCCCTTTATCGGTGCCGCAGCCACGGGTATGGCTTCGGACATGAGCGGGCAAGAGCTGGGGCCGCCGCCGAGCGCGGCGCGGATCGAGGCGCACGCCCGCGGGGTGATCGCGCGGCTGCCGGCGGAGTTCCGCGCCCACCTGCGCGACGTGGTGCTGATCGTCGAGGAGTTCGCCGACGACGAGACGCTGGCGGGCGTCGGCCTCGACGATCCGTTCGAGCTGACGGGCGTGTACGTCGGCCGTCCGGTGGGGGAGAAATCGGCCTGGGACGCCCCGGCCCCGCCCGATCGCATCCACCTCTATCGCCAACCGATCCTCGCCGAATGGTGCGAGACCGAGGTGCGGCTGGACGATCTGGTCGCGCACGTGACGATCCACGAGATTGGGCATCATTTCGGGCTTTCCGACTCCGACATGCACGCGCTGGAAGACGCGGTGCTCGATTGAGCGTCCTTGCCGCGCGGGAATTGACGGTCGCACGCGGCGGGCGGGTGCTGGTCGAGCGACTGTCGTTCGCCGTCGAACGTGGCGGGGCGCTGCTGGTGACGGGGCCGAACGGGGTCGGCAAGTCGAGCCTGCTGCGCGTGCTCGCCGGGCTGGGACGCGCGGCGGCCGGGACGGTGGAGCGGCTGGCGACGGTCGCGTGGCTGGGCGAGGCGGCGGCGCTCGATCCCGAGCGGCGGCTGGCGGCGGCGCTGGAGCTGTGGGCGCGGCTGGACGGCCGCGCGGACCCGCGCGGACGGGTGGCGGCGGCGCTGGCGGACCTGGCGCTCGACCCGCTGACCGAGGTGCCGGTGCGCCTGCTCTCGACCGGGCAGCGGCGGCGCGCGGCGTTCGCGCGGGTGGTGGCGAGCGGGGCGGAGTGCTGGCTGCTCGACGAGCCGGCGTCGGGGCTCGACGCGGCGGCGGTGGCGCGGCTGGAAGCGGCGGTGGCGCGGCACCGGGCGACCGGCGGCGTGGTGGCGGTCGCGACCCACCAGGACCTGGCGCTGGCGGACGCCATGACGGTGGCGCTGTGATCGCCACGCTCGTCCTGCGCGATGTGCGCCGCGGCTATGCGGGCGGCGGCGCGGCGCTGACGGTCGCCTTCTTCCTGCTCGTCGCGGTGCTGTTCCCCTTCGCGATCGGGCCGGACGCGGCGCTGCTGGCGCGGATCGGCGGCGGAGTGATCTGGGCGGCGGCGCTGCTCGCCGCGCTGATGCCCGTCGAGCGGCTGGTCGCGCCCGATCTGGAGGCCGGAGTGGTCGATCAGCTGGCGGTCCGAGGCGTGTCGCTGGCGGCGGTCGCGGCGGCGAAGATCGCAGCGCACTGGCTCGCCTTCGCGCCACCGCTGATGCTGGCTGGGGTGATCGCGGGCGGGCTGTTCGGACTTGGCGGCGAGGCGCTGCTGCGGGTCGAGGCGGGGTTGCTGCTCGGGACGCCGGGGCTGGCGGCGCTGGCGGTCGCGACGGCGTCGCTGGTCGCGGGGCTGCGCGGCGCGGGGGCGGTCGCGGGGCTGGCGATGCTGCCGCTGGCGGTGCCGCTGCTGATCTTCGGCGCGGGCGCGCTCGACGGCGGCGCGGCGGCGTGGAAGCTCCTGGCGGCGGTCTCGCTGCTGTTGGTCGCGGGGGCGCCGTTCGTGGCAGCGGCGGCGATGCGGGCGGGGGTGGAGTAGAAGGTGGTTCACGCGAAGCTCGCGATGATCCGCGATGGGCGCGAGGGCTGGGATGAACGTAGAGGATGTCGCGACGATTGCGATCGAATGCGGATTGCGGATCCATCGCACACTCGGGCCGGGTCTGCTCGAGTCGGCTTATGAAGCGGTGCTGGCGCACGCGCTTGAGCGGCGTGGCCTCCTTGTGGAGCGCCAGAAGGTGGTGCCGATCACGTTCGAGGGCATCGTCGTCGAGGGCGGCTTCCGCGCCGATCTCTTGATCGAAAAATGCCTACTGATCGAGTTGAAAGCGATCGACCGACTTGCGCCGGTCCACCGCAAACAAATTCTGACCTATCTGCGGTTCTTGGATTTGCGGCTTGGGCTGCTGATGAACTTCGGCGGCGAGACGCTAAAGGAGGGCCTGCAACGCATCGTCAACCACCACGATAACGTCGAAGTCTCTCCCCTCCGCATCAACGCAGTACGGCCCTCATAAAAACATTGCGTCCTTCGCGGACCTTCGCGTCCTTCGCGTGAACCTCTTCTGCTACCTCGACCACCGCGCGAAGATCGCCGTCGGCAGCAGCAGCCCGCGCGCCTCCTCGCGCACCGCCATCTCGCCGACCTCGACCGTGCCGCCCAGATCCGCCAGCGCCTGCCGGACGACTTCGCCGATCGCGAGCGCGGACATGCGGACCGCATAGACGGTCAGCACGAGGAACTTGCTCTCTGAGTCGAGCAGGCGGCGGCAGTCGGCGATGAGGCCGGGAAGTCCCTCCTCCAGCCGCCAGACCTCGCCGTCCGGCCCGCGGCCGAACTTGGGCGGATCGAGGAAAATCCCGTCGTATCGCTTCCCCCGCCGCACTTCGCGCGCGGCGAACTTGGCCGCGTCGTCGACCATCCAGCGGATCGGGCGGTCGGCCATGTCGGACAGGAAGGCGTTGGCCTTGCCTGCCTCCACCGACTTCTTCGAGGCGTCGACATGGGTCATCGCCGCGCCCTTCGCGGCGAGTGCCAGCGTGCCGACCCCGGTATAGCCGAACAGGTTGAGGACTTGGTCGCCCTCGCCCGTCCGCTCGCGCATCCACGCCCATTGCGGCGCCATGTCGGGGAAGAAGGCGAGGTGGCGGAAGGGCGTGTTCTGCGCAAGGAACAGCAGCTCCTCCCAGCGGACGTGCCAGCCGCCGCGCGGCACGTCGCGCGAGAGGTGCCACCGGCCCCCGCCCTCCTCGTCCGATGCGCCGATGAAGTCGCCGTCGGCCTGCCAGTCGGGCGACGCGGGCGCCCACATCGCCTGCGGCTCGGGACGGATGAAACGGAAGCGGCCGTAGCGTTCGAGCTTGCGGCCGTGGCCGGAGTCGATGAGCCCGTAATCGGCCCAGGGCTCGGCGACGAGGGTCTGGAGCATCACCGCCCGATCGCCCGCTCGGCGATATGGGCGCTCACCGCCTCGTAGGTCGCGTCGAGCACCGCGTAGCGTTCCTCGCGCGCGAACAGGTCTCCCGCACGGCCCGGCAGCGGCGGGCGGACTCCGGTCGCGCGCTCGACCGCATCGACGAACTTGGCCGGGTGCGCGGTCGCCAGCGTGACGGTCGGCCCGTCCCACGCATGACGTCGGGCGGCGGCGAGCGCGATCGCGGTGTGCGGATCGAGCACCTGGCCCGCGGCCTCATGTGCCCAGCGCATCGCACCGGACATCGCATCGACCTCGACGCGATCGCCGGCGAACAGCGCGGCCGCGTCCTGCGCCTGCGCATTGGTGAGCCGCAGCGCCCCGCTCGCCTCGAACCCGTGCATCTGAGCAGCGAGGGCACGCCCGTCGCGCCCACCCGCGTCGAACAGCAGCCGCTCGAAGTTCGAGGACACCTGGATGTCCATGGAGGGCGTCGGAGTCGGCACCGTGACCCCGCGCGAGTAATCGCCGGTGGCAAGCGCGCGCGCGACGATGTCGTTGACGTTGGTGGCGACGATCAGCCGCTCGATCGGCAAGCCCATCCGCGCGGCGACATACCCTGCGAAGACGTCGCCGAAATTGCCCGTCGGCACGCTGAACGCGACGCTCCGCTCGGGCGCTCCGAGCCTGACGGCGGCGTAGAAGTAATAGACGACCTGCGCCATCAACCGCGCCCAGTTGATCGAATTGACCGCGCTCAGCCGAAAGCGCGACGCGAAGTCGCGATCGTTGAACATCGCCTTCACCAGCGCCTGTGCCTGGTCGAAGTCGCCGCGGATCGCGATGTTGTGGACGTTGGGCGCGGCAACCGTGGTCATCTGCCGCCGCTGGACTTCTGAGACCCGCCCCTCGGGGTGGAGCATGAAGATGTCGACGCCGTCGCGCCCCGCGACCGCGTCGATCGCGGCCGAGCCGGTGTCGCCCGAGGTCGCGCCGACGATCGTCAGATGCTCGCCACCCTCCAGAAAGCGTTCGAACAGCAGACCGAGCAGTTGCAGCGCCACGTCCTTGAACGCGAGCGTCGGCCCGTGGAACAGTTCGAGCAGCCAGTGATCGTGATCGAGCTGGACGAGCGGCGTCACCGCGGCGTGCGCGAAACGCGAGTAAGCGGAGGCGCAGAGACCGCGCAGTTCGTCTGCGGTCAGATCGCCGCCGACGAACGGCGTCATCACCGCGACCGCGGTGTCGACATAGGAGAGGCCGGCGAATGCGGCGATCTCGTCCCGCGAAAACCGCGGCCATGCCTGCGGCACGTAGAGGCCGCCGTCCGCCGCGAGCCCGGCGAGCGTCACCTCCCGGAAGGACAGCGAGGGGGCGGACCCGCGGGTGCTGACGTAGCGCATGGGTCAGCGCGCGTAGCGGTGCGACGCCCCGCGGACAAGCATCGCTGCTCTCGCAAGACCTTGCCGATCCTTTTTCGTTCGCGGCGACGGTTTAGGCGCCATAAATCCTCGGGGTTGTCCGGCCCGATCCGACAAGTCCCACCGTGCGCTCAGACAATTGGTAAAGAACTTTCGTAACGTCGTGCTAGACAAGAGCGCGCCGAACGTCGCAACGAACGATCTCAGGATTGTTGACCGGCGCGGATTTCGCGCTAGTGCGCCTCGTGCAAAGGAGTACCCTGTGACCGACACCAACGTAGACACGACCCCGGTCGAGCTCGCCACCGAACTCACTATCGCCTGGCTCTCGAATCCCAATACCCGCGCCGCCGCCGACGACGTGCCGGCCTTCCTCCAGAAGATGCACGATGCGGTGTCGGGTCTTGCTACCCCCGCGACGACTGAGCAGCCGGCGACCCCGCAGCAGGAATATGTCGCCGCCACCACCGTGCGCAAGTCGCTGGCGTCGAAGGACCACATCATCTCGATGATCGACGGCAAGCCGTACAAGACGCTGCGCCGTCACCTCGCCACGCACGGCATGACCCCGGAGCAGTATCGCGAGCGGTACAACCTGCGCGCCGACTATCCGATGGTCGCCGAGAACTATTCCCAGGCGCGCCGCGACATGGCGAAGAAGATCGGGCTCGGCCGCAAGCCCGGCGAGAAGCGCCCCGTGAAGGCCGCGACGCCGGCGGCACCGAAGGGCCGCCCCGGCCGCCCGCGCAAGACCGAGGCGCAGCCCACCGCCGAGTAAGCCGAGCATGGCACCGGGCGGCGCGCGCGTGTAGAGCGCCGCCCGATCATGCTGACCCTCACCGACATCACCGTGCGCCTCGGCGGGCGCACCATCCTCGACCACGCCTCCGCCGCGATCCCGCCGCGATCCCGCGTCGGGCTGATCGGGCGCAACGGCGCGGGCAAGTCCACCCTCGTCCGCGTCATCGCGGGGATGCTCGACCCAGACGAGGGCGCCGCCGAGATGCCGCGCCAGTCGCGGCTCGGCTATGTCGCGCAGGAAGCGCCAGCGGGTGCGGCGACGCCGTTCGAGACCGTGCTCGCCGCCGACGTCGAGCGCGCCGCGCTGGTCGCCGAGGAGGAGACGCTCCACTTCGCCGAGACCGAGGAGGAGCTCCACCGGCTGGGCGACATCCACGAGCGGCTGACCGCGATCGACGCGCACGCCGCGCCGGCGCGGGCGGCGCGGATCCTCAAGGGGCTGGGCTTCGACGAGGACATGCAGGGCCGCGCGCTCGAGCATTTCTCGGGCGGGTGGCGGATGCGGGTCGCGCTCGCCGCGCTGCTGTTTTCGCAGCCCGACGTGTTGCTGCTCGACGAGCCCTCGAACCACCTCGACCTCGAAGCCGTGCTGTGGCTCGAGGACTTCCTCAAATCCTACCGCGCGACGATCGTCATCGTCAGCCACGAGCGCGACTTCCTCAACAACGTCGTCGACCACATCCTCCACTTGGAGCGCGGCAAGCTGACGCTCTATCCCGGCGGCTACGACGCCTTCGAGACGCAGCGCGCCGAGCGGCAGGCGCAGGCCGAGGCGGCACGGGCGAACCAGGCGGCGCAGCGCGCGAAGCTGCAGGATTACGTCGCCCGCAACTCGGCGCGCGCCTCGACCGCGAAGCAGGCCCAGAGCCGCGCCAAGATGCTCGCGCGGATGCAGCCGATCGCCGCGATCGTCGACGATCCCTCGCTCAGCTTCGATTTTCCGGACCCGGACCAGCTGCGGCCGCCGCTGATCACGCTCGATCACGCCGCGGTCGGTTACGGCGAGACGCCGATCCTCCAGCGGCTGAACCTGCGGCTCGATCCCGAGGAGCGGATCGCGCTCTTGGGGCGCAACGGCAACGGCAAGACGACGCTCGCCCGGCTGCTCGCGGCGCAGCTGACCCCGATGGCGGGAGAGAAGAGCGCGTCGGGCAAGATGCGCGTCGGGTACTTCACCCAATATCAGGTTGAGGAGCTCGACGGCGCGGACACCCCGCTCGCCCACATGACGCGGGCGATGAAGGGCGCGAGCCCGGGGGCGGTGCGCGCGCAACTGGGGCGGTTCGGCTTCAGCGGCGAGCGCGCGACGGGCGCGGTCGGCAAGATGTCGGGGGGCGAGCGCGCGCGGCTCGCGCTGGCGCTGGTGACCCGCGACGCGCCGCACCTGCTGATCCTCGACGAGCCGACCAACCACCTCGACGTCGACGCGCGCGAGGCGCTGATCCAGGCGCTCAGCGGGTTCAAGGGCGCGGTGCTGATCGTCAGCCACGATCGCCACATGATCGAGATGACCGCCGACCGGCTGGTGCTGGTCGACAGCGGGACGGCGCGCGAGTTCGACGGGACGCTCGATGATTACATCGCCTTCGTGCTGGCGGGCGATCCCGACGCGAAACCCGCCAGGGCCGCGAAGAAGGACAAGCGCGCCGCGGCCGAGAAACGCGCGGGTGAGGCGGCGCTGAAGAAGCGCGCGCAGGAGGCGGAGGCAACGCTGGCCGCACTCAACGCGCAGAAGAGCGGGATCGACCGGGCGATGTTCGATCCGGCGCAGGCGGACGGGGCGCTCGCCCGGCTGACGATGGGCGAGCTGATGCAGCGGCGCGGCGCGATCGAGAAGGCGATCGCGGCGGCCGAGGCGGAGTGGCTGGCGGCGGAAGAGGCGGTGGCGGCGTGAGTCGCCCTTCTCGCGCCGGAGGTCCGCAATAGCGGCGTGTCGCACAGTACGCTCCCGGGCGGTTGACACGGGTGGGCCGACGTGGAAACTTCCGGGACAAAGTAGAAGACAGGTCGCGTGATCGGGTGAAGGACGGGATGAATCCCGTTCCTCAGCAGCGGGGACCTGTGATGACGTCTGATGTGAAGCTTGCGGAAGATGCCGTCGAGATCGTCGGTGCGCTGAGGATCGGTGGGGGGACGGCGCAACGGCCCGTCCATGTCACGACCGGCGAGATCCATAGCGGTGGCGGCTCGGGCGGCTACTCGTTCTCCGTTCGACACAAGGGCGACGAAGAGTTTCCCGACACGATCGGCGATCGCTGGGTTCTCTACGCCGACAAGAACACCGCGCGGATGTGGACCGCGGGGTTGGGAGATATCTTCACAGTTTCAACGGTCGGCCAGGCGTTTGTTCGGGGGATCACCGCCGGCTTCTCCTTCGCCGACCGCGACATCAACGCTTGGGTAGAAAGTCCCAAGCAGGGCGAGCGCTGGATCTGGTACGCGAAGGCGGGCACAGCGCGGTTGCGTTCCTCCGACGACGTGCTGACTGCAACGGTGAACGGACGAGTCGGCGTCAACGTTGGAGTTCCACAGCGGCAGCTTCACGTTCACGGAAGCGAAGTCCACAGTTCAGGGCCGGGTGCCGGCTTTTCATTCCAGTCGCGCGACGTCGCAGACTTTGCCGAGACTCCGCTGTCCGGACAGCGGTGGGTCTGGTATGCGGATGGCGGCACGGCTCGCCTCTGGTCGGGGAACGACAAGCTGGTGGTCAGCCAGTATTCGGTGAGCGCGACGGAGGAGCTCCACGCGGAGAAGGCCCTGACCGTCGCCAAGACGCTCCGCTACGATCCCTCGAACGGGCTGCGCTTCAACGGGACGTTCATGGGGCAGTACCGGTGGGAGTTCATCGTCGACCAGGGCGATGCGTCGTTGGTCCTCTACGCCGGCACTTCCCACGAACGCCGGATCGGACTGGCCGGCGTCGCGGCGCTCGCCGAGCGCCTGACGCACGTCGAGGCCGTGCTCGCGAAACTGTCTCCGGAAGATTTCCCGGCCGGTGAAGGTAAGCCCTGAGCCGAGCCGCAGGGGAGAGTAGCGATGACCAGCTTTCGCGAGATTGCCAGCGCAATGGACGTCATCCGACCGTCAGAGTCGCTCGCGGACCTGTTCGCCCGGCACCGGTGGCACGATCCGTCGCCACAGGTCTCCTTTCGGCGCATCGTGGCCCGTCACGAACTTGCAAGCGCGTCGTGGCGGTCGCTGCTTTGCTACAACACCTACCTGCTTCCCGGCCTCAACCCGCTGATCGACCTCGACGAGATTCTCGCGGTGCTGGGCGTTACCGCGGTCCAGGCCATCGTCGACCTTGACATCAAGCTTGTCGATATCGTCGCGCGCTTCGCGGTCAACCCGGTCGACATGCTGGACGAAATCGTCGGCAAGGGCCGGCTCGCGAAGCGGCTCGGGATCAGCAAGACCGCGCTTACGGCCATTGAGGTGGGCCTCGCCGTCGGCACGTTGGGCATTGGCACCGTAGCGTCGGGCCTGATCATCGAAGCGATCCTGGAACACGGCGGCAAGCAGGCGATCGACGTCCTCGTCGAGGTTCTGGGCAACACGGTGGTTGGCATCGCCCGCCTCCTTGATGCCGCGGGAATCAACCCCGTCACGGTACTGACCGGCTTCAACATCAGCGTAGCCGGCTTGCTGCTCCACTACCTTGGTGTGGACATTGATACCTCGCTGGGCGCCAAGCCGGCGCTCGAGGAGCGTGCCGACGCGATCGGCCGCGCTTGCGCCGAGTCCGGTTACGACATCATGGCGCTGTCCGAAGTCTGGGATTGGTCGGTACTCGGGCCCGGCCGCTCGATCAACGAGGCGCGGGACCGCATCCGCAAGGGCTGGGACGGGTCCGGCGTGTCGATCCATGTGCCGTCGATCGAGCAGCTCGTGCGCAAGCCGATCGCACTGATCGACGGGGGACTATACCGGATCACGACGGGCGATTGTGAGATCCTGGAGACCATCCCCTACGTCTTCGAGGCGGTCGGGGAACGACTGCTCGACACCGATGCCTGGGCGAGCAAGGGTGTATTGCTGACGCGGGTGCGGATCGGGCCCGGCGTGATCGATCTGTACGGCAGCCACCTGATCTCAGGTGCGGACCTGCTGGGGGACGCGCTGGCGATCGTCTCGGCGCAGATCGCGCTCCTGCTCACCCCCGAGGCCTTGCAGGCGCGGCGGATGGCGCAGGTCAACGAAGCGATCGCCTTCATACAGAAGACTCGCCGCCCTGAGAACATCACCGTCTTTTGCGGCGACCTGAACATCGCGGCGAGCGACCCGTCTTTCTACGCGGAGCTGGTTCAGGCGTTCGCGTCGATCGGCCTCGATGATCTCTTCGCGACCCAGCTGAGCTACGCCCCGGTGCCGCATCCCGGGACCATCTGGGGGGGCACCCACGGCGGCGCCGACGAGGATGGGGAGCACCGGTTCGACCATGTCTGCACGGTAATACGGGACCCCGCATCCGCCGAGTTCGGCTATTGCGATGATGCCGGCAAACCCGGGGTCGACGCATCGGGGGCGCCGGACCCTGCCGACTCGTCCGAGCGGATCGACTATCTTTTCGTCGAGCGTCCCACGAATGCGCACACCTTCTCGCTGGACTTCACGCGCATCCGGCGACGGCCATTCCCCGACAGCACGCTGAGCGAAGGCGCCCCGTTCCTATCCGACCACATCGGGCTGGAAACCAAGCTTCTCGCAACGCCGTTGGCGTAAGGACGTCGGGCGCCGACCGATCGGGAACACCCTCCTGATCCTGCGGTTACTCCTCCTCCAAGCCGAGGAGCAAACGTTGGATCAGCAAGGCCGCAGCGCCAAGAGCCCGTGGGCGGTGCCGTGGGCGGCGTGGAAGGCGATCCTCCTGCGGACCTGGAACGAGGCCTCGACCGACAATATCGGGTTGATCGCGGGCGGGATCGCCTTTTCCGGGTTCCTGGCGATCGTGCCGATCCTCGGGGCGATCGTGCTCAGCTACGGGCTGTTCGCCGAGCCGAAGACGGTGGTCGAGAACATCAACCAGCTCGCCGGCGTCATGCCGCGCGAGGCGGCGAAGCTGATCGGGGATCAGCTGCTCGGCATCGTCGGCTCGTCGGACGGGAAGAAGGGGTTCGCGCTGGCGCTGGCGCTCACGCTGGCGCTGGTCAGCGCGCGGAGCGGCGCGGGCGCGGTCATCACCGGGCTCAACATCGCGTACGACGAGGAGGAGACGCGCGGCTTCGTCAAGACCAATGCGCTCGCGCTGGCGATCACCGCGGGCGGGGTGGTCGTCGCGGTGCTGGCGATGGTCGCAGTGACCGCGATGGGCCAGCTTGAGACGCTCCTGCCGACGCTGCCCGATTGGACGCTCGTGATCGGCAAGCTGGCCTCCTATGCGGTGATGACGGTGGCGGGGGCGGCGGCCGCGGCGACGCTCTACCGCTTCGGCCCTGCGCGCGCGCAGGCGACGTGGGTGTGGCTGACGCCGGGATCGGGGCTGGCGGCGGTGCTGTGGCTGCTGCTGACGATCGGCTTCGGCGTCTATGTCGCGAACTTCGGCCATTATGGCGCGACCTATGGTTCGCTGTCCGCGGTCGTCGTGCTGCTGACCTGGCTCTACCTGTCGAGCTACATCCTGCTGTTCGGGGCGGAGCTCAACGCCGAATTCGAGCACCAGACCGCCGAGGACACGACAACGGGCGCGCCGCGGCCGCTGGGCGCGCGGCGGGCCTGGGTGGCGGATCATGTCGCAGGGTCCGACGCCGCCGAGCCCGTGTGGTCCGCGCTCCCCGCGCCTGCGGCGACGCCGGGCATGGCCGAGCACGCGCTCCGCTCGGCGCCGCGGATCGCGGCCAGGCTCGCGCGGGCGGCCGCGATCAGGCAGGTCGGGGCCGGCCCGGCGCTGGTCGCGGCGGGCGGCCTGGCGTTGCTCCGGCGCGGGCGCGGGCCGGCGGGCGCGGCGCTGCTGGCGGCAGCGGGTGCGGTCGCGTGGACGACGCGGCGAGGCACCTGCGTGCGGGCGGTACTGTTCGACATCGACGGGACCCTTGTCGATTCGAACGGCTTCCACGTCGAGGCCTGGGCGGCGGCGTTCCGCGAGGCGGGGCACCGGATCCCGCGCGAGCGGATCACGGGACAGATCGGCAAGGGCGGCGATCTGCTCGTCCCGACGCTGCTGCCGGGGGCGTCGAAGGCCGAGGTGGAGGCGCTCGACACGCGGCACGGCGAGATCTTCAAGGCGCGCTATCTGGCGCAGGTGAAGCCCTTTCCGGGCGCGGCAGACCTGCTCCGGCGGGTCCGGCGCGCGGGGAAAACGGTGGTGCTGGCGTCGTCGGCAAGCCAGGAGGAGGCGGACCATTATCTCGACCTGCTGGCGGTGCGCGACGTGGTGAGCGCGACGACGAGTTCGGACGACGTCTCGACCACCAAGCCCGCGGGCGACATTTTCGCCGCCGCGCTGAAAAAAGCGCGCGCGCGCGCGGGCGAGGCGGTGGCGGTGGGCGACACGCCCTATGACGTCGAGGCGGCGGCGAAGGTCGGGGTGCGAACGATCGCGGTTCGATCGGGCGGGTTCAGCGACCAGGAGCTGCGCGGGGCGGCGGCGATCTACGACGACGTGGCGGCGCTGCTCAGCGGTTGGGAGCGCGCGCCGTTGCGGTGAGACGATCGTGCCGGGCGGCGATGGCTGTCATCGTCGGTCGTCCACGAGCGTGATGGTCTGGGACGGCTCGCCCGGCGACCAGCCGACTTCGGTGAAGCTCGCGCGATCGGCTTGTCGCCGCAGCAACGGGCCGCGGGGGGCGAGCCGGATCCGCGAAAAAGGCTGCCGCGGCGCGAGCCGGGCAGCCTCTTCGCGA
Source organism: Sphingomonas sp. SP6 (assembly GCF_058313435.1). Taxonomy (NCBI): domain Bacteria; kingdom Pseudomonadati; phylum Pseudomonadota; class Alphaproteobacteria; order Sphingomonadales; family Sphingomonadaceae; genus Sphingomonas; species Sphingomonas sp. SP6. The sequence goes on from NZ_JBZFLG010000002.1 coordinate 411,350, forward strand.
GCGATCAAGGTGAGACGGTCGACCCTTTACTCCGCCGTCACCGGCGCGGGCTTGCCGCCCTTCTTCTTGGGCTTCTTCGGCGCGGCGGGCTCGATCTCGAAGGCCAGCGCATTGTCCTTCAGCCGGACGGTGACCTCGCCGCCGTGGACGAGCTTGCCGAACAGCAACTCCTCGGCGAGCGGCTGCTTGATCTTCTCCTGGATCAGCCGGCCCATCGGGCGTGCGCCGTACAGCTTGTCATAGCCCTTGTCGGTCAGCCACTTGCGGCTGTCGTCGTCGAGCTTGATGTGGACGTCGCGGTCCGCCAGCTGGAGTTCGAGCTGGAGGATGAACTTGTCCACCACCCGCGCCACCACCTCGGTCGGCAGATAGCCGAACGGAACGATCGCATCGAGCCGGTTGCGGAACTCGGGTGTGAACAGCTTCTGCACCGCCTGTTCGTCCTCGCCCTCGCGGCTGAGATTGCCGAAGCCCAGCGTCTCGCGCGCCATGTCGGATGCGCCCGCATTGGTCGTCATGATCAGGATGACGTTGCGGAAATCGACGGTCTTGCCGTGCTGGTCGGTCAGCCGCCCGTTGTCCATCACCTGGAGGAGGATGTTGAACAGATCCGGATGCGCCTTCTCGATCTCGTCGAGCAGGAGGACGCAGTGCGGATTCTGGTCGACCGCGTCGGTCAGCAGCCCGCCCTGGTCGAAGCCGACATAGCCCGGAGGCGCGCCGATCAGCCGCGAGACGCTGTGCCGTTCCATATATTCGCTCATGTCGAAGCGCTGGAGCGGGATGCCGAGGATCGCGGCGAGCTGCTTGGCGACCTCGGTCTTGCCGACGCCGGTCGGGCCGGTGAACAGGTAGTTGCCGATCGGCTTCTCGGGCTCGCGCAGGCCGGCGCGGGCGAGCTTGATCGCGGACGACAGCTTCTCGATCGCCGCGTTCTGGCCGAAGACGACGCGCTTCAGATCGGTCTCGAGCGTGGCGAGCTGGGTCTTGTCGTCGGCGGACACGCTCTTGGGCGGGATGCGCGCCATGGTGGCGATCACGGCCTCGATCTCCCTGGGCGTGATCGTCTTCTTGCGCTTCGACGGGACGACCAGCATCTGCATCGCGCCGACCTCGTCGATCACGTCGATCGCCTTGTCGGGGAGCTTGCGGTCGTTGATGTAACGCGCCGACAGCTCGACCGCCGACTTGATCGCATCGGGCGTGTACTTGACGCTGTGGTGCTCCTCGAACGCCGAGCGCAGCCCGGCGAGGATCTTGATCGTGTCCTCGATCGTCGGCTCGTTGACGTCGATCTTCTGGAAGCGGCGCAGGAGAGCGCGGTCCTTCTCGAAGTGGTTGCGGAACTCCTTGTACGTGGTCGAGCCGATGCAGCGGATCACCCCGCCGGACAGCGCGGGCTTCAGGAGGTTGGACGCATCCATCGCCCCGCCGCTGGTCGCGCCGGCGCCGATCACGGTGTGGATCTCGTCGATGAACAGGATCGCGTGGGGCAGCTTCTCGAGCTCGTTCACGACCTGCTTCAGCCGCTCCTCGAAGTCGCCGCGGTAGCGGGTGCCCGCGAGCAGCGCGCCCATGTCGAGCGAATAGATCACCGCGGGCAGCAGCACCTCGGGCACGTCGCCCTCGACGATCTTGCGCGCCAGCCCTTCCGCGATCGCGGTCTTGCCGACGCCGGGATCGCCCACGTAGAGCGGGTTGTTCTTCGAGCGGCGGCACAGGATCTGGACGGTCCGGTCGACCTCGGGCCCGCGGCCGATCAGCGGATCGACCTTGCCGTTCTTCGCCTTCTCGTTGAGATCGACGCAGAACTGCTTGAGCGCGCTTTCGCCCTTCTTGTCGGCGGGCTTCTTCTCCTCCTTCTCCTCGGCGCCCTTGGGACCCTGCGCAGTCTCCGCCTGCGCGCCCTTGCCGACGCCGTGCGAGATGAAGCTCACCGCATCGAGGCGGCTCATGTCCTGCTGCTGGAGGAAATAGACCGCATAGCTCTCGCGCTCGCTGAACAGGGCGACGAGGACGTTCCCCCCCGTCACCTCGTCGCGCCCCGAGGACTGGACGTGGAGGATCGCGCGCTGGACGACGCGCTGGAAGCCGCTGGTGGGCGACGGATCGGTGGCCGAGGAGACCTTGAGCGCATCGAGCTCGGTATCGAGGTAATGCGCGACGGTCTGCTTGAGCTCGCCCAGATCGACGCCGCACGATTGCATGACCTTGGAGGCATGCTCGTCGTCGATCAGCGCGAGGAGGAGGTGTTCGAGCGTCGCATATTCGTGGCGACGCGAGGAGGCGGCCTCGAGCGCCTTGTGGAGCGTGGTTTCGAGAGCGCCGGCGAAGGATGGCATGATCTTACTCCGTGGGACCCGCGTGGGGAGCGCGGCCCTTTGCGACTATGTCGGGAGCCGAGCCCCCGGCATCAAGCGCCCCGACCTCCACGCGATCGGCGTCGAACCGGCGGCGAGAGCATCGCGCGGCCGGCACCACGGGGCTCATCGCTTGAATAGCTCGTCGGCGATTGCACGATGGTTAACGGCGCCTTCGATCTTCTTGCGGCAGCGGGCGATCTCGCCGTCCAACGCGGTGATCCTGGCCTCCAGCTCGGAGACGGACAGGCGATCCAGATCCTCGCGCAGCAGCGCGGGCAGCGGCCCGTCTCGCGAGCCTTCGGGCCGGGGCCCCAGGAGATCGTCCAGGTCCACGGTGCAGAGCGTTGACCCGCGGATCGGCGATGTCAATAAGCGCCGCCTTCGGCCCGACGTATCGGCGACGGACCGGAGGGGGGACCAGGCCGATGACGGACCTACCGACGACGATGCGCGCGATCGACCCTGAAGCGGCGGGCGGGCCGGAGGTGCTGCGTGTGGTCGAGCGGCCGACGCCGGCGCCGGCCGAGGGCGAGGTGCTGATCCGGGTCGCGGCGGCGGGGGTCAACCGGCCCGACGTCATGCAGCGGATGGGGCTGTACCCGCCGCCGCCGGGCGCGCCGACGATCCCGGGGCTCGAACTGGCGGGGACGGTGGTGGCGGTCGGCGACGAGGTTCCGCCCGAGATGATCGGCCAGCCGGTCTGCGCGCTGGTCGCCGGCGGGGCCTATGCCGGCTATGCCGTCGCCCCGGCGGGGCAGTGCCTGCCGGTCCCCGAGATGCTGACGATGCTCGAGGCGGCGGCGATCCCCGAAACGCTGTTCACCGTCTGGACCAACCTGTTCGAGCGCGCCTTTGCGGTCGAAGGCGACATCGTGCTGGTCCATGGCGGCACGAGCGGGATCGGCACCATGGCGATCGCGCTCGGCCGGCTGTTCGGGCTGACCACGATCGTCACCGCCGGATCGGACGAGAAATGCGCCGCGGCGCTGCGGCTCGGCGCGGACCACGCGATCAACTACCAGACCGCCGATTTCGTCGCCGAAGTAAAGGCGATCACCGGCGGCAAGGGCGTGAACGCGGTGCTCGACATGGTCGGCGGCGACTATCTGCCGCGCAATCTCCAATGCCTGGCCGACGACGGCCGCCACGTCTCGATCGCGGTGCAGCGCGGGGCGAAGGCGGAGGTGCCGATCTTCGAGATCATGCGGCGGCGGCTGACGCTGACCGGATCGACGCTGCGCGCGCGCGACGCCTCGTTCAAGACGATGGTGGCGGACGAACTGGCGCGGACGGTGTGGCCCCACGTCGAGGCGGGGCGGCTGAGGCCGGTGATCGACCAGGTCTATCCGCTGAGCGAAGCCGCCGCCGCGCACGCGCGGATGGAGGCGGGGGACCATGTGGGGAAGATCGTGCTGGAGGTGGGGCCCTAGACGCACCGGCGCCGCCCGGTCGCCAGACCTGCGATCCCATGGCCGTGTCGCGCGCGCAGGATCACGACGTCGGCCGTGCAGTGCCAGCGAGCCGCCTCGGCCGGCGCGCGCGCGTCTCGCCGGGCGCGGCGGAGGGGACCCGGCGTTACTGCGCCTCGAGCTCGCGCAGGCTGCGGCCGCGGGTCTCGCGCCCGGCGCGGGCGATCATCGCCGCCGACAGCGCGGCGGGCGCGAGCAGGACCAGCGCCGCGCCGCCGAGCGTCGGGATCAGTCCCGCAAACGCGCCGAGCTGCACCGCGACGCCGCCGAACTTGCTCGCCCCCGCGATCAGCCCCGTCGCGCGGCCGCGGACCCCGAGCGCGTAATTTTCGGCGGCATAGGGAAGCAGCACCGCGATCAGCCCGTTGCTGCCGACGACCAGCAGCGCGATCACCGCGACGAGCACCGGCGGGCTGGCGAGCGTCGCTGCGGGCAGCAGCGCCCCCGCGAGCCCGGCGAGCGTGAGCAGCACCGTCCCCACCAACGTCCACTTGCTGCTCCAGCGGCTGTAGAGCAGCGCCGCGACCATGATCGTCGGCAATGCGATCAGCGCCGAGCTGGCGATGATCCCGCTGGCGAGCGAGGCGGAGAAGCCGCGGTCCTGCAGATCGCTCGGCAGCCACAGCAGCAGCCCGAAGTTGACGAAGCTCCAGGCGAGCGCGGTCAGGACGAGCGCGAAGGTCAGCTGGCGATGATGGCGGGCGGCAGGGACGGCGTCGGCGGGCGCGGGGCTGCGCGGGCGCGGGACGATCCCGAAGCGACGCGCCATGTCGGCGAGTTCGACGTCCATCCCCCGCTCGGCGAGGAAGCGCGGCGATTCGGGGATCCAGCGGGCGAGCGCGAGCAGCAGCAGCCCGGTCGGGAAGCCCTGGAGCCACAGACTGCGCCAGCCGAGCACCGGCTCGAACGTATGCGCGGCCGCCGACGCCGCCAGATAGCCGCCGACCAGCCCGGTGCCGCCGACGAGCACCAGCACCCAGCTGCGATGCCGCGGCGGCATCACCTCGGCCAGCAACGTATAGACCACCGGCAGCATCCCGCCGGCCGAGCATCCCATCAGGAAGCACATGACGAGGTTCCACGCGAACGCGGGCATCGCCCCGCAGATCGAGGTCGAGACGAACAGGATCGTGGACAAGAGGATCGATACCCGCCGCCCGTAGACGTCGGCGAGCCAGCCCCAGACGAACGAGCCCACCGTGGTCCCGGTCAGCGCGACGAACGGCAGCAGCGCGGCGGTGTGCTTGGCGATCCCGTATTCGCCCCGCATCCCCGGCAGCACGAAGCCGAGCGTTGCGGGCTTCATCGTGTCGATCACCAGCCCCAGCGTCAGCACCACCAGCACCGCGGCGTGAGCGCGCGTCAGCGGGGTCGAGTCGGGCGCCTCGAACGACGTGCCGGCGGAGGCGCCGTGCGTCGCCCTGCGGGTCGGAAGCGCGCCGACGATCGCCGCCGGGACGCCGAGCGCGATCAGAGCCATGCCCGCGTACATCGACGCATCCATCGGCATCCCCGACAGATGGTTGCCCATGCGGTGCGCCATCGCCAGCATCGGCAGGTGGAGCGCCACGCCGACGCTGATCGCCGCACAACCCGACCAGAACAGCGGCCAGCGTTCCCCGATGATCGACGCGCGCCCCGTCGCCGGCATGCCCTTACTCCCCCAAACTCGCGCGCGACCCTAGCCCGGCCTCGCGGCGGTCGGCAATCCGGGGCGGAAACGCGATGTCACATCCGGTCGCCGCCCCGCCTTGCCGCCGCCGCGGCGCGCGGGCATACGGACTTGCATGGATCAGGATAAGCCCGTCGGCGAGCTGTCGTTCGAGGCCGCGCTCAGGGAATTGGAAGCGATCGTGTCCCGCCTCGAATCGGGCGAGGAGACGCTGGAGGAGTCGATCAGCCTCTACGAGCGCGGCGATGCGTTGCGAGCGCGCTGCGCCGAGCGGCTCGACGCCGCGCAGGCGCGGATCGAGGCGATCCGGGTCGATGCGGACGGGCGCGCCGCGGGCGTCAAGCCGTTCGCCGTCGGGTGAGCACGATGCCGATCACGCGCGAGGACAGCAGCCTGCTTCAGGACGCGATGGCGGAGGTCGCCGCCGATATCGACCGCCGCTTCGACGCGCTGCTCGCCGTGCCGGACGACGCGCGCGCCGATCTCTACAAGGCGATGCGTCACGCCGCGATCGACGGCGGCAAGCGGCTGCGCCCGCTCCTGGTCCATGCGACGGGGCGGCTGTTCGCGGTCGACCGCGACTGTTCGGGCCGGGTCGGCACCGCGATCGAGGCGATCCACGTCTACAGCCTCATCCACGACGACCTGCCGGCGATGGACAATGACGACCTGCGCCGTGGCCGCCCGACGGTCCACAAGGTGTGGGACGAGGCGACCGCGGTGCTGGCGGGGGATAGCCTCCACGCGCTCGCGTTCGAGATCCTGGGGCACGAGGACACGCATCCCGACCCGTTCGTCCGCGCCGAACTGGTGCTCGATCTCGCCCGCGCCGCCGGTCCGGCCGGGATGGCGGGGGGGCAGATGATGGACATCGTCGCCGAGACGACCAGCTTCGATCTGCCCACCATCACGCGGCTCCAGGCGCTCAAGACCGGCGCGCTGATCGCCGCTTCGGTGGAGGCGGGCGCGATCCTCGGGCGCGTCCCACCCGAGGGGCGCACCGGTCTGCGCGGCTACGCGCGCGACCTGGGCCTCGCCTTCCAGATCGTCGACGACCTGCTCGACGTCGAGGGCGACGAGGCGCTGATGGGCAAGAAGCTGAGGAAGGACGAAGGCCAGGGCAAGGAGACCTTCGTCTCGCTGCTCGGCGTCGAGCAGGCGCGGACGCGCTGCGGGATGCTGGTCGACCAGGCGATCGCGCACCTCCACGCCTATGGCGCCGAAGCCGACCTGCTCCGGGAGATCGCGCGCTTCGTCCTGCAACGCGACCATTGAGGGCCGGCATGAAGCACCGCATCGGCGTCTATCCCGGCACCTTCGATCCCATCACGCTGGGCCATGTCTCGATCATCCGCCGCGGCGCGAAGCTGGTCGACCAACTGGTGATCGGGGTGACCACCAACGCCTCCAAATCGCCGATGTTCTCGCTCGACGAGCGGATGGCGACGGTCGAGCGCGAGGTCGCCCGGATCGAGGGCGACATCCGCGTCGTCACGTTCAATTCGCTGCTGATGGATTTCGCCGAAGCGCAGGGCGCGTCGATCATCGTCCGCGGGCTGCGCGCGGTCGCCGACTTCGAGTACGAATATCAGATGGCGGGGATGAACCAGCAGCTCAACGCGCGGGTCGAGACCGTCTTCCTGATGGCCGACGTCGCGCTGCAACCGATCGCCTCCAAGCTGGTCAAGGAGATCGCGGTCTACGGCGGCGACATCGCCAAGTTCGTGACCCCGGATGTGAAGGACGAGGTGATGGCCAAGGTCGCCGCGCTCGGGCCGCGCACGTAAGCGCGCGGCGGCAAGCGTTCACGTTGGCGCAAGCGGCGGTTTCGTCTAAGCGGGCGCGTCTCTTGTCCTGCCGGTGATTGTCTCGATGCGTCTGCCCGCCGTTCTCGCCCTTCTCTTCGCGTTCGCCGCGCCGGCCGCGGCGCAGCCCGCCCCGCCGGCGCCGCCGCCCGCCAGCGCGGCGGCGCCGACGCGCGTCGCCGCGGTGCCCCCCGCCGTGACCGCGGAGAACACCTGGCTGCTCGACCTCTCCGACGGCGGGCGCGTCACCATCCAGTTGCGCCCCGACGCCGCGCCGCTGATGGTGGAGCGGGTCAAGGCGCTGACCCGCCAGCATTTCTACGACGGGCTGGTGTTCCACCGCGTGATCGACGGCTTCATGGCGCAGGGCGGCGATCCCAAGGGCGACGGGACCGGCGGCTCGACGCTGCCCGACATCAAGGCCGAGTTCAACTCGCTGCCGCACGTCCGCGGCGCGGTGGCGGCGGCGCGCGCCGACAAGCCCGACAGCGCCAACAGCCAGTTCTACATCGTCTTCCAGCCGCGCTTCGCGCTCGACCAGAAGTACACCGTATTCGGCCGCGTGCTCGACGGTATGCCGTACGTCGACGCGATCGAGCGGGGCGAGCCGCCGGCAAACCCGACGCGGGTGCTCCATGCCTATCTGGCGAGCGACAATCCCCCGCCGTACCAGGCCGCGCCCGCGGCGCCGCCGCCCGCGCCGGTGACGTTGCCGGGGACGGTGTCGCGCAAGCCGCCGACGGTGCCGTCCAAGCCGCAGGGATCGTCGACGAAGCGGTGAACGTCGACCTCTTCGACTTCGACCTGCCGCCCGAGCGGATCGCGCTCCGCCCCGCCGCCCCCCGCGACAGCGCGCGGCTGCTGGTCGTGGCAGGGGGTGCGATGCGGGACCGGCGTGTCTCCGACCTGCCCGACGAGCTCCGCGCGGGCGATCTGCTGGTGTTCAACGACACGCGCGTGATCCCGGCGCAGCTCGAGGCTGTGCGCGGAGACGCCAGGATCGGCGCGACGCTCCATAAGCGCGAGGGGCCGCGGCGCTGGCGCGCATTCGTCCGCAACGGCCGCCGGCTGCGCGAGGGGGACGCGATCGACTTCGGCGCGGGCGTGTCGGCGACCGCGCGCGACCGCGCGGAGGACGGCAGCTGGGCGCTCGAGTTCGCCGGCGACGCGCCGGTCGAACTGCTGCTCGACCGCGCCGGCCGGATGCCGCTGCCGCCCTATATCGCCGGCAAGCGCCCAACCGACGCGCGCGACGCGGACGACTATCAGACGATGTTCGCGGCAAAACCGGGCGCCGTCGCCGCGCCGACCGCGGCGCTCCACTTCACGCCGGCGCTGATGGCGGCGCTGGCGATCCGCGGGGTCGAGCATGTCACGCTCACGCTCCACGTCGGCGCGGGGACGTTCCTGCCGGTCAAGGCGGAGGACACGCGCGACCACGCGATGCACGCCGAATGGGGCCGGATCGACGCGGATGCCGCCGACCGGATCAATGCCGTGCGTGCGGCGGGCGGCCGGATCATCGCCTGCGGCACGACCTCGCTACGGCTGCTGGAGAGCGCGGCGGGTGAGGACGGGATGGTCCGCGCGTTCGAGGGCGACACGTCGATCTTCATCACCCCGGGCTATCGCTTTCGCGCGATCGGCGGGCTGCTGACCAACTTCCACCTGCCAAGGTCAACGCTGTTCATGCTGGTCTCGGCGCTGATGGGGCTCGACCGGATGCAGGCCGCGTACGCGCATGCCATTGAGAATGGCTATAGGTTCTACTCCTACGGAGATGCTTCGCTGCTCATCCCGTGAGGGGGTCCTGGTGTGGTGCGAGGAGGGTCACGGACAGGGCTGACAGCGGCCGACATCCGCGCGAAGGACGAGGGCCGATCCGGTCACTTGCCGGTGGCGCGACGCTGAGGCACGGCTCTGCCGCGGCCGAGGTTCAGAACGGCAGCGCACCCTCGTTCTTGGCGAGCATCCGACCGAGCACCTCGATCAGGGCGCCCATCGCCACGGGCTTCTGGATGACCTCGTCCGCGCCCGAGGCGAAACAGCGCTCCTTGAGATCGATCGCGGTATCGGCGGTGACGACCACCACCGGCACCATATTCTTGGCGTCGGCCCGGTTCCGGAGGTGCTGGATCGCGCTCAGCCCGTCCATCCCGGGCATGCGGATGTCCATCAACACGACCGAGTAATCGTTCTCGTCGATCATCCGGAGTCCGGTCTCGGCGTCCGGCGCTTCGGACATGTCCGCGCCGACGACGCTTAGCATGTCGCGTACCACCCGGCGGTTCATCGGATCGTCTTCGACGAAGAGAATTTGCATCACGCGGCCTTCGCTGTTCCCGCCAAGGTAGGCGTTTGAGGTTATGCAGCTGTTAAGCTGCGCGACTCAGCTCTCGGGCCTCGGCGAGGGCGGCGAGGAGGGTCGCCCCGTCCACCGGCTTGGCGACAAGCCGTGCGGCTTGAAAGCCACCGGTCGTCCATGCCTCCGTCCGAGGATGGAGCATGATGGTCGGGACACCGTGCGCGGTCGCGTGGTCGACCAGCGCAGCGGCTCTCGACGGATCGTCCGCGCACGCGGATTCGCCGTCGAACAACAATCTGCCCCAGGGCTGCGCCTTGATGAGAGCGCGCGCCTCCACCTCGCTCGAGGTCGCGACGACCGCGCCGAACTTCGCGGAAAGCAGCGTCCGCAGCATGCTCTGCCGCAACAGATTGGGCTCGAGGAGCAGCAGCCGTTCGGTCGCGGGGAGGTCCGCCACATCGTCCGACGCGGCCAGTTCGAGCGGCAGGTCGAGCGTGAATGTCGAGCCGACCCCCGGCGCGCTGTCGACGGCGATCGTTCCCCCCATCGCCGTCACCAGCCGCCGGCAGATGGCGAGACCGAGGCCGGTGCCCCCGAACTCGCGAGTCGTGGCCGCGTCGACCTGCCGGAACGTCTCGAAGATCGTCTCGTGATGGTCGGGCGCGATGCCGATCCCGGTATCGACCACATCGATCAGCAACCGGTCGTCCGCCGCGCGGGCCGTAATCTCGACGTATCCAAGGCGCGTGAACTTGACGGCGTTCGAGACGAGATTGCCCAGCACCTGGCGCAACCGCGGACCGTCGGCGACGATCCGCATCGGCGCATCGGCGTCGTCGAGGCGCAACGCGATCCCCTTGGACTCGGCCTCCGCCCGCCAAAGCTCCGCAACCCCTTTGAGGATCGCGCGGAGATCGGTTGCCGCCGGGTTCAGCGTCACAGCCTCGCGCTCCATCTTGGCGACGTCGAGGATGTCGTCGACGATCGCCTTCATCGCCTCGCCCGCGGTCTGCACCACCGCGACCTGGGTCTTGGTTTCGGGGTCGACGTTCGGGCGGGCGAGCAGCACCTGGGTCATCCCCAGGATGCCGTTGAGCGGCGTCCTGATCTCGTGGCTCGTCATCGCCAGGAATTCGGACTTGGCCGCGAGCGCGTCGCCAAGCCGCTCGTTGGTGACGGTGAGGTCGGCATTGGCGGCGCGCACCTGATTGCGGCTCCGTCGGATCGAGAGAAAGGCGGCGACCACGAGCGCGAGGACGATTGCGCCTGCACCGAGCAGACCGCCGAGCAGGATCGTGCGGAACCGGGACTGCTGCCGCTCGATCTGGATGTCGCGGGTCAGTTGCCCCTGCTTGAGCTGAGCGATCCGCAGGTTCTGACTCGTGAAGTCGAACCTTGCCGACACGAGTTGCGCGCTGGTGGACGCGATCAGGGCGCGGGCCTCGTTGTCGAGCCGGTGAAACGCGCGCAGATGGGCGAGCGCCAGCGTCTGATCGCCCGTCGCCTCGAAGACATCGGCGGCAAGCTGGTGGAATTCCCTAAACGGCATGGGCGTGGCGCGCAGGTCCGCTCCGGCGAACACCTGGTTCAGCAGGCTCGCCGCCTCGATCTTGTTCCCTTGCGCCGCGGCGATCTTGGCTCGGACCCCGAGGACGAACGGCGCCTCGCCCGAAGCGTGCAGCGCGCCGGCACGCGCGATCACCGCGGTGGCCTCGCCCGGTCTGCCCGCATCGACCAGCGTCGCGGCGAGATTGGTCAGGATGCGAGCCTCGAGCTGGGGGCTGCCCACCTTCCGCGCGTCCTGCACGGCGCTCCGATACTCCGCGATCGCTTCGGAGAACCGCTTGGTCTCGCGGTAGACCTGCGCGCGATTGTTGTGCGTGGTCAGAAGAAGATAGGGATCCGCCGAGAACACCTCGGCCGAGCGCGCATAGTAGCGCAGCACCTGCTGATAGTCGCCCGCGTCGAGGTAGATCGCCCCGATGTCCTGAAGCGCGATCGCCTGGCTTCGCGTTTCGCCGGCATGGACGTAGATGCGATAGGCGGCCTGGAAGTCCGCCAGCGCCTCCTGGACCTGGCCGCTGATGGCGGCGATCGCGCCGCGCGAGCGCATCAGGTCGCCAGCGAGCTTACTTGCGGCTGCCTCGCGCTGGACGGTGGCGAGCGCCGCCTCGATCAGCGGCTTGGCGCGCTCCGGCGCGTTGATCCCGATCAGCGCCTCTCCTTCGAGCCACTGAGCGGTCGCCTGCGCGATGTCCGCGCGCGGGCCTGGCGGCAGCGCCTGCGCGAGCGCGCGCGACTGCCGCGCCGTCCTGAGCGCGGCCTGAGGGTCGCCCATCATCGCCGCCTTCGTGGCGGTGACGCTCCGGTCGAACGCAGCAAACGGCGCATCGTCGGCGAGCGCGGGCGCGGACGCCAGTCCCACAGCGATCAGCAGAAGTCCGAACCGCATCCATCCTCCCCGAAGGCACGTCACGTCCAGGGTAGGTCGACAGGGTTAACGGTTTCCTCCCAACACCTTAGAAAGGCAGTCGAAACGCCGCGCCGGCGGTGAGCGGCGCAAGGTCCGGATCGCCGCCGGTGGCCAGGTTCGCCCGGCCGAACAAGCTGACCTGAGCCTTTCCGCCCATGACGTCGCGGCCATACGCCATCTCCGCCACGTACCGGCGTCGCAGCGACGCGACCGGCACGTTCTGGGTGACCATCCCGATCTCGCCGGTGTCGCGGTCGATCACACCGACGGTCGTCACGTCCACGCGACCATGCTCGACGTGCATCGGCTGGGCGAAGGTCACGCGGACCCGGTCGGCACGGTCGAACAGGTTCTGCTTGCCGAGGCCCAGCTGGAACGCACTGCTGAGCAGGCCGCCGCCGGCGATTGCGTAGGCGGCGCGCGTGGGATCGCCCGCGCGGGTCCGGCCCATCGTCGCGCTGCCGGACAGGGTCAGCGTCGGCGAGAGCGCCAAATCCGCGCCGAACGTCGCCGCGTCGGTGGTCGAGCCACCCGGCAGATCGCCGTCATCGCGCGATTGCATCCCGAGCACCGCGCTCTCCTCGTGCAGCATGGTGTAGGTGATGGAGGTCGACAGACGGTCCGAAGCGTCGAACCGGACGCCCATCGTCGCGGCCTGGGCCGTGTAGGCGTCGTATCCGCCGAATGCGAAACGCATCTGCGGGGACGCACCGTAGAGATTGCGTTGCAGCGTGCGCTGGGTCACCGCCGTCGAGACGGAGAGGCGCGGGGCGACCGCCATTTCGAACCGGGCGAAGGCGCCACCAGAGGCCAGGCCCAGGAAGGGGTTCGCGCCGCCTGTGTTCACGTCGTAGTCCGACTGCGCGGCGAAGCCGGCCTGACCGCCGACCGCCGCGGCCTGATCGCCGTTGCCCATCTGGAAGCCGACGCGGCCGTCCGGCGAGGCGATCCGAAGCACGCTCTGGAACGGCACGTCGGTCGGGACGAAGCCCAGCCGCTGCGCGCGCGGCGCCATGGTGAGCGAGGCGGTCGCGTCGCCGAACCCGGTCACCCCGGTCGTGGTCGCCGACGCGGACGAGAAGCCGAGCGTCGGCACCGATCCCGCAAACTTGGTAGGCGGCCCGAGCCAGTTGGTGAAGCCCGACACGAGATAGGTCATGAACTGTTCGGCCGACCCTTGCACCGGCACGGTCTGGTTCGCGAGCTTGCTCGACATCGGCACCTCGAAGTCGCGCTGCGACTCGCCGGTCTTCTCGAACAGCGCGAAATAGACGCTGAGCGGCTCCCACGTCGCCCGCTGCGCGGCGGTCGTGGCGCGCAGGTCCTTGATCGAGATGTCCTTGATCTTGCCGTCGACGACCTGCTTGTAAGTCAGCTTGTTGTAGTCGAGCGGCGACAGCGCTGCCTGGACGTCCAGCTGGCCGTTGCCGTAGATCGGATCGACGCCGGGCGCGCCGAGGTCCTTCGCCGACTTGAAGATGATGTTGACCACATCCTTCGGGTGGGTCGACAGCCAAGGCCAGCGGTCCTCGATCAGCGCGATGGCGCCGGTGACCAGCGGCGCGGCGAACGAGGTCCCCGACATTCGCGTCACGCCGCCTTGCCCGTCCGAGACGAGGATCATTTCGCCCGGCGCGACGATGAAGCGGTCCATCAGCCGCATGCCGGGAGAACATTTCGTCCCGTCGAGCATGCACGCGGTGCCCGGCTGATTCGAGAATGTGGAGATCACGCCATTGGGGTCGACCGATCCGACCAAGATGATCTCGGGGTTGTCCTTGGCCCAGGTGACGCTCTTGGTCTGCGCTTCGCCGTCGTTGCCCGCCGCCATCACGAACACCGTCTTCTGCGCGACCTTGCGCACGTCCTTGTCGGAGAGCACGGTGTTCCAGTCGGGATTGAGCGTCCAGTGCGGCACACCCAGCGACATGTTGACGACACTGACGCCCGCCAGCGAGAGTTCGACGATGCCGTTGCGGATGTCCGCCCAACCTGCGGTCTCGGTCTCGTCGAACGGATTGTAGGCGTAGACCGACGCCTGCGGAGCGATCCCCATCACGCCCTTGCCGTCATGCGCCGCGACCATCAGGCTCGCGACCGCCGTCCCGTGGCCGTTCGCCACTTCGGAGATGCCGTCGTAGGAGACGACGTTCCGCGAATCGTCGCCCGTCACCTTGAAGTCGATCAGGCCGATCTTGGCGTCCTTTCCGTTCCCGAGGGTCTGGGTGAGCGAGGGCGACCAGTTCACCTGCTTCATCCAATAATCGACATGGTCGGCGCCGCTGAAGTTCATCAGCCCGTCGTACCAATCGATGAAGAAGTGCTCGCGCGCACTCTGGTCCAGCGCGGCGAGGCTGTTCGGATTGGCAAGGTCGATCCCGTACTTCGCGAGCAGCTTGTCGCCGAAGCCCGCCATGAACGATTGTCCGGTCTGCGCCTGGACGGCGGCCCCCCAGAAGTCGCTGCTCTGCTGGATCATCGTGCCGAGCTGGCCGGCGAGCTGATCGTAGGAACCCGGCGGAGCATCGGCCGGCGGGATCGTGTCCCAGAACGTGCGGATATTGCCCCAGCTCGCCCCGAGATCGCCGTTGAAGGTGCGGATGTTCCCCCACAGCGGCGAGAGGCCGTTCGGGTCGTCCTCGTTGAAGGTCCGGATATTGCCCCAAAAGGCATTCAGGTCGCCCTCGAACGGGCTGACGTCGCCCCAGAAGGTGCGGATATTGCCCCAGAACGGGCTGACGTCACCCCAGAAGGTGCGAATGTTGCCCCACAATGGCGTGGTCAGCCCGGATCGCGACTTGAGGATGCGGTCGGGGTTGAGCGGCGCCGGCTTCTTGCCGCCGCCTTCCTTCGGCGGCTTGGGCGGCTTCGGGGTCGGTGCGGCGAGATGAGCCGGGTCGACGCGCGTATCGGCGGCGGCCGGCAGAGCGGACCGGTAGGGCGCGATCTGCGCTTTCGCCGGCAGCGCGGCGGCGAACGGCAAAGTCATGCTCAGCGCCAGGCGGCGGCGACGATTTCGATCCCGGGTCTTCATGGCATTCCCCTTGGACGCCCTGTTTCGTCCTTAAACCATGCTGCCTAGTGACAGGCGGTAAGGACTTCCGGAAAGGACTTGCTCAACAAGTGCTTACCGGGCGGCCCGCAGTGCGAAGTTCGCCGGCGCCGCCGCCCCGTTCAGGCGCTCGATCGCGTCAGGCTTGGTGAGGAACGCGGCGAGATCGGCAAGCGGCAGCGCCGGTGCGATCAGGAATCCCTGGGCGATGTCGCAGCCCATGACGCGCAGGAGCGCAAGGGTCATCGCATCGTCCACGCCTTCCGCGGTCACCTCCATCTCGAGCGCATGCGCGAGATCGATCGACGAGCGGACCAGCAGTGGATCGCGGTGACTGTTGACCAGTCCCGTGACGAAGAGCCGGTCGATCTTGAGCTCCTGTGCCGGGAGCTGTTTCAGATAGGCGAGCGAGGACAAGCCCGAGCCATAATCATCGATCGCGATATGGAAGCCGGCCGCTGAGCAGCGGCTCAGGTTGGCGAGCGCCGCCTTCGGCTCCGTGATCACGGCGGTTTCCGTGATCTCGAGACCGATCGACGAGGTGTCGCCGGTCACGGCGCAAAGGCGATCGAAGAAGGCCGGTTCGGTCAGCAGCACGCCAGAGATGTTCACGTCGACCCGAACGTCGATCGACGCGCGGGCAAGCGACGTCTGATCGGCGACCGCGCGCCGCAGCACCCAATCCGTGATGTCGCCGATCAGGCCCGTCCGCTCGGCCAGCGCGATCACGTAGCCGATGTCGAGCGGCTCGGGCCGGCCCGGCCAGCGGAGCAACGCTTCGACGGAGGTCACGCGATTCGACTTGAGATCAAGCTTGGGCTGGTAGCGCAACTCAAGGCCGCCCTGCTCCACCGCCCGGGCGAAATCCCCCATCAGAGCGGCATCGGCGTGGTGGCGACGCGGATCGGTATCCTCGAACCATCGACTGGTACGGTGATCCGCGCGCGCCGCCTCCAGCGCGGCGGCGGCCTGATCGAGCAGTTCTTCCTCGCTCTCGCTCGCCCGGCGCCGTGCGGCGCCCATCCGGATCACCGGATCCAGCGGCGTGCCGTTCACGTCGATACGCCGCGAGAGGACGGTCCGAAGCGCCGTCAGCTTGCCGTCGATATCGTCCTTGTGTTGGCTCGGGATCGCGATCTCGACCGTCGTTCGGCCGACCCGCCCGATCGAACACGATGGCAGCTCCGCTTCGACCTGGCGGCGAAGCGCGGACATGACGGCGTCGGCGGCCGACGTGCCGATCATCTGCCGGTAGCTGGCGAAGCGCTCCACCTCGACGATCACGATCGTCAAGCTGTCGCTGCCGCCGAAGCCGTCCCGAATACCCGCCACCTTCCCCGCCAACGCTATGGTCAGCCTTTGTCTCTAACGCTTGATGACCTACGAAAAGGCTAATGCGGTTCGTGGTTTGCCCCGCGCCCAAGCCTGGTCGACCGTCGTCACGGCCATGCCGCGTCCGGACCGACCTTTGCGTGGTGAAGACGGTGTCGGTCGCACCGGATCTAACCCCGGTTCCGGTCGCACGGTCGGCTCTCGACCCCGTCCGCTTCACCTACGCCGAGAGGATCGCGCGGTTGTGGTGCGCTTGCGCACCCGGATTGAGATTTCCCACGAGGCGCGCGATGGCGCTCGCCACGGCCGGGGCCGGAACGGCGGCATATCGGTCCATCGATCCCCGAAGGAGCGGATTGAGGAGAGGTGCCAGCATCTGCGCGAACCGCTCCGCCGGTCGGCGCTCCTCGCGCGGGCCGAGGATCAGTCCGGGCCGGATCAGGTCCAGCCGCGGGAACCCGAGCTCTCGGACCGCGGCCTCGACCTCACCCTTCACGCTCAGGTAGAGGCCGCGTCCGCCCGCCCCGACCGAGGTCAGCAGGATGAACTGCTGCGCGCCGCGTCCCTTCGCCAGGCGTGCGAGCGCGAGGACATAGTCGCGATCCACTCGGCGGAACGCCTGCGGAGAGCCCGCCTTGCGGATGGTGGTGCCGAGGCAGGAGATGCCGACGTCGAAGGGTTCGTCGCTCCCCACGTCACCCAATTCGGCCAGCGCCTCGAAATCGGTGGTCCGTTCGTACGGCCGCGGCCGGACGCCGCGCACGAGGCTGACGAGAGTGACATCGCTGCGGGCGAGAAGCATTTCGGTCACCAATCGGCCCACCAGCCCCGTGCCGCCCGCCAGGAGTACCCGGATCGTCACGCGCCGCATCCCGAGGCGGCGATCCTGCTCATCGGCCTGCCAACTCCTGGACGAGGATACGCCAGTGCGCGACATTGTCGTCGAGCGCTGCGACCGGCAGACGCTCGTCCTTGCCGTGGGCGCGCAGATCGACCGGAACGCGCACCCACTCTCCGCCGACGCCGTAGACGGGGACGCCCGCCACCCGGAACGGGCGCGCGTCGGACGCGCCGGTCGACATTTCCGGATAGACCGGCATCCCCGGATGAAGCGCCGTCACCGCCTTCGTGTAAGCGGCGGTCACGTCGGCGCGGAGCGGGGAGGCGAGCGAGGCCTGGTTCGCGTCGAGACGGGTCACCGAGACCGCCGGATCGACGACCACTCGCTGGAGTTCGTCCCGGATCGCATCAGGCTCGACACCGGGCAGGATCCGGCAGTTGATCGTGGCCGTCGCCAGTTGGGGCAGCGCATTGTTGGCGTGGCCGCCGGACAGGCGGGTCGCGACGCATCGGGTGCGGGTCAGGCCGACGTACTTCTCGTCGCCCTCGACCGCGTCCGCCGCGGCGTTGTCGCTCGGGTTCGCCAGCCAGCGGCGGATCGCGTCCCGGGTCGCGCCGGACTCCTGCCGGGCGACCGCGGTGAAATAGGCGCGCGAGGTTTCGTTGAACTGCTGAGGGAAGCGATGCGCTTCCACCCGGTCCAGCGCATGTGCGAGCTGGTAGATCGCATTGTCGGCGCGCGGCTTGGAGGAATGACCGCCACGGTTGGTGACGCTCAGCTGGTAATCCGCATAGGTCTTCTCGGCGGTCTGGAGCGTCGCGCCGAGCGGCGTGTCGGTTGCGGTGAACCCGATCCCGCCCCCGTCGGCGTTCAGGCCGAGCGCGGGATTGCCGAGCATCGGCAGCCACTCCGTCGCACCCTTGCGCGCGCCGAGGCCGTTGGTCTCCTCGTCGCCGGTGAAGAACACGACGATGTCGCGCTTGGGCCGCCAGCCGCTCGCGCGCAGATCGATCAGCGCCTGGGCGATGCCGACGAGACCGGCCTTCATGTCGGTCGTGCCGCGACCATAATAATAGCCGTCGCGGACGGTGAGCTTGAACGGATCGGTCGTCGAATCCTCGCGCTTGGCCTCGACGACGTCCATGTGCCCCATCAGCATGATCGGGCGAGCCGCCGGCGAGCCGGCCGCGCGCCAGCGCACCACCAAAGCGGCGGTTGTATCGGTCTGGGACCCGTCCTTGGCCTGCGTCTGGTACGGCAGCACCCGGACGTCGGCCGGGGGAAAGCCGGCCGCCTTGAACGCCGCGGCGAGGTAGCCCGCCATCTCGGGCACCTTGCCGCGGCCGATCACCGTCGGCGTGTCGATCAGCCGTTCGAACATGGCAAGGGTCGCCTCGTGCCGGGCCGGACTGACCGGCTCGGACAACGCGGGCGACGCGAGGGAGAGTGCGGTAACGAACAGGACGGATCGACGCATCGTTAGCTCCACCAAGGGACGCCATGTGCTAGTCGCCGCAGCCTTCCGCGACAATCGCCGCAGCGCCGGCGCGCGCGGGCGACATCCCCTCGCGGAGTGTCAGCCGCGGCGCTCCGTCACTTTGTGGAGCACTCTGGCGAGTTCATCGATCGAATAGGGCTTGTGGAGCAACTCGAATCCGTGGGTCCCGCCCTCCGCCAGGACGCTGCTGTAGCCGCTTGTCAGAATGACCGGCAGGTCCGGGTAGAGCCGCCTGACGTTCTGACCAAGCTCCACGCCGCCCATGCCCGGCATGACCACGTCCGAGAAGACCACGTCGTAATGCGCGTCCGGAGCAGCCAGCTTGTGAAGCGCCGTGGCCCCGTCGCTTGCGAGAACGGCCTCGTAGCCCATCTCCGTCAATGCTTCCGTCGCGAAGCTGCCGACCTCGGGATTGTCCTCCACGACGAGGATGCATGCGCCCCTCGCCAGCGACGGAGCGGGAAGATCCGGTGCCCTCGCCGCGTCTGCCTGGCCGTCGGCTGCAGGCAGATACATCACGAAGGTGGCGCCGCGACCCTCCTCGCTCTCCACCACGATCTCACCACCCGACTGCTTGGTGAAGCCGAACACCTGACTGAGCCCGAGGCCGGTTCCCTGGCCGACGTCCTTCGTCGTGAAGAACGGCTCGAAGATTTGCTCGATCTGAGCGGACGCGATGCCGATGCCAGTATCGCGCACGGCGATCGTCACGAAGCTGCCCTTGACCGGCGGATGCGATCGGACGGCGGGCATGCCGTCGGCGACCGCGACCGTCATCGTCAATTTGCCCTCGCCAGACATGGCGTCGCGGGCGTTCACCGCCATGTTGACGAGCGCGGTATCGAACTGGCTGCGATCGGCGTTCACGACGCACGGATGGTCGGGTACGTCGACGACGATCTCGACCCGTGATCCCACCAGCGTCCGGATCATGGGCTCGATCGCCTGCACGCTTGCGGCCGCATCGAACGTCTCGGGCTTGAGAGCCTGGCGACGGGCAAACGCGAGAAGCTGGCTGGTCAGACGGGAGGCGCGGTCGGCGGTGTCCGCGATCGCGTCGATGTATCGGCGGCGTCGCTCCTCGGACACGTCGCCGCGGCGCAGGAGATCCACCGAGCCGCGGATCACGGTGAGCAGGTTGTTGAAGTCGTGCGCCAGACCGCCGGTGAGCTGTCCCACCGCCTCCATCTTCTGCGATTGGCGCAGCGACTCCTCGGCGGTCATCAGCTCCGCGGTCCGATCGGCGACCTGCTGTTCGAGGGAGGCGGCGAGGTCGGCCAGCTCGCGCTCGACCCGGCGGCGTTCGGTCGCGGCGCGGGTCCGCTCGGCGACCTCGCGCAGGAAGTCCATGTCCTCCGGCGCCCACGTGCGCGGCGCGTCGTGGTTGACGAAGAGCAGCGCGACGGTCGCGCCCTGCTCGACCAGCGGCATGTTGATGAACGAGCGCGCCGAGATCGCCTCCAGCGCCGCCGCGGTCGCCGCCGTGCGGGGGTCCGTTCGCGCATCCTCGACGACCGCCGCCTCGCCGCGCTTGATATCGTCGATGTACGAGCCGTAGTCCCGAAACGCCAGCGTACCGGCGATCGTGTTGACGCCCGGGGCGTTCCAGTCACGCTCGATCGTGATCGTTTCGGCCTGCCGATCAACGATTCCGTAACCCGCGCGGCTGACATCGAGCGTCCGCCCGATCACCTCGGCCGCGACGTAGGAGATGTCGGCGGTGTCATCGAGGTCGCGGAGCGTGTCGGCGAGCTCGGCGAGCGCGAGCCGGCGTCGTTCCGCACGTTTCACCGCGGTGATGTCGAGCGAGACGCCTGCAAGCCGCAGCGGCTGACCCTCGGCGTCGAAGAAGGATTGTCCGCGCGTCGCGAGCCAACGCACCGCCCCGTCGGGCGTTCGGATGCGGTATTCGACTTCGTAGTCGACGCCTTCGCTGATCGTCCGCTCGAGCAGCTCGCGGGTACGCTCGCGATCGTCCTCGACGATCGCGTTTAGCCGATCCTCGAAGGTGAACGGTGCCTCGGGAGGGCGGCCGAACAGCGCCTTGCACTGGTCCGACGAGGTCAGCGTCCGAGTCTGAAGATCGAGGCTCCAGGTCCCGAACCGACCGGCCTTGAGGGCGAAATCCAGCTCACGCTCACGCTCCTGCTGGACGCGCAGGCGTGTCGTGAGTTCGGCGAGAAGCGCGGCATTGTCGCTCTCGAGGCCGGCCATGCGCTCGCGTTCGATCGTGACGTCGACCTGGCTCGCGAAGAAATAGGCGAGCTGCCCATCCGCATCATAGACGGGCGCCATCAGCAGCCGGTTCCAGAACGGCTCGCCGTTCTTGCGGTGGTTGCGGATGTCGATCTCGAGGGGTTCGACCCGTTCCACCGCGTCGTGGATCCGGCGCACGGTGGCCGGATCGGTTTGCGCGCCCTGGAGGAAGCGGCAGTTGCGGCCCACGATCTCGTCGCGACGGTAGCCGGTGAGCCGGCAGAACGAATCGTTGGCGAACACCACCGGATTGTCGGGCAACCGCGGATTGGTGATGATCATCGGCATGCGCGTCGCGTGCACCGCCGCGACGAACGGATCGGTGTGGCGGTCGAGGCCGACGATCTCGGTCGCGATGCGCTGCTCGTCCGCGCGCGCCTGATCCGATCCCTCTCGCTCGCGGACGGTCTGCTCGGTCTGGTCCATGCAGCGCCGTTAACCTGCTGACCTCGATCGCGAAAGTGGAAGGTGTGATCGACCGCCCGGCCGGCACGAGCGAATCAGCGAACGACCGCGCGGCTAGGCCCGTTCGTCACCATCCTCTGGACGGGTCCAGAGCGGGACGCCGGCAGAGGCGCGCAGCAGCAGGCAAAGCTCCATGCGCCGGGTGATGCCGAGCTTGGTGAAGACGCGGCGGAGATGCGCCGATACGGTCCAGGGGCTGATCTCCAGCTCCAGCGCGATCTCCTTGTTCGACAAGCCGCGCGAGACCAGTTCCGCCACCTGATGCTCACGCTCGGAGAGCAGGTCGTCGGCCGGGTTGACCGGCAGCATTTCAGGTGGCGCTGTCGCACCCAACCAGAAGCGTCGCTGAGGAACAATCGACGAAATGGGTGGCCCTCCCCGCATTACTCGCCTCAAACAGCTCGCGCTGCTGGCGTGAACGCGACCACATTGTCGTTCCGTCTGCCGGGAACCTTGCGCAGCCCGATCGACTCGGCACTGGTCAACCAATCCTCGCACGCATCCACGATGGCTTCAAGCAATGCCTCGAAATCGGTTCGGACCTGGGTGAGCAGATAGTCTTGGGCGAGCCAGCGCAGGATCGCACGGCCGGCGCCGGCCATGCGGCTGCGCTGCGAGCTGAGCGGGATCTCGTGCATGTAGCGCTTGATGACCTCCTCCAGGACGTCCCAGGCATTGTCGGCGCCGAACAGATTGATCACGTCAGAGGAGCCCAGGATGTCGAACGCCTCCTGGAGGAGCACCGACACCTCGGCGCGGAGCACCGCGACGTTGCCGTAGGAAACCTGCTTCAGGTTGTGACGAAGATCCAGGCCGGAGCGGCGCACCACCGCCATCGACCCGAACGTCTCGCGCCCGCCATCCGGTCGCAGCACTTCCGACACTCGCTTGTCCTCGAAGAAGCGCGAGACGTGCTGACAGAAGTTGCTGAGCAGAGTGTGGAAGGCGGTGTTCGCCTCCGCGCCGGACGGGGGCGCTTCGTCGGTATAGCCGAACACCTTGCGGTACACCGATCGCCGCTCGCGCTGCGTGTAGCGGAGCACCCGCTTGCGGTCGAACTGGTAGAGCGCCATCGCGCCGGGCCCGTCCGAGAGCCGGATCTCGCCGGACTGAAACAGCTGCTGGAGCTTCAAGATCGCGCGGAACACGCCGGCGCGCTCGTGCTGGTAAATGTAGTAGAGGTCGCCGACCGCGACGAGCCGCTCTCGATTGATTTGGTTGTCGTATGTCGGCACCAGCCCTTGCGGCGGCGCCTCGCCGACGACGGTCGCGACATGGTCGCCAAGCCCGATCAACGAGGCGACGCCGCGGTCGTCGGCGGGCATGCCGGGAGTGCGCGCGACCGGCCCGATCAGCAGATTTTCGACCTCGTCGATGTAGCGGTTGATGATGTCCGCCTGCTGCGGGTGGGCGAGCAGATCGTCGCGGGCGTTCTCGATGATCACCGCGCGCGCCTGTTGAAGGCGCGCGATCAGGTCGTTGACGTCGCCGGCGTTCGGGGGAGTGCTGGTGGGATCGGCCATGTCATCGGTCCTCGTCAGAAAGGGTCAGGCGGCGCTCGAGATGTCGTCCGGGGCGTCGATCAATTGGCGTACCCGCTCGCGCGCTTCGGCGATCAGGGTGGCGAGTTCCTTCACTTGCCGGCGCGCGCCGACCAGGCGGAGAAGCGCGGGGCCGGTCGTCTCGTGATCAAGCTTGGCCGCCATGTCGGCGAGACCGTCGAGCTCGAACCCGAGCACGCGCAGTTCGTCTCGCCGCAGCGTGGCGGCGAGGTCGTCGCCGCTCGCGAAGGAGGCGGACAGGTCCGACGCCCAACGCGCGAACTGACCGACCGAGACCTCGTGCCCGGTGCCGCCGAAATAGGCGACTTCCTGCTCGTCCGGGCTGCTGCCGAGGGTCGCCAGCTCGGCCTGGAGCGCGTTTGCGCTGGCGCCGAGAAGCGTCAGCATCTGCTCGATCTGGGCGGCCTCGCGGCCGGTATCGCGCGCTTCGACGTCGAACACGACGGCACCGATCTGCTCCAGCACCTCGAACAGCGCCTCGACGCGGGTTGCGATCTCCTGGCCGGCGACGGGCGACATCGCCTCGCCGCGGCGCAGGCGCGGGCGGATCCGGCGCAGCTCGACCAGCGGATCTTGCGATGCGGCAGCGTGGCGCAGTCCGGTCTCGCGTAGCACCTGCCCGCCCTCGAGCCAGTCGGCGACGGTGAGCAGCAGGCGGCGGAAGCGGCCCTGCGCCTGTTGCTCGGTCGGGCCGAGCGGCGCCGCCATCAGCGTCACCAGCTCATCCAGCAACGCCTTGATGCGATCGCGCAGTTGCTCGGCGTTGAACGACGTGAGCCGCGGCTGATAGGGCAGCATCTGCGGCAGTTCGTCGACGAGCCGCAGGACGAGTTCGGCGCGGAAGCGCAGCGTCTCCGCCTGGCAGAGCCCGAGCCCGCGCAGGCCCGGCAGAGTCGACGCGGAGTCGTGCTGGGTCGGCACGGAGGCGAGCCGGTCGACCCGGTAGTAGCTGCGGACGCCCTCTTGGTCGCGTGAGGCGAAATTGCGCCGAAGCGAGTCGATGAGCAGCTCGCGCGCCTCCCGTTCGCGGCCCGCATGACCAAGGGCGCTGCCGTCGTGCGGAAGGCCGAGCGCATCGAGCGTCTGGCGCAAGCGCGCGCCGACGGCGGCCTCACGGGGGCTTGACGCGGGAGCCGCGGCACGACCCGCGCTGAGCGTGCTCAGCATGTCGTAAAGGAACTCGGGCTGGATCGGATCGACCGCCGCGGCCGTTCCCGCGCCGACGTTGGCCTGGTCAGGTGCGGTCTTGGACATGGGCGTGCTCCTGTCTGGAAAGGCTTGGGTCAGGTCGATCGCGAGCTGGCCGATGCGGTCGACGAGCTGCTGGCCGTGGTCGGCGTGCTGCTCGACCTCGGTCATCAGGGCGGCGCCCGGCCGCTCACCGGCCTCGCCGCGCTCGGCCCCGATGTCCTCGCACGTCGCCACCGACCAGACCCGCTCGCGAAGATGTTGGGCGAGCGCGAGCAGGTCGCCGATCGCGTCCCCGGGGCTCTCGACCGGCAACGCTTCGCGCAACGCGACGACACGTGCCCGGGCCTGCTCGGCACCCTCGCGCAGCGACAATGCCCATTGCCGCTCGGCCAGCTCGGCGTCGCGCTTGCGCAGCTTGCCAAGGAGCTTCGTCAGCGAATCGAGATGGTCGTGCGCTGCGTTGACCTGCTCGGCCAGCAGCACGTTGGCGGATGGATCGGGAGGGTTTTCGACCTGAACGGGCATGGCGGACCTCAGCAGCGGCTCAGCGCATCGTAGAAGTTGCGGTGAATGACGGAGGGTGCGGTTTTGGCCTGCACCAGCGCCTGACGCGCGGCGGCGATGAGGAAGCGCTCCGGCAACACGCCGGTGTCGGTGCCTGACTGCAACCGGTCCGCGGCCTCGCGCACCAGCGCCGCATGCTTGGGCTCGAACCGCATCACTTGATGGAGCGCGCGCCCGCCGTATTCGTCGCACGGCTCGAAACAGATTGCGTCCAGCACCGCGTCGATCTGCTCGGATAGTCTGGCTCTCATCCAGCTCGGCACGCGCGCCCAGGCGCTCGCCGGATACAGCGCATCCCAGGCCTGGCGGAACGCGGCTGCGTCGCCGCCGAAGCCGATCCGCTCGATCAGCCGGATGTTCAGCGGCACACGGATGATGGGAGTGGGATGGACCGCTTCGTCGTTCCACGCCGCCGTCGCCTCTCGCGACCGCCCGACCACGTCCATTAGTGAGCCGACATAGGCCGGCCCGATCAGCAACGATCCGGCGAGATCGGCATAGGTCTCCTTGTGCCAGCGCTGCCACACCGCGGCGTTCTGATCGGGTAGCCGCGCGCGCTCGAAGGCGGCGGCGATCCGGCGGGGAATGATGTTCCACAGCCCGAGATCGTTCTGGAGGTTGTGCGCCACCTCGTGCGGGACGGCGCCAAGCGACCAGGGGTTGAGCAGGCGGTGATACGGCACCTTGACGAGCGGAAACGGGTTCAGCCGCTGTCCGAGCTTGCCGAGCTTCACGCCGCGGCGGAAGGTCGCGGGGCCGAACCCGGCTTCCATGTAGCTGAACGGCGCGGGCGACGGGATCGAGCGTGCCTTGCCGAGCCCCAGATACGCGGCCTGGTAGCAATCGAGCGCGATACGATCGAGCGCTCCGAGCCAGGCGCCGAACGGGCCCTGCCGCTGACCGAACAGGTTGAGGTAGAACTCCCAGATCTGCTCGGTCGCGCGCGCCTCGCCCTCACCAACCTCCTTGAGGTGGAGAAGAAGCGCACGGCCTCGATCGGAGGCTGAGCCGACGTCGCGCGCGGCAGCGGCGAGGCGACGCTCGTTGCCGAGCTGGCGCCGGCGGCTGTCGCGGATCAGCGCGTTGACCGCGTCGAGGTGCGCCCGGCTCGGGGCGTTGGCACCATTCCCGAACTCGCCCACCTCGAACGGGCGCAGCCCCGAAAGGTAGCGGGCGGCGTTCACGGCGGTGCGATAGGCGAAATAGGGGAGCGACGACGGCCCGGTCTGCGCCGGCTGCGCCGCGGCCGGCGCCGAGGCGGGGGCGTCCGCGAGCCGATCGAGCAGCGTCAGCGCGCTCACCGCGCCAGCTTTCCGGTCTGGAAGGGGCTTGCGGCCGGCGCGTGAGGCTTTGCCGGAGGGGCGATCATCTCGGCGATCCTTGCAAGAACCGGCAGGCGCGGCTGCAGCACTTTGTGGATCAGCACCGACATGGCCGGCGTCGCCGCGGTCGGGATCAGCGCGAACTGCTTGCCGGCCTCGGCCAGGGCGGTGGCGATGATCGCGCCGAGCGCGAGATTGGCCGACGTGCCCGCGGGCGCGGACCCGATGGTCCGCACGAACTCGGCCGCGAAATGCCGGGCGGCGGTGACGACATAGGCGTGGCGGAGCTTGGCCACGTCGAACCCGGCCGGGTGCGCTTGGGCGAAGCGCATCACCATTTCCGGGCTGACCGCCTTGTCGATCGCCGCGGCGAAGGCCGGAGCCGCCACGCGCGCGAGTTGCCGCCGCATCTCGACCCGGGGGATGGCGGGACGGCCGACGGGAGGGGCCGTCCGGCTCGAGGACGCGGACGGCGCCGATCGCAGCGGCGGCGCCGCTCCCTGCAACCGGCGGGCGGCGACGGCCCAGCCGCTCTCCGACTCATCGTCGAAGCGATCGCTCTTGCCTTTGCCTTCGACCGACCGGACCATGTCGACCACTGCCTTGAGCGCAATGACGGTGCTTATCACGTCGTTCTGCGCGATTAATGCCGCCGATCCCTGGGCGATCACCTTGATCGCAGCGGCAGGGATGCGCCCGCCCAGCTGATCGTTCAGCGCGCGCAACGCGCCCTCGATCACCGTGGCATTCATCGCCTTGCGCGGATCGGAGCCCTTCTCGAAAGCGCCGATGATCACCTGGCCGATCGCCGAGGTGGCGTATTGGAGAATCTTGTTGTTGATCTCCGCCGGCAAGTCGAACTGCGGCGGAATGACGATGAACGGCCGGATCTGACCCTGGATCGCGACCAGCGCGCGCTGACGGCGTGCCTGCCGCGCGTCGTGCTTGGCGCGGCTCTGGTCCGCCCGGGTCTTCACTTGGTGCGCGTCGCGCACTCCGGTCCGGACCTGCGTCCTCGAGGGTCGACCACCACGCCGCGGATCGCTCGCCATCTGGTCAAGTTCGCCGATCGCTTCCGGTTGTTCGTCCTCTCGGTTCGGCTTGGATTTGCGCGCGGGACGCGGCTTGCGCGCCGGGAGACGGCCCGGTGTACGCCAAGCCAGCCGAGCCCCGTGCTGCCGCACGATCTCACGGGCCTGCGTGGTGATCGCGGGCAGGTCGTCCTTTCCGAAAAGACTGACCAGGGCCAGTTCGACGGCCAGTTGCTTGGCCGCCTCTTGCCCGTAGCTGCTGAGCGGCCGCTCGGGCATCCGGCCGTTCGCGCGCGCGAGAACCTCCGTGATGTTGGCCGCGACCGTAGCGGCGTTAACCGGCGGGGGAGGAGGAGGCGGTGCGTTGCCGCGATAAATGTCAGTCATGATCGGCGCCTCCTCCCATCGCTTTCCGGCTCAGTAGAACCGCTCGGAGCGGCCGATCGCGCGGCGGTCGAGCGAGCGCCTCTTGGCCGCGTTGGTGGCGAGCGCCTTGGTGATCGCGCTCGGGCTGGAGAGCGTGCGCGTGGCGTGTTTGGCCATGACCCTGACCGCAACCTTCGGCGTGACCGGCTTGCCGCTCCGCGCCTTCTGGATCAGCGTCGCGACCGTACGGCGCTGGATCGCGGGCAACGTCCGGATCAGCGCGCGCGCGCGCGGGTCGCGATTTTGGACCAGTGCGCGCGCGACGTTGCCGCTCGCCTGGCTGAGGACCGGCAACACCGTCTTGACCGGGAGCGGCGCGCGGCCGCCGACGAAGATCGTCACCTGGGAACCGAGCGATTGCGCGTCCGATGGGCCGCCCCGCGACGCCGCGTGCGCGACCGCCTCGGACAGCTGGTCCTCGGTCTCGGGCACCACCATGCCGGCGTTCATCTCGTCCTCGGTCTCGCCCTCGTCCTCCGACTCCATCTTCTGGACGAAGCCGCCGAGCTTGCCGCCGATCGCGGCACCAGCCGGTCCACCGAGCGCGCCGCCGATCAGCCCACCGATCTGGGGTGCGAACTTCTTGGCGAGCGGGGCGACGACGGAGGCGGCCTTCTTCGCCGCCTTCCACAGCGAGCCGAAAAACTCGTCGCCTTCGAACTCGGACTCGAACTCGAACTCGCCGTAGGAGCCCCCGCCTTCGAACTCGAATTCGAATTCATTGTCGTAGCCGTCATAGCCAAGCGGCGACGATACCTCGTCCTCGAACTCGAACTCGCCGGACGAGTAATCCTCGCCCTCCGCGTTCATGAAGCCGATGGGCGACTCGCCGAGGTCGAAATCCTCGTCCTCCATGTCGCCGTAGCTGGTAGTCCTGTCGAGCATCAGCCGTCTCCTCGAATTCGCCGGATCGCCTTCGCGACTCCGTCGGTGAGAAGGTGACAGGATCGAGCGACCGCACCAGTCGCGCGAGTCGGCTAGTCCATCTGTGCTAGCTCGACATGCGGTCCCCAGAATGATCCTCTCCACGTCGGATCGACCCGGCGTCAGCGAACAGGGACGTGCGTCGCTACCTCGATCGTATCCGAGCCGGCGTGACGGGCAGGTCGACGAGGTCGGGCCGGGTCTCGGCGCGCTCCTCCGGACAGGTCGTGGACGAGTGCCCCCTCTCCCGCGCTCGCGTCAGCGGCTTCGGTATCAGGAGATCGAGAGAAGAATGGTGCTGCCGGTGAGGATTGAACTCACGACCTCAGCCTTACCAAGAATCGCTATGTTTATAATCACTCATATTCGTAGCTCATCATAGCTCATCACAGCGGTTCAGCGGGGATGTAACCTGCTGCTCAGACTGGGTTATTCCCCATCGTAGCTAATCAGAGGAGGTTGCACCTTACCTTCCCGTGATGGCTCGGTGATGGCCATCCCGCCACGCCTTCAGCAAGGAAAACTCGTGGCCGAGAAGAGCAGCGCGGACCGGAGGAACCGGTCCACCACACGTCTTAAGAAGTCAATCGTGGATGATGAGCCGCTGCCGCCGAAAGGCCAGAGGACGATGCTGTGGGACAGCGAGGTCAAGGGCTTCGGCATACGCATCACGGCCAGCGGCACGCGCACCTACCTACTCAGGTATCGGATGGGCGGACGCGACACGCCGATCCGAGAGGTCACGATCGGACAGCACGGCTCACCCTGGACCCCAGACCAAGCGCGCCGTCGCGCGGTGGAACTCCTGATGCAGGTCCGTTCGGGGCACGACCCCGTCGCCGAACGGGAGGCAGAGAGACGGCAGAGCCAGGCCGATGCCGGCGAGCGCGAGAAACGCATGTTCGGGGTGATGGCGGAGGATTGGTTCCGCAAGCACGTTGAACGGGATGGCCTGCGGAGTCAGAAGGACATCCGCGGCGTACTCGACCGGGATCTCAAGCCGGCCTTCGCGGACAAGACGATCGACGAGATCACCAAGAGGGACGTCACCGACGCGCTGGATGCGATCGGCGACCGCAGCGGGTCGGCGGCGAACAAGGCCCACAAGTGGGCCAGACAGATCTTCAACTGGCTCAAGGACGAGCGGGGCGAGCTCGACCGCACGCCGATGGACGGTGTGAAGCGTCCCTTTCCCGAGCCAAGCCGGACCCGCGTGCTCTCGCTCCCCGAGCTCGTCGTGCTGTGGGTGGCGCTCGACGGGTTGTCCGAACCGTTCCGCTCCTTCTACCGGTTCCTCATCCTCATCGGACAGCGGCTGCGCGAAGGCGCGAACGCACCATGGCACGAGTTCGACTTCGAAGCCGGCGACTGGTTCCTGCCGAAGGACCGCACGAAGGCCGATCGCGACCACCTCGTGCCGATGTCGGAGCAGGCCATTGAGATCCTCGAGGACATCCAGCCCGATCCCGCCAAACGCAAGGGACCGGTGTTCACGACCAACGGCAAGGTCGGCATCAGCGGCTTCAGCAAGCTCAAGGTCGAGATCGGCGAGGAGATCGAGCGGCTTCTGCTCGCGAATCCGGTCGCGCGTGAATTGACCCCCGACGGAATACCGGGCTGGGTGATCCACGACCTGAGGCGATCGCTGGCGACCGGTTGCCAAGGGCTCGGCATCGACCTCGCTCACTCCGAGGCGATCCTGAACCACGCGTTCGGCAAGACGCTCTCCGGCGTCGCCCCCGTCTACCACGTCCACGAATACTATAACGAGAAGGCCGAGGCGCTGGCGCGTTGGGGCGAGCTCATCGAGAAGGCAGTCGCCTGCTTCCGCGCAGGGGACATCGAAGGCGTCCGGGCGCTCGACCCCGCCCGGCGGACGCGGACGCGTCGCCGGCGGCGGCCACGGCGCGACCACGAGGGCTAGCTAATACCCTGTAGGATACAACCTTGACTTTGTATCCTACAGGGTATTAGATGCGCGGATGGAGACGAATGGTTGCCTGGAACGTGCGACGAGCGCCTCCGCTGATCGCGAGTACACGACGCGAGAGGCGGCGGAGTTCCTCGGCTGCAGCGAGGGCTACCTCATCAAACTTCGCGGAAGCGACGGCCCGCCGTTCAATCGGCGATGGAAGCGGAAGGGTATCTACTACCTCGAATCCGACCTGGAGGTGTGGAGGCGTGGGCGTCGCTACCTCTCAACCTGCGAATACTGACGAATCTGGCGAGGACCACGAATGACGAAGGCGCGCGACGACCACCACAAGCCGTTCGCGTTGCGGTATGGCGCGCTCGAAACCCTCCTCGTCGAACTGACCGGCGCCAGCACGAACACCATCGTGAGTCGCTTCCGCAAGCTGCGCCCGAAGTTCGCGAACGACGGCTTGCTGACGGACACCGGGAACCGCGTCAGCTACGACCTGACCCGGGTCCTCGCGATCTGCGCGACATACGAACTGAACTCCCTTTCGCTACCTCAAGGCCACGCCGTCGACATCGTGGTGGCAAACTGGCCGGAGATCGCAAGGGCATGCATCACGGAATGGGATGACCGTTCGCACGCCGCCGTGGATGGCAGTCGCGAGCGCTCGCCCACAGTGCGCATTTATGTCGATGCCATCGGGGAAACTCCTGTGGGGGGATCCTGGGCGTCGGTCGCTTCCGAGGGGAAGCCAGGTGCTCCCCATATCATGCTCGATTGCGGGCCGATCGTCGACGCACTCGTCGCCGCCGCCGACACCTCGGGTCAGGGCGCCGAACTCGCGCCGGCGTTCGCCGAGCTCGAAAGCACGTTCGGGTGGGAAGCACTCAGGGAGGGAGATCCGGAGAGGCTGCCGAGACGCAAGGAAAGCGACTTCTTCGGCACCGGACCGTATTTCGACCGCGCCCGCGCACTTCTTGCGGTCGAGCCCGGCCCCACGCTGCATCACCGGCGTGCTGCCCGCCTACAGGCCATGCTCGACTATCTTGAGGCGCCTGCACCCATCGACAGCTGGAAGAGATTCATCGGGACCGAACCCGGGCGGCCCAGGCTCGTCCACATGCTCGCTGCATGGGGCGTATCGCTCGGACTGAACTCCACCACGATCGGCAACGTCGGGACGCTCAACATCTCCTCCCTCGACAGGGAGGCGGCAGTCGAACTCATCCAACGTGGCGAGCAGCATGTCGCGAAGCTGGTCGGGAAGACGGGCATCTAGGCGGTCATCCCCGCAAAGACCATGGCTGCGGCCTCCGTCCACAACGGCAGACCGCGTCCGAGCGCACTCAAGCGGACCGTAGAATGGACATGGCCAAGATCACCACCAACCAGTCGCCCGACGCCGCGAAGCCACTCCACCCCTCGTGGTGGCGGCTCGGCGCTACCGCAGCCCGCCGCGTGGCGAGGAGCCATGGGTGGCGCGCCACCGCGGAGAATGGCGGAGTTCGCTGGATCGGTCACGAGTGGAGCGGCCGTTCAGACATCCGGCTGGCACGGTCCGATTGCTATCCCGGACTTTCTGACGACGAGCCTCGCTACGAGGTGGTATCGGCGGAGGCGGCCCGCCACATCGTCGATGTCCTGCGTGCGGGCATCTCGGCTCGCGGCATACCGGTCGCGAAGTTGCCGGACCACAAGAGCGTTCGTCGGGACGGGTACGATCCATACAGATGCTCGACACTCTTGATCGACATCGACTTCGGCGAGTTCATCCTTCCCCTCGGATTGAACGCCGACCTCCTGTCGAGCTACCCCAAACTCACTTCGCTCGACGTGGCGACGGGGATGATGGACGCGATAACGAGAGCGCATGCCGACCGGAGTGGGCACGTCGCGCGCGAACTTCAACTCCGCAACGCCTTCCAGGACCGGGCGCAACTGGCGAACGTGACGCCGCTGTGGTTCCGAGTGATGCCCTGGAACTTCAACCCGCGCCACGTCGCGCCGTTCGGACAGACCTACGAGATGATCGCCGTGATGCTCGATCAGGATCTCCGTCCCATCCTTGGTCAAAGGCTGACGAGCTCGGAAGCAGACATCGAGCGCTACCTCGGGTTCCACGCAGAAACGCAGCGTCGCCGCGCCGCGACCCGCGCGAGGCTCGACGCGACGGGGAGTCCCGGGCTCATCACTGAAGTGGCGCTCGGACTCATGAAGGCGCGGTGCATGGAACCCGGCCAGGTGCTCAACTACCTACGGGTCTGCCGGTTGGCCGGAGATCACAATGGCCTCCTCCACCGCACCGCCACCACCCGTGAGACGCTCACGCTGGTCGAGGGCGTTCTGGACGCGACCATCGAGTTCAAGGGCGGAGACTATGCGTCGGGGCAGCTAACGCTCGAGGGCGAGTATCCCAAGACGCTGGCGCTGAGCGCCAAGCGACGCCCGATGACCGCGTTCGTCGACCATCCCGCGTTCAGGAACGCGGGCATCGTAGTTCGACAAGCACGTGCGCTGCAGGGGCGCCTCAGACTTTACCACGTCGTGCGGAGCATGCCGCTGGACGAGGCCAACCGCATGATGGCCGAGATGACGACCGACGGCTGACCGTCCAGCCGGCCCGCTCCGAAGCTGGCTGGCCAGTCTGGGTGCAGCTTCAGCCCTCAACGCCATGTCCGTCCGCGCTCGCTGCCGCGACACGGATCAGCGAGGCAGGCGTTGGCCGGCCCAGCTTCCGGTCCCGACGGGGAAATTTTCAGCCGGTGCGGATGCTTGGGGAATAACGGCGGCGGAGGGTTGTCTACAGCGACATGACCGAAAGAAAGCATCCATTCCCGCGCTGCTCGAGGACTAACCGCAGCAGTCGGATCCTCATGCTGTCACTGCTTACGATCATGGCCTCGGTCCCCAGTCCATCTCTATCCCAGAGTGTTGCCGAACAGCAGGACGCCGTCGCGGGTGACGAGTTTAACCGTGAGAACGACGCCGCCATGGCCAAGATGATGGCGGACATGCACGTCAAGCCTACCGGAAACATCGACCGCGACTTTGCGGCGATGATGATCCCCCACCATCAGGGCGCGATCGATATGGCCGTGGCATTCCTGCGCCACGGCACCGACGAGCGCCTCAAGCGGATCGCTCAAGGCATCATCATCGAACAGCAGCAGGAGATCGCGGCCATGCGCCTCGCGGCCGGCCTGCCGCTTCCCCCTTCCATGTCCGCGCCCACGCGCCCCCACCCCCCAAGGGGCGCGGGCATGGAAACCCATCGCCATGCCGGCGCCGAACCGAAAGTTGCCAAATGAACCGATCCGCCGCGCTCGCCTCCCTCCTGCTGACAGTCTCCCCGGTTCCGGCCTTCGCGCAGCAGGCGCCGTGGGGCGCTGACGACGTGAAGATCAGTCACCGCGACCGCATCTACGCGGCCGAGCAGTTCTCCAACACGGTGTCCGTCACCGATCCCGTGGACAACAAGCTGATCGGCGTCATCCGCCTCGGGGAGCCGCAGCCCGCGAACCTCAGCCCGCTCTACAAGGGTCAGGTACTCGTCCACGGCCTCGGTTTCTCGCCGGACGGCAAGACGCTGGCGGTGGTGTCCATCGGCTCCAACTCGGTCACGTTCATCGATACGGCGACGAACGCGGTGAAGCACACCACCTACATCGGCCGCTCCCCCCACGAGGCGTTCTACACCCCCGACGGCAGGGAACTGTGGGTCACGGTCCGCGGCGAGGACTACATCTCCGTCATCGACCCGGTCACCTTCGCCGAGAAGACCAGACTGAAGACGCCTGGCGGGCCGGGCATGACGACGTTCTCGCCGGACGGGAAATACGGCTACGTCTGCTCGTCGTTCAATCCGGAGCTGGTGATCTTCGATGTCGCACGTCACGAGATCGTCGGCCGCGTCGTCCAACCCAGCGCCTTCTGCCCGAACATCGCCGCGTCACCGGACGGCAAGCAGGTCTGGTTCACGCTGAAGGACATCGGCAAGACGGTCGCCTTCTCCGCGAAGCCACCGTTCCAGATCCTCAAGGTTATCGACACTGGCCCGATCACGAACCACGTTAACTTCGCGCGCACTGCCAACGGACAGTTCGCGTATGTCACGGTCGGCGCTCTCAACGCCATTAAGGTCTTCAGGACGGACGACTATTCCGAGATCGCCACCATCCCCGTCGGGAAGCTGCCGCACGGCATCTGGCCATCGGGTGACGGCACCCGGATCTACGTCGGCCTGGAGAACGGCGACGCCCTGGCGGCGATCGACACCAAGTCGAACCGCGTCGTCGCGAACGTCCCGGTCGGCCAGGCTCCGCAGGCCATCGGCTACGTCACGAACGCAGTGGTCCGCGGTGACGGCGCCGGAGGTCTCCAACCTCTGGGCTTAGCCGGCAATTCAACGCACCTGACCCTCGGTGCGCCCGGAGCGACGAGCGGCGCCGGACCGACGAACGTCACCTTGTTCGACCAGGGACTGACGCAGGTGCTGCAGGCTGCGGTCAGCGGGCTCTCCCCGAAGCAGCCCTACATGCTCGCGCTCTCGAAAAGGCCCGATGGATCGGGAGCGCTCGAGCCGCTGGCCCGCTTCATGACCAATCCCGCCGGGTCGGCCATCGTCAACGCCGTCGGGCCCATTCGCCAGCTGGTCGCAAACGACGGCGGGACGGCCGAACAGCGTTTCCTGGTAATCGTGCCCGCGGGCGACTCCGTGGCTCCCGCGGCGCCAGTCCAGATACAGCGGAAATGAGGTGCCGCGATGCGCGACATGATGCTTCTGGTCGAGCCGCTGATACCGGGCTTGCGCCGGTACGCGCGCGCCCTCCTGCGAGACCCGGCATCCGCTGACGACCTCGTGCAGGATTGCCTCGAGCGGGCGATCGGCGGCTGGCAGCAACGGCGGGTCGACGGGAACGTCCGAACCTGGATGTTCACGATCCTCCACAACCTCGCCGTCAACCGGCTCAAGCAGGCCAACCGCCGCGGAGGGCACGTGCCGATGGAGGACGCGGACGAGTCCGCGATGAGCAGCCCGGCCGGACAGGAGAGCAACCTCCACAGTCATGACATCCTGGCGGCCGTGGACAGGCTGCCCGTCGATCAGCGGTCCGTCATCCTGCTGGTCTCGGTCGAGGACCTGTCATACGCCGAGGCCGCGCGGACGCTCGATATACCGATCGGAACCGTTATGTCGCGCCTGTCGCGTGCGCGGGAGAGACTGCGTGTCGACTTGAACGGGGAACGGCGCGCCAACGCCGTCCCGCACCTACGGAGCGTAGTATGACCGCGCGGCCCATCACGGAAGACGAGCTCCAGGCGTATGTCGATGGCGCGCTGGACGGCCAGCGCAGCGACGAGATCGTCTCCTATCTGGCCGAACATCCGGACGTCGCCGATCGCATCAACGCCTATCGAGACCAGCGCGCGGCGCTGCGCCAAGCCCTGCAGCCGGTCGCCGAAGAACCCGTGCCGCCGGAGCTGAACATCGCGCGCCTGGTGGCGGACCGAGCCGGCTCCAGGGGATCGCGCTTCCGAGCCGGCTGGCAGGCCGGAGCCGCCGCGCTCCTGCTCCTCATCGGGGGCGCGGGCGGATGGTCGCTGCATCGTCCGGAGCAGTTGCCGAAGGCGGGCATCGCATCGCTCGCGCTCGAGGCCGCCGACAGCTACGCGGTCTACGCGCCCGATCTCGGCCGCCCCGTGGAGATCCAGGCCTCGGACCGCTCGCAACTCGTCACCTGGGCGTCGCGTCGCCTGGAACGACAGGTCTCGGTTCCCGACCTGTCGCCGTCCGGCTTCCAGTTCATCGGCGGACGGGTGATCCCGACCCCGCACGGGCCTGCCGCGCTGTACATGTTCGACAACGGTCGGGGCGTGCGCCTGGTGCTGCTCAGCCGGAACATGGCGATCGACCAGAACACGTCGATGACGCGGAGGACGAGCGGTCCGATCTCCAGCATCAGCTGGTCGCGCGATGGTCTCGGGTTCAGTCTCGTGGGGCCGTTGGCACCGGCCGTCCTGCACTCGATCGCCGACATGGCGAGGCTACAGATCTCGGCGTGAGCCGACCAAGCGTCCGGATCGCTTGGAAGCAGTAGGCCCTGCCTTGTCTCAAGGCGCCGGCTCGTCGCCGATTAGACGGGACGGCGGCGTCGTCGAGGAAACCGCCCTTCGATCAGTGACCGATCGGGTCTGCTAGCTTGCCCGCGAGCCCATGGGCGCCGGTCCCCGGGCCGATCGCGGCAGCTCCCTTATCTCGGCTGGGTCGAGCGGCACGCCCTCCATCAGCTCGGCGAGCGACATCTCCAGCGCCACGGCGACGCGGGCGAGGGTGAGAAGCGAGGGATTGATCAGACCCCGCTCCAACTTGCCATACGTCGCCCTGTCGATGTTGGCCGCGGCCGCGAAATCCTCCTGCGAGAACTCCGCGGCGATCCGCAGCGCGCGGACGCGTTCCCCGAACTTGATCTGGACACTCGAAGCCATCGGGACAGATGCACACGGGTCACCTCCCACGTCCACGGTATATAATTCCCCGGTATATTGACTGTTTGTTTATAGCGTGGCATATGGGCGGCATGAACAGACGCCTCATCACCGGGTCGATGCTGCACGACCTCATCCGCTGCGACCACCGGGTCGCGCTCGACCTTCACGGCGATCCCGAAGCCCGCGACGAGGTCAACGAGTTCGTCGAGCTCCTGTGGGAAGGGGGTGTCGAGCATGAGACGGCGATCCTCGCGGATCTGCTCGCGGCCTCGCCCGGCGCGGTCGACCTGCGCTATGCGAAGCCCGAGAGCAGACAGGCGCTGACGCAGATCGCCATGGACGCGCAGGCACCCCTCATCGTTGGAGCCGAGATCGCGGAGGCCGACCTGCT
Organism: Sphingomonas sp. SP6; assembly: GCF_058313435.1. NCBI lineage: Bacteria > Pseudomonadati > Pseudomonadota > Alphaproteobacteria > Sphingomonadales > Sphingomonadaceae > Sphingomonas > Sphingomonas sp. SP6. The sequence continues at coordinate 448,702 of NZ_JBZFLG010000002.1, forward strand.
CGGCCGGCCGGACCTCCTGCGCCGCGACGGGGACGGATACATCGCGGGCGACATCAAGCTCGGGGCCGGCGAGGACGGCAGGGCCGGCGTGCCGCGGCTCCGCTACGCGCTGCAGGTGTGCCTCTACGCCGACATCCTGGAGCGCGTGGATCGGCTGTCTCGTCCCTACGGCTTCATCATCGACGGTAACGGGGAAACCCTAGAGTTCGCCCTCGACGTCGACCTCGGCGGAGCGAAGGGGTCTCTCGTCGACAGCTACGACCAGGCCCTGGAACATGCCCGCGACATCGTGGACGATACGGTCGAGACGCTCTCGGTCAGGGCGGCCGAATGCAAGCTGTGCCGCTGGTATTCCGTCTGCAAGGCCGACGTGGACGCGCGGGACGACCTCACGCGGATCCCGCAGCTCGGCCGCACGCTGCGCGATACGCTGAAGCGGACCTTCCCGACGGTGGCCTCGCTCGCCGCGGCTAACATCGACCAGCACATCGAAGGCCGGCGCACGGACTTTCCCGGCCTCGGGCCGGATCGCCTGCGCCGCTTCCACGATCGCGCCCGCCTCCTCTCCACGCCCGGCGCGACGGCCTATGCGCGCATCCCGCTCGTCCTGCCGCCATCCGGGCGCGAGCTTCTGTTCGACATCGAGACCGACCCCATGTCGGATCACTGCTACCTGCACGGGGTCGTCGAACGCTGGACTGACGGCAGCGACCGTCCCGCCAGATACCATGCGTTCATCTCCAGCGGACCTGAGGACGAAGCCCGCGCCTTCTGCGAGGCGCTCGAGTTCCTGGAGGCCGATCCAGCCGCCGCGGTGATCTACTGGAGCAAGTACGAGCGCACGATCTACCGGGCCTTGGCCCTGAAGTATCCCGAGACGGACACCGTCGACCGGGTGGAGGCGTTGTTCTCGTCGGCGCGGTGCGTCGACCTCCTCTACGACGTCGTCGCGCCCAACACCGATTGGCCTTGCGCCGACTTCAGCGTGAAGACGCTGGCGGTCCACTGCGGATTCGCGTGGCGCGACAGCAAGCCCAGCGGGGCCGCCAGCATTCGCTGGTATCGTGACTGGCAGCGCACCGGCGACGAGGCGATTAGGGTAAGGATTCTCGAATACAACGAGGACGACAACCTGGCCGTCGGCCGCGTACTCGACGTCCTGCGGGAGCTGCGCGTCCGGGCCTGATGCGGCCAACCGCGTCCGGCCACTGCGACAGGCGCGCGCGGCTAGGCTGCGCGCACCCGGGCAAGCGCGCAACGGCGCGCTACAAGACATCAGCCATGCATGGCTTTCTCCTGTGTTCCTCTCAGTGGGAGGGGAAAAGCGCTCCGCGAGGATACGGAGCTTGGAGTGAAGACATCATGCAGAATGAAGGTAAGCGCCAGGTTATGGCTTTTCTCACGGCGGCCCGGCGCCTCGTCGATCCCCACCGCTGCGTCTTAACGGCGACCACGCCATACATATTCACCGGCGGAAAGCCGCTCGACATGATCCAGCTCGTCCGTGGCGGCGAAAAGGCTTCCGAGTTCGATGCCGACCTCATCCACCTGGAATTCGCGCCCGGTGCAGAGGCGGACGGCCCGGTCAACGTCATGGTCTCGCTTTCCCGCGAAGCGAACATCGTCTTCATCAGGCGCGAGTGCCGCTTCTGGCTCGACCCGCGCGGAGCGCCCTACCTGATCGCGACACAGGGAAAGAAGCACGCGACGATGAGCTTCGATCCGGACGGCATGGATTCAACACCGGGCAAGCCCGCCGGACCGCTCGCCCGGGGCTACGCGCGCGCCGACGCGAAGCTGCGCCGGCTCGCTAAGGAGGCGCTCGCGTCGGGCGACGCCGACGCCGCCATGGCGGCGATGGCGGCCTGAGGGAGGGCCGGCGTGGCGGGAGCCCCGCCACGCCAGCGCCTCATTGGGCCCGTGGCCCGCATTCTCCGATCACGATCCGACCTCGCCCATGCGGCGGGCGATTCATACAGCGCTGATCACAAGCGCTGGATGCGTCCGGACATCCGCATCAGATGCGGATCCGGCTCCATGCCTTGCGCGCCTGCTCGCTGAAGGTGTCGTAGCCGGTCAGGATCGCCTGCTCGGGGATGAGGAACCCGTAATGATTGACGATCATGCGCTCGCTGGTCTGGATGGCGAACGCTGCCTCCTCCACGCGGTTGGCGGCGGTGCTGCTCTTGAGCGTGTCGCTCGCGCGCAGATGGCGCACCTGGTAGGGATTCATCGAGGTGACGCCGGGGAATCCGGTCTCGAGGACCGGGTTCCACGCGATGTGCCTCGCGCCGAACGCCTGCATCATGTCGCCGTAGCAACCGACCGTCATCGGATCGCCGTAGCGGTTCACGAAGGCGGGCCGCGCTTCACCCTCGGCGCGAAGTTCGGGCAGTGCCTCGAAGAACCAGGTGTCGAGCACGTCGTACAGCCCGCACTCGTTGCGCAGCTGCATGCGAAAGTTCTTGAGGGCGGTGCGGGTGCCGAACAGCCTGCAGTTCGGCCAGTTCTTGAACAGCTTGTAGGGGACCTCGATGTCCCAAACGCCGTCGAGCTTGCGGATCTGCCCCCGCTCGTCCCCCGTGTAGGTGAAGGCCTTCGTCAGATTGAAGGGACGGAATCCGGTGATCGGCGCCAGGCGAGTGACCGCGGCATCCCGGACGTCGGTGCACCAGCGGTGCCTCGCGGTCCGGGGGCAACTCCACCGCTTCTCGGCCGCGTAGAGCAGCGCCAAGTATTCCGCCATCGGCTCTTCTGCGAGCATGAGGCCCGCCATGCTCTCATACGGGTTGCGGGAGACCTGTGCGATCTCCGTGACCCGCGAACGGGCCTGCACGTAGTGCTTATGGCAACGTTCGATGTGACCGGGCCAATCGCGCCGGATGGCTGTGACTTCCGCCTCGGGTAGAAGCGGAGCGGGCCCACCGGCGGAATAGAGCTGGAGTAGGTCGTCAAACTGCGGCGGCAGCGTCTGGTTGAGTGGTACCAGCGTATCGGCCAGCTCCGGATTTTGCACTAGCCAGCCCATCGTCGGATGGGTGAGCGAGATCATCTGTTCCAGGAAGCCTGTCTCGTCTTCCGTGTAGAACGTCCCGCGTGCCTCGCCCTTCCAATCCATGTCCTCGAACCGTTTGGCACGCTGCCCGGGATAGGCCAAAGTGATCGTAGGGACGGCGAACCACGCCATCGTCTGATGTTGGAGAGGGAGGCCCAGCCCAGACCAGGCGGAATCACCCTGCGGCGTCGTCGCGAACCGAACGCACTTGCGGAGCTTCTCCATGCTCTTGTCACGGGTGTTGTCCGACATCCAACGGGTCGTGCGCAGCAGCGGGTAAGACATCGGCACCGTCTTGTAGGTGCAGAACGCATCGAGCTGACGGTTCAGCATGTCGGTCGGGGCGAACGGCGCCAACCTGTTCTCCTCCGCCCGGGTCAACTGGATGAGATCGCCGAACTCGGTGCCAGCGCGCAGCAGCGGCTGCACCTTCGCGACCGCATCTTCGAGCCGTTCAGCCTTCCAGAAGGCAGCCGAGTGCGGAAGCAGATCGCGCACGCGGCTGGGGAGCTCGACGTATTCCTCCGTCGCACCCTCGATCCGGTCCACGCGCGCGCTGACCCGCGTCGCCTTGGCGAGCAGCGTTCCGGCTGGCGCGCTCAGCTTGACCTCAACACGCGCCACGGCGGCAACGTGCGCGTCGGATACGCCTACGGTCTCGCCCTCCCAGCCACGCAGCGTCGAGATCGGCACGTCGGCCTCGCGCGCGAGCGCGGGCACGGTGAACCCCCGCGCCTCGCGCAGCGCCTTGAGCGCGGGCCCGAAATGCTCTTCGAGCTCGGGCAGCTCGAACCGCTGCACCCGCAGCTCCCGCCACCTGCCCATCGCACGCTTGAAGTTGCCCGCGCTTCCCGCGGACAGGCCATCGGCGGCAGACGTCACGTTATCCACGAACTCCTCGCCGAACGCCGTATCGACCTCGTCCTCGAGCGTGAGGTCGAGCTTTTGGCAGAACCGTTCCAGAGCCGACTTGTGATTGGCGACGCCGTTCGACCAGGTCGTCAGGCCGCGGGCCTTCTGCTCGGTCTCGATGCAGTCGAGGCCGAACACCATGAGGTTGGCGAATGTGTCGTTCGAAGCCGTCACGCCGGGGAGCTCGGTGCCGCGTCGCCGCGCGATGCCGAGCACGAACTGCGTATAGGTGTAGTTCTCCTTTCCGTTCGGCCCTTCCTTGCCGGTCAGCTGGGCGATGCGGTCGAAGTCAGGCGCTCCGCGCCGATTGGGGTTCTCGGGCACCTTGCCACCCTCGACGTCGAAGGACAGCACCACCTCCCTGAGCTCCTCGAGCCGTTCAGCCGAGACGGCGGGGCCTGACGGCCGGTACACCCGGCCCATCGCGACCAGACCGCTCGCGATGGCGTCGCGGATCTCACCACGGATGTGGGGATTGCCGCGGAGCTTGCCGAACGGGATGCCCGTCTCGTCCGACACCGCGCGCATCGACGCACGGGTGCGGGCGATGTTGTCGGCGGCGAATGTCCCTCCCTCCTTCGCCTTGTCGCGGATGAGGGCGCGGACGCGAGAGATGTAGCTGGCCGACTCGTCCTGCGGCGTCTCGGCCACGTCCACGCCCCGCACCGCCGCCTTGAAGAACGGCAGCCATGGATCGAGCGCCAACCTGCCACGCCCGCCTTCGCGCATCGCGTATGTGCCGACGCCGGCGGCCACACCAATCACCTCCGGCGAGATGCCCTGCGCACCGGCGAGCGTCCCGTCGTCGCGCGCGCGCTCAAGGAGATGGTCGAGGATGCGCAGCGCGTACTTGTTTGAGAGGGACGCAGCTAGCGCACGCGCGGCGGTCAGGCGCTCGATCAACGACGCGACGAACGGGTGGTCCTGCGTCCAGTCAGATGGCGGTGCGACTTCCCCAAGGTGCTCGAAGGCCGTGTGGTCCCCCAAACTCGCTTCGCCACCGTGAGACGGCAGATCGTTGGATGCGCCTCCGTCCGTGGCGCCGTCGTCCATGCCGTCCCTGTACACCGCAACACCTCACCAGAGGCGCGCAGGACGACCGGGCACGATGCGCGATCTGTCAGGAGCTTGCGTCCTCTCTCGTTCGATCTGCTCATAAACCGGAAAAATTCAAGTAAACGCTAAACGCAATCGGTTTGCATATGGTATCAGATTGAAACGTCTCAGGATGGACTTAGTAGAAAAATGCAAAATGTATTTTGCATGTTGCTTACAGAGCCGATTGATAACAACGAATCCATCGACACTATAAATCGAACCCTCTTTTTAGTTCTGAGTAGTATTCGAAACATTCGACATGTACGATAACGTCCATGGACGAGGGACGCATCGCAGGTACGGTCGACATCAGGGATGCGACCGAGATTCGCCACCATTGGCAGGTCACCGGCATCGACTGGCGTTGCCCGGGGTGCCGCGCCCGGATCTATCCGGCAGCCTGGGCCGACCCCGACAAGCACAAGGTCACGGCTCACTTCAAACGCTATCCGCGCCAACCCTTGGACCCGGACTGTCTTTACGAGGAAGTGGCTAGGTCCGGCCCGGAGACGCTCTCCTGGGGCCGGATGGGCAAGCCGCAGAAGTGGATCGACCATATAGACTTCCCGGAACCGACCGCTCCCAGCCAGCTGCGGTACGGGGACGGGCCGCTCCACGTTCCCATCGTCCACAGCTCGACGCGCCATTCCCTCACGGGGGCGTGCCGATTCCATTGGGCGATCAAGGGCTGCAGAAAGAGCTGGAACCTCACGGTCGCCGGCGTGCCGGGGACGAACTACTTCGACGTCTTCGAGTTCTTCACCAAACCGCCCGCTGAGGCCGCGACCAGGATCTGGTGCGGCGACCTGTTCCTTAACCGGGCACCGATCGAAACCGCCGACACGATCGAGATCGCGGTCGCCGGGCACGTCCGGATCATCGCCGATACGTCGCGTTGGTCCACCCTTCAGAAGACCGTCGTGCTGGCGCGCGTGATCGATGCCCAACGCCGATGGCGCGGATCGGGCGTGAAGCCGCAAGCGTACGTACTCGCCCGCCGCGACCCTGCGATCCCCGATGTCCTTCGCTTCAGCGACCCGCGCAAGTTCGCACTCATCCAGCCGTCCTGAGCGATCAACCACACGTCACGTCGATCACTGTCTTTGCGCCAAGCCGTTCTGCGAGCAGCCCGGCCAGGAAGAGGGCCTCCGTCAGGTCAGGGGTGCGCGGTTCGTTCGGACCAAGCCAGAAGCCGTCATCGACTATGAAGGTCATGATGTGCACGCATTCGCCCTCATCGTCCGCGAAGTCGCAGGAAAGGTGTTCCCGACCATGGTGGCGGTAGGCGCGGACAAACATCAGAGCCTGCCTTCCAGCCAGGCTGGCGCTGACCAATTCGGCTACCCCGTCAGCCCAAGTGAGAACCTCGGGCGCGACATCGTAGATGCCGCTCGCCATCAACATCGCGGGCTTGATCGACGGATTGCCAAGCCGATCGGCAGGCAGTTCATTCGCCATGTCTAAAACTCCAGTCGTGATTGGTGGGACGCGGCATCCGCTATCTGGCGACGGCGCTGGACCGGGCCGCTCCCGGGATGTGTGCGGGCGGCTCGGACAGGAGGGTCGCGAGTGCATAATGGGGGCAGATCGGCCCTTAATGGAGGCCGCTCACGCCAAACTCCGCTAATCTTAATGGTATGATCTGGTTGGGCCGAATTTGCGGTAGTATTAGAGTGGGTTAGCGGCTCGCGCGGCCGCGCCTCCTGCCTACCACCATGTCACTTAACTGTCGGCAAGTTCCATTAGGCTTTGGACCGCGATTTCGGCGCGTTCGCCGAGGCGACGACAGCGGTTCACCGGTCAAATGTATGCGAGGGATCAACGATCGGCTGCAAAGATCGGGAATGTGCGTCCATTAATGCCGCCTCGATCAGCTTCATGGCGCGCCGGCGTGACACCCGCGTCCGTGAAAATCGCGTGGAAAACGGTGTGGCGGCGGTTTCAAAACAGCGCGGCGACATCGACGCACATGGACGCTCGGCCGCGCAGGCGGTCTACCTGGCGAGCCAAGTTCGAACCTGACCTGGGCATGGCGCGTCTAGGTGACGGGCGGTGTCGCGAGGCAACCTGGAACCAATGCCTCAAGACGGCTGACGATGCCGTCATCGCCTGAAAGCCGGGCGATCGCTCGCAACGGCCCGAGTATCTCCTGCTGCCGATCGGTCCGGGACCCCGGCAGCTTCTCCCAGACGGCACGCAGGTCAGAGCCGCAGGCCATCGACCAGGCGTGCAACTCATCACGAATCGCGGCGGTGCGCGCGTCGGTCCAGTCGTCACCGCCGAAGTGTCGGTCGACATCGCGCTCAGGTCTGGCCGATGTCTTTATGCAGACCATGCGCGAGCCGAGGACATCGTCGACGCCCTGCGTATTCGTGATGACCTTCGGCCCATAGAAGTCCACCGTGCGGACCTTGCCGCCGCGATCGGCGACCGGCTTGCGCGCAGTGGAGGCCTTGTAGCTCGTCTTGACTGCCTGGGCGAGATCACCTGTTCCCGTAAGCGAGGCCTGTCCCTCACCATCCATGTCGTCAAGGACCAGCAGACCGCGGGTCTCGTCCAGCAACCTTATCATGCCGGCGGCGCGCAGTTGGGTCGCGACCACCGCGTTGAAGGAGACCCGCGCCATGGCCTCGCCAAGTTCGGACTTCCCGGTGCCCCGCTCGCCACGGACGAGCATCAAGGGGATGGCGTCGAACAGCGGGAAAGCGAAGCTCAGCACCACATACAGCGCGGCCAGAAGGTGCTGGTCCTCGCCCGGCAGCCAGACGCGCGACGCCAGGTATCGCTCGATGTCGGCAATCAGATCAGACAGGTCGCGAAAGGGCCGCGGCCCTTTGCCCACGCGCCACGCCACGAAATCCTCGATACCCTTGAAGGACCACGTGCCCTGACGCGCCGCGACCGGCTCCTCGAGCAACCTAGTCCCGTCACTCAGCGCAAGCACCCTGCGCTCGGTGGGCGTTCCGCGCGGCGCGGGCAGCGCATGCGCGGTGAGTAGGCTTCCGTCGGACCGGACGACCATCGTGGCATAGGACTGGACGATCCGCCCGACGCCGCCACGCAACTCCTCGACCTCGCGCGTCTCGACGACGAAAGGGTAGTAGGAGAAGCCGCCCGCGAACGCGCCGGTGATGCGCACGGGCGCGGCCTCGAAGCGTCCGATGGCGCCCTCCGGGATCAGCGCGGCGGCGCGGGGCACCGGCATCGACCACGGCTGCGCGGTCGCCATCAGATCCTCAATCGAGGGTTGGTGCGGCGCGGCGCAGAAGTCTGCGAGATCGGCGAACGGGGCCGGCGCCCGGAGCACCTCCAAGGATCGCCCTAGACGTGGCGCGACCTTCTCGAGAAAGTCTGCGGAGCCCGCGCCCGGGGCCAGCAGGACCCGCTCGAACCGCTCCCAGAAGAACGGATCGGACCATTCCGCTGGCCACCCCGCCGGGTGCGAGCGGGACAGGAACGCCATGTTCGCATACTGGCCGCGCGCGCACTGCCATATACGCCAGCAGTCAACGACGTCCGGCATCACCAGCACGGTCGCGTCGGACGAAAAGGAACCGAGCCTGTAGACGACCGGGGAACCCGGTCCCCATCCGTGCGGAGCGGGCGCGTTCTCAGTCACTCCGGGCAGATTGCGATAGGCATACCGGCCAGCGGCCCGCATCCCTTCGCCGAGGAGCGGGAAGCAGAGCGCCTTCCTGACCTCGACGCCCTCCACCCGCGAGCGATAGGGCTGCTTCATGCCGAGGTGCAGACGCTCCACGCTGGCGGGCGCCACACCCAGATCGCGAAGCGCGGCCATCGCGCGGACGTCGCGCCGCAACGCGCTCTTCAGCCGCGCCAGGTTCTCCCCGCCCGCCTCGGGCAGTCCGGCCGCGAGGGCCCGATCAATCGGCCTCTCGCGTGCTCCACTCGCAGTCTCAAGCTCGGCGAACATGACGACACCCCGATAATATACCGGGGATATATATACATCATGAAATGATTGCAACGGTGTTCCGACATGCTCGACCCAGAACCGCCTGCGCTAAGCCTCTGGCGCGATCCGGAGGTTCGTGCCGGCCGGCACGGCCTCGGCCTCCCTCATCAGGAGCGTCCTGATCGCAGCCGACGCGGGCGCGAACGCGGCGTCATAGGAGAAGGCGTGCCAGTCTATGTTGTCTCGGGCACCCAGCCGGTCCTGGTGCAGGCGGTCGCGGACGGCCAGCGTCTGGTTGACGTTGGCCTCCAGCCCATGTTCGCCGGTCGGATCGTAGACGGTGCGTAGCGCCGGCAACCACCGGTCCCTGCGTATGAGGGGCCCATCCGCACCGTCGCGGCCTTCCCGCTCGAGCCAGTGGGCCGAGCCCAGCCCCTCGAGCACCGAGAACGAAGCGACGCAGAATTCCAGAATCAGGTTCTGGAAGTAAGGTTCGAAGAGCACCGGCCGACCGCGGGGGCCCGGGTTGTGGTGTGGCTCGATCAACGCCGCCTTGAGCTCCAGGCCGACGATGAGATGCTTCAGGTTCGAGGAGAGCCGGGCGCGGACATCCTTGTGCAGCGTCCTTGGGATGTTCCGGCCGAGCCAGATCGTCCACTGGTTCGACTCGCTGATGACGTGGAAGCCGTTGGGCCGCTCGGCCAGCTTGACCACGTAGTAAAGCGCGTCCTCCATCGTCGTCCTTCATGTCCCGTGATTGGCGAGGAGCCAGTCGTTTGTCCGCGTGCGCGTCTACCGGCGAGCGTCGCCGCCGTGTTCGCGAACATGCGCTGCTTCAGAAGCAGACCGAGGATAGCGCGGAACTGGGAAGTCGAAAATCCCTGAGCATCCGTCGGCGCCGGCCAACCGCCGGGCACCAGGCACGGACGCCCCCCATCCACGGAGCTGGGGACCGCGGCGACGGCCGCGACACCGGCGATCGCGTCGCCGTAGAGAAGTGCACCTCGGGTGCAGTTGAACCGAGTTCAACGGTAGAGGGGAAAAAGGCTTCTGACCCCGTTGCCGATCCACCTAGCAGGGCTTGCTTAACAGGTGGTTCGCGGCGGCGGGTCTTTTCGCGCTTAACGACAATCAACCATGACGTGCGTTGCATTCGGGCAACACGGCGACGGCCCCGCTTCGGCCGGCGTCCCCCCCCGGCCGCGCGTCTTTTCCATAGGACGCAACCATGCTGACCAAGACAATCACCGCCGCTCCGAAGTTCGGCTTCACGGTCAACGAGATCGATGACATGATCGTGTTCGCCTCGGCCGACGCCATCAGCGAAGCCTCCGCGCTCGGTGAGGTCGAACCCCTGTGGTTCTACCAGTTCGACCTGCCGGCACACCGCTATGCGCTGAGCGCATGGCTCGGCGAGCGACGCGACCTCTGGAACGAGTGGGGCGCCATCGCCGAGACCAAAGGCCTCGAGGCGTTGGACGAGCGGATCTGCGCGCTGCTGCGCGCATCGCCGCCCTCCCAGCCAGCCGAGGTGGTCATGCGGAAAGGCGCCGATGGCCGGCGCCTGCAGATCGACGTGATCTACTATGGCGGCCACGTCGTGCCCGTCGTGGCGCACGACTTCAAATCCGGCCGCGCGCGGACGAGGTTCGTCCGCCAGATCGGCGCGAACGCCCGGATATGGGACCTGTGGGAGATCGTCGAGGCCGGCTGGTTCCTCGGGACCCGGTTCCTTCACGCCTACCTCGACGCCCTGGCGGCGCTTCCAGCACCCGCCCGCCGATAACGGGCCGCCGGCGCCTATCGGGTCGTTCCCGTTGCGCATCGGCGACGCCATCCTCCGGCGGGCGTCCGACCAGCCATCAGCCGGACGCGTCCCGATCCCCTCGGGCATTGAGGATGGCGATAGTGGCGGGATCGGGCGCGCCGCCGAACCAGCGACGATGCGCCGCTTCGAAGATCGGGCCGCCGCCCGCCTCGCCGAACAGCGTCAGGGACGACCGCAGCTTTGTGGCGTCCACGTCGCCGAACACGTCGACGGCGGTCACGCCGACGAGGTCCTGCAGGGCGCCGACGCACTCGCGCAGGCTCGGCTTGCGGATGGCGCGCGACCTGTCCAACGCGGACGGCGCGGCGATCGCCGCGGCGCGGGGCGACCAGCCCTATACCTCGGTCGAGGAGATCCAGCGCCGCGCGGGCGTGGGCCGGGGCGCGCTCGACCGGATAGGCGATGCGGATGGGTTCGGATCGATTGGGAAGAGCCGTCGCTCGGGACTATGGGAGGTGAAAGGGCTCGGTGACGCCGCCCTGCCGCTGTTCGCCGCCGCCGACGAGCGCGCGGGCAAGCTGAGGCGAGAGGCGTTCGAGCCGGCGGTCGAGCTCGCCGCGATGGGCGAAGGCTCCGAAGTGGTCGAGGACTACCGGGCGTCTGGACTCTCGCTCCGCGCGCACCCGCTCGCCTTCCTCCGCGACGAGCTCAAGGCGCGACGGATCATCACGTGCGCGCAGCTGCGCGAGGTCAAGGATGGGCGATAAGTCGAGCTCGCGGGGATTGTGCTCGTCCGGCAGAAGCCAGGCTCGGCGAAGGGTGTGATGTTCATCACGCTCGAGGACGAGACGGACGTGGCTAACCTCGTGGTGTGGACCAAGATCTTCGAGGCCAACCGTCGGACCGTGCTCGGCGCGTCGATGATGGGCGTGCGCGGCCAGGTGCAGCGCGAGGGCGACGTGATCCACGTCATCGCCCGCCGCCTGGACGACATGTCGCCGATGCTCGCCAGCGTAGGCGGCCGTGCCGATGTCGCCGACGTCTACCGGGTCAGCCGCGCCGACGTGGTCAAGCATGGGATGGGCCCCGATCCGCGCGATCCCGCCGAGCGCCATCTCGGCAAGGGGCCGCGAGACATCTACATCCCGGATCTACGCCTGGGCTCAGGCATCGTCCCTGGAGAGCCGGTCGAGGGCATCAAGGTCAGGACGCGCGACTTCCGGTAAGCGCAACCCGCTAGATAGCGTGCGTCGGCAGGCAGCAGAGTTTTCCAGCGCTCAGGCGAACCCGGTCAGGCGGAGCACGAGCAGCGCTAGGCCACCCAGGATCAGCAGTGACAGGGTGACCGTCAGGGTGACGCGGGGACCAGCGGCCGCGACATGGCGCAGGTCCACGCCAAGCCCGAGCCCGGCCATCGCCACGACGGTCAGGAGATTGCCGGCGCCCCGCGCAAGCGGGATCACGGCGTCCGGCAGAAGTGAGAGCGAGCGGGCAGCGGCGAGAGCCAGGAAGGCCAGGATGAACCCCGGGAGCAGATGCCCATGGGCGCCGGGATGGGAGGCAGCTGCACGGCGGCGTTGAAGCACCGACAGGCCGGTCACCACCGGCCCCAGCGTCAGCACGCGAACGAGCTTGACCAGAGTACCGAGTTGCACCGCGGCGGTCCCCAGCGGTGCGGTCGCGGCAATCACCTGCGGCACTGCATAGACCGTAAGCCCGGCGAGCACGCCACCGGCGGCCGCGCTCAGGTGCAATCCGACGGAGACCAGAGGGAGCAGCAGAACGACCGCGACGCCCAGCACAGCGGTGAAAGCGATAGCTGTCCCCACGTCGTCGGCATCCGCGTCGATCACCGGGGCCACAGCGGCGATCGCTGAATTGCCGCAGATCGCATTCCCGCAGGCGACCAACAGAGCTACGTCGCGACTGAGACCAAGTACCCGGCCCAGCACGAAACTCGATACGATCGCCAGCACCACCGTGGCAGCAATGCCCATGAGCAGCGTCCACCCCGCAGCGAGAATCGCGCCGAAGCTGATCGTCGCACCCATCAGGATCACTGCTGCTTCGAGAAGCGTCTTTGCCGAGCACTGGATACCCGCGTCGAACTGTCCGGGAATGCGCCAGCTGGTGCGGATCGCGGTGCCGATCAGGATGGCGAGGACCAAAGCCTCAAGCCAGGGCCGACCCGTGGCGAACGTCTCGAACCGCTCAAGCGCGAGGGCGACAAGGCTGACCGCGATGGCGAGGGCGAGTCCGGGGAGCAGGCGCCGGATTAAAAGCGGGGTTTCCATGGCCGTCAAAATCGGGTTCAACGTCGGTCAAATCCAATCGATTGATTTTCGATATTCAATAAGAAACAATAGTTGAATGACGCTGGAGCAGCTCCGCATTTTCGTCGTTGTCGCGGACACCCTGAACATGCGCGTGGCCAGCGAAATGCTGCACCTCACCCAGCCGGCGGTCAGCGCGGCGATCGCGGCTTTGGAAACGCGGAACGACACGCGGCTGTTCGATCGAATAGGGCGAGGCCTCGAGCTCAACGCCGGCGGCCGCGCCTTCCTGCCCGAAGCGCGCGCAGTGCTGGCCCGGGTGGAAGAAGCACGCCGGGTGCTCGATGACCTGACCGGCCTGCTCCGTGGCGAGGTCCGGATCGCTTCCAGCCAGACGGTCGCGACCTATTGGCTACCAGCCCGTATGGCGCGCTTTGTGGCGCTGCATCCGGGTGTCGATCTGCCGTTGATGGCAGGCAACAGCGCGCAGGCAGTCCACGCGGTGCTGGCGGGGGATGCGGATCTCGCCCTCATCGAAAGCGCCGTGGAGGATGATCGGCTGCTGGTTCGGCGGATCGGGGGCGACAGGCTCGGGCTCTACAGCGCGCCAGAACACCCGCTGGTCGGCGCGCCGATCGGGCCAGACGAACTGCGCGGCGCCGACTGGGTGCTGCGCGAACCTGGCTCTGGCACGCGCGATCATTTTGCGGCGAGCTTGGCCGGCGTGGACCTGGCGATGGAAGAGCTTTCCGTTCGGCTCACCATGCCCTCCAACGAGGCCGCTCTGGAAGCTGCCGCCACCGGAGAGATGATCGCAGTCGTGTCGGATCTCGCTGCCGAGTGTCGGCTGGCAATGGGCAAGATCGCTCGGCTCGAATGCACGCTTCCCGCACGTGACTTCAGCGTTGTGACGCATCGGGCTCGCCGCCCCAGTCACGCAGCGACCGCGTTCTTCCAATCGCTCCTGCGGGAGTGACCGCCGAGCGGCGAATGACCAGAGGCTATTCCGCCATCGCCTGACCGCAGAGTCTCAAGGCCCGCCGCTGGCGGGTGTCCCCAGCTGCGGCGGTTAGGTCGCCGCATCGGTTTGCGGTTGCGGGAGGTACTCCGCTTTGACCAAGACGAGCCGGTCTGGCGAACCAGGGTTCAGCTCCTCCGAAGAAACGACCACGAACGCGAAGCCCGGCGGAGTAACCACCTCCGCCTGCCACCGATACGTCGACGCGTCGAAGTCGCCAACGACCAAGCCGGTCCAGACCAACGGCGGCAGCGGCCGCGCACCAATGCGGATCTCGAGCAAGTAGCTCGTGACGTCCGCGGTCGCGATAGCCTCGGCCAGCTTGCGGCGCTGCTTCCAGGCGAAATGGACGGGGACGAATTCGGCCTCGAGCGTGCAGCAGGTGAGATGCTCCCAGCGGATCGTCTCACCCTTTACGAACTTGGCGTCGAACAGGTCGGACCGCATCGCAGCTCCGCGATACAGCGTATCGACCTCGGTGAACTGCTGGCCGGATCTTTCGATCGCATCGATCGCTGCCAGGCGGTCATCGACCCACTTGGCGGCAGCCGCAGCCAAATCGCCATCAACAGCGCCGACGGAGGTTAGATAGCGGTGACGCTCGTCGATCGCCTCCCGTCTCGCCAGCCAGTGGCCCTTGTCGTGGCGCGCGCGCGACAGGCTGACCATGGCCGCGTTGTTGAGGGTCCACAGTTTGATCGCACTCAAAATGCGAGGCTCGTCGAACGCCGCATCCAACGAAGCATAACGGACTTCCGCACCCGAGAGCGCGGCGCGTGCCTCGGCCCTGGCGCCGTCGGGGCCCAGGTCCGGGAAGACCTCGATCAAGTCGTCACGAGATCGCGAACCGACCACCGATGCCATCTCCATAACTGTCCCCGCGGGAGCGACCCGCGCGTCGCCGAAGGCATTGCGAGCCGAGCCGAACTGGATCGGTCCGCCGCTACTCGATGACGGCGTTCGATGCTATGAGCAAGGCGGGGAAAACGGGGGATTTCGCATGGGCAGGACTCGACGCGCCGTCGGCATGGCACTTGCCATCGTCACGCTTGGCTCCACCCCGATAGCGAGCGCTCAGGACGATCCGAATGCGGCGACCGCCGCCGACACAACGAGGCTGACCGCGGAGAGCGAGAGGCTCAAGGCCGAGGCCGCCAAGATCACGGCGCAGGCAGATCTCGAGCGCCTTCGGATCACGTCGCTCGGCCTCCCGAGTTACGCCGGCACGACGAAGCTGAACGCCAACGCCGGCGACATGGAGGCGATGCTCCTGACCGCGCCGGCCGTCACGGCGGCGGGTGAGATCATCGCCGGAAAGGCGCCGGCGGGTGACGTGCTGCTCCTGACGCGCGACGACGCGTTCGACTTCGGCCTGGTCGGGTCGATCACCGCCGAGATCGACGGCCTCACCCGTCAGTTCGAGGCGCTCGACATCAAGCCCGGCGGCCCCACGCGCGGACAGACGATCAAGTTCATCCCGGGGGCCGTCGCCATAATCTCGGCGATCGCGGGCATGGCGCGAGCGGACACGGAGGTGACCGCGGCGAACGTCCCCGTGACGGATCAGATGCTGCTGACCGCCGTCGCCGGCACGCTCAAGACCAGGGCGCGCCTCCCCGCAGCCGCCATCGGCACGGTCGATGTCTCCAACGACGGGTCCAATTCCCCACTCCTCACGCGGCTCGGCAACTTGGCGACCCTCGACGCGCTCGCCCACATCAAGCGCGACTCGCTGGCCGCCGGCAACGGCGGGAAACCGAGCGACGCCGACAAAGCCGCGATTGCCGCCATCGATGTCGTCAGGAAGCGCTACGAAACCTTCTTCGCACGTGTCGCGTCCGCTGACGCGCAGGGGGTCGTGCCGATCGCGCGCGCGGCCCGCCTCGAGTTGCTGATGGTGGGCATCGGCGGTGTGATGAGGGTGCATGTCGAGAAGTCGGGCGGTAGCCTCACCAACACGAAGAACATCGCCACGTTCTTCGGCGCGGACCCGGTCCGGGTCAGTGGCGGCCTCGTTGCCAGCTACATCGCAACCCGGCCCGTCGACGGCGCCGTGCTCGAGGCCGGCATCGTCCAGTGCCGGACGACGATGACCCGGCTGCGCAGCATACAGGACGGCAGTGTCACCTACCGCGCGTCGCCAGGGGCGGCGAAGGACGCGCCGCTACCCGCCGCCTTCTGTCGTTGAGGTCGGGGTGAAGGCGACGTCTTCCGAGGCTAGCCGCTCTCCCGTGCCGTCGGCCTCCGCCCTCGCCCTGAAGGCATTCCCTATCCGC
The DNA here is from genome assembly GCF_058313435.1 of Sphingomonas sp. SP6. Taxonomy (NCBI): domain Bacteria; kingdom Pseudomonadati; phylum Pseudomonadota; class Alphaproteobacteria; order Sphingomonadales; family Sphingomonadaceae; genus Sphingomonas; species Sphingomonas sp. SP6. The sequence goes on from NZ_JBZFLG010000002.1 coordinate 465,018, forward strand.
TCGGCATAGGTGATCGCCAGATCGCGCTGACCCAGCATGCTCAGTTGCTCGATGTCGCTGGCGTTAGCCATTAAGTCGAGCAGCTTCTCGCGAGCCGTGTGCTGATAGGTCTCGAACAGGAAGTCGCACAACTCGACGAAGGTGTCGCACTTGCCCCCAGGCTTCAACACTTCCCCGAAGAAAGTGTCGGGATAGCGGTTGTACTCGGCCAGTTCCTCGGCATCGAGGCTGTCTCGAGCGATGATGTGCCGGCCATCCTCTAACTCGTAGGCTGCGTGCACCTCGCCGTTCGCCGTGTTCACCGTCGCATTGTAGAGGCGCCCGACAAGGTCCTGGCCGTTTGCGCCGGCGATCAGGTAAGTTTGGCCGAACCGCAGGCGTGGCGCGCGCCCGTCGCCCGAGAATACACTCGGCAGTTCACCCTCGAACGTCGCCGGTATCTCATAATGGGTCTTCATCGACTCGATGAGCGCGGTCATCGGCGCGTGCCGGGCGCGGGCCGCCATCACTCCGGCATATCCCGCATAACGAACATCGGGACCGAAGTCCGCCATGCGGAATCCCACCGCGAGCGCCTGCATGCTACCGCCCACGCCAACCAGGTCGTTATGGAAGGCGTGGTTGGTGACGAAGACGTAGGCTGGTGGCAGCGGCTCGCCATCCGGCCCCTTCGCGCGCTCGTTGCCTCGGACTTGCTGAACCGCGGCGGCCGGCCACCCCTCGAGTATACCGACGCTCTTGAGCTGATCAGGCACATTGACCTCGATCATCACGACGCGGGTGTGAGCAGCACGCTTGCCGAGCGCCTTGGCCAGCTTGGCGCCGACCCGCAACCGCTTGACCTCATCGATCGGCTCTGCCGCCACGCCTGGCTCCACCGAGTGGACGCGTGACTTGACCTCGACCGAGAACCTTTCGTCCGTCGCTGGCCAGGTCGCCACGAACTCCACGCACGAGGTCGCCCTGGCCTCGATCTCTTCGTAGTCCAGTGAGAAGCCGGCCTTCAGAAAAGCCGCAGCGGCATAAGTCTCGAACAGCGCGCCGAAGAAGTCGTCGTCGCGCGTGCTTCGCAGCCGCCTGAGGTAGATGTCGGCCATCGCCTGGCCCTGGCCGTGATGCGCGATGAGGTAAATGTTGTAGGCCAGATTCAAGAAGGCCCGGATTGCCCCGGTCATGGGGCCGTTGGTCACGCCGCGCGGGTTGACCAGCGCCTGCGCGTCCGCGGCTGCCTGCGCATACCATCGCAGTATCTGATGACGCTCCGCCACCGGCTTTGCCTGTTCGGCGCTAGCCCAGGCCGGGCCGAGGCTTCCGAGGAGATAATCCTTCAGGAAATCGTGGAAGGTGACCCACTTCGGCGAACTGTAGAGCCGTTTTCCTACCACCACGACACGATGGCCGCCAACGTCGGTCGACAGGATCGGGCGACCGTGGCCCTGCTGCTGCAGCCTCCGCGTCCTCACCGCCTCGGCGCCACGGCGTGCGCGTTCGACGTCGCGCCAATCGAGATGATCGATCGGGTTGGACGATGCCCCGCGCGTATCACCGCAGCACCTCTTGAACTTGATTGCGCTGCCGCACGGACAGGGCTGGTTCCGGCCGATCCTCCCCATGACGAAGAGATCGTTACGCCACCGACAGTTATCAACCGGGTGAGGCGTTCGGCAGGATCTTGCGGATGGTGAGCTAGATCAACCCTTCAGATGTCGTTCCACCGCGTCGGCACCGTTTCCGACCTCGTCGACAGCCTTCTGCAGCTCCTCGCGGCTCACGCCGAACCTGCCGGTCCAGTAATCGACCTCGTAATCCTCGCCCATCGCGATGCGCGAACTGTCCTGCGGCCCGCGGGCGGTCTTGTCGTCAGCCATACCTTCTCTCCTGGAACATCTGCACAGAACGACCAGGATTCCAGCCTGTTGCATGGGATCGCCAGCTCCAGGCCGTCCGCGACGGACCGAGTCTCCAGCGCGCCGGAACGAGTCGGGCGTCCCGCGAGTCTAGAGACGATGGCAGCGCCTCGATCCGAAGCCCGCCCGCGGAAGGCCGCCGCCGGACAAAGGCGGGCGGCCCAGCTGAAACCGCCACCTTTCCAGCCGGTGCAGCTCGCGACGCTCGTCGACACCGTCCCGTCCGGCGACCGCTGGCTGCATGAGATGAAGTTCGACGGTTACCGGCTGCTGGTCGCGGTAGGTGGCGGAGAGGCTCGCGCTTACACGCGCTCGGGACTCAACTGGTCCGAGAAGTTCGCCGGCGTCGTCGAGGAGGCGGCGCGTCTGGACGTGCGCTCGGCGCTGATCGACGGCGAGGCGGTCGTCATGGACGAGAACGGGCGTTCCAGCTTCCAGGCACTGCAGGGCGCGCTGAAGGGCGCGCCTGCCAGCATCGACTTCGTCGGGTTCGACCTCCTGCAGCTCGACGGCGAGGACCTGACCGGACGGCCGCTCACCGATAGGAAGGCGATGCTCCGCGCCATCCTGCCGGAGGGAAGCCATCGGCTGCGCTATTCCGAACACATCGAAGGCAGCGGCGAGAAGCTGCTGCACAGCTTCTGCGACGCGGGGCTGGAAGGGGTCATCTCGAAGAAGGCGGATGGGCGCTACGTCGGCTCGCGCTCGGGCGGATGGCTCAAGACCAAGTGCATCAAACGGCAGGAGTTCGTGGTCGTCGGCTGGACGCCGTCGGAAAAGTCGCGCCTGTTCCGCTCGCTGATCCTCGGCGTGCACGAGGACGGCGTGCTGCGTTACGCGGGAAAGGTCGGAACCGGCTTCAACACGGAGGAGACATTCCGCCTGATGGAGACGATGCGGCCGCTCGAGCAGGACAAGCCGACGGTCGAGGCCCCCCGCGCCGAGGTGCGTGGCGCCCATTGGTTGAAGCCCAGGCTGGTGGCCGAGATCGCTTTCGTCGAGATGACCAACGAGGGCACGCTGCGGCACCCGAGCTACCTTGGCCTGCGTTCCGACAAGAAGCCCGAGGCGGTGGTGCTGGAAGTGGAGCAACCGGTCGCGCAGATAGCGGCGCCCGCGACGACCAACGTGAAGATCAGCAACCGCGATCGCGTGATCTTTGCCGAATCGAGCATCACGAAGGGGCAGCTCGCCGACTACTACGCCGCCGTGGCGCCGATCATGCTGCCATGGGTAGGCAGCCGCCCCATGAGCCTGGTCCGGTGTCCACAGGGTCGAGCCAAGAAGTGCTTCTGCCAGAAGCACGACGCCGGCAGCTTCGGCGACACCGTCAGGCACGTCGGCATCATGGAGAAGGACGGGCACGAGGAGCCGTATCTCTTCATAGACACCGCCGACGGGCTGCTGACCTGCGTGCAGATGGGAACGATCGAGTTCCACGGGTGGGGATCACGGATCGAGGACGTCGAGAAGGCTGACCGCCTCGTGTTCGACCTCGATCCCGACGAGGCACTGGACTTCGAAGCGGTGCGCAAGGCGGCGTTTCACTTCCGCGACATCCTGAAATCCATCGGGCTCGAGACCTTCCCGATGGTCACGGGCGGCAAGGGCGTCCACGTCATCGCCCCACTCGTGCCACAGGCGGAGTGGCCCGAGGTCAAGGACTTCGCCCATCGTCTGGCGCAGGCCGTCGCCCAAAGCGATCCGGAGAACTTCACTGCGGCGCTACCGAAGGCGCAGCGCAAGGGCCGCATCTTCGTCGACTACCTCCGCAACCAGCGAGGGGCGACGGCGGTGATGCCCTACGGCGTGCGTGCACGCGAGAACGCACCCGTCGCGGTGCCCGTCACGTGGAAGGAGATGGAGACCATCGTCGCGCCGAACCACTTCCACATCGGCGACGCGGCGGAACTGGTGAAGCGGGCGGGATCGAAAGCGCTGTCCGGCTGGGGACGCGCCGATCAGGTCCTGCCCGATCTGTGACCGGATGAAGATCGCTACCTACAACGTGAACGGCGTCAACGGCCGCCTCCCCGTGCTGCTGCGGTGGCTCGAGGAGTCCCAGCCCGACATCGTCATCCTACAGGAACTGAAGGCGCTACAGGACAAGTTCCCCGAGAGCGCGATACGCGACCTGGGCTACGACGCCATCTGGCACGGCCAGAAGAGCTGGAACGGCGTCGCGATGCTCAGCCGGGTGGGCGAGATCCACGAGACGCGGCGCGGACTGCCCGGCGACCCGGACGACAAGCAGAGCCGCTACATCGAGGCGGCGGTGAACGGCATCCTGATCGGGGGGCTCTACATGCCGAACGGCAATCCCAGGCCGGGACCGAAGTTCGAGTACAAGATGCTCTGGTTCGAGAAGCTGATCGAGCACGCCGCTTCGCTGCTCGCCTCCGGCCTGCCGGTGATGCTCGCGGGCGACTTCAACGTGATGCCGACCGAGCGGGACGTATACAAGCCCGAGCGCTGGCTCGACGACGCCCTGTTCGCGCCCGAGGTCCGCGAGGCGTTCTTCCGCCTGACCGGACAAGGATGGACGGATGCGCTGCGCACGGTCCATCCGGACGAGACGATCTACACGTTTTTCGATTACTTCCGGAACGCCTACATCCGGAACGCAGGGCTCAGGATCGACCACCTGCTACTCAGTCCGCCCCTCGCCGAACGGCTGGTCGACGCGCAGGTCGACCGTGACGTCAGGGGCTGGGAAAAGACGAGCGACCACGCGCCCGTGTGGATCCGGCTGGCCGACGAGAAAACCAAGAAACCGAAGCGTCCCTGATGCCTGCGAGAAGCGCCGGCATCCTCCTGCATCGCACGGAACGGGGGCGCCTCGAGGTTTTGCTCGTGCATCCCGGCGGCCCGTTCTGGCAGAACAAGGACGCTGGCGCCTGGCAGATCCCGAAGGGCCTGGTCGAACCCGGCGAGGACGACGAGACGACCGCGCGGAGGGAGGTCGCCGAGGAGCTCGGGATCGAAATCGGCGGTCAGCTCAATCCACTCGGCGAAGTCGTGCAGTCCAAGGGGAAGACCGTCGTCGCCTTCTCAGCGGAGAGAGACGTCGACCCGGCGGCGGTCATCAGCAACACGATCGAGATCGACTGGCCACCACGCAGCGGCAGGAAGCTCACCGTGCCGGAAGTCGACGAGGTGCGTTGGTTCGGCATCGACGAAGCGCGACGCTACATCCTCCCCAGCCAGGCTCCGTTGCTGGACCTGCTTGCGGCCGTCGGGGCCTGACATCCAGCGCCGCGCGGCCCGCCCACCTCATGACGGATGCTTGGCTAGCGACGGCGCGGTTGCTTGTGCGGACCGCGATGCCGCGATAACCTCGACGAGCGGGATGTCCGTCATGGGACTAAGGGCGGGTCGCGAAGAATTCGGCGAGGCGGTCTTTAGTCGAAGGCCTTCGAAGGCAAGACGACGCGCGCCTGATCGGACTACTTGCTTCGGGGGGGGAGCGAATGGCGGTTTACCGGGTGCTGACGCGGAACGGCGTCGCTGACGAGGGCCAGGACAAGCTGCTGGGCGAGCTGGCCGCGGAGCTCGCCAAGCCTCAGGCGAAGCTGTTGCTCCATCTGCACGGAGGTCTCGTTCCGGAACCGAGTGGCATCGCCACCGCCGACCGGCTGTCCGGCCCTGTTCCCGACGGCTGGGCGCTCGGGGAAGACTGGACGCAGGTCTACGTGGTCTGGCGGACTGGCGCCTTCGAGTCGATCGCCTCCGATTGGGAGACGCTCGCGCGCGACGACCGGCTCTACCAGGCGATCATGCGCAGGCTGATCGCGTTCGCCGCGCGGAAGCTGGCCATCCCGCTTGTGGACGCGCGCGGCGGGTCGACGCCGACCGCGCCCGACGACGAGGAGATCCTGCGTCGTATCATGGGTGAGGTGGAGCCGACCGCGCCGTTCACGACCTTCGCCGGTGTCCTAGCGCCGGACACGCCGCCGGGCACGCGAGCCGCCGCACTGGGTCCGCAGAGCGACGGTGCGCTGGCGCTGGAATTCGAAGGCGAGCTCAAGGGCGACAAGCTGTTCCAGAAGGCCGTCGGCGACATCGACGCGGTGGTGAACGTGAAGGCCGATGGCCGGACCGCGCTGGCGCCCGCAGACGCCGCCCGTGGAGAGGCGTCGTTCGAGCGCCTGGACAGCACGGTCAAGGCCGAGCTGATGGAGAATGCGCCCGACGGGACGCCGGAACGGCGCGGACCCGTGTCCGTCGCAGCCTTCATCCTGAGCCACGCGACGCAGATCGCCTACCGCACCTTCAAGCGCTTTCGCTCGCGTCGCGACCATGGCCTCCATGCCACGATCGTGGAGGAACTCTGCCGCGAGTTCTACGGCGACATCGTGGGGGCCGGTGTCTGGGGTTTGATGGTCAAGCACGCGGCGGACCATTTCGGCCAAGGCGGCTACGGTGGGTCGCTGGTCGCGCTGCAGGCGGCGCAGGCACCCGCGAAGATCGTGGTCACGGCACACAGCGCGGGATCTATCTGGGCCTCGCACCTGCTCATGGCGATGCATGACGCGGGCGTGCAGTCGCCGGTCGAACTCTTCCTGCTAGCGCCGGCCGTTAGGCAGAGTCTCTTCGCGACGGCCCTCGCGAAGGCCGGTCCTCAGATCGGGCGCTGCCGCATGCTGACCATGAGCGACGAGCTCGAACGCCGCGACGCGGTGCTCGGGCACGACAAGGGCTTCGTCTACCCGAGCTCGCTCCTCTACCTTGTCTCGGGGCTGTTCGAGAACGACGGCAAGGATCCGTATCCCGATACGCCGCTCCTCGGGATGGCCCGCTTCGCCTCGCCATCGTGGCTCACGCCGTCCGAGCTGAAGGATGCCCAATCGATCGCGACGTTCTTCCAGCAACCGGACAAGGGCGTCCTCCACGCGCAGCAGGCCGAGGTCACGATGGCCGACACCCACGGTGGCTTCTCGAGCGAGCACGCGACACTCGCGACCGTGCTTTCAATGTTCTGAGCGCGATGCGGTCGATCGCCATCGTAGTCGGGATCAACGAATACCCGCAGCACACCTATCAGGCGCAGCTCCACGGCGCTGTCGCCGACGCGTGCGACTTCGCCGAATGGGCCCTGGAGGACGCCGGCGGCGGCGTCGAGCCGGAGGACCTGTTCTTCTGGACCCATCCCTGGCCGCAGCCAGATCCGGGAAGGCTTCGCGACTATCTGAACGGCCAACTTCCCGCATGGCATCACGACCACTCGGGCCAAGCCGAGCCGGATCAGGGAAGACCTCCAGCGGCGAGCGAGATCATCTACACGATCGAGCGGGCCGGACGTCAGGCCAAGGAAGCCGCCTTCGGTGGGCCGCCGACGGACATGCGCGCCCTGATATTTCTTGCCGGGCACGGTCTGCGCGCCGTTCCGTTCGGCGGTCTCGCCGAGGAGACATGTTTCGTCGCCACCGACTTCCGACCCAATGGCAGCAACCTCGCTCCAGGCCTGGTGCCTGCCGAGAGCCTGCGCCGATCGCTCCTCAACCACCGCTTCAACGAGGTGGTGATGTTCCTCGACTGCTGCCGCGTCGAGACATCGCAACTCACCATGCAGGCCGTCTCACTCGCCGATCAGGACGGCGAGAAGAGCATGCCATGGAGCCTCGCGCTCGCCGCGCAGGACTACCTTCCGGCCTATGAGACGGCCACCGCGCCGATCCGAGGCGCGTTCTCCGCCACACTCATGACCGGTCTGCGCGGATGCCGGGAGGGCGACACCCACGAGCTGACGGCCGCCCGCCTGCGGGACTACGTCCGCGCGAACATCTCGACGCACACCGACACGGGGCAGCTGCCCAACGTGACATTCCGCCCCGATGAGACCGGACCGGTAATCGTGACGGGTGCCGTGGCGCAAACCGCCTCCGCGCCGGCGGCGCAGGCGGGAGTGCCGCCAGCGATCCTCGTCGCCGGTCCGCTGGCGATGCTCGCCGATCTGCCGCCGGGCACCGAGCTGGTGCTGAAGGACGGCGACGGCGCCGTCGCCGGCGTGGGCCCGATCACAGCGGGGCCAGATCCGGTCCAGCTGCCGGCACTGGCACCCGGGCTCTACACGCTCGAGGTCGTCAGCCAGCCAGAACACTATCAGGACTTCCGTCACCCTGGCCGGGAGCAAGTCATTGTCCGCTGAGCCGCACCCTTCAGCAGTCGAACTGGTAGCGACCGCAGGCCCGGGCGTCGCGATCCGCATCTCCGACGCCAGCCTGCGCGAGATCGGCCGGGGTGCGGACTCGGTCACGGTTCCGGCGAGCCCTGGCCTGTACATGATCGAGTGGGAAAGCGCCGGCTCGCACCAGGAGACGCTCCTGCGGATCGAGCCGGGTTCCGCCTCGCCGCGCATCGTGAACATGAAGGACGCGCTCGCAAGCATGGCACCGCCCTCGGGACGTCCGAAGGACGCTCCGATGGTGCCGGGCTTCTCTGGCGCCCCGATGCCGCATGAGGGCCTGATCGTCCTCGTCGGAAACGAGCTGAAGCCGTCCGAAAAAGCCTACGAATCGTCCGTGGCGGTCATCGTCGCGGGCGAGGACAACCTGTCGCCGGCGGAAGCCTTCCTGGGCGTCCGGCTGTTCAACCGGGGCAACGAGGCCGCACTGAACTCGAACAAGCGCGACGAACCGCAGCTCGCCCTCGCTAACGGCGAGTTCGCGCGGTGCTACCGCGTCCGCCCCGGACGCTTCCACCTTCGTTTCAAGTCAACGACCGGCGAGACATTGGGCCAGAGCGTGCCCGCGCTCGCGGGTCGCCAGACGATCGTGTTCCTTTGCGCCGCGAAGGCGAACCTGCTCGTGGCGGACGGTGACCGCTTCAAACGGGAGGTCGGCGTGGGCATCGACCCCAGCCGCACCGTCATGGTGACCGTGGACGGCAACGAGGAGCCCGAGCGGATTCGGGAGCGCATCCGTCTCGCCGGCGTGCTCCTCTACGACCTGGCGGCCGGCACCGGCTCGCTCTCGCGCGAATTCGTCAACGTCCTGTGTCAGCAGCGGACGGACCCACTGCTGAAGCTCTACGGCGCGCTCGTGGCGAAGACGTGCCTCGACCTCGCCCGTTCGCCTGCGATCGACGAGTCATGGCCAATCGAGCCATCGAAGGTCGGGGGCTTCCGCAACCGATGGATGCGTCTCGTCGAGGCCTGGATGGCGGAGCCGGACCAGCCGGGCATGCCCGTCGACGCCACCGCGCTGTGGTGGCGGCTGCGCAGGGAGCGGGAAGCTGACGCCAATGCGGCAATCAGCGACAACGTTAGTGTGCCGGCGCGCATCGAGGTGCCGCCGATGATGGAGACGGCGTGGCGATGGGCGATCTCGCACAGCGTCGAGAACCCCAGCTCCGTCCCTTCGACGCCGAGCCTCCTGGCCGCCACCCGCTCCGCCGGCGGAACGACCCCGTGGCTCTGCTGGAAGGCTGCGGCGTCGAAGGCGGCCAAGGGCGCCGACGTTAGGAACGCGCCGAAGGACCTGAGCCAGGTAATCGAGATGGTGGCGCGGAAGGGCGGCATCCTCGCGTCGCGAAACGACCACAGGTCCGACGACGCGTATTCCGCGCTCAGCACAGAGGTCGCAGCGACGGTGATGCGCACCGTGCAGCTGGCGAGCAACACGCGGTTCGAGACCTCGCCCCCGGACAGAGCGGGACTTGGGATCGAGCTGCCCGAGGCGCTGGCCCTGTCGCTCTCCCTGCCGGCCGTCCAGCTGCGCCGCCGCCTCGGGCGCGCCATCGAGGAACTCGACGCCGCTCTCTCGGACTCTCCGGGAAAGTCGACGAAGCGCGGTCGGAACCGCCAGCCGAGCTCGGCACCCGGACTCGCCCGGAAGATCGAATACCCGGACGACCTGCAGCGCGGCCGGTTCGGTGAAGAGAGCCGGCGGGGCGGGTTCCAGATCTCGGCGAAATTCGCGACGACGAGTAGCCGCGACTGGACCCGCATCATCATCAGGGTTCACGGCAAGGTGCCGGACGGGACCCCGATCGAATTCCACCTGCACGACAGCTTCAAGCCGCCACTCGAGCGCGAGGTGTTCAGGAAGGATGCCGCGGAGATCACCGTGACCGTATGGGGGGGCTTCACCGTCGGGGTTTGGATCCCGTCCGCCGAGATCGAACTTGAACTCAACCTGGCGAAGGTGCGCGGCGCCCCGCATAACATCCGGACGCGCTGAACCCGCCGTCCCCTGCCGACGTTTGTTCCCTCTTCGTCCGGATAATGTGGGGATAGCCCGGGCCGTTGAGAAGCAGAGGGTCATGTCCAGGCTACACGCCGTCGCCGGGAGCGCGATCGCGATAGCGGATCACTTCGGGATCGATGCCGCGCCCACGAGGTCCGCAAACGCGGGCAAGTGCGCGATCTCGGCCGCGATGGTGCGCGCGGAGATCGAACCCTCCAGCCTCGTCAATTCGTCCCGCGCCGTCTCGAGGAAACGGTCGACGCCAGACGCCGACTGAGCCTCGACCGAAGCGATCATGCGCCTCAGCCGCTCGAGGACATCGAAGATGCCCAGCTTGTCCATCACATAGGAGCGCCGTTCCTTATCGTGCTTCGCAAGCTCGGCCGCCCTCCGCCGTCTCGACTGTTCGACCAGTTCGGCAGCGGCGCGCGCCTCGTCCTCGCGCCGTCCAACAGCCATGCCAGCGGCATGCGCCGCGAACGAGGTGAGGATGTCGCCGATCCTGTCTAAGAGGGTGCGCCCGCCGCGGTCGGAGAAGCGGCGCTGCGCCGAAGCGCGGCTGCCCCAGGTCACCATCTCCAGGATCGTCTCTCCGGTGGGCACGTAGGCCTCGGGCCTGCGCCACCACATGTAGTCCTTGATCTTCGAATCGCTCGGTTGGGGGACCTTGCGGATCACCTGGTTCACGGAGAAATCGATCTTCTCGCCATCGACGACCATCGTGAGGCCCTCGCGCCCGGCGGCTAGCGAGTACCCCCTCGCGCGGGCCGCGTGGACGAGCGCGTTGAGGAGTTCGGCCACGCCCGCAATCGTGTCGGGGTGCGCCCGGATGCGGAACAGATCCGGCTCGCGGCAGCGGATCGACCCATCGAGCGACAGGGTGTCGCGACGAGCAACCGCGATCGACCGGCGCACGAGCCCGTCACCCTTCTCGGGCCGAGGCGCCGGCACCGTCAGCGCACGCGCGACCTCGATCGCGGCCACGACCTCGTCCGGCTGCCGCTGAGTGTATGAATGGATCACGATCCTGTCCGCGGCGCTGCAAGCCGACGGCGGCAATGGCACCTTCGGCGCTGGCCTGCCGGCGTTGACCAAGCCGCGGTATCTCGCATTCGGCACCGGCACATCGTGCTTCACGCACTGCTTGCGCAACGCAACGTCGGAGATGCCGAGCTCGGCGGCCACCTTGGTCATCGCCCTGTCCCAGACGAGGTCGTAGAGCTCCTGGCGCGTGAGGGTTCTACGCATGGCGTGCGCTCCATCCATCGTTGATTGCGCCGGTTCCCTGTGTCCGAACGCGTCGGGATGACAGCCAGACACGAAGTGCTGGGCTGTCGGCCTGTGCGACCTATACACCGTCCGCAAGCGCAGCCGAGGTCGCCGCCAATTTCGGCGGGGCCGGGTCCTGCGACCTGCTTCACGTTCAATCCGCACAGGAGCGACCAAGCGACCGACAATTCGCGCGGCCGACGGCTCCCTCGCCATAGAGGGTTGATAGGCTTGGGCGACGTCGTCTGGCAGGTCGATTAGGCCTCGATTTCAGCCAAGTTGGTTTGCATCGGGCGATGGTCATCGCGTGCTGGGCGGCGTCCATTTTCGAGGGATGAACGTCCTCCACCGATGGCCCCGGTCGGGGCAATGCGCATCGGGGAGACCAGATGCCCAATGCCGACCAAGCACGATCCAGCTTCCTCTCCGAGCCGCGGATGACGTCACCCGTGGACCGGACCCTTATGGACATCGACGAGGACACCGCATCGTGAACGACCTTGCCACCAAGGTCGCAGATGAGGCAGCAAGCGTTACGGATGGCCGGACGAACGGCGCTCGCGCTAATAGACCCGCCCCCGTCGACCCAGCGCTGCGTCGGCGCATGCGCCGACAGGCGCGACTGCTGCTGCTGGCGGCGGTCTCGATGCTCCTGCTGGCGCTGTCGGTTCCGTTCGTGCTGCAGCGCTTCGACATCGCGATTCCATGAGCGGCTTGAGCAGCTCCTGGGATTGGCTTGCGCGGCAGGATCAGCGCCATATGGCCGCAGCCGTGGTGGCCATAGGCGCCGTGCAGTTCGCGATGGTGACCGAATTGCCGGCGTTCCTTCCGCTCTGGATGCCGTACGAGTTCTCCTGGGGCGTGTTCCTGACGGTCGCCTTCTCGCTGCTCTGGTTCGTTCGCGGCATGGGGCTCACCGCTCCCGAGGAACGACCCGGCACGTGGCGCCTGTCGGCCTTCTTCGTCGGCGTCGCGCTCATCTACGTCTCGATGCAAACCTACATCGACTACGCCGCGCAGCACATGTTCTTCATACACCGGCTCCAGCATCTCGTGCTGCATCACACCGGACCGTTCCTCATCGCGTTGAGCGATCCTGGCGCGATCATCACCCGGGGGATGCCTGAGCCGATCAAGAAATGCTTTCGCGGCCGGTGGATCCAACAGACGCTCGGCGCGGTCCAGCAGCCGGCCATCGCCACCTTCCTCTTCGTGGGCCTCATCTACCTTTGGCCGGCGCCACCCGTGCACTTCTACGCCATGCTCGACCCACGCCTCTACACCGTGATGAACTGGAGCGTGACGATCGACGGTATCCTCTTCTGGGCGCTCATCCTCGATCCCCGACCAGCGCCACTCGCCAGGACCGGCTACGGCGCACGAGTCTGCCTCTGCCTTTTGATCATACCGCCCCAGATCCTCCTCGGCGCCCTCGTCACCTTCAGCACCAAGGATCACTTCGAGGTCTACGAGATCTGCGGCCGAATCATCGCGATGACGGGCCTCGAGGATCAGCAGTGGGCCGGCCTCATCCTCTGGATCCCACCATCGATGATGAGCGTGATCGGAGCCATCCTCGTGCTGAACAACCTGCGCCTGAACGACGAGAGGGCCGAGGCGCTACTCGAACGAGTGATGCAGCGTGCCTAAGATCCGACGCATCAGACAAGCGGCGTTGGCTCTCGTCACGTCGATCACGCTCGCAGGTTGCGGAGGCGACGCTTGGCGACTGGTCAACATGGAGCACCGGCTCCCGCCGCTGTCCTTCGATATGACGAGCGTGCGCGACAGCAGGAGCGTGTCGGCCAAGGATTTCCGCGGGAAGGTTGTCATCCTGGAGTTCGGTTACACTTCGTGCCCGGATATCTGCCCGACCACGCTGGTCAACCTGTCGAAGGTCCTGCGGGAACTCGGGAATGAGGCGGACGACGTGCGCGCACTGTTCGTGACGGTCGATCCCGAACGGGACTTACCGAGCGACCTCAAGCAGTATGTCGAAGCGTTCGCCCCGCAGGTCGTCGGGCTTCGGGGCACCCCGAACCAGCTGGCGACGCTAGCCCGGCGATATCGGGTGGCATACTCCGTGAAGCCGGCGCCGAACCCGGCTGAAACGGAGGTGATGCACACCCCGACACTGTTCGTCTTCGACCGCAAAGGGCGCATTCGCCTGATTTCGCCGGACATCCACGACAACGCAGGCATGACACATGACCTGAGACGGCTCATCGCCGAGCGAACCTGAAACGGCCGAGCGCGTCGGGATGACAGCCGAAAGCGGAGTGCTAAGCTGCCAGCATGTGCAACCTGTACACCGTCCGCAAGAGCGCAGCCGAGGTCGCCGCCCATTTCGGCGTGGCCGACCCGATGGCGAGCAACGCCCCCGAGGAGGTCTACCCCGGCACGCGGGAATGGTGGTGCGCCAAGGTCAAGGTGGCCGGGTCCTGCAATCGATGGCCTGGGGTTTCCCGCTTCGCCTGAAGGGCATGTCGCCGACTGCCAAGCCAAAGCCGGTCAACAACATGGCCGACCTGAACAAGCCGATGTGGAAGGGATTGGCGGCGAAGCCGCAGTGGCGATGCCTCATCCCGGTTACGGCCTTCGCCGAAGCGGAAGGTCCGAAAGGCGCCAAGACGCGGACCTGGTTCAACGTGGGGGACCAGCCGATCTTCGCCTGGGCGGGCCTCTGGAGGATCAGTGACGAGTGGGGACCCGTCTACTCCGGCGTCATGACCGACTGCAACGAAGCCATCCGCCCGATCCACGACAGGATGCCGGTGCTGCTGATGCCTGACGAATACGACCAGTGGCTGAATGGCGGCTTCGACGACGCAGTCGCGTTCCAGTCCCGCTGCTTCCCGGACGACCTGATCGAGATGACGAGGACGACCGACCTGTGGGTCAAGCGCAAGCAGACGGAAGCTCCGACCGCCCTCCTGAGCCGTCCGATTCCCGCCGCTTGACAGAATTATGATGTATATATATCCCCGGTATATGAAATGGGATACGATATGGATGCATCGGTTGTCGAACACGGGATGGCCATCCAGCGGAGCCTGGCCGCGCTGGCCGACTGGGGGCTGAGCGAAGACGAGCGCGAAGCCGTCGTCGTCTGCGGCATCGGGAGTGACGAGCCCGGCGCCGCCGTGGCGCTCGAGACGCGGCACCGGCATATCGTAGACGTCGACCGCGCGGTGGGCGCGCTCGTCGGCCGCGCATCGCTGCTGCCGCTTTGGCTGCGGCTCCCGCAGGACGCGCTCGAAGGCCTGACCCCCCTCGAGCTCATCACCGGCCACGTCGCCGGACTGCGGCACGTGCGGCAACTCCTGGTGCGCGAACGCCTCGAGCGCGGCTTCAACTGAGTTGCGCGGGTTGGTGCTGCGGGTCGAGCCGGACCACCCGGCCGCGACCGTCTACTCCCGCGCCGGTCGACGTCACCTGCGGCAGACGATCGCTGCCGCGGCGATGATCGAATTCGAGATCGGCCCCTTCGGACTATGCAGCGACGTCAACCTCCACAGCATCGACAAGCGGATGGCGGGAGAGCTCGCGCTGATCCTGTCGGTGCAACGCAAACTGAGCGACCTCGAAGGTGCGGCCGGGCGCCTGGTGACCTTCGATGGCGTGCACGACCTCTCGCTGATCCGGCTCGGCGCCCTTCGTCACCGGAGTTTCCTGCCCGGGGGAGCGGCCGCGTGGCTGCGCGACATCCGCGACGCGCACGACGACGTGTTCGAGATGATCGATCCGTCCGGCAAGTCCGGCGCCACCGTGGCTGGGTTTCGCGCCGGACTTTGCGGACGGCGGCCTGCGACCGACAGGTCTGAGGGACCCCGGCGGCGCGAGCGCGTCAGAGCGGAGTTCGAGGTGATACGGACGTTCACCGCCTATCTCCACCTCCTGTCGGAGCAGCATCAGTCCGTGAGGCCGCTGGCTGTGGGCGTCGCCGCGATCGCGGACATGATCTGGGCGCGGTCGCGGACGCTGCCGCACCTGTTCCCGATCCTCGAAACGGAACTTTTCGAAACGTTCGCCCCGGTCCCGTTCTGATGAAGCAGGTGCCGACCCAACTGCGCTCAGGAAAGCATCCGGACCACCGCTGCGATCTCCGTCCAGGGCACCTGTCCGACCTCGTGCGACCACGAGATTCTCACGGTGCCCCGCAGCACGTCGTCCGTCACTCCCATCGCTTCGAGGACGTGCGACGGCCTGTAGTGCGCGGACGTGCAGGCGGATCCATTCGAGATGGCAGCCACACCGCGCAACGCGACCATCAGCGCCTCGGAATCGACGCCCGGAAAGGCGACAGCCAGGATGTGCGGGAGCGTGCGGCCCGGCTCCCCATGCGAGACCGCGCCGAGTGCGCCGAGTACCTCGGTCCCTTCCGACCGGATCGCTGCGCACTTCAGCTCGCGCTCCTCGCGCTCAAGACCCGCCAGCTCGCTAGCGAGCCCCAGACCGGCCACCAGCGGGACCGGAACGGTGCCCGGACGCAAGCCCCGCTCCTGGCCACCCCCGTGCATGATCGGAGCAAGTTTCGGGCGACTCCCGCCCTGCCTCACCAACAGGGCCCCAACCCCCTTGGGTGCGTAGATCTTGTGGCCGCTGATGCTCGCGAGGTCGATCCGCGAATGGGCCAGTTCGTGGCTGAGACGCCCGAACGTCTGCGCGGCATCGACGTGAAGCGCGGGACCCTCAGGCAGCGCGTCGGCGATCTCCACGACCGGCTGGACAGCGCCGGTCTCATTGTTCGCGTGCATCACGGTCACCAGGAGCGTGTCCGGGCGGACAGCGCGCAGCACATCCCCGGCGGCGACATGGCCGGAGACGTCCGGGCGAACCCTAGTCACGTCGTAGCCCTCGCGCTCGAGCGCCTCCGTCGGCCCGATCACCGCGCTGTGCTCGATCGCGGTGGTGACGATGTGCCGCCTCTCGCCCCCTTCGGCCTTCGCCAGCCCGAGAATGGCCAGGTTGGAGCTCTCCGTCGCACCGCTCGTGAAGACGATCTCCTCCGGCGCGGCGTCCAGCTCGCGCGCGACGCGCTCTCGCGCCCTGCTCACCTCCCGCGCAGCCGCGACGCCCTGCTCATGCGTGCGGCTCCCGGCGTTCGCGAAGTCGTCACGCATGAGCCGCATCACGAGTTCGACGACCCGCCGATCGACCGGAGTGGTCGCCGCGAAGTCGAGATAAAGTGCCGATGGTACGTGAAAATTCGACAAACTACGTCTCTCCAATTGACGCACTGCGTCTGTCGAGACATAGCCTATCACGTCCACCATGACGCTGGAAGCGGGGATTAGCGATGCAGACTGCCGGGAGCTACGTTTTTCCCGCTGTCCGCGGGATCCAGGCCGGACGCGAATACTATGTGTCGATGTGTCCGCTGCGCATGCTCGTCATGCTGTTCCAGTTCGACGACATCGACCCGCCGGAACTTCGCGCGCAGCGGCAGCTCAACCGCGGACGCGTGCCGGAAATCGCGCGTTACATAGTCGATCATGCCGATTCCTACGTGTTCTCGGCGATAACCGCCTCGATCGACGCGGACGTGCGCTTCGAGGCAACCGGCGCGAGTGACGTCGGCACGCTGCACGTCCCCCTTTCGGCGCGCTTCATCATCAACGACGGTCAGCACCGCAGGGCCGCGATCGAGCAAGCGCTCCGTCAACGTCCCGCGCTTGCCGACGAGACGATCGCGGTCGTTTTCTTCCACGACCGCTCGCTGGCCAGGTGCCAGCAGATGTTCGCGGACCTCAACCGCTACTCGATACGGTCGTCGTCCTCACTCAACGTTCTCTACGACCACCGCGACGAGAAAGCCGCGATGGCGCGCGCCGTGCTGGACTCTGTCCCAGACCTCAAGGAACTCGTGGACATGGAGCGGTCGAGCCTGTCGAAGGGGTCGCGCAAGTTGTTCACGCTCAGCGCGCTCCATACCGCGACCAGCCAGCTACTCGCCAACTCGCCGGAAGAAGGCCGGTTGGAGAAGGCAGTCGCGTTCTGGAAGGACCTCTACTCGAGGTTCCCGGCGTGGGCCGAGGTTCGCGCGGGCGACAAGTCCGCCGGCCAGGTCCGAAACCAGTGCATCCATGCGCACGGGGTGGCGCTGCATGCGCTCGGCCGGGCAGGCAACGCCGCCCTGAACCGCGGTCCCGAAGCCTGGGCGCGGGGACTTTCCGGCATCGAGCGCATCGACTGGCGGCGCGAGGCCCCCGAATGGGAAGGTAGGGCTACCGCTGGCGGCAACCTGGTGAAGAGCGCGCAGAACGTCATCCTCACCGGCAATCTCATCAAGACCACCCTCGGCATGGACCTCTCGCCAGAGGAACAGCGCCTGGAGGACGCGTATAATAGGAGCACTAATGTCGAGTGAACCCGGCCCACGGAGGGCCGCCACCGCCTTCGCAGACGGCTTCAAGGCGACGATCGCCGAACTCGTCGAAGAGATCACCGCGCTCTACCTCGCCGATGAGATCCCTTGGATCATCGGCTACAGCGGCGGCAAGGATTCCACCGCGACCCTGCAGATGGTCTGGCTTGCGCTGTCCGCGCTGCCCGCCGACCAGCGGCACAAGCAGGTGCATGTCATCTCGACCGACACGCTTGTCGAGAATCCCGTAGTGGCTGCCTGGGTCTCGCGCTCACTGCGGCTCGTCGACGAGAAGGCGCAGGCGGCCAATCTTCCCATCAAGGCCCACCGCCTGACGCCGGATCCGACAAACACCTTCTGGGTCAACCTCATCGGCCGCGGCTATCCGGCACCGAGACCGAAGTTCCGATGGTGCACCGAGCGCCTCAAGATCGACCCCTCGAACCGCTTCATTGGCGAGATCACGCGCACCAACGGCGAGAGCATCGTGGTGCTCGGCATGCGCAAGGCGGAATCCGGAGCGCGGTCCAAGGTCATGGAGAAGCTGGAGGGGCGTCGCCTCCGCGATGGCCTCAGCCCCAACGCGTCGCTCGCCAACTCCTACGTCTACACACCGATCGAGACGTGGACCAACGACGACGTCTGGCTGTTCCTCATGCAGGTCACGAACCCGTGGGGCTTCGACAACCGTGACCTGCTGACGATGTACCAGGGCGCGTCGGCCGATGGTGAGTGTCCGCTCGTCATCGACGCATCGACTCCCTCCTGCGGCGACAGCCGCTTCGGTTGCTGGGTCTGCACGCTGGTCGACAAGGACAAGTCGATGCAGGCGATGATCCAGAACGATCAGGAGAAGGAGTGGATGACGCCGCTCCTGGCGCTGCGGGACGAACTCGACGTCCGCAGCGAGGAGACGGGCAAGCGCGATGACCGCCACCTGCGTGACTTCCGCCGGATGAACGGCTCGCTCCAGCTCCACAACGACCGCCTGATCCACGGCCCCTACACGCAGGACGCGCGCGCGATGTGGCTACGGCGCGTGCTGGATGCCCAGACCCACATCCGCCTCCACGGCCCACCGGAGATGGCGGACATGGAACTCGTGACCCCGGAGGAGTTGCACGAGATCCGTCGGCTTTGGGTGTTCGACAAGCACGAGACCGAGGACCTTCTCCCTGGGATCTACGTCGCCGCGACCGGGCGGACCTACCCGGGTCCGCCGATCTCGGACGATCTCGGCACCGCCGCCGCCGACACGCAGCTGCTCCGGGAGATGGTCGACGACGACACGCTGTTCTCGCTCACCAGGGAGCTGCTCGACGTGGAGCGGCGCCACAGGACCATGACCCGGCGGGCCGGGCTTTTCCGCGAACTGGAGGGCTCTCTGCGGAGGAACGCGTTCGCCACCGTGGAGGAGGCGACGGAGGCCGCGCTCGAGCGCCGCGCCGCGTTCGCCCCTGAACAACTCGCAGCGTCGCCCGAACTCCCGCTAACGGAGACCGGCGCTTGATCATCGACGAGCTTACCATCCACGATTTCGGTGTTTACGCGGGGCGGCAATCAACCATCCTCACTCCGGAATCGCAGCAGAGGCCGATCATACTCTTCGGTGGGCTGAACGGTGCCGGGAAGACCACGCTGCTCGACGCGCTGCAGCTTGGGATCTACGGACCTTCCGCCGCCGTATCGAACCGGACCGGATCATACGACGACTATCTCCGCGGCTCCATCCATCGCCGGGCGACCACGCCCGAAGCCGCCATCGAGGTCGCCTTCCGCCATGTCTCCGAGGGCAGCGAGCGATCGCTCCGTCTCCACCGGTCGTGGTCGGTACGTGGCGCCCGCGTCAGGGAGAACTTCGAGGTGATCCGCGATGGGCGCGCCGATGCGCTGGCCGCCGAACACTGGGCCGAGCTGATCGAGGAGATCATGCCAGCACGGATCGCGGAACTCTTTCTCTTCGACGGTGAGAAGATCGAGGCATATGCCGACCTCGAAGGTGCGTCGCGCCTAATCCGGACCGCGATCCAGAACCTGCTCGGCCTAGACGTCATCGAACAGCTGACGGCCGACCTGGTCCTCCTCGAACGACGGAAGCGGAGCGAGGCGCCGAACGCGTCGGCGCCAGACCGCGGGGCCGAGATCGCGGTGCGGATCGAAGCCCTCGAAGGTGAGCGACGGGGACTCGTCCAGCGGAAGGCGGCCGTCGTCAACGAGATCGAGCGGCTGGAATCCCAGCTGCGCGAGAGCGAAGAGTCCTATCGGCGCGAAGGCGGCGGTCTCGCGGAGCAACGGCTCGCGCTTGAAAGTTCGCTCGCCGATGCGGCCGCCCGCGTCGACGACCTGAGACGGATGCTACGCGACACGGCGGCGGGGACGCTGCCGCTGGCGATGGTGCGACCGCTTCTGGCGCGCGTCCACGACCGCTGGGAGCGACAGGACCTGCGTTGGCGCATGCAGGTCGCCGAGGGCCTCGTTGCGGCGGAGCGCGACGCGCTCAGGCAGATCGTATTCGCTTCCGACATAGGCGACAGCGGCAGGACCGAGATCCTTGACGCCATCGAGCGCCGTGCTCTCGACAATCCAGTCGATGGCCCACCAGTGCCGGAGGTGCCGAGCGGCGCACGCGGTCAGCTCGCCGGCGTCATGTCCGGGGCCCTCGACGACGCCGTCGACGCGGCTTCATCGTGCGGGCAGAAGCTGAGCGCCGCGCGGACGCATCTGGGCGACGTGAAGGGCGCGATCGCCTCCGTCCCACCGTCGGAACGTATCCAGCCATTCGTCGACAGTCTCGCGGAGGCGCGGCGCCGTCTGTCCGAGGCCAGGGTCGACCAAGAGTCGCGGTCCGAGGCGATCGCCCGCCTTGACCGCGAGTTGGTGGACCTCCGCGCGGCCGAGAAGAGCGCCCACGACGCCATGATGACCGACCGCTTCGCAAACGAGGACGTGCAGCGGATGCTCGGGCAATCGGTCAGGGTGCGAGAGACCCTGAAGCGGTTTCGTTCGGCGGTCGTCAGGAAGCACGCAGCCAGGATCGAGAGCGCGATCCTGCGTAGCTTCCTGGACCTGGCGCGGAAGCAGACGCTGATCGCCAGCGTTCGGATCGACCCGGAATCATTCGCCATCGAACTCGTCGGAAGCCGCGGCGAGTCTGTGACGCCGGAACGACTTTCTGCGGGCGAGCGCCAGATACTCGCCGTCGCGGTGCTCTGGGGGCTGGCCCGGGCCTCCGGACGTCCCCTCCCGACCGTGATCGACACGCCACTCGGCCGCCTCGATTCGGCGCATCGGCGCGGGTTGATCAGCCGCTACTTCCCGAAGGTCAGCCACCAGACGATCCTGCTCTCCACCGACGAGGAGATTGCCGGACATGCGCTGAGAGCGCTCCGGCCCTCCATCGGGCGTAGCTACAGGCTCGTACATGACGAGACCACGGATGCGACGCGGATCGAGCCCGGCGAGCTGGAGGACACCAATGTCGATTGAGCAGATTACCCTGTCGAAGCAGGCTCGCGAACAGCTGATCCGGCTGAAGCGACGCACCGGCATCGAGCACTGGAACGTGCTGTGCCGATGGGCCCTGTGCCGGTCGCTCGCGGAACCGAGCGTACCGCCAGCGACACGCCACCCCGCGGACAGCAACGTGGAGATGAGCTGGAGGGTGTTCGGTGGGCGGCAGGCCGACCTCTACTACGCGCTGATCGAGGAACGCTGCATCGTCGACGGCCTGGATCCAACCGCCGAGACGGTCTCCCAGCAATTCCGACTGCACCTGCACCGCGGCATCTCCTACCTCGCCGCCGACCGCACGATCGCCGACATCGATGCCCTGACGAACCTGGCGGCGTAGAGCGTGGCCGAGCGGCCCGAGCGGCATCGCAGCGCGATGCGCCGGACCGCGCTCTCCCGTCCAATGCGCCTGGCTGTCGAAGACGGACTGATCGGCGTCGGAACCACCGTCCTGGACTACGGCTGCGGGCTGGGGGGCGACGTCCGCCATCTCGGCGCCGCGGGCGCGGACGCCGTCGGTTGGGACCCGGCCCACGCGCCGCGCGGCGATCGCCGGCGCTCCTCGGTCGTCAATCTCGGATACGTCGTGAACGTAATAGAGGACGCGGCGGAACGCCGAGACACGCTACGTGCGGCTTACGGGCTGTCAGCCGACCTGCTCGTGGTATCGGCCAGGCTGCTGGACGAGGCGCCGGTCGCGGGGCCGCGCATGGCTGACGGGGTCCTGACGCGGATCGGTACGTTCCAGAAGTTCTTCGAGCAGCAGGAACTGCGCGCATGGATCGACGCGGCGCTCGACGCGAAGTCGATCGCGGCGGCACCCGGCATCTTCTACGTCTTCGCGAACGAGGACGCCCGCGTTAGATTCCTGGCATCCCGGATGTCGCGCGGGCGGTCCGCCGTCGCCACCCTCAAGCCTCCGCCGGACCAGGCTGTCCTGTCTCCGCTCGTCGACTTCCTCGCCGATCACGGGCGCGCGCCGTCACCGGCCGAGCTGCCGGAAATGCTCTCCATCGGACGGATCGCGGGGGGTGCCGCCAGGGCGGTGGCGCTGGCCGGCGAGCTGGTACCCGACCTGCAGTCCGTCCGAAACCGATGCGCCGACGACCTCATACTCATGCTCGCGCTGGCGCGGTTCGATGGACGGCCGAGGGCGTCGCAGATGCCGGAAAGCGTACTGGCGGACGCCCGCGCCTTCTTCGGCAGCTACGCGGCGGCGTGCCAAGCGGCGGACTCGGCGCTTGTCGCACTCGGCGAGCCCGGTGCCATCGCCCGGGCTTGCCGGCAGGCGCCCTTCGGTAAGCTGATGCCGACCGCGGTCTACGTGCATGCCGACGCGATCGCGGAGTTGCCGCTCGCGCTGCGGCTATACGAGGGATGTGCCCGTGGATACGCCGGGGCCGTGCCGGGAACCACCGTCGTCAAGCTGGGTATCGACCAGGCCAAGGTGACATATTTGCGCTACGACGAGTTCGATAGCGAAGCGCACCCGTCGCTGGTGTCGTCGACAAGGGTGCATCTGCGCGAACTTTCCGTGCGGACCAGGCGCTACGACGGATGGGCGAACCCGCCGATCCTCCATCGCAAGGAGCAGCTGCTCGTGCCGAGCGACCCTCGGCGCGCCGCACTGTCACAGCTGACAAAATCCGAAGAGCAGCACGGGCTCTATGATGATCCGGCGACGATAGGAACGCGACGCGGCTGGCACGATGCGCTCGATCGCGCGGGCGTCGAGATCAAGGGACATAGGCTGATCCCGCGCGCCGCTGCCCCCAGCGGAACGGAGTAGAGTCCGGAGAAGGTCCTTCAGATCAACGATCTGGAGGGAAAAAATTGGTAACGTGGCTCACCGATGACGAACGCCGAGGGCTGCTTGATAACGGCCTTAGGGCGGCGTCAGATCCTGGCTTCGACCCACCGCCTCTCGTCCGCCTCTTCACGCCGGACGGATACGCTTCCTGGCTGCTGACCGAACTGGATCCGCATGATCCGGACCTCGCCTACGGCCTTTGCGACGCCGGCATCGGGCAGCCTGAAACCGGGCACGTCCGATTGTCAGAGCTGGCGGCGCTGACAGGCGCGACAGGCATGCCGGTCGAGCGCGACTGGGGCTTCATGCCTGTGCCAAGCATGACGCTGTCGGTCCTTGAACGCATGGCGGCCGAAGCGGGTCGGATCGCCACCTGAAGACCCGCCCCCGCGATCAACGCGACGAAGCTGTCGCTGTCGGACACCGCGAACTCGCCGCCGACGCTCAGACCGAGACGGTGCACCGCATCGAGAATGCCCTGCTCTAGTTCATGCGCCGAGAAGACGTCGTCGCACCGGCACGACGCGAACAGCCGCCACCGCATGGCGGCTGCAGGCGGAAAGCCGCAATTAAGTTCCTTCACCCGCCGTTGAAGATCGTTCGTCCGCCCGATCTTGAAGAGGCGCGCGCCATCGCAGCCCGCGCCCGGCACCACGGCGTCGGCGTCGCCGTCCAACACCAAGGCGTAAACCGTGCCCCTGTCGTCGGTCCGATCGATCGTGAACACCCCGAGCCGCGGCACCGGACCGCGTGACGGGGCAACGATCCACGCCCGGAGCCGCGCCTCGGCGACCGCGGCCTGGGCTTCGAGATCTTGGTCACGGCCGCGAAACAGGCCGATCAGTTCGCGCGCCACCGCGCCCAACCGCGTGGCGAACGCTTCGTCGGCCAGGCCACGCCGCAGCCGGCCGGCCTTGACGGCGACGGCCCTTTCCGACCGCGACCATCCGGTCAGGTCACGTCCGGATGCGAGTGCGACCTGCGAGAGAAGCGTCGCGACCTCCCGTAACCGGGCCGACGGCGATCGCGGATCGACGATCTCCCCGGACACCGCGATCCACAGCACAACCAAGGTTTCCAGGGGCAGCCAGCATGCTCGGCCTTGCGAGCCCGGCATCGCGTCGCCGACCGCCAGCATCAGGGCCGCCTGGCGAGCACCGTCGGCACGAACGTCATCGTGACAGCCTGCGCGTGAAGGTCAGCCGACATCCAGGCGAGCAGGTCGAGCGCGTCCTGGTGAAGCGCGGCCAGATCCATGTCGAGCAGGGGTTCGTGGTGCCCGATGGCATTGCGCAGGCGCAGCACGCGATCAGCCGTCTGCGAAATCGCCGCGAATGGGCGGTGACGATAGTTAGGGAAAACGACCCGCTGATGATGGCGCCAGAACAAGTCGAAGAACCGCGGCCGCAGGATCGCGACCCAGGTACCGAAGGTGATCTCGGCCACGACGTCGGCGTGTGCGGTGCGCCCCTTCGACCCGGCATGGGTCTCGGCATCGGCCAACGCCGCCAGAGTCACGTGGGTCGCCTGCGCGCGGAACTTGGGCGCATGCCACCAGTGCGTGCCGAACTCCGCCGTCAGGGCGGCATCGGTGCGGTTGCGGATCGCGACCTCGACCCACTCCAGCAGACGATGGAAAGCTGCGCCGACGTTGGAATTCCACGCGTGCAGGCGCACCGCACGCGCCTGATTGCCCGCGGCTTCGGCCAGGAAAGGCTTCATGTACTGGACGCCGAGCTCCTGCTCGAGCATCGCGTACGTGAGGGGTTGCAAAATCGACGCCATTATTCTATCTACCTGCCTGTGCGCCGGACATGGCCCCTGATGCCTTGAGCATCATACCACTCCGGACCAAGACCCCGCGTTGGCTACCTGCCACCGCGGGGTTTTTCGTTTCGGCCGCACCGGCGGTCGGTCATTCGGGGTCTAGCGCCACAAAATCGACAGCGCAAGCCCATGAATGTCGAAATTACGAAATCACTTGAAAGTTCCATTTTTCTGAAATAGACGATTGGGCAATGGCTCGCTTCACCGTCTCTCACCCTATCGTCCGCAAGCTGATCGACGATATGCTCGTTCCGGGCTATATCGCCGTCGGCAACATCGCGGCGCTCACCCGCGAGCTCAACGACACGCTCGAGCGCCTTGGCGAAAGCGGCCGCATCCACGCCAATCGCGTACATGCACTTCTCTCGGAAGACGTTGCCCGCGGTGTGAACCAGAGCTCCGTCGACCTGCTCCAGGCGGCGGCAAAGGCAAACCCGTGGGCCACCGACGCAGCCAGCGAATCCGAACTTTCGGAATTTCGGAATCGGGCGGCGCCGCTGCTCAAGACCGGTCTAGATCTGGCTACGGTTTCCGATCAGATCGGCGTCCCCGCGGCCGTGCTGGCGCGCGCCGTCAAGTCGGAGCAGATCATGGCACCGGCGCCTCCGGCGAACCCGGATGGCCCCGACTGGTCGTTCCAGGATGTCGCCGTCGAACGCTGCATGGACGCGATGCGCCGCCGGCCACGGGTGAACGTCGGCCTGGTGCTGCCGACGGGCGCGGGAAAGACGCGGACCGCGCTGCGCATCATCCTCGAGAAGCTGGCCGACAGCCCCGTCGCTGACACGCGCGCGATCTGGGTGACCCACAGGCACAACCTCAAGTCCCAGGCGTTCCGCGAATTGGGCAAGCTGGTGGACCAGTGCCCGCCCGGGTTGCCGGCCGACGCAGCCGACCTCGCGGACCGCATCGATTTCGCAATGCTCAGCGAGGTGCCGACGCTGCTCGCCCGGGGGACGCCGGCCATCGTCATCGTGGACGAGGCCCACCACGCCGCGGCGCCGACGTATCGCGAGATCTTCGATAAGAAGTCGTCCTATCCGGTTCTCCTCCTGACGGCGACGCCCGTGCGCATGGACGAGAAGCCGATCTTCATCGACGAGATCGCCTTCACGATAACCTACCGTGAGCTCGCCGAGCGGCATGCGATCATCGTGCCCGACTTCGAGCCGCTGAAGGTGGGCTCGCTCGATCTTGGCGATCCCGAAGTCATCACGCTGATCGCGACGCGCATCGTCGACGAGACGGCCAGCCGCTTCCGCAAGACCCTCGTCATCGCCTCGCGAATCGAACACGTCGAAGCCATCTATGCGCGGGTCCTCGAGATCCTCGACACCAGGATCGATCATCCGGTCGGACCTGGTGATGTCGGATTCATCCATGGCCGGGACAATTCCCACGGGCTCGGACAGGATCCGCTCCTGGCCCTGTTCGCGGGGAAGCCGCGCGCCATACTGGTGTCCGCCCAGATGCTGCTGGAAGGCTTCGACGACCCCGCGATCGACTCCGTGGTGATCACCTACCGCACGGAAAGCGTGATCAAGCTCATGCAGGCGGCCGGACGCTGCGTCCGCCACGCGCCCGGCAAGCGCCGCGCCTGGGTCCTGCAGGTCGACAACCCCGCCTTGTCCTACCGGTTCGACCAACGCTGGCTGTACGAGGACATCAGCGACCGGCCGCGACCGATCCTGATCGATCTCGAATACGCCAATCGCGACGAGTTGGAGCGCGGCATCTCCGACCTCATGACCAAGCACCATGTCGACCCCGGCAACGCGCGCCGCGTGATGGCGGCGCTCGCCGACGTGGAGCTGGAGGAGGAGCCGCGTCTGATGCTCTACGGGCTGCCCTATTTCGGCAAGGCGTCGAAGTTCGACGAGGCGCCCTGGGGGGCGTTCCTGGAGACGAGCTCGAACACCGACACGTTCCGTGCCCTCTTCAATCGCTACTGCGCAATCCCCGGCGACCATCCGGACGCGCGCGAGTTCGTCGACGCGATGGGTCCGAAGTTCGGCCTGCAACCCAGCGCCACCCGCCTCCGCCGCGACCTCATCGAGGTGATCGGCGCCCTGATGTTCGCCCTCGACGAGACGGCCGATCAGAACGGGCCGACCCTCAAGAGCCGGAACTACACCACGAACGGCGCTACCACCTTCCTGCGATACGCGATCTCGCACTACAGGAACCTGATCCCGAGAGCGCTCGAGGACTTCCTCGCGGACTGTCACAACGGCAGCTCCATCGCGGCGACCTACTCGGAAGACCCAGCGGCCTCGGCGCTGGCCATCAAGGTCGCACTGCCCATCGCCGGCTTCGAGGCCCGGCTGCTGTCGCCCGAAGACACCGAGATATTCACTGGATGGCTGGACACCATCGCGGACGTCCTGCGCGCCGTCGAGCCATCCCGCCAGCTGGCGCGCCTCACCGTCCTGCGTTCGGAATTGCCGTCGCCCCCGCTGCCACCGATCCATCTCGAGCGCGCAGAGAGCATGATCGGCGAGGCCGGCCGACGGAAGCTCACACTCGATCTCACGGAACTACAGGAGCAACGCAAATGACCCCCGGCACCGACCCATCCTACCTATCACCGCCCGAGGACATCGACCTCAGCAAGATGTTCGTCGATCCCAACAATCCGCGGATCACGCCCGACGAGCCGCCGGGCTACGCAGACCCCGCGCAGCTGTTCGACCCCGAGCGCCAAGCGGCGCTCATCCTGCGCACCTACGAAGTCTACAACGCGGGAAAGCTGGAATCCTCGATCATCGACCAGGGATGGGTTCCGGTCGACCCGATCCTTGTCTGGAAGGACCCAAAGACCGACCGCTACGTCGTCGTCGAGGGCAACACGCGCACGTCGGTGCTGAAGACCGTGCGCCAGCGACTGCCACGCGAGGTCGAGAAGCTGGAGAAGCTGCGCCGCGGACAGGGCGGTGGCTTCCCCGCACCCGAACTGAGCCGGCAGGAACGCCATGTCGAGAAGATCAAGGACCTGATCGCGAAGACCGAGAAGGTGAAGGTCTTCCCCGTTAAGGCCGAGACGGCCGCGGAGCTGACGCAGATCCTGCCGCGTCTTCACGGCGTGCGGCACGTCGCCCCGGCCCAGGGCTGGGGCCCGCACGCGGTGGGTCTCTACATCATGTCGCTCTACCAGGAGCGGTTCCGCGCCCAGTTCCCGGACGAGGAGCTGCGGATCGACGACGGCATCCTCGCGCAGATCGCCGAGATCCTGCCGCGCAAAAAGGACGACATCCGTCGTAACATCCAAGCGTCGTCGGCTTTCGGTCACTTCCGTGCCAACTTCGACGATCGCGTCCAGGCTGCAGGGAACCAGCTGACCGCGTCGGACCAATACTTCTTCGAGCAGATCCTGGACCACCAGGTCTCGAGGACGGCGTTCGAGTTCGGCAACACCGACCTCCACCTCAGCGAGAAGGGTGAGGAAGCGCTCTTTCTGTGGGCGTTCAGCAAGAAGCGCAACCGGAAGAAGACCGACGACGACGACGATCCGAACGTCTTCCAGAAGGCCGAGGACATGCGGGTCTGGCAGCGGATCGCCAACTACGACGCCAAGAATTCTACGACGAGCTTCGCGAAGCGGCTCAATGTCGAGGAGCCGAGCGACGCGACGCCGGTCAAGGAGATCGAAGCCGAGGTCCGGCTGCATCGTGGTAAGAGCAAGCCGATCAAGACCCTCACCGACCTGCTCGAGACCATGAAGGAGTTCAAGGCGGACGCGCTGATCGACCAGGCCGCCCACATCCGTCCGCTGCTGAAGGAGGTCGAGAAGCAGGCCCTTCGGTTTGTCGCCATGCTGGACGCCGTGAAGGCCGACGAGCAGGACGAAGACGACGAGGATTCGGGGGAATAGGGCCGGCAAGGACGGACGCCCCGGACTGGTAGCCAGGCTGGGGCGGACGCGCTGCGGAGAGCGATATGGCTGTAGGACCTGTGGCGGGCGCGATCCTTCGGGATCTCGTCAACGGGAATCTCGAAACCCCGGACGTCGAGTACAAGAACTGGCTGGACCTGACCGACGACGTGGCGCGCGCCAACACCGCGCGTCACATCTGCGCCCTGGCGAACTACGGAGGCGGGCATCTCGTGTTCGGGTTCGAGGACGACGGAACGCAGAGCGAGCCCCGGCCCGATAGCCTGACCCGTTACAACCAGGACGTCATCAACGGCATAGTCGACCGCTACCTCGTGCCCCCGGTGCACTGCGCGGTCCACATCGTCGCCGCCGCGAACGGCCGGGAATTTCCGGTGGTGCGAGTTCCAGGCCATGGCGCACAGCCCATCTGCGCCAAGCGCGACGGGCCGCAGGTGAAGGGTCGGCCCGAAGGCATCCGCAAGGGGGTGCACTATCTCAGGGTGTCAGGACCGAAGAGCCAGCCGATCGAGACGCCCGAGCTATGGCGCGACGTCATCCGCCGGTGTGTCATCGCTGAGCGCGACGGACTGCTCGGGTCGATAAGCCGCCTCTTCGACCAGCCGACGGGGACGCGTCCTGAATCCGATCTGTCGCCATTCGTCGACGCGGCGCTCAAGGATTGGGCGGGGATCGCCGCGCCGGCTTGGCCGGTGAGCCACAGCTCGAACAGGGCCGCGTTCGGGTTCAAGCTGCTCACCTCCGACGGTGGGAGCCCGGCGGCGCTGCCGGTCGGCGATCTCCGCGATCGGATCAGGGCGGCCGGGTTCACCGCGTCGGACGAAGTGAACGACGGGCTGGTTCCGTTCGAGGTGAGCTGGTCCGAGCAGACGCGACCGACGGTCGCGGTCTTCGGCGATGTAGACGGCCTCGAGAGCAGGCGAGCGGCATTCGAACCGGACGATCTGGCCGGGCTGTGGCGCGTCACCGCGGACGGGAAAGGCGTCGACGTAACCGTCTTTGCGGAGGATCTGCCCCGGCTGCGCGCATCGATTGAAAGGTCGGGCACGCGCAAGTGGCCCGCCGGTGGGCGCATGTCGCCGCGATTCCAGATCCAGCACGTGGCCCAGCGCCTGGCGTTCGTCCGGTTAATTGCGGAAGCCTTTCAGGCCGAGGACTGCGAGCTGGTCGTCGACTTCGCCGGACTTTCCGGCCGCGTGGTCGACGAGCTCACCTCGCCCTACTACAGCAGGTCATACACGGCTGCGACAGCGGGTCGGAGGATCGCCATCACCGTGCCGGTCTCAAACCTGGGCGCCGAGCTCGCCAGCACGACAGCTGCGCTCGTCGGACCGATCTTCAGGCTGTTCGACGGTTGGGACGTCAATGCCGACTACGTCGCAGCCGAACTGGCGAAACCTCGCTAGCGAGGACGTTGATGAAGTTGGGCAGATGCTCCAATATGCCCCTGGCGGCTCTTTGAGCTCGGTAGGGCATTGGGGAGAGAGTCGGTGGGTATCAAGCCGGATCAGCTATCTATCAGGACGCTGTTCGAGCAGAAGCACACCTTCGCCGTGCCGAAGTACCAGCGGGGATACGCCTGGGACGACCAAGCGGTATCCGACTTCATAAGCGACATCAGGCGGTGCCTCGCGAGACGGGTGGAAGGCGGCAAGCTGAACCACTTCTTCGGCGGCATCGTGACGGTGCCGAACGCGCTCGGCGATTCCAGCCGTTCGAACTATGAGATCATTGACGGCCAGCAGCGGCTGGCATCCTTCGTCCTGCTCATCGGGGCGCTCGTCGCGCAGATGCGGAACGTCCTTGGTGACCTGACCAAGAAGGCCAAGCCTTCCGACGAGGAGGCGAAGGCTAGCGCGTTCCTCACCAACACTATGGACACGCTCACGAAGCTGTACCTGCACTACCGCGACAGCATCGCGCTCGAGTACGTCGACGTCCCCAAGCTCACGCTCTCGCAGGCTGACCGCGACTTCTTCATATCGCTACTCGACGGCAAGTCGCCGACCAGTGAGCGCGCCTCCCACGAACGGCTGCAGACGGCGTGGGACCTGCTCACCGAATTCGTGAAGGAGGCGCTCTTGTCGGGTGGCCTCGCGACGAGCGCGGAGCACATCAAGCTGCTGGCCGAGCGCGTCCTTGGCGAAGACTGCACCGTCATCTTCATGTCGTCGGACACCCGATCGGAGGCCTACCAGATCTTCCAGGTCCTGAACGACCGGGGCGTCCAGCTTACAGACAGCGACCTCCTGCGCGCCCGCACGATGGAGCTCCTGGACGCAGGCGCCTTCGCCGATACCCAGGAGAAGCTGGCAAGCGCCTGGGACGAGGTGCTCGCGTATGAACCGGGTGCGATCGATACCTATCTGAAGTGGTATTACTCCAGCCACGAGGGAAAGCGCCCGTCGTCGTCCGAGCTCACCGATCAGTTCCTCAAGAACCGGTTCCAGGCGACACCCGACACGACGATGACCAAGGCGCTCGCCGGGAGCATCGTCGAGGAAGTCGACCGGATGGACGCCGCGTTCGCGCTGCTGGAGGACATGGGCGACGGCAACTGGCCGTATTCGAAGGACAAGAAGACCGTGCAGTGGGAGCGGGAGCGGCTCCGGATGCTGGTCACGCACCTGAAGCACACGAACGCGATGCCACTGCTCCTCGCATTGCGGGAGCTCGAGTCCACCAGGTTCGCCGAAGCGGTCGCCATGCTCGAGCGGTTCGTGTTCCGCTACAAGACGATCGGGAACGCGCACATCAGCCCGATGACCGACCTGTACCTGCGGCACGCCAAGAAGATCCGGGAGAACCCCGCGACCTTTAAGGTCGGGGCGCTCCGCAGCGAGCTGACCGCGCTTGCCGACAAGATGGTGCCGTTAGACCTGTTCGAAGCCAGCCTCCGGCAGCTGCGATACAACAAGCGAGGAGGGAACGGGCACATCCGCTACCTGCTCATCGCCCTCGAGGACTACCGCGCATGGTTCGACAAGGGTCCGAGCGCGGTTCCCAAGTGCAGGAACAAGTCTGCCATACTCGACTTCTCCAACACCACGCTGGAACACATCTACCCCAGGTCGGCCAAGCCCAACGATAAGGTCGCCGCACTCGAGCCGCTCAAGGACACTCTCGGCAACCTCGCGATCTTCGGACCGGACGACAACGACGCTCTCGCCAACAAGCCGTTCCCGGAGAAGAAGCCGATGCTCGCGAAGTCGAACGTGTCTCTGAACCGCGACGTCGGCGCTACGCCCTCCTGGACGAAAGCCACCGTCGAGAGGCGGACCAGCAACCTGATCGCGATGGCCTTGAAGGTGTTCGTCCCCTGAGGACCTGCTCGGCAGCCGCTTCATGTCCGCGGCGGGCGATTTCGTCGGCCTTGCCGCCTCACCCCGTCGCAGCCGCGTAGAGCGCGCGTCAGCCGCGCTGCCGCCGGACGATCATGCCTCAGAAAGTTCGGCGAGGTTCTCCATGAACGCCTGCACCGCTTCCGACACAGCCGCCTTGCGGGACAGAACGCCGACCTCTCGGACGATGAGATCGGTTTCGAGCGGGATCGCCCGAACGCCGGCCGGCAGCGTCGAGGAGCTTTCCGTCGCGGGCATGATCGCCACCCCTAGGCCCTTCGCCACCATCGCCACCATCGCCTGCAAGTCATCGATCTCCAGCCATCGCCGCGGCTGAAGCATCGCTGACCGGAACAGTCTCTCGACCTGGCGTCCCCCGAACGAACCCCGCTCATACTGGATGAATGGGTGGAGCTTCAGGATCTGGCGCCAATCGTCGCCCTCCACCCCATGCGACACAAGCATCACGTAGCTCTCGCGGATCAGCGGTCGCCACACGAGATCGTCGGGTAGCCTGATCGAAGGCCGTACCTGGATCGCCAAGTCGATCTCACCCGCATCGACCTGGTTCATCAGATGAAGCGAGAGACCAGGGACGACATGGACCCCGTACAGAGGGTAGCGTGCGCGGAATGGCACGAGGGCCCTTGCCACGATCGTCGACTGAGCCGACGCGATCGCTCCAACCTTCAGGATGCCAGAGGTCTCCTCGGGCGACGTATCATCACCCAGGGCCTCGAAGCGCGAAACGAGATCCTGCGCGCGAGCCAGCGTCCTCGCCCCAGCCGCGTTCAGCGTCGCCGAACGCCCGGTGCGGTCGAACAACGGAAACCCGAGAGCGAGTTCGAGCCGACGGATATGCCCGCTGACCGCAGCCTGCGTCAGGCCGATCTGCTCGCCCGCACCAGCAAATGTCCCGTAGCGCGCGACAGCGATGAGGGAGCGCAACTCAATGATCATACCATAACATAACGTGATGCTCGAAGAAACGAAATATCGTTATTACTGATGAATCTTCACCGGTAGGACCGTCTGCGACTTCAGGAGGATACGATGACCCCGGTATGCCCCTTCCACCTTGCGTTCCCCGTGCACGACCTGTCCGCCGCGCGGTCGTTCTACGGCGGGTTACTGGGATGCAGTGAGGGGCGTAGCGCTTCCGATTGGGTCGACTTCAACTTCTACGGTCATCAGATCGTCGCTCATGTCTCCTCTGTGGAGACCGCGTCCGCGCCGACGAACCCTGTGGACGGACGTCGTGTTCCCATCCGGCATTTCGGAGCGGTCCTCCCGATGGCGACCTGGCGGGAGGCGGCGGAAGCGCTGACCAGAGCTGGCACGGACTTCATCATCGCCCCGTATCTGCGGTTCGAAGGTATGCCGGGCGAGCAGGCGACGATGTTCTTCGAAGATCCCAGCGGCAACGCCATCGAACTCAAGGCGTTCGCCGATCCCGACCAGCTGTTCGCCCGGTAGACGGGTATGGATGAGAGCCTTCGGTCATGCCGCGTCGCCATAGCCGGTTTCGGCAACGTCGGCAGGGCGGTCGCGTCACTCCTGATGGAGCGCCGGGAGCGCTATCGGACGCTGCACGGAGCGGATGTGCGCCTCGTGTCGGTGTGCGGATCCGCCACGGGGGTCGCCAACACCCGAGGCCTGACCATCGACGACCTCGACAGGCTCCAGCCCGGCATGACCGGGCCCGACTTCGTCCGTTCGAGCAACCCGGACGTTCTGATCGAAGCCGGGCCGAGCGACTTCCGCACCGGAGGGCCTGGGTTGCCCTACATCCATGCGGCACTCGCCGATGGCTGCGACGCCATAGTCATCTCGAAGGGGGCGCTCGTGTTAGACGGCTCCGCCTTGCGCGATGCCGCCCGCGCATCCGGCGCACTCCTGAAGATCAGTGGAGCGACGGCCGCCGCCCTGCCCACGATCGATCTGATCCGTCACAGTCTCGCGGGTTGCGAATTGCTGCACGTCGAGGGGATCCTGAATGCGACGACGAACTACCTGCTCGACGCGATGATGAAGCGGGGTGTCGGCATAGACGAGGCGCTCGCCGAAGCGCAGGCCGGCGGCTTCGCCGAACGGGACCCCCGTAATGACGTCGAAGGATGGGACACCGCCTGCAAACTCCTCCTCCTCGCCAACTTCGGACTCGGCGCGGACCTCTCGATGGACGATATCGCCGTCGAAGGCATCCAGTCGGTCACGGCCTCCGACATCGCAGGCTGGCGCACGGCCCGCGTCGTGCCGAGGCTTATCGGCAGCCTGGCCTGCGATGGCGGCGAAATGCGGGCGTCAGTTGAGATCCGATGCTTCTGCGCCGACGACCCATTCGCGCGGGTGGTTGGAAAGGGGAAGGCCATACGGGTCGTCACCGCCGAGATGGGGGAGACCGTCACGATGAGCTCAGCATCCGAACCCACCGCAACGGCGGCCGCTGCGCTGAAGGACCTGGAGCATGTCCTCATCGCGCGGGCGTCAAGCGGGCCATCAGCGTCATGAGCGCCGGGCCATCGCGCACCGCGCAGGCCATCCGACACCTCTCGTTCGAGGACCTCGGAAGCCTGGCCGGGCCATTGCAGCGGGCAGGCTACGCGATCGAGTATATCGACGCCGCGCAGGCGGATCTCGCCTCCCTAGATCCACTTGGGGCCGATCTCCTCGTCATCCTGGGCGGGC
The DNA here is from genome assembly GCF_058313435.1 of Sphingomonas sp. SP6. Classification (NCBI taxonomy): domain Bacteria; kingdom Pseudomonadati; phylum Pseudomonadota; class Alphaproteobacteria; order Sphingomonadales; family Sphingomonadaceae; genus Sphingomonas; species Sphingomonas sp. SP6. Next base: position 499,815 of record NZ_JBZFLG010000002.1, read on the forward strand.
CGATCGGCGTGTACGACAGCGTGGCCTACCCCATCCTGTCGATCGAGCTGGCCCTGCTGCAGGCCCGGCTCGCGGCCGATCTGCCGACACTCGGGATCTGCCTTGGTGCGCAACTCATCGCCGCAGCGCTCGAGGCGCGTGTCTACCCCGGGCCGGGCAAGGAGATCGGCTGGTCGACACTCGACCTGACCGAGGAAGGGAGCCGAAGCCCCATCAGAAACCTCGCGGCGACGCCGGTCCTCCACTGGCATGGTGATACCTTCGACCTACCCACGGGCTGCGACCATCTCGCGTCAACCGCGCGGTGTCGGCATCAGGCGTTTTCGAGGGGACCGAACCTGCTCGCCCTTCAATTCCACGTCGAACCAGTCGCGGGGTCGATCGAGCAGTGGTTGCTCGGCCACGCTGTCGAACTGGCTGTCTCAGGCATCGACCCCGCGGTCCTCAGGGCGGACTCGTCGCGGTATGCCCGACCGCTGGAAGCAGCCGCGCAGGCGATGATCGCGGAGTGGCTGGCGAACCTGAAATAACCAGCGGCACCTCACTTTTCTGAAGCCGCGGCGCGACCCGACCCGGTCGTCGTCCGAGCCGATCCCAATCCCAACCGGCTGGCTGCGGCGCCGACGGCAGCGTCGACCTGCGCATCCATCACCTTCAAGCGATCGTTCAACTGCGCCACGCGCTTCGGTCCAGCCTCTTCGGGTGTCCCATTCCTGAAAGGCGGCTCCGGGGCGTATTCCATGATCAGCTGCACCCGTCGCGCGGCCTCCTCATCCTTCAGGTGTGAAGCGAGCGTGAGGCCGAAGTCGATCCCGGCGGTGACGCCCCCGCCGGTCATCCGGTTCCGGTCGATGACGATCCTCCTATCGACATGCCGCGCGCCCATCCGAGGCAGATGGTGGGCGACCTGCCAATGCGCAGTCGCGTCGTAGCCCCTCAGCAGCCCCGCAGCCGCCAGCGCGAGGCCGCCGGTGCACACGCTCGTCACCCACTTCGCGCGCGAGCCACGATCCGCGAGGAAGGCCATCACCGCAGGATCGTTCATGCAATCGACCGTTCCCAGCCGACCGCCGGGCACGAAGAGCACGTCCACATACGCTGGCACCTCATCGAAGGTGTGGGTGGCCGTGATGGGGATGCGGACATCCGTCGAAAGGGGCTTCCTGTCCTTCCAGACGAGCAGCGTGTTGAAGCGCAGGATGCTGAAGACGGTAAGGGGGCCGATCAGGTCGAGTGCGACCATCTTCGGATGCACCAGCATGGCGATCGTCGGCGCGTCGGACGGAATCGCCATCATCTCACGCATGTGCTGGGCAGCGGGGTCATCTTGGCCATGGGCAGAGGCAGGGTGCGCTGCGGCGGTGCCGGCCAGTGCAGCAAGCGCCAGCATCTGCCGTCGATCGAAGGGTGCGGCGAGGTCGGTCATCGGGTTTCTCCAAAGCGGTAGGCGAGGCTGATGGTGGCGCGACGCAGGTTGGCGGCGAAGCAAGTGCCGGCCGAGGGGCAAGCGCCAACGTATCCCTTGTCGAAGACGTTCGAGACGTTGCCCGCGAGCCGCACGGGACCAAGGTCATAGTGGACGGCTACGTCGAAAACCGTGGTGGACGGAACCGGCAGCGTGTTGGAGGCGTCGGCCCAACTCCTACCGACGAAACGCGCACCCGCACCCAAGCCAAGGCCGGGAACAGGCGTTCGCCTCGGCAACGTATAGTCGATGAAGATGGAGGCGCTGGCTTCCGGTGTGGCGGTTGGCGCCTTTCCGAGAATGGCCGCCGGACCCTTGCGATTTCGGACTTCCAGCGCCGTCAGCGCCGCGGTTAGCCTGAGCGTTGCTACTGGGCGGGCCTGAACTTCGAACTCGAAGCCGCGTGAGCGGACCAATCCGAGCTGACTCTGGTTGGTCGGAAAGCCCGACACGGGATTCGACACCAGAAGACCGTCGCGCTCGATCGAGAAGATCGAGGCTGACGCGATCAGCGGGATTCCTCGCGCTTCGTATTTGAGCCCAGCTTCCCAGGCCTCCCCCGTCTCCGGACGATAAGGGTTTCCGGTTGCCGCCTCCACGCCGATGACCGGGTTGAACGAGGTCGCGTAGCTCGCATAGGGCGCAAGTCCGATCCGCATCACGTAACTGAGGCCGGCCCGGTAGGTCGTCTCGCTGAGCTGCCCCATCGAGGTGGCGGCAGCCGGGCCGTGACTAGTGGTGGCGACCCAGTCCCGGCGCGCGGACAGCATCGCGACGAACCCGCCGAGCGTGGCCCGGTCCTGCACGTACAGGCCGGTCTGGGCGACTGTCTGGTGCAGGGTCGCGGGTGGGCCGAGAGGCGGCAGCGCGACGTTGTATACCGGTGCGAAGATATCGAGACGGGGGGCGGTGCCTTGGCGCTGGACGCTCGCCATGCGCGAGTAGCTGTGGTCGATGCCGGCCGACACGGAGTGGTGCAGGCTGCCCGATGACAACTCGACTGTCAGGCGATTGTCGAAGGTGAGGCTCTCGAGCCGGGCGTCCTGACGCGAGTTGCCGCGATTGAGGTAGTGACGCCCACCCGCCATCACCGGGTTTCCGGAGAACTGGCCAAACAGGCCAGCGTAGATCAGCTCGATCTCAGCGTAGCGGCCGTTGGAGACGAAGTGGACATCGTCATCCAGTTCCGTCGTGAAACCATAGCCCACCTCGATCTGGTCGCGGTCGAAGCGATCGGCGACAGGATCGCTGACGAACAGGTCGATAGGGATCCTCCTTCCGTCCGGCAGAGGCGCGACGAAACCAGCATATGGCAGGAACCCTGTCGGACGGTGCGATCTGTCGCGAGTGAAGCTGCCTCGCAACGTGAGCGAAGTCTCACGGGAAGGATACCAACCCAACGCGACCGAACCATAGCTACGGTTGTCCTGCGCCAACTCGACCTGGGTGTCGCCCCGGCGGACAAGCGCGTTGATCCGCACGGCGATCGTTTCGGACACCGGTCCCCCGAGATCGGCCGAGGCGTAAGCGCTGCCGTATTGATCGGCTCCGGTCTCGATGATCCCGAACGCACGACGCACTGGCGACTTCGACACGATGTTGACGAGCCCGCCGGCGCTGCCACTGCCCGCAAGAACCGACGAGGGGCCCTTGAGGACCTCCAGCCGTTCGACCCCTTCCGCCGGGGTCGTCCAGGAGAGAAACGCGCCTGAATTATGGAGTACCAGGCCGTCCTTGAGGAAGTTCGAATTCGGAAAGCCCCGGATCTGATAGTAGTCGATCCGGGTGTCGCTTCCTGCAGACTGGCTGCGCACGCCGGACGTGTAGTTGAGCGCCTCGGCGATGGTCCGCAGGTTCAATTCATCGATGAGCTCGCTGCCTACGATGGAGATCGCCTGCGGGGTCGATAGTATCGGCGCGAGCGATTTCGTGGCGGAAGCGGACCGGGGAGCGGCTGGCCTGCGGCCAGTGACCACGACGTCATCGCGACCGGACCCTGCGTCCTCCGGGCGTGAGGCTTCCCCGGGATCGGCCCCTTGCGCGAGCGATGCCGATGCCGTGACGGCGCTGGCGAGCAGCGGTAGCAGGATCAGGCCTCTCATCGGTCCCTCAGGTTCTTCGTGAGTCGCGGGGTGCAGCCGTGACGTCGAAGCGTTTCCTCTGCGCTCTGAAGAAGCAGGAGGGATTTCCTCCCTCCTGGCGGGCTGACCGGCCACGCACGCAGACCTGCCTAAGACCAATTCCGCGGTCCCTTTATTCCATGCGGTGGGGCGCCGATTTTCCGACGGTGGAGCGATCGATCAGGCGGCCGCACCTCCACGACCGGGCAAGGGCCGGGAGGTGCGGGAGCCAAGCTCAAAGGCCGGCTTACTGGCCGGGCATCTCGTTGCGCGTCCACATGTCCCGATGGATCCGCCATTCGCCGTCTCTCTTGACCAAGATGAGCACTTGGCGACTCTTCGAGACGAGAACGCCTCCTGCATTGCGGACCTCGACGTCCGCGAGCTCACTGATCGAAGGCCCTTCTCCAAAGACTTCCACGTTCGTGAAGGTGATGCGATGCCCCCGACGCTCCGCCAGCATCTTCTCGAAGTAGCGTCCGATCTCCGCGTGCCCCCTTATGGCATCGGTGCCTTTCGGGAGCAGCTCGGCGTCTTCCGTGTAGAGTGCGACCACTGCCGGGACGTCGCCGCTGTTGAACGCTCGCCCCCAACGATCGGCGAAGGATGGGCCGGCCTTGGCTCCGGTCGGATTGGCGAGCAGACCGGAGGCACCCAGCATCGAGCTAGCGGCGGCCAAGGCGACCACGGCGGCAAGCCGCGTCAATCGGATCATAGAGAAATTCCTTACGTAAGTGGGCATGCACACCGCTTGGCGGAAGCCGACGGTCGCCAGCGGGATTCAGATCCCGGCGGTCGCCGCTTGGACGGGAAAGCGCTTCTTCCAGGCCTCGATGACATTGCGTGGCGCCGTCTCGACGCTTCCGCTGTGGAAGGGTGGCTGGGGCGCATATTCCATCGTGAGCTGTACCATCTGGGCCTCGATAGGCCCTCGCAACTTAGCTCCGAGCGTGAGCGCGAAGTCGATCCCAGCTGTGACGCCACCACCGCTCATGTAGTTGCCGTCGGTGACGACGCGTGCGGCATCCGGGATGGCTCCATATTGCCGCAACAGTGGGCGCTGACCCCACCAGCAGGCACTCCGCTTTCCCTTGAGCAGGCCAGCGTTGCCCAGGACGAGCGATCCGTTGCAGATCGACGTCACGTACCTCGCCTGCGCGGCGAGCCTCCGCAGGCTTTCCTGGATGTCGGCCATCATCACGCGCTTGTGATCGGAGCCACCGGGGACGCACAGGATATGGCAGCTGCGGACGTCGGCGAGCTTGAGCGTGTCGGCCAACGTGATGTCGGTGTCGGACGTGATGGCGCCCCCGTCAGGCGTGGCGACACGGACCTTGACGTTCGGCAGACGGGCAAACACCTCGTTGGCACCCGCGAAATCCTGCAGCGTGAAGCGCGGATAGAGCAGGAAGACGACCTCGATGACCTCCGGCGCCGCGACCTCCGCGGCGATGGCGCCCAGCGGCAGCGCGGCCGCGTAGGCCGCAGCCGCCACGGCCATCCCGCCGACCATGGCCTGTCGGCGCGAAAGATCCATCGCTGGGACCTGCGTGGAATCCTCGAACTGCGAACTCGGGTCGCGCTCATCAGCCATCGGTTCTCTCCTTGCCTCGTCTGGGGGCACGGCCGCTGGGCCGCTGCGCCCATGTATCGTCAGCCCATTCCGACGCTGACGACGCTGTTCCCTCAATTTAGGCCGTCAGCACCGGATGAGCCGCCGAAGGGTCATGGGCGCGACGCGTGCACCCGCGGGCGTCCGCGGATGAGCATCGCGCCGAGAGAAGAAGGATTGTCCGCTGCGGTCGCAGCGCCCGCTCGCCCGCGCTTCGCCGCCTCGCCACCGCGTCACCGTCCCTACCTTGACCATCCAGCAGGTGAGCTGAAAAGCTGCGCACGCAGACTTACCTACGACCAACTCGGCGGTCCTTCGCCCCATGCGGTCGATCAGGGATGCTCACCGAAGTGGGCGCATTCGGTTATGCGTCGTCGAGGGGCCGGACTTGCTCGGCAGGGCCGCCGCCGCGATCCGTTCCAGGCGAGCGCTGATCGGCGGCGTCTGCATGACGGTGCTCGACACGCCCGAAAACTTGTCGAAAGGAGGAGGCTGGCCAAAGAGGTAGCCTGGACCTTCTCTCGGCATCCCGGCCTCGAGTTCGGATCCCGCTTCCTGTTCAAGTGAAGCCGCGGGACGCCTTCTCGAACCCGGGATGAAGAAGGAATGCCAGATTGGCTAGGCCTTCTTCACTACCGGGAAGTTCGTGATCCGCAGCTTCGGCGCGGCGTAGGGCATCAGCACCAGCCGTTCCGCCTTGCCCTCCGCCATCGCCGTCGCAGGGGGCGGGGCGGCGGCGTTGTCCTGTTCGCCCCACGTTGTCGCACTCACGCGATAGCCTTCGGTCACGAGCACCACCGGCGGGCTGCGGCGGGAGAAGGGCACCGGCCCCACCGCGCGCTCGACCCGCTCGATCTTCGCGCCATCGGCCAGCGCAAAGCGCCACTCGGCCTCGGGCAGCACAGCCCAGTCGGCGGTCAGGCCACGGGGGCGCAGCTTGTGCCATTTCTCGGTGATCGGCATCGAGAACACCAACGGCCCCTGTTCGACGAAGGTGCCATGATCGGTCGTCACCCGCCGTGCTTCGGCGGTGAAGGTCAGATCGATACGGTCGCCGGGATGCCATTCGCGGTCGATCTTCGCGAACTGCCCCGGTGTGCCGGCGGCCACCGGCTGGCCGTTGACCTTGAGGCTGGCCGACTTCGCCCAGCCGGGGATGCGCAGCGCGATCGGAAAGCGGGTCGCGCGCGCCGGATCGACGCGCACTGTCACCTGCTCCCGGAACGGATAGTCGGTTTCCTCGCGCAGGCGCACCGGCACGCCGCCGACCTCGGTCGCCACTTCGCAGGGACCATAAATCGCCTTGGCCAATCCGCCATCGGCCGATGCCATCCACAGGCTGGCGACGAGCTTAGGCCAGCCCTGATGGAAGTTGGCGGTGCAGCAGCCGAAATTCGGCTCCAGGCCGAACAGGTTCGAATCCGGTCCGTTGGTAGTCCACGGACCCTTCTCTTCGGCGCAGCGGATCTGGTTGGGCTGCTGGTCGTACTGATGTGCCCACATGTCGTCGGTGAAGGTCGCCTGCAGCGCGTTATAGGCGATGCGCTCGATCCGGTCGCCCAGCGCGGCATCGCCGGTGATCGCCAGACCCAGCTCCAGCGAATACATCGCTTCGACGATCGCGCACAGCTCGACGCCCTGGCTTGGACTGCGGCCCGCCAGATGCTCGTCGGCCGAATAGATGCCGATCGGCAGGCCATGGTAGCGATCGAGTATCGCAAGATGGTTGTGGATCGCCGCGCGGTCCTCGGCCTTGCCGGAGACGACCGCCCATACCGGTGACGCCTTCAGCGCCTGTGCATTGTTGACGCCGTGCAGGCTTTGCGCGTGATCGGCCAAGCCGTTGGCGGTGCCTTCCGCACCGGTCTTGTCGAGACCGACCGACGTCCTGCTCGTCTTGGTGCGATAGGGATAGTTCGGCCCGAACAGCCCCTGCCAGTCAAAGCCCTGCTTCTTCAGCAGATCGGCCAGCTGGAGCAGCCTGGCATCGCCAGTGCGGTTGTAGAGCCACATCACCGTGACGACTTCGTCCTGCCAGCGCGAGCGACCCCAATCGCGGAGCGGACGCTTGGGCATCTCCGCCAGCTGGTGGTGGAAATAGTTGGTCATCACCGGGATGACGCGCGGATCGTCGGTCAGCTCGTGATATTGGGTGAGCACCTTTAGCATCACCATGCGCGGCCACCAGTCGTCGTTGCGGCGCGGGCCGATCATGCCATTGGGGGCGGTGTTGTCGAGCGTCCAATCGATGAACTTCATCGCCTTGGCTTTGAGCGGCTCGGAATCGAGCATCCACGCCAGCGGCACCAGCCCGTCGAGGAAATAGGGGCCGCGCTCCCAGCTTTCGCCTTTGCCGCCCAGCCATCCGCTGTCGGGGCCTAGATCGGGCCAAGTCTCATCGATGCGTCCACCCATGCCGTCGGCCTGGATCTGCAACTGGCGGCGCAGCCAACCCGCCGGTCGCACCGCACCGGTAGGAAGCAGGTAATATGGTTGAGCGTTCAGCGGCGCGCGATTGACGGGAGGAGTCTTCGTCCCGGCTGGCGTCGACTGTGCGGCATCCAGCGGCACGGCGGCGATCGCGGTCGCGACTGCGGCGGTGCCGCCTAAAAAGGTTCGTCGATCGGCGTGGTGATGATGGTAGCCCAAGCGTTCTCTCATGCCCCACGGGTCATTCAATTGAAGCCAGTGTCCGAATACTATGATGAGAAGTAGGACACTTTTCCCTCAAATTAGGCCGTGCATTTCAATGAGCCACTGAGGGACGTGGTAGGACGCCTGATCTTACCGATCCCTTGGCTTCGCATCGCACTAAGAACACGGTCATCCGACGTCGTTGATAGTCCCTACGCTTCGCCATATCGCCACCGCGTCACCGTCCCGACCTTCACCATCGCCGATGCTGGTCATGTGACGCCTAGCGTCAGCCGTGGACCTTGGAACGCTCTCGATCCCGGGCTCTCCGCTCCACCCCCGCCATCCGACGCAAAGCCTGTGGCGGGTGGCCGAAGTTGCGGAGGAAAGCGCGGCGCATGCGCTCAGGGTCGGGGAAACCGACGGTGCGGGCGATCATCTCGACGGGCTCGACCGACGACTCGACTCTGAGCTTGGCCGCCTCGGCCCTCAGCCGCTCCACCGCCTTCGCGGGGGTCGTCCCGGTCTCTGCGAGGAAGGTGCGCCCGAACTGGCGCGTGCTCAGGCATGCGACGCCGGCAAGGGTCTCGACGGACAGCGTCTCGGAGAGATGCTCGCGCATATAGGCAAGGACCTTGCGGACCCTGTCCGTCTCCGGGCTCATCTCGAGCAGTGCGGAAAACTGATCCTGTCCACCAGGCCGGCGGTGGTAGACGACTAGGGACTTGGCGGTGGCCCGGGACACGTCAGACCCCAGGTCGTCCTCGATGAGGGCGAGGGTCATGTCGATGCCCGCCGTCACCCCGGCCGAAGTCCAGATCGCCCCGTCACAGGTGTAGATCCTCGATGCCTCGACCCTGACGAGCGGGAACAGCTTCTGCAACTCGGCCGCGTGCCTCCAGTGAGTCGTCGCGGACCTGCGATCCAGCAGACCGGCACCGGCCAATATGAAGGCGCCTGTGCAGACGCTCGCGACCCGACGGGCTCCAATTGCCACGCGAGACGCCATCGAGCTCCAGTCCCGCGCCAGTTCCATCGGCTGGTCTGTGAGGCCACCCCCAACGACGAGCACAGTGTCGAAACGTCGAGAACCGGCGTTCGCCGTGTCCACGGTCAGCCCGCATGAACTCCTGACGAGGCCTCCGCCCTCCGACAGAACATGGAGACGGTAGCGTGGACCTTCCGGCGACCTGCTCGCGAACTCGAATGCGGACAGGGGCCCGCCGAGGTCCTGTATCTGGAAACCCGGGAAGACGAGCAAGGCGACATCCCTGGGAAGCGTCGGGACGTCGCCGGTCTCAGTCTCCGCCTGCTGAAGGCTGCCTCGCGTCTCGTTGCACCGCGAAAGATCAGTAACTGTCATGGACACGGCCCTTGCGCACTGATGTCTCGTTTGGAGGGAAGAGACATCTTCAGCCATCCGTATGCCCGTCCGGACAGCAAACGAGAACGACTAAGAATCGGATGTCGTAAAGTGAGGGATCAACGTCCGCTCGCATGGGACCGGACAGATCTAGTCCTACGAACCCGGGAGCGACCTCGTTACCGCCCCGCCGATCCGTGAGAAGAGCATGAAGTCCGAACGATCGATCCCGCGGCGTGCGGTCCTCACTCTCGCTGCGGCACTGGGGATCACGCAAGGCGCGCATGGCAAGCGGCAGGACCGGGGCCGAATGCTCCCCTCCTCGGGGAAGGAGGTGCTGAACGTACCGAGCTCCAATCCCATCTTCGGCAAGAGCGTGAACGCCTTCACGCGCTACGGTTACTCGCCGGCGGTGTCAGCGGGCGGATTGCTCTTCATCGCCGGCGTGGTCGGGGCGAGAGCGGACGGATCTATCGCCGACACGATCGAGGAACAGGCCGACCTAATCTTCAAGAGGACGGCCGAGATCCTGCGCCTCGCCGGCCTCTCGATGGCGGACCTCGTCGATGTCACCAGCTACCACGTAGACCTGCCCGAGACGCTCCCAGCCGTCATGCAGGTCAAGCAGAAGCACTTCATCGCACCATACCCGACGTGGAACATCATCGGGGTGGACTCGCTGGCCTCGCCAGCGCTGAAGCTCGAGGTGCGGAGCATCGCGGCGCACCGCAAGTAGGCGGAAGGCCCTGTCGAGGTCGCCCCGCTCGGTGCCTCTTGCCGACGAAGCCGTAGAATGAAGTCAACCGCAACACGCACGACGCCGGCCCGGGCAGGCCGCCGCGTCCACGCGATCCGCATCTTCAAGCCACCTCTGCGCCAGCGCGCTCGGCGCGCCCTCAACGGCGAGCTTCGTGTGATCCCGTGAGGTCCGCGGGACGCTGAACCCGCACGCGATAAAATGCCCGCGTGATGGCTCGGTGATGGCCACCCCCGCGGGGAAAAATCGAATTTCGGCTAAGTCATTGAAAAATGGTGCTGCCGGTGAGGATTGAACTCACGACCTCAGCCTTACCAAGGATGCGCTCTACCACTGAGCTACGGCAGCACGTCCCGCAGCCGCCGGCGTCGGGAGAGCGCGCCTAAGAGACGAGGGGGGCGCGCTTGTCAACCCGCGTGGGCGGGGGCACAGGCCGGATCATGCCCGAAAAGGACGATCGCGCCCAGCGGCTCGCAGCGGCGCTCCGCGACAATCTGCGCAAGCGCAAGGCCCAGGCGCGCTCGACGCCGCGCGCTACCGATCCGCTGTCGGAAGAGCCTAGCGGACCGCGTACGTCCCCAGAGTAACCGCCGCGCCGGCCGCCTGCCAGGCGACCGCCGTCGCTGCCGTGAAGAACGTCAGCCCGCCGACCGCGATCATCGCGTAACGGGCGCACATCTTTGCATGAGCCATGCCCTGTCCTCCTCTCCGAGCAGGGGGCCGATCTTCGCCGCCACCTGCTGGTGATAGGCATTGAGCCACCAAAGCTCGTCACGAGTCAATAGGTCCGGATCGATGAGATCGCGGTCGATCGGCACGAAAGTAAGCGTTTCGAACGCGAGCATCGGCTCATCCCCACCCTTGATTGCGCGCTCGACGACCAGGAGGAGGTTTTCGATCCGAATGCCGTACTCGCCCGCCTTGTAGTAGCCCGGCTCGTTCGAAAGGATCATGCCGGGGAGCAACGGCTCCGACGGGCCGCCGCCGGGATAGCTCGGCTTGGCGATCCGCGCCGGTCCCTCGTGGACCGAGAGATAGCTGCCGACCCCGTGGCCGGTGCCGTGCGCGAAATCCAGCCCCGCTTGCCAGAGCGGCGCGCGGGCAAGCGTGTCGAGCTGTCCGCCGGTGGTCCCCGCCGGAAACACGGCGGTGGCGAGCGCGATATGGCCCTTGAGGACGCGGGTGAAGCGATCGCGCATCTCCGCCGTCGGGGCGCCGATCGGGACCACCCGGGTCACATCGGTGGTGCCGTCGACGTACTGCCCGCCCGAATCGACCAGGTAGAGGTGCCCGGGGAGGATCGGCGCGTTCGACTCTTGCGTGACGTGATAATGCGGCAGCGCGCCGTGGTCGCCGGTCGCGCTGATCGTGTCGAAACTGGTATCGACCAGCACGCCGGTCGCGCGCCGCAGGTCGAGCAGCGTCGCCGCGGCGGAGAGTTCGGTCTGCCCGCCCTTGGGCGCCTCCTCGGCCACCCACTTGAGGAATCGCGTCAGCGCCGCACCGTCGCGGGCGCTCGCCGCGCGGTGCCCGGCGATTTCCACGGCATTCTTGGTCGCCTTCGCCAGAAGCGTCGGATCGCGCAGGCTCAGCACGCTCGCCCCTGCCCTCTCCAGCGCCTGCCCGATCGCCGCCACCGCGAAGCCGGGATCCAGCGTGACGCGCTTGCCCGCATAGCCCGCCAGCGCCGGCGCGAAGGCGGTGCGGTCGTGGAGCCGCACGGCGTTGCCGAGATGACGCCGCACTTCGTCCGTCACCTTCTCGGGCGCGACGAACAGGTCGGCGCTCCCGTCCTTGTCGACGATCGCATAAGCGAGCGCGACCGGGGTATGATCGACGTCGGCCCCGCGGACATTGAGCAGCCACGCGATCCCGTCGAGCGCGGAGAGCACCACCGCGTCCGCGCCGTGCTCCGCCAGCCAGTCGGCGACCGCGGCGCGCTTCTCCGCGCTCGATCGCCCCGCGCTGGTCTCGTCATGCACCGCGAGCGTCGCGTCGGAAGGCGCGGGGCGATCGGGCCAGACCGCGTCGACCGGGTTGGTCGCGACCGGAACGAGCGTCGCGCCGACGCCCGCCAGCGCCTTGCCCGCCTCCTCGACCCAGGCGGCGGTGTGGAGCCACGGATCGTAGCCGATCCGCGCGCCCTTGCCGGCATGGTCGGCGAGCCAGGCCGCCACGCTCGTCTCGGGCACGCCGACGAACTGCCAATCGTCCGCCGACACCTGCTGGCGGACCTGGATCGTGTAGCGCCCGTCGGTGAAGATCGCGGCTTCCGCCGGCAGCACCACCGCGGTTCCGGCCGAGCCCTGGAACCCCGTCAGCCACGCCAGCCGCTGCGCATAGGCGCCGACATATTCGCTCATATGCTCGTCGGTCAGCGGCACGACGAAGCCGTCGAGCGCATCGCGCGCGAGCTGCTCGCGGAGCGCGGCGAGGCGGGCGGCGTGGGTGGACATGGGGATGCTCCGGATGTGAGGCGCGCGGTTTGCCAGAAGGCTTCCGTCTTGGACAACCCCGCCGCGAGGTCGGTCATTCCCGTCTTCGCGGGGACGACGGCGCACAGCCATCGCTAAACCACCCCGAACGGCACCACCCGGTTCGCCTGCGTATGCCCGATCTCCGCGCGGCCGAGGTACGGCACCCCCATGTCTCGGCACCAGCGGTCGATCATGAACTCGAGTCTCTCGCCCCAGGGCGGATCGTTGGGCTGGACCGCGGTCACCGCGCCCAGCCGCACCCCGGCGACGCCGCGCAGCTGCGTCGCGTTCGCCATCGTGAACAGCAGCCGATCGACGTTGTACATCGGCTCCGACACCTCCTCGATCATCAGCACGTGATCGGCGAGGTCGGGCAGCCACGGCGTGCCGATCAGCGCGCCGAGGATCGCGAGGTTGAACGCCGCTGCGGGCCGACCATCGAGCCCCGGCTCCAGCCCCTGCCGCTCGCCCCGCGCCAGCCAGCCGAGCGACCGTGCGATCGTCGCGTCGCCGCCGTCGCGCCGGATGTCCGCCAGCATCGGCCCGTGCGTCGGCCGACCGATCCGCCGCGCGTAGAGCGCGGCCAGCAGGAAGCCGATGTCCGAATAGCCGAGGTACGCCTTCGCCCGCGCCGCCTCGCCCAGCTGCGGCATCACCCGGCCGAGGATCCGGTTCGACCCGTAGCCGCCGCGCATGAACCAGATCGCCGCGATCGACGGATCGTTGGCATATTCGAGGAACGCCGCCGCGCGCCGCGCATCGTCGCCGGCGAAATGCCCCGCCTCCTCATAGCATTGCGGGTGGATCCGCAGCTCGACCTCGGGATAAGCGATCGCCGCGAACGCGAGCGCGGGCGCCTCCGCCTCGCGCTTGCCGATGCTCGCGGGGGCGAGAACGCCGATCTTCACCAGTCTTGCTCCAACCCAGATCCGTTCGTGTCGAGCGACGTCGAGAAATCTGTCATCACCACCCGTTCGTGTCGAGCGAAGTCGAGACACCGCGCCGGGCGCATCACCACCGTCCCTCGACTTCGCTCGGGACGAACGGAGAGGAGAGCGACCCTTCTCGCTCGGGGCAAACGGGTTGGGAGTTGCTCCCGCCCCGTCGTGCCGCGATAGCCGCGACATGCACGACGCCTCGCTCTCGGACCAGCGCTTCTTCCTCGTCGGGATCGGCGGCTCGGGGATGATGCCGCTCGCCACCATCCTCGCGGCGCGGGGCGCGAGCGTAGAAGGGTCGGATCGCGGGCTCGACCAGGGCCGCATCCCCGCGAAGTTCGCCGCGCTCGAAGCCGCGGGCATCCGCCTCCACCCGCAGGACGGAAGCGGCATCGTCTCGGCGGATCAGACCGTCGTCGCCTCCGCCGCGGTCGAGGAGAGCGTGGCCGATCTCGTTCGGGCCAACGCGCTCGGCTGCCCGCGATTGACCCGCGCGCAGCTCAACGCCCGGCTGTTCAACGCCAGCGCGCTGCCGATCGGGGTGGCGGGAACCAGCGGCAAATCGACCGTCACCGGCATGATCGCGACCATCCTGCACGCGACCGGACGCGACCCGACGGTGATGAACGGCGCGGTGATGAAGGACTTCGCCGCGCCCGACCGCCCGTTCGCCAGCGCGCTGGTCGGCGCCGGCGCGCCTTATGTCAGCGAGGTCGACGAGAGCGACGGCTCGATCGCGCTCTACACGCCCGGGATCGCGGTGCTGACCGGGGTCAGCCTGGATCACAAGTCGCTCGACGAACTGAACGCGCTGTTCGGCGCCTATCTGGCCAAGGCCGCGCATGCCGTGGTCAACGCCGACAATCCCGATGCGGCGACGCTGGCGATGGCGCTTCCGCGCGCGCGGGTGACGACCTACGCGATCGACGTCGACGCGGATCACCAGGCGACCGATCTCGCGCCGGAGCCGTTCTCGGTCGCCTTCACCTTGCGATCCGGCGGCCTCGCGATGCCGGTGTCGCTGCGCGTCCCCGGTCGCCACAACGTGATGAACGCGCTCGCCGCCATCGCCGCCTGCGTCGCGGCCGGCGTTCCGGTCGGCGAGGCGGCGCAAGCGGTCGGCACGTTCACCGGTCTGCGCCGCCGCTTCGACCTCGTCGGCGAGGCGGGCGGGGTCGCGGTGATCGACGACTTCGCGCACAATCCCGACAAGCTCGCCGCGACGCTCGACACGCTCCGCGAGTTTCCGGGACGGCTGCTGCTGCTTTTCCAGCCGCACGGCTACGGCCCGCTCAAGGTGATGCGCGCGGAGCTGGTCGCCGCGCTCGCCGCCCGGCTGCGTCCCGACGACCTGCTCGTCCTCCCCGATCCGGTCTATCAGGGCGGCACCGTCGCGCGCGAGGTCGGCAGCGCCGACATCGTCCGAGACCTCGCGGTCCAGGGCGCCCCCGCGCTGCACATTCCCGATCGCGCCGCCGCCGCCGCGCATCTCGTCGCGGTCGCGAACCGGGGCGACCGCATCGTCGTGATGGGCGCTCGCGACGATTCCCTGTCGCAACTCGCCGCGGACATGGTGGCGGAACTCGGCGAACGAGGGTAAACCCGACTCGTCACAAGGGAGATCGCGACCCATGTTCCGCCGCTTGTTCCTCGACCACCCGGCCTCGGTCGGCGAGACCTATTTCGAGCATATGGGCGTCGCCACCGGCTTCGGCGCGAAGATGATCGCGGGCGGGCTCGGCGCGGTGATCCACGGCTTCCTCCCCTTCGCCTTCAAGACCACCGGCAGCACGACGATCGCGGCTCTCCACGCGAAGATGGTCCGCAAGCGCACCGCGGCCCGCGATGCTCAGACCCAGCTGACGACGGTCGAATACATCATCTGATGGCGCGCGCGGACGAGATTCCCGGCGTCGGCGCGGTCGCGATCGTGCCGAGCGACGATCTCGCGGCGGCGATCCCGTTCTGGCAACGACTCGGGATGGTGCGAAGCGGCGGCACGTAAAGGCCCCTTGACGTAAAGCTCCCTTTCCATGTAAAGCACCCTTCACATCGCTCGTGAAGGAGTCGCCACCCATGTCCACCCCCGCGCAACGCCGCTACAACACCCGCGTTCTGTGGTGTTCCGCGCTGTATGGCGCATCGCTGCTCGGCGACGCCTACGCCTTCAAGCATCACCTCGTCGCCGGGCCGCTCGCCTGGGCCGCGGCGCTCGTGCCCGCGCTGGCGATCGTCGGCATCTTCGTCGCCGTCGGGGCCTATCTTGCCGAGGAGCGGGACGAGTACCTGCGGCTGCTGATGACGCGCCAGGTGCTGTGGGGCAGCGGAGTCGCGCTCGCCATCGCCACTGTCTGGGGATTTCTCGAATCGTTCGGACTGGTCGGCCATGTCGAGAGCTACTTCGTCGCGGTCCTGTGGTTCGCCGGGATGGGCGTCGGTGCGCTCGCCAACCGCCTGTTGGAGGCGCGCGCGTGACCAACCATCTCCGCGATCTCCGCGCCGACCGCGGCTGGAGCCAGAGCGATCTCGCGGAACGGCTGGGCGTCTCGCGCCAGAGCGTCAACGCGATCGAGACCGGCCGCTACGACCCTTCGCTTCCCCTCGCCTTTCGCATCGCCGAGCTGTTCGGGCTGGCGATCGAGCACGTCTTCGTCAGTCCCTCGAAGGAGAATTGAGATGATCCGTTTCTTCGGCCTCCGCCTGCTCGCCGCCGCGATCACCGTCGCGACCGTCCTTCCGACGAACCCGTGCCATGCGGTCGGTCCGGTGCCCGCCCCTGCCCCCGCTCCCGAGGCGCGGATGGACCACATCTCGGTCGTCGCGATCGGCCGCGGTGCGCCCGTCGTCCTGATCCCCGGCCTCGCCTCCCCTCGTGCCGTGTGGGATGGGGTGGCGCCGACGCTCGCCCGCGATCACCGCGTGATCCTCGTCCAGATCAACGGCTTCGCCGGCGACGCGCCGGGCGCGAACCTCTCGCCCGGCGTTCTCGCCGGCGTCGTCGCCGACCTCCACGCCTATCTCGCGCGCGAGCGTCTGACGAACGCGGCCCTCGTCGGTCATTCGCTGGGCGGTCTCGTCGCGCTCATGCTGGCGAAGGCGCACCCGGCGGACACGGGCAAATTGATGATCGTCGATTCGCTCCCCTTCTTCGGCCAGATGTTCGGCCCGCAGATGACCCCGGCGATGATGGAGCCGCAGGCTAAGGCGATGCGTGACGCCGCGGTTGCGAGCTATGGCACGCCGAACCCCGCCGCCGCGCGTGCCGTCGCCGAACGCTTCGCGCTGACGCCGGACGCGCGCGTGAAAGTCGCCGCCTGGGCCGCCGCCGCGGACTCGCGCGTCACCGGCGAGGCGATGTACGAGGACTTGGCGACCGATCTGCGTCCCGACCTGAAGGCGATCGCCGCGCCGATCACGCTCGTCTATCCGTACAATGACGCGCTGCCGGAAGCGCAGGCGGGCGGGCTCTATCGCCGCGCCTATGCCGATGCGCCGGGCACGCGCTTCGTCGCGATCGGCGGCGCGGCGCATTTCGTCATGCTCGATCAGCCGGAGCCGTTCGGCCGCGCGCTCGCCGCATTCGTCGCCGGCTGATCCCAGCCATAAGCCTCGCCGATCGCGCGCAGCACTTCGTCGATCAGAGCGCGCCCGGCGTCGGCGTTGGTCATCACCGCCGCTCCGCGGCAGCGTTCCGGCAAGATCACGAACGCGGAGGTGAACCCTGCGTTCGAGCCGGTGTGACCGAACCGGCCGCCGGGCCCGAGCACGACGCCGAGCCCCCAGCCGCCCGGCCCGCGCGTCGTCATGGCGCGCGCGCCGTCGGGCGAGAGCAGCCCGCCCTCCGCGCGCACACTCCGTGCGATCCCGATCGCGAAGCGGGCGAGGTCGCCCGGGGTCGTCCACAAGCCCGCCGCTGCGAGTTCGGGATAGACCCGCCAACGGCCACGCATCGGCAGGCCCGCGGCGTTGAACGCCGTGGCGGCGCGGACCGCGCGCTCGGGCGTCGGCGGTTGATCGAACCCGCTGTCGCGCATCCCGGCCGGCGTGAGCACGAGTCGGTCGGCGAGGGTGGCGAAGCCCTCGCCCGACACATCCTCCAGCAGCGCCTGGACGATCTCGTACCCGCCGCCCGAATAGCGCCAACGCCCCGCCGCGCCGTCGATCCGCACCGCGGGCGTATTCGCGGGTGGCGCCCCGTCCAGCACCTGCGTCAAGGACGGCAGCGGCACGCCCACGGTGTAGCCCGGAAAGCTCGCGACCCCGATGCCCGCGGCGTGGCCGAGCAGCGCGCGCAGCGTCACCGGCGCGTCGCCCGGCAGGGTCCACGACCGGAGTCCCGCGCGGACGTCGCCATCGAGCGAGAGCCGTCCCGCCTCGACCAGCTTCAAGGCCGCGACCGCCGCCACCGGCTTGCTGATCGACGCCGCCTGGAACAGCGTCGTCGACGTCACGGGCGTCCCCGCCGCGTCGGCGACCCCGAACCCGCGCTGGTCGACGATCCGGCACTCGTCGACCACCGCGATGCTCAGCCCCTTCACCCGCCACCGCGCCATGCGCTGCGCCACGGCGAACCGTGCCGTCGAGGTCCCGACCGGGCGGAGCGCGTGCGACCAGTCCGGCGCCGCGGCCGGGCTTGCCAGCGCCGCGGCGGCGAGCAGCAGGCTAGGCGGCACCCCCCGCTCCGACCAGGATCGCCTTGACCGCGTCGACGATCGCGTCGAGCGCGCCTTCCCGGCTCCAATAGGGATGCTCGTGCGCGTCGGCGCCGTCGAGCGCCGCCTCGCGCGCCTCGAGGATCGCCTGAAGCGCAAGGCCGGCGAACAGCAGCCGCTGGTTGACCACCGCCAACGGCACGTGCGCCAGCAGCCGGCGGACGTGCTCGTAACACCGGGCATAAGCAGGCGATTCGCTTCCCGCGGCCTCCGCGAACAGCTGTCGGCGCTCGGCCTGCAGATTGCCGATGAAACGCAGATAGGTCTCGCCCTCTCCCCAATCGCCGGGCAGCTCGACGCTGGGCACGACCATCGCGCGGACGACGTCGTCGAGGGTGATGCCCTTCGCCTCCGCGGCGTCCACCATCTCCTGCCGCCGCGCATCCGTCGTCCGCGCGCCGTCGATCACCAGCTCGCGCAGCAGCTCGTCCTTGCCGCCGAAATAATAATGAACCGCCGCGGCGTTGCGCTGCCCGGCGGCGTCCAGGATGTCGCGCATCCCGACCGCGGCGATCCCGCGTTCGGCGAAGAGGCGGCGTGCGGCGCGCTTCAACTCGCCACGGGTGGTGTCGCCGCGCGTCAAGGGCTTGCTGCTCATCGCGCCAGCATCGGCGAGCCGAAGCGATCCGGCAAGAGCGTTGACCCGGTACGCCCCGGCCCATACTAAAACATACGGCTTAGGAGAGACATAGCGTGGGCGAGATCGCGCATGACGCGGAGTTCTGGCGCGAGCTGATCGATCTCGATGCGCTCGTCCGCTGGATGGACGCGCGGGGACTCGGCGCCGGCCCGCTCGAATCGCCGCGCACGCTCGGCGGCGGCACCCAGAACGTCCTGCTCCGGTTCGATCGCGCCGGCGAAGGCTTCGTCCTCCGCCGCCCGCCGCGCCGACCGCGTCCGGAGAGCGACGAGGTGATGCGCCGCGAGATGCGCGTGCTGGCCGCGCTCGACGGCTCGGACGTGCCGCACCCGCGCTTCGTCGCGGGCGAGGGCGAGCCGGCGGTGCTCGGCAGCGCCTTCTACCTCATGCGCCCGGTCGAGGGGTTCAACCCGACGCAAGGATTGCCCGCGCTCCACGCCGGGGACCCGGCGATGCGACGGCGGATGGGGGAGGCGATGGTCGACGGCATCGTCGCGCTGTCGCGGGTAGATCCCGACAAGGTAGAGGGGTCGTTCGGCTCGCTCGACGGCTGGCTCGAACGCCAGGCCCCGCGCTGGCGCGCGCAGCTGGAGGGCTATGCCAAGTTCGAGGGATGGAGCGGGCTGGCCGCCCTCCCCGGGGTCGACGCGATCACCGCCTGGCTGGAGGCGAACCGGCCTGCGGCGATGCGACCGGGGATCATCCACGGCGACTATCACCTCGCTAACGTCATGTTCCGCCCCGATTCGCCAGAACTCGCCGCGATCGTCGACTGGGAGCTTGCCTCGAAGGGCGATCCGCTGCTCGATCTCGGCTGGCTGACCGCGACCTGGCGCGACCCCGACGAGGGCGAACAGCGCGTTTCGGTCGAGCCGTGGGACGGCTTTCCGACGCTCGCCGAGATCGTCGAACGTTATCTGACCGCGACGGGCCGCACGCCCGAAGACGCGCGCTGGTTCGCCGTCCTCGCCCCGTTCAAGCTCGGCGCGATCCTCGAAGGCAGCCACGCCCGCGCCTGCGCCGGGCTGACCCCCAAGCCGATCGGCGACGCGCTCCACGCCCACACCATCCAGCTCTTCCAGCGCGCGCTGCGCCGGATCGAGCACCCGATTCTCTGAAGGAACCCCGCGATGGACTTCGACTATTCCGACAAGACCAAGGACCTGATCGCTCGCGTCGAAGCGTTCATGGACGCGCACGTCTATCCGCACGAGGAGGAGCGCCACGAGTTCGTCCTCGCGCCCGAGAACCTGTGGAAGGAATGGCCGGGGCTGGAGGCGCTCAAGGCCAAGGCCAAGGCCGAAGGGCTTTGGAACCTGTTCCTGCCGCACGAATATGGCGCGGTCTCGCCCGGTCTCACCAACCTCGAATATGCGCCGCTCGCCGAGATCATGGGCCGCGTGCCGTGGTCGAGCGAGGTGTTCAACTGCTCCGCCCCCGACACCGGCAACATGGAGGTGCTGGCGAAATACGGCAGCCCCGAGCAGCAGGAGCGCTGGCTCAAGCCGCTGCTCGCGGGCGAGATCCGCTCCGCCTATGTGATGACCGAGCCGCAGGTCGCCTCGTCGGACGCGACCAATCTGGAGATGTCGATCACCCCCGACGGCGACGATTACGTCATCAACGGCCGCAAATGGTGGATCTCGGGCTTCATGCACCCGGCGACCACCTTGCTGATTGTGATGGGGAAGACCGATTTCGACGCGCCCCGCCACGCCCAGCATTCGACGATCCTCGTCCCCAAGGCCACGCCCGGCATCAGCGTGGTGAAGAATCAGCGCGTGTTCGGCAGCCTCCACTCGCCCGGCGGCGAGGCGGAGTTGAAGTTCGACAACGTCCGCGTCCCCAAGGGCAATCTGATTCTGGGCGAGGGCCGCGGGTTCGAGATCGCGCAGGGCCGGCTCGGGCCGGGGCGCATCCACCATTGCATGCGCTCGATCGGCCAGGCGCAGCGCGCGCTGGAGATCATGGCGCGCCGCGTCGACAGCCGCGTCGCGTTCGGCAAGAAGCTCTCCGACCAGTCGAGCATCCGCCAGGACGTCGCCCGCGGCTTCTGCGAGGTCGAGATGGCACGACTCCTCACGCTCAAGGCCGCCGACCGGATGGACAAGGTCGGCAACAAGGAGGCCAAGGACCTGATCGCCGCGATCAAGGTCGTCGCGCCGATGATGGCGCAGCAGGTGTGCGACCGCGCGATCCAGGCGCACGGCGGGATGGGCGTCAGCGACGACACGCCGATCGCCGAGTTCTTCACGATCAACCGCTTCGTCCGCATCGCCGACGGCCCCGACGAGGTCCACATGAGCCAGCTCGGCAAGCAGAAGATCCGCGAATATGCCGCGAGCAATGCGCGGTGACGTCCCACCCCATCCGTTCGTCCTGGTAGGGACTGAGCGCAGCCAAGGCCCGTATCGAAGGACCCGCGCCTCAGGTCCTTTGATACGCCACTTCGCTTCGCTCAGCGGCTACTCAGGACGGACGGGGTGGGGGCAACTAAAAGGGCAGCCATGACCGAAGACATCCTCGACCCCGATCTGCCGATCGTCGATCCCCACCATCATCTGTGGGACTTCACCCCGGCGCTGCCGCACATGCCGGAAAGCCCGCACCCCTTTGGCGCGATCCTGCGCCAGAGCCCGCGCTATCTGTTCGACGAATTGCGCGCCGACTGCCGCGGGGCGGGGCACAACATCGTCGCCACCGTCTTCCTCCAGTGCGGCGCCTTCTACCGCGCCGACGGGCCGGCCGAGCTGAAGCCGGTCGGCGAGGTGGAGTTCGTGAACGGCGTCGCTGCGATGTCGGCGAGCGGGACCTACGGTCCTTGGCGCGCCTGCGCCGGGATCGTCGGCCAGGCCGATCTGACGCTCGGCGCGCAAGTCGGCGCGGTGCTCGATGCCGAGATCGCGGCCGGAGGCGGCCGGTTCCGCGGCATCCGCCACATCGGCGCGCACGACGCGGACCCGGAGGTGCTCGGCCCGCTCGGCCACGCCCCCGCCGGCCTCTATGCCGACGCGACGTTCCGGGACGGCTTCGCCGAGCTCGGCCGGCGCGGCCTGACCTTCGACGCCTGGGTGCTCGAACCGCAGATCGGCGAGGTGACCGCACTCGCCCGCGCCTTTCCCGAACAACCGATCGTCCTCGACCACCTCGGCACTCCGCTCGGCCTGGGGACTTACAAGGGACGCCACGACGAGCGCTTCGCCGGGTGGAAGGCCGCGATCGACGAGCTTGCGACCTGCCCCAACGTCACCGTCAAGCTCGGCGGTCTCGCCATGCCCTTCTGCGCGCTCGGCCACCTCGGCCCGGACACGCGACCGACCGCCGCGCCGCTCGCCGACCTGTTCCGCCCCTATGTCGAGGCCGGGATCGAGGCGTTCGGCCCGTCGCGCGCGATGTTCGAGAGCAACTTCCCGGTCGATCGCTGGGGAACCGAATACGGCACGCTCTGGACCGCCTTCAAGCTGATCGCCCGGGGTGCAAGCGCCGACGAGAAGCGCGACCTGTTCGCCGGCACCGCGGCCCGCTTCTACCGCATCGAGGACCAGCTGCCATGAAAGCCCTCCGCTATTTCGGCGCGCGCGACATCCGCCACGACGACATGCCCGATCCACGGCTCGAAACCGACCGCGACGCGATCGTGAAGATGACCGCATGCAGCATCTGCGGCAGCGATCTCCACATCTATCACGGCCACGGCTTCTCCGAGGACGTCGGCTTCTGCGTCGGGCACGAATCGGTCGGGGAGATCGTCGAGGTCGGCCGCGCGGTGACGCAGATCAAGGTCGGTGACACCGTGATGATGCCCGCCGCGGTGGGCTGCGGTGCGTGCCGGTCGTGCCTCGCCGGCAACGTCATCGACTGCGCCAACAACGCCGGGGGGTGCTACGGCCTCTCCGCCAAGCTCCAGGGCGTCCAGTCGGAGTGGTTCCGCGTCCCCGCGGCCGACATGAACGCGGTGAAGATCCCCGAGGGCGTCTCCGCCGAGCAGGCGCTGATGATGACCGACGCGCTCGCCACCGCCTGGTTCGGCGCGCGGGGCGCCGACATCGTCCCCGGTGCGAGCGTCGCGATCGTCGGGCTCGGCCCGATCGGGCTGATGGCGGTCGAGGCGGCCTACGTGATGGGCGCAGGCGTCGTCTATGCGATCGACCCGATCGCCGAGCGCCGCGCGCTCGCCGAGGCGGCGGGCGCGGTCGCGCTCCATCCCGATGGCGCGATCGAGACGATCGAGGAGGCGACCGGCGGGCGCAAGCTCGACAGCGTCGTCGAGGCGGTCGGCGCCGACGCGACCGTCGACCTCTCGCTCCGCCTCGTCCGGCGGCGGGGCACGGTGTCGGTGATCGGCGTCCAGCAATCGCGCCGGTTCGCCTTCCCGCTCGAACGCGCCTTCGCCGGCGGGCTCACCTTCCGGGTCGGCACCTGCTCGGTCCCGGAGGAGCTGCCCGCGCTGATCCCGCTGGTCCGCGCCGGGCGCCTGAAGCCCGAATGCTACATCAGCCACCGGATGCCCCTTGCCGCCGGCGAGGAGGCGTATCGGATGTTCGATGCGCGCGAGGACGGCGCGCTCAAGATGGTGCTCACCGCATGACGGTCACGACAGCGACGCAAAGCGGCGACAGGGCGGAGGCCATGACCGATCGCATCCTCACCCTCGAAGGCGTCCACAACTTCCGTGACTATGGCGGCTATCCGGCGGCGGGCGGGCGCATCCGCACCGGCGTCCTGTGGCGCTCGGGCCAGCACGGCGACGCGACCGACGACGACCTTGCGCAGATCGCCCGGCTCGACATCCGCACCGTCATCGATCTGCGCGGCGACGCCGAGCGCAGCGAGATGCCGTGCCGCCGCGTCGACGGCTTCGCGGGCGAAGTGTTGTTCGCCCCCGGCGAGACCGCGGGCACCGAACTCGCTCCGCACGAGGAGGCCGGGCAAGGCATCCAGGACGCCGCGGGCGCGCGCGCGGCGATGCGTCGCCTCTACGTCAACATGCCGTTCCGCCCGGTGCTGGTCGGCTCGCTGCGGCTTTATTTCGAGGCGCTGGCAACCCGCGACGGCGCGTCGCTGCTCCACTGTCTCGCCGGCAAGGACCGTACGGGGCTGGCCGTCGCGCTGCTCCATTCGCTGCTCGGCGTCCACCCCGACGACGCGACCGCGGACTATCTGCTGACCCTAACCGCGGGCGACCCCGCGCGCCGAATCGCCTCCGCCGCCCCGTCGATCCGCGCGCGCTACGGCGAGCATATGGACGACGAGACGATCCTGGCGTTGATGGGCGTCGAGGCGGACTATCTCGCCGCCGCCTTCGCCGCGATCGGCGAGCGGTTCGGCAGCGTCGAGCGCTACGCCGACGAGGTGCTCGGGGTCGACGCGACGCGACGCGAGGCGCTGGCGATGCGGCTGGTCGCCTAGCGCGCTGGGATTACTGCGCCCGCCCGCGCGCCTGCACCGCCGCCCGGCGTGCCTCGACCGACTCGGGCGTCACCGCTGCATTCGCCGCCGACGAGCGTTCGTGCTCCAGCGCCATTCCCTCGCCGAACGGCAGCGCGAAGCCGTCGTCGATCAGCCGCTTGTACGCGCCGATGAAGTCCGGATCGGCCGAGGCGATATCGGCCGCCAGCCGCCGCGCCGCCGGCATCAGTTCGTCCGTCGGCACCACGCGGTTGACCAGGCCCCAACGTTCCGCCGTCGCGGCGTCGAGGAAGTTGCCCGACAGCGACAGCTCCTTGGCGCGGCTCACGCCGATCAGCCGCGACAGTTTCTGGCTCAGCCCCCAGCCCGGCATCACCCCGACCCGCGCATGCGTGTCGGCGAAGCGCGCCGTCTCGCTCGCGATCAGGATGTCGCAGGCGAGCGCGACCTCGAACCCGCCGGTGATCGCGACGCCGTTGATCGCGCCGATCACCGGCTTGCGGCAGAGCTCGATCGCCTTGACCGGGTTCTCGTCCGCGCCGGTCGCGTTGGCGCTGCCTAGCGCGCCCGCCTGCGATCCCAGTTCCTTGAGGTCGAGCCCGGCGGTGAAGGCGCGGTCGCCCGCCCCCGTCAGGATCACGACGCGGACCGACTCGTCGCCGTCGACCCGCACCATCGCGCGGTACAGTTCGGCGCGCAGCGCCTTCGACAATGCGTTCATCGCCTGCGGGCGGTTGAGCGTCACCGTCGCCACCGCGCCGTCGATCGTCACCAGCACCGGCTGTTCGTCGTCCATCCCGCTCTCCCGTCCGCGATCGCCGGGATCAGCGTACACCGGGCGCGCCGCCGCCGCCACGACGGATCAGGACGGTCTCAGCAGGCGACGGCGAGCGGCGCGGCGTCGAGATGTTCGGCGGCTTGCGGGCGCGCTCCGGTCCCGCTCGTCCGCTTCTCGGCGATCAGGCAGAACGATCCGTCCGCCGCCCGGCCTTCGTAACGGATCCGAAGCGCGGGATCGCGCTCCGCGAGTGCGCGCAGCGCCGCCGCGGAGAAGAAGTTGATGTGCTCGCGCATCGGCACGAAGGCGAAGGGCGGCAGCACGCCCAGCTTCACGCGGAAGGCGGTCCCGAAGACATCCGCCGCGAGCAGCGCGCGCGGGTGACGGCACAGCCATTCCGCGGTGCGCCGCCCCAATGTCCCCGGGATCGGCCGCCGCCAGACCTGGTCCGGCACCTCAAGGTAGAGCAGGCCGCCCGGTCGTGCGAGCGCGATCATGTCGTCGAGCACCGCGCCGGGATCGGAGACATGCTCCAGAACCTGCGCGCAGGTGATCAGGTCGGCGTCGGCGGGCAGATCGGGCCGCGCGCCGATCACCTCGACGCCCGGCAACCCCGGCGTGCCGGAAGGGTCGAACGAGACGCGGCGTGCCGCGGGAAGATCGGCGATCAGCGAACCTTCGCCACCGCCATAGTCGATCACCGACACGAAGTGCGGATCGACCGCAGCGCGTTCGAGCGTCCGAGTGAAATCCGCGCGGCGAGCGCCCGAACCCAGCCGGTCGGCGATCTTCGCGTGCTCCCCGCGGGTGTAGAACGGCTCGTGGCCATGCCGCTCGACGTAATAATCCTCGTTGCGGTAGCCGACGTAATAGGCCTCCTGCTCGGCATCGGTGAGCCCGCGGTCGTAGAAGCGGAACCCGCAGCTTCGGCAGGTGAGCAGTCGGCAGGTCTCGGGACGCCCGCCGAACGCCTTGTACGCCAGATAGGACGAGACGATCGACATTTCGGCCGCCAGGTCGGCGCCTCCGCAGCAAAGGCATCCGTTCTTCTGCCGTTCGTGCGCCTCAATCGTCATCGGATCGCTCCCCCGCCTTGCCGGAGCGGCAGGATTAGCGACGCTGTGGTTAACGGTGTGTTGAAACGCCACGAGTCGCGGCGCGACTGCGGCGCGGTGCGCGCTTTGACCGCAAGCCCCGGGGTGTCCGCGGGGCGCCGCTAGCGTAGATCGTCGCCATGACCCACGCCATCGACCAAGCCGCCGCCTGGACCGCCTTCCTCGCGCGCGACCGCGCCGCCGACGGGACGTTCGTCGTCGCGGTCGTCACCACCGGCATCTACTGCAAGCCGAGTTGCGCGGCGCGGCGGCCCCGCCGCGAGAACGTCCGCTTCCTCCCCACCGCGGACGAGGCCCGCGGCCAGGGCTTTCGCGCGTGCCTGCGGTGCCGACCCGACGAGGCCGGCCGCGACGCGCAGGCGGTGGCCGAGGCGATGGCGCTGCTCGAGGCCGCGGCGGAAACGATCGCGCTCGACGATCTCGCGGCCCGCGTCGGCTACGCCCCGCATCACTTCCACCGGCTGTTCAAGCGCGACACCGGCGTCACCCCCGCCGCCTACGCCAGGGGCGTCCGGGCCCGGCGTGCCGCCGACGCGCTGGCCGGCGGCAGCGTGACCCAGGCGATCTACGAGGCGGGCTATTCCGCCCCCAGCCGCTTCTACGAAAGTGGCGCGAAGCGGCTGGGCATGTCGCCCGCGACGCGCGCCAGGGGGGCGCCGGGCGAGACGATCCGCTGGACCGTCGCCGCGACCTCGCTCGGCCCGTTGCTGGTCGCCGCGACCGCCAAGGGCCTGTGCCGCGTCTCGTTCGACGAGGGCGAGGCGGCCCTCGCGAAGCACTTCCCCGCGGCGACGATCGTCCCCGGCGACGCGGCGCTGGCGCGGCTCGCGGCGGCGGTCGTCGAGCAGGTCGAGCGCCCCGGCCGCGGCCGCGCGCTGCCGCTCGACCTGCGCGGAACGGCGTTCCAGGAGGCGGTGTGGCAGGCGCTCGCCGCGATCCCGCCGGGCGAGACGCGGACCTATTCCGAACTCGCCGCGGCGGTCGGCAGGCCCGAGGCGGTGCGCGCCGCGGGCACGGCATGCGGCGCGAACCCGGTCTCGATCGTGATCCCCTGCCACCGCGCCCAGCGCAAGAGCGGCGATCTCGCCGGCTACGCCTGGGGCCTCGATCGCAAACGCGCGCTGCGCCGGCGCGAGGGCGTCTGAGGGTTGTCTTAACCATTTTTCGCGCATCGGAGCCGCGTGAGGATCGATCACGCTTCAGCTTCGACCATGGTCGCGCCGCTGCCCAGGCCGGCGCCGACGTGGCGCACCCCCGCCGCAGCGTCGCTCGCCTGGTGGGCGGCGATCGGCGCGCTGGCGATCGTCCAGACGGCGCTGATCGTCGGACACCGCCCTTGGCTCGACGAATGGCAGGCGCTGCTGATCGCGCTGGAGTCGCCGACCCTGGCCGATCTGTTCGCGAACCTGCGCTACGAAGGCCACCCGCCGCTCTGGTATCTGATCCTGCGGGCGCTCGGCGCATTGGTCCCGTCCGGCTGGGTGCTCGCCGCGGCGCTGCTGCCGATCGCGCTCGTCACCCAGGCGACCATCCTCTGGCGTGCGCCGTTCAGCCGTGCCGAGCGGCTGATGCTCGCCGCGGGCGAGCTGATGACGTTCGAATATCTCACGCTCTCGCGCAGCCTCAGTCTGGGCGTGATGGCCGTCGTGCTGGCGATGGCGCTGCGCCGGTCGCGGTGGGCGTGGCTGCCGATCGCATTGCTGCCGATGTGCGACTTCCTGTTCGGCGTCATCTCGGTGGGGCTGGTGATCCTGCAATGGCGCGACCGCCGGCTCTGGACGCCGGGCATCGCCGCCTGGCTCGCGCTCGGCGTCGCCGCCGCCTGGTGCGTCCGTCCCGCCGCCGACGTCGTGCCGGCGCTGGCGCTCAACCCGCCGTTCGAGGACTTCGGCGCGTGGATCGCCAATCTCGGCGTCTCGCTCGTCCCGCTCCAGGCGGGCAAGACCGCGGTGCTGGGCTGGAACGCCCCGGCGCCATTCCTGCTGGGCACGGTGTTCGGTCCGCTGTTCGTGTGGTTCGCTCATTACGAGACGCGGGAGCGACCGCTGGATCGCCTCCTGCTCGGCGGGTTCATCGGGGTGACGCTCGTCTTCAGCCTCGCGGTCTATCCCCTCCAGGCGCGACACCTGTCGCTCTGCGCGATGGTGCTGGTCGCGCTACGCTGGCGTGCGGCCGAACACGGCGAGGCGCCCGACGCGGTCTTCCGGCTCTGGCTCGCCGTCGGCACCGCGTGCGGACTGCTCGTCGCCGCGATCAACCTCGCGACGCCGTTCGACACCGCGCCCGAGGCGGTGCGGGCGATCCGGGCGGCGCACCTGGAAGACCGGACATGGATTAACTTCCCCGAAAGCTCGGGCGAGGGGGTGGCGGCGCTCTCGGGCCTCGAGTTCATGCGGGTGGGCCAGGAATGCCGCCAGAGCTTCGTCCGGTGGAACGGCCGCGCCGCCTTTCAGCCGGCGCAACTGGCGCGATATCTCCGCGACCTGACCCGTCGGCACGGCCGACTCTACCTGCTGACCGAACTCCCGCTGGATCGCCTGAGGAGCGGCGTCTTCGACGGCCTGATCGCGCGCGTCGCGCATGTGCCCGCCGGATTCGACGGACAGGTCTTCACGCTGTTCGTCGTCGCGCCCGACCGGCCCGATCGCGGCTGGCGACCCCCGCCGTGCGTCGCCGCCCGAGTTCCGATGCGTCCCGCTCTCTGACCGGACAAGGCCGAGAGCGGCGCTTTGATGCCTTGGTTAACCCGACCGCAACGGATCGTCGCCATCAGGGGGCGGATGCAGGTGGGCGCTCTCGCTGACGAACCGCTCCGGCGCGCCCATCGCGGGTGGACGGTCCCGACGGCGCTGAGCCCGGCGACGCTGTCCGCCGGCCTGTTCGCCTGGCTGTCGATCCAGCACCTGCTGCTCTGGCGCTTCCTGGGGTTCGGCCCGACGGCGCTGGTCGCAGGCGTCCTCGCCTTCGCCGCCTTCGTCGCGGCGATGCGCCGGGCGGCCGGCTGGGCGCGTGACGCGGTCGGGTGGAGCACGCTCGGCCGGCTGTTCGCGGTGTCGCTCGTCGTCTTCGTCCTGGGCGGCGAAGCGCGCCTGTTCTACGCCAATACCGATTGGCAGGTGCGCAACGCCGTCCTGCGCGACCTCGTTCTCGATCCCTGGCCGTTCGTCTATTCGGTCGACGGCGGCACCCTGCTCCGGTTGCCGATCGGGCTTTACATGCTGCCGGCCATGGCCGGCAAACTGCTCGGCGAGCGCGCGGCCGAGGTAGCGATGCTGGCCCAGAACAGCGCCGTGCTGACCGCCGTCCTCGCGCTCGGCCGCGGGCTGTTCGCCACCGCCCGCGGCAGAGTGATCGCGCTGGCGGTCGTGACCGGCTTCAGCGGCATGGACGTGATCGGCGCGGTGCTGACCGGACGATCGCCGATCGGGCATCTGGAAGGCTGGGCCGCGCACGCGCAATATTCGTCGCACGTCACCCAGGCCTTCTGGGCGCCGCAACACGCGCTGGCGGGGTGGATCGGCGCGTTGCTCTATCTCCTCTGGCGCAACGGCCGGGCCCCGGCCCCGGCGGTGTTGGCGGTCGTCCCGGCGCTCGGCGTGCTCTCGCCGCTGGCCATGCTGGGGATGCTTCCCTTCGCCGCGCATGCCGGCTGGCCGCTGCTTCGCGCCCGGAAACGTCCGGCGGCCGCAATCGCTCTGCCGACGCTCGCCGTGATCCTGGCAACGCCGTCGTTCCTGTACCTGGCGGCCGCCGGAGACACCGTGGGCGGGACGTTCGAATGGCCGCGGTGGGGCGATTATGTCGTGTTCGAGCTCCTCGAGGTCGGCCCGTTGCTCTACGCGGCGTGGCTCGCCCGCCGGAGCGGACGTCTCGGTACGGTCGCGCTCGGGATCACCACCGGCGTCCTCCTGCTCGCGCCGTTCGGACGGATCGGCGACTCGGTCGACTTCATCATGCGCGCGAGCATCCCGGCGCTGGCCGTCCTGTCGGTGGCGCTCGCCGACCTGCTGGGATCCGCTCCGGCCGATCCTCGCGCGGCGCGGGCGCGGACCTGGGCCGGCGTGGCGCTCGCGATCGGCTTGGCCACCCCCGCCAACGAGGTGCTGCGCGCCGTCACGGCGCCGCGCGCGCCGGCGATGCTGTGCGGGTATCTGGGGGTCGTGCCCGGCGGAGCGGCGACGTATGTCGCGCGACTGGCGCGCGTGCCCGCCCCCGTCCGCCCGACGACGCCGGCGTGGGTGACGCCGCACGATCCGGTGCGGTGCTGGACGTCGCCCTGGCCGCGCGTCGTGCCGTGACCCCGACGCGGTCCGGTCATTTATGAAATCGCAAAGCTTCACGCTTAACCGGACGGTCGGCAGGACCGGGGTAGGATCGACACGACCATGAGCGCATTCGGGCGGCGGAACGGGGTAGGCACGGGGGGACGCCCGGGGTTCGGCGTCGCCCGGCCGATGCAGGGTGGCGGTCGCGGGGAGCCGGGCGGCGACCAGTTTCCCCCGCTCGACACCCTCCCGCCGCTACCCGGCGAGACCGAGGACACGCTGGCGGCGATGCCGGGCGCGTCGTCGGTCGACGCGATGCAGCGGCTCACCGATCGCCAGAACGCGAGCGGCGAGGCGGGCAACAGCCGCGTCGAGGGGTTCGAGGCGTCGATCCACAAGATCAAGGAGCAGGTGCTCCCCCGCCTGCTCGAGCGCGTCGATCCCGAGGCCGCGGCCACGCTCGGCAAGGACGAGCTGGCCGAGGAGTTCCGCCCGATCATCGGCGAGGTGCTCGCCGAGCTGAAGCTCACGCTCAACCGGCGCGAGCAGTTCGCGCTCGAAAAGGTGCTCGTCGACGAGCTGCTCGGGCTCGGGCCGCTCGAGGAGCTGCTCGCCGATCCGGACATCAGCGACATCATGGTCAACGGGCCGGAACAGACCTACATCGAGAAGAAGGGCAAGCTCCAGCTCGCGCAGATCAGCTTCCGCGACGAGGAGCATCTGTTCCAGATCGCGCAGCGGATCTGCAACTCGGTCGGCCGCCGCGTCGACCAGACGACGCCGCTCGCTGACGCGCGCCTCAAGGACGGCAGCCGCGTCAACGTCATCGTGCCGCCGCTATCGCTGCGCGGCACCGCGATCTCGATCCGCAAGTTCTCGGCCAAGCCGATCACGCTCGACATGATGGCAGGCTTCGGCTCGATGAGCCCCAAGATGGCGACCGCGCTCAAGATCGCGGGCGCGTGCCGGTTCAACGTCGTCATCTCGGGCGGCACCGGCTCGGGCAAGACGACGATGCTCAATGCGATCTCGAAGATGATCGACCCCGGCGAGCGCGTGCTGACGATCGAAGACGCGGCCGAGCTCCGCCTCCAGCAGCCGCACTGGCTGCCGCTGGAGACCCGCCCGGCGAACCTCGAGGGTCAGGGCGAGATCAGCATCCGCGACCTCGTCAAGAACGCGCTGCGTATGCGCCCGGACCGGATCATCCTGGGCGAGATCCGCGGCAGCGAGTGTTTCGATCTGCTCGCCGCGATGAACACCGGCCACGACGGCTCGATGGCGACGCTCCACTCCAACTCCCCGCGCGAATGCCTGGCGCGCATGGAGAACATGGTGATGATGTCGGACATCAAGGTGCCCAAGGAAGCGATCTCGCGTCAGATCGCCGATTCGGTCGATCTCATCATCCAGGTCAAGCGTCTGCGCGACGGCTCCAGGCGCGTCACCAACGTCACCGAGGTGATCGGCATGGAAGGCCCGGTGATCGTGACGCAGGAACTCTTCAAGTTCGAATATCTCGACGAATCGGCGGACGGCAAGATCATCGGCGAATATCGCGCCATGGGCCTGCGCCCGTACACGCTCGACAAGGCGAAGCAGTTCGGCTTCGACCAGGCGTATCTGGAGGCGTGCCTCTAGCGCAGCGCGGCCAGTGCCACGCTGGCGCTAGCTCGGCCGGCGTCGCTCGATCCGATCGCGCTCACGATGCCGCATGATCCTCTCGGTGGTGAGTTCTCCAAGGGGCTTGCCGAGACATCGAGCTCATATTTCGAGGCTTGGGAAACAGCGAAGGCATCGTGACGAGCGTAACGCACGGTGTCGCGATCAGGCGGGCGCGAACACCCCGCACGCCACCCGCCCGCCGCTGTTGCCCGACGGATCGGTCATCAGATCGTCGGCGGCGGCGTGGATCACCAGCGCCGCGCCGTCGGCGTCGAGCAGCGCCGCGACGCTCGCACCCGGAATCACCGCGCCGATCGTCCCGCGTCCGCCGGTGTCGACCAGCAGATTTGGCAAGTCGCCCTCGTGCGGCCCTTGCGGGTTCATCGAACCGTGCTTCATCCCCGTCGGATTCCAATGCCCGCCCGCGCTGGCGAAGTCCGGGGCGTCGCAGCGGCCGACCGTGTGGAGGTGGATGCCGTGGGTGCCGAACGGCAGCGCCTTGCCGTCGAAGGTCACCCGCATCCCGTCCTTCACGTCCGCGACGGTGGCCCGACCGACCTCGACCCCGGCGGCGGTCGTCAGCACCGCGGTCGCGCGCGCGCCGCCGGCGACCGGCGCGCCGGTCGCCGGCCGGTCCTCGCCACACCCCGCCAGCGCCAGGGCGCCCACCCCAAGAACCACCGCCGTCCGCATCACCGATCTCCCTCGTTCTCTCGGCAAAACGAACCCGCCGTATGCGCGGCGGTTCCGCCCAGCGCCCGCGCGATCCGCGCCGATGCGCGCCGCTGCTGGAGGATCGAGACGACCAGCAGCAGGTTGAGCGCGCTCGCCTCGATCAGGAAGAACCAGGCGGCGCTCCCCGCGATCATGCTCAGTCCCAGCACCACGGTCCGCGCATTCGCCCCAAGCGCGACCTGCAGCGGCAGCGTGCGGCGTCCCTCCCTCCGGGCGAGCGGCGCGACCCGCGGATCGCCGCCGGCGACGAATGGCTCGACCGCCTCCGTTCCCGCGCTCAGCGGGCGTGAGATCGCAACGTAGAGCCGCCCGGCCGCACCGGCTCGCCCGTTCGCGCCGCCCCCGGTCCGCAGCCACGGCACGCCGTACGCCCACCACAGATAGGTGCGTCGCTGCGTTTCGGCATAGACCGACTGGACGACCCGGGAGAGCCCCGCCGCCACCGCCAGCGCCCACGCCGTCCAGCCGAGCGCCGGGAACAGCGCGCCCGCCAGCAGCAGGTACAGAACGATATGGCCGCCATAGTCGCACAGTCCGTCGACCACCTCGCCGATCGGCGACGCGCGCCCGGTCATCCGCGCAAGGTCGCCGTCCGCGCCGTCCACGACGTGCCAGCCGAGGTGGATCGCGAGGCCGAGGGCGATCGCCGCGGGGGTGGCGACGACGGCGTAGAGCACGCCCGCCGCGACCACCATCGCCGCGCCCGCGACCGAGACCATGTTGGGCGTCACCGGCGTCCGCGCGAGCCAGGTCGCGAGCCGCCTCGCCGCCGGATGGAACAGGTGGGCGTTCGACCAGCCCTGCGCCTCGCGCGGCTTGCCGGTGCGGGGAGCGGATGGTGCAGTCACGCTTTCCTCTTAGCCCGACGCGGTTCGCTTGACAGCCGTCACGCTTCTGTCACCACGCCGTAATTCGATTGTCTCTTTTTCGGCGCGTGCGCGCCTCATGGGTAGGTGGAAGTGGCTGACATCAAGGTCGCGGTGGTGGGCGTCGGCAATTGCGCCAGCTCGCTGGTGCAGGGAAAGTATCACTATGCCGGCAAGAACACCGCCGCCGGGCTGATCCACGAGGATATCGGCGGCTACCGCGTCTCCGACATCAATTTCGTCGCCGCCTTCGATGTCGACGACCGCAAGGTCGGGCGCGATCTCGGCGAGGCGATCTTCGCCAAGCCCAATTGCACCAA
The DNA here is from genome assembly GCF_058313435.1 of Sphingomonas sp. SP6. Taxonomy (NCBI): domain Bacteria; kingdom Pseudomonadati; phylum Pseudomonadota; class Alphaproteobacteria; order Sphingomonadales; family Sphingomonadaceae; genus Sphingomonas; species Sphingomonas sp. SP6. The sequence continues at coordinate 533,686 of NZ_JBZFLG010000002.1, forward strand.
GGTCTTCCACCGTGACGTGCCGCAGACCGGGACGGTCGTCCGGATGGGCGCGCGGCTCGACGGCGTCGCCCCGCACATGCTCGCCGCCAACGACCGCGGCTTCGAGCTCGACGACACCGCCGACGCGACGCGCGAGCAGATTGTCGCCGAGCTGCGCCGTTCGGGGGCCGAGGTCCTCGTCAACTTCCTGCCGGTCGGCTCGCAGGCCGCGACCGAATTCTACATGGAGTGCGCGATCGAGGCCGGGATCGGCGTGGTCAACTGCATGCCCGTGTTCATCGCCAGCCGTCCCGAGTGGGAGCAGCGCTTCGCCGACGCGGGGCTGCCGATCATCGGCGACGACGTGAAGGCGCAGGTCGGCGCGACGATCGTCCACCGCGTGCTGTCGAACCTGTTCCGGCAGCGCGGGGTGACGATCGACCACACCTATCAGCTCAATACCGGCGGCAACACCGACTTCATGAACATGCTCGACCGCGGCCGGCTGGCGAGCAAGAAGGAGTCGAAGACCGAGGCGGTCCAGGCGGTGCTCGCCGAACGGCTGGCGGACGAGAACATCCACGTCGGGCCGTCGGACTATATCCCCTGGCTCCACGACAATAAGCTCTGCTTCCTGCGGCTCGAGGGCAATCTGTTCGGCGACGTGCCGATGAACCTCGAGCTGCGGCTGTCGGTCGAGGACAGTCCCAACTCCGCCGCGGTCGTCGTCGACGCGATCCGCTGTGTGAAGCTCGCGCTCGACCGCGGCCAGTCGGGTGCGCTGACCGGCCCCAGCGCCTTCTTCTGCAAGCACCCGCCCGAGCAGGTCACCGACGACATCGCCGCGCAGCTGACCGACGAGTTCATCCACGGCGACGCCCGCATCGCCGCCGAATAGATGGAGGCGCTGATCGTCGCGGCGGGCTACGGCTCGCGCCTGCGCGCGGTCTCTGCGTCCAAGCCGCTGACCCCGGTCGCCGGGGTGCCGTTGATCGGGCGCGTGCTCGACGCGGCGCGCGCGGGCGGGGCGACCGGCTTCGTCGTCGTGACCGGGCATCATGCCGAGATGGTCGAGACGTATCTGCGCGCCGAGCATCCCGATGCCCGCTGCGTCCGCACCGCCGACTGGAGCGTCGCCAACGGCCATTCGGTGCTGTCGGGCGCGACCGCGATCGGCCGCGCGCCGCATCTGCTGATGATGGCCGACCATCTGTTCGACGCCGCGATCGTCGCCGCGCTGATCGCCGCCGCTCCCGCGCCCCTGCGGCTCGCGGTCGATCGACGGCTCGACAATCCCCGCGTCGACCTGGACGACGTCACCCGGGTTCGGACCGACGGCGACGCGATCCTGGCGATCGGGAAGCATCTGGGCGATTACGACGCCTACGATTGCGGCGTGTTCCGGGTGGACGGCATGTTCCACGACGCGCTCCATGCCGACATCGCGGGCGGCGGCGCGGGCTCGATCTCGGCGGGGGTGGGTCGGCTGGCGCTGCACGGCGACGCGCGGTCGCTGACGATCGGCGAGCGATGGTGGATCGACGTCGACGATCCGGCCGCGCTCGCACGTGCCGAGTCTGACATCGCTAACATACCGATTGTTGCAGAAGCGCTACACTGACGCTTTTTCGTGCATTGCCCGGAAATCGGGCTTGGCGCTGGTTGGGGCCGGTCCTAAGCCGTCGGAACCGCCAAGCCGCACAAGACGGACGATGAGCGGACCGGAGGATGCACGTACGGCGGCGCGTCGTGCGGCGCGGCAAGCGGCCGCGCCCCGCGCGCCGCCACCCACCATTCGGCTCCATACCGGAGCTTCGAAAATGCGGACCCGGGCAGCCGGCACGGATCGTGCTGCCGAGCGTTGAAGCCGCATGACCCAACATCCCCACCCAGACGTCGATCCCGAGCGCGAGCATGGCGAGGCGCCGTTCGATCGTGCCAAAGGCTATTCGGGCCAAGACGAGCATGTCCGCGACGAGGATCTGAAGCGCGACGAGGCTCCCTCGGGCACCGTCGCCGCGCGCCCCGAGGACGCCGGCGACGGCGCGGGCGCGCGCGCCTCCTTCGATCCCGCGACGGGCGCGACCCGCGGCAGCGGCGCCGGACCGACTGAGGAGTTCGACACCGACGATCCGACCACCGGCGCCGGCAAGCAGGGCGGCGCCGAAGGGTAGCCGATCGCGCTCCCGCGCCGTCGCTCACTCTCCCTGTCGGGCAGCGCTGCCGCGCAGGGCAGTTCACATCGTTCGCGTCGTGCTCGAACGGTCGCTGCCGTAACGAAATGTTGCCGCGTACGGGAACGGACGCTCGGACCGCGCCGTTTTGCGCCTTACCTACGAGAGAGGACCCGAACGATGCTGTGGACGATTGCCGTCATCCTGCTGATCCTGTGGGCGCTGGGCCTGTTCGCGTTCCACGTGACGAGCGGGCTGATCCACATCCTGATCGTGCTGGCGATCATCGTCGGGCTGGTGCAGCTGTTCAGCGGCCGACGGGTATAGCGCACACGCCCGATCGCCGTCCGTGTCGAGCGACGTCGAGACCCATTGTCCCTCGACGTCGCTGGGGCGAACGGTGGGGTAAATTACGCCGGCCGCATCACTCCGCGAACAGCAGCACCGGCGTCTCGAGATACGTCCTGAGCGCCTGGACGTAGCTCGCGGCGTCCCAGCCGTCGACGACGCGGTGGTCGCAGCTGATCGACAGGTTCATGAGCTTGGCGCGGACGATGTCGTCGCCGACAAAGACCGGGCGCTCGACGATCTTGTTCGGCCCGATGATCGCGACCTCCGGACGGTTGATCACCGGCGTCGTCGCAATCCCGCCGAGCGGGCCGAGCGAGGTGACGGTGATCGTCCCCCCTTGCAGTTCCTCGGACTTGAGCTTGTTCGCCCGCGCCGCTTCCGCAAGCCGGGTGATCTCGGTCGCAAGCTGCCAGACGTTCCTGTCCTGCGCGTCGCGGATCACCGGCACGGTCAGCCCGGCATCGGTCTGCGTCGCCATGCCGAGATGGACGCGGCCCGAACGAGTCACCACGCCCGCCTCGTCGTCGTAGCGCGCGTTGAGCATCGGGAAGTCGGGGAGCGTCCGGCAGATCGCGACGATCAGCAGCGGCAGCATGGTGAGTTTGGGCCGGCTCCCGCGATGGTCGTTGAGGTCGGCGCGGATCCGCTCCAGCTCGGTCACGTCGATCTCGTCGACATAGGTGAAGTGCGGGATGTTGCGCTTCGCCGCCGCCATGTTCTCGGCGATGCGCCGGCGCATGCCGATGACGCGCACCTGCTCGTCTTCACGCGCGCGGGACGCGTGGGGCTGGTGATAGCCCTCGCCGGCACCGTAGCGGAGGAACGCGTCGAGGTCCGAGTGCCGGATGCGATCCCCCTCGGCCACCTTCACCTGCGACAGATCGACGCCGAGCTCCTTTGCGCGGATGCGCACGGCAGGGGAGGCGAGGATGGGCTTCTCTTCCCTCTCCCCTCCGGGGAGAGGGTGCCGAGCCGAAGGCGAGGCGGGAGAGGGGCTGTGCGACTCACCAACCGCATTGCTCTGCCCCTCTCCCTCGCCGCTGCGCGGCTCTCCCTCTCCCCGGAGGGGAGAGGGAATGGCCTCCTCCACCCCCGGATTCTCCGCCTCGAACGTCGGCTCCTCCACCGACGCCGGCGCCTCCGCCGGAGCCGCCGCTTCGCCCGCCGCATCGGTCTCGATCACTACCAGCGCGGCACCGATCGACACCTGATCGCCGACCTCGCCCGCCAGCTCGACCACGACGCCCGCGACCGGCGACTCCATCTCGACGGTCGCCTTGTCGGTCATCATGTCGGCGAGCTGCTGGTCCTCCTCGACGCGGTCGCCGACCGCGACGTGCCAGGCGACGATCTCGGCCTCGGAAATGCCCTCGCCGATATCCGGCAGCTTGAAGGTGAAGCGCGCCATGTCAGTTCCAACCCAATCAGTTCGTGCCGAGTAAGCCTGTGTCGAGCGAAGTCGAGATCTCGCGGCAGCCGTATCGCCCCGTCCCTCGACTTCGCTCGGGACGAACGGGGCGGCGAGGCCGCTCAGGCCGCCATGATCTTCTTCAGCGCCATGCCGATCCGCACCGGCCCGGGGAAATACGCCCATTCCAGGCTGTGCGGATACGGCGTGTCGAACCCGGTGACGCGCTCGATCGGGGCTTCGAGGTGGTAGAAGCACCGCTCCTGCACCAAGGCCGACAATTCCGCGCCGAAGCCGGACGTCCGGGTCGCCTCGTGGACGATCATGCACCGCCCGGTCTTCTTCACGCTCGCCTCGATCGTCTCAATGTCGAGCGGGACCAAAGTGCGCAGGTCGACGATCTCGGCGTCGACCCCGGCGTCCGCGACGGCGCTCGCGCAGACGTGGACCATCGTGCCGTAGCAGAGGATCGTCACCGCCTCGCCCGCGCGCACCACGTTCGCCGTGCCCAGCGGCACGGTGTAATGGCCGGTCGGCACCTCGCCCCCGGGATGCTTCGACCAGTTTTCGGACGGGCGATCCCAATGGCCGTTGAACGGGCCGTTGTAGATCCGCTTGGGCTCAAGGAAGAGGACCGGATCGTTGTCCGCGATCGCCGAGAGCAGCAGCCCCTTGGCGTCGTAGGGGGTCGACGGGATCACCGTCTTCATGCCGGAGACATGGGTGAAGATGCCCTCGGGCGACTGCGAATGCGTCTGCCCGCCGAAGATGCCGCCGCCATAGGGCGACCGGATCGTCAGGGGTGAGATGAACTCAGCGTTCGAGCGATAGCGCAGCCGCGCCGCCTCGCTGACGAGCTGGTCGAGCGCGGGATAGATGTAGTCGGCGAACTGGATCTCGGGGACGGGGCGCAAGCCGTACGCGCCCATCCCGATCGCGACGCCCATGATCCCGATCTCGGTGATCGGCGTGTCGAACACGCGGGTCTTGCCGTGCTTCGCCTGCAACCCCGCGGTGGCGCGGAACACCCCACCGAAATAGCCGACGTCCTCGCCCATCACGATCACGTCGGGGTCGCGCGTCATCGCCACGTCGAGCGCGGAGTTGATCGCCTGGATCATCGTCATGCGGGCGGTCGCGGGGGCGTCCGCCTCGGTCAGCGTGTCGGTCATGCCTTGCGATCCCACGGCCGCCCGCTCGCGGCTTCCTCGTCGAGCATCTGCTGGCGCTGCTCCTGCAGATGCCAGGGCATCTCCTCGAACACCCCGTCGAACAGAGAATCGAGCGGCTGCTGGAGGCCGTGGCCCAGGATGCCGTTCTTCTCGGCCTCCTTCTGCGCGGCGCGGACTTCCTCGGCGAGCGCCTTGTCCTGTTCGGCATGGCGGGCCTCGTCCCACTCGCCGATCGCGATCAGGTGATCCTTGAGCCGCCGGATCGGGTCGCCCAGCGGCCAGGCGGTCGGCTCGCCCGCGGAGCGGTATTGCGAGGGGTCGTCGGAGGTCGAATGGCCTTCGGCGCGATAGGTGAAATGCTCGATCAGCGTCGGCCCCAGATTGGTCCGCGCGCGCTCCGCCGCCCACTGCGTCGCGGCATAGACCGCGAGCGCGTCGTTGCCGTCGACCCGCAGGCCGGCAATGCCGTAGCCGACCGCGCGCGCCGCGAAGGTCGTCGCCTCCGCGCCGGCGAAACCCGAGAAGCTCGAGATCGCCCATTGGTTGTTGACGACGTTGAAGATCACCGGCGCGCGGTAGACCGTCCCGAAGGTCAGCGCCGAGTGGAAGTCCCCTTCCGCGGTCGAGCCCTCGCCGCACCAGGTCGCCGCGATCCGCGTGTCGCCCTTCGCGGCCGAGGCCATCGCCCAGCCCACCGCCTGCGGATATTGCGTCGCGAGGTTGCCCGAGATCGAGAAGAAGGCGAACCGCCGCTCCGAATACATGATCGGCAGCTGCTTGCCGCCCAATTTGTCGGCGCTGTTCGAGTAGATCTGGTTCATCATGTCGACCAGCGGACAGCCGCGCGTGATCAGCAGCCCCTGCTGGCGGTACGAGGGGAAGCACATGTCCTCGGCGTCGAGCGCGTGGGCGGCGGCGACGGCGACCGCCTCCTCGCCCAGCGACTTCATGTAGAAGCTCGTCTTGCCCTGCCGCTGCGCACGGAACATCCGCTCGTCGAAGGCGCGGACCAGCGCCATGTTGCGCAGCATGCGGCGCAGCGTTTCGGCGTCGAGCCGCGGGTTCCACGGGCCGGCCGCCTGCCCGTGATCGTCGAGCACCCGCACCAGCCCGTAGGCGAGATCGGGCATCTCGGTGGCGGGCGTCGCGGTGTCGGGCCGCCGGGTCTCGCCCGCAGGGACGATCGCGACCTCGGCGAAATCGACCGCGTCGCCGGGCCGGAACTTCGGCTCGGGCACGTGGAGGCTGAGGGGCCTCAGATTGCTGCGGGGGGCGTCCGCCAAGCCGGTCTCTCCAGTGTCGTGTCGCATTCGCATGGAGCCACGCGCCGCGAAGATTACCCGCGGCTATTATAATCGTTCAACGCCCGTGGCGAGTCCCTGCCGAACAGGAACCGCCGCCAGAGTGGATTGACTCTGCCGACGGTTGGAACAGAATAGGAACATAATCCTTGTTCGAGTCGTGTCCCGAGTCACCTTATGCCAGACGCCGCCATCATAGCCCAGCTTCGGCAGGCGCTTGAGCGCATTGAAGGCGACGGCCATCGCCGTCGCGAGCGGCTGCCGTTCGGAGTCGAGGCGATCGATTCGCGGCTCGCCGACGGGGGTTTGCGGCTCGACGCGCTCCACGAGATCGCCGCCGCCACCGCGCATCCCGGCGACGACGCCTCGGCGACCTTGTTCCTCGCCGGGATCGCCGCGCGCGCCTGGGGGCCGGTCTTGTGGGTGGTGCGCCGCCGCGACCTGTTCGCGCCCGGCCTCTACCAGGCCGGGCTCGCGCCGCACCGCCTGATCTACGCCGAAGCGGCGGACGACGCCGAGCTGCTCGCGCTCATGGAGGAGGGCTTGCGCCACCGCTGCCTGGGCGCGGTGATCGGCGAGGCCAAGCGTGCCGCCACCGCCTCGACCCGCAGGCTCCAGCTGGCGGCGGAAGGCGGCAAGACGATCGCGCTCCTCATGAAGCGCCATGCCCGCGCGGAGGCGGACCCGTTCGCGGTCCCCTCGGCCGCGGTCACCCGCTGGCGGGTCGCCTCGGCGCCCTCCTCCCCTCTCCCCACGCGCGGGCTCGGCCGCCCGCGCTGGGACCTTTCCTGCGTCCGCCAGCGTGGCGGCGAATCCTTCGACATCCTCGTGGAGGCTACAGATGAAACGGGTCGCCTCGCTCTACCTGCCGCTCTGGGCGATCGAGCGCGTGCTGCGGTCGGACCGACGCGCCGCGCCGCCGCCTGAGGCGACCGCCGACGCGGATCTGCTCGCCATCAAGGCCGCCGCCGATGCCGAGCAGGGCGGCAAGGCGTGCGATTCGCCGAAGAACACCGGCTGGCGTCCCGGCGCCAGATGGGCGCGCGAAACCCGCGCCGATGTCGAGCGCCAGGTGGCGACGATGCCCGAACACCAGCGCCCGCCGATGCGCGAGCTGGGTCGCCGCAGCGAAGCCGCCGAGATGCCGTTCAAGCGGCTCCCCGGCGACGACGGCGGCAAGTCGCAGGGGTGGGAGGAGACGAACTCCCTCTCCTGGACGCGGAAGAGCGAAGCGGTCCATTGCGTCAGCGATGGGAAAGGTGAGGGCTTTGCTGGAAACGCCGGCTTCGGCGAATACCTCCACCAGCACCCGAACGGCCTGCTCGACCGACCTTCGCCGTTCACCGGCATCGACCCGAACGGCGACGAACGCGCGGCCGCCGCGCTCGCACGGTGGAGGGAGATGCCGCGGGTCAGCTCCCCCGGCGAAGGCCCGCGCCCCGACAAACATGCCCGGCGAGGTTCGAACGACCCGCATTCCGCGCCGCCTGGAGTCGTCCCCTTCTTCGACACCGGCCGCACCACCGCGGGCACGCTCGCGCGGGTCTGCCGCGAGGACGCCTCCGCACGCGCGCCCCTCCGCTTCGCCGCGGGCCGCCCGCTCGTCACCGTCCAGAAGGTTGGCAGCCGGATCGAACTCGCCGCGGTCTCTCCCGCCGCCGCCGCGATCGGGCTGGAGCCGGGCATGGCGCTGACCCAGGCGCGCGCGAGCGTCCCCGATCTCGACGTCCGCGACGCCGATCCGGCGGGCGACCGCGCCGACCTCGACCGCCTCGCACTCGCGCTCGCGCGCCGCTGGTGCCCGGTGGTCGCGGTGTCGGACGACGACGGGCTGTTCCTCGACGTGACCGGGGTCGCCCACCTCCACGGCGGCGAGGCGGCGATGGCGGCGCGGCTCGTCCGCCTGCTCGCGCGGCTCGGCGTGACCGCGCGGATTGCGGTGGCGGACACGACCGGCGCGGCCTGGGCGGCGGCGCGCTACTTAGATCCTCCCCGGCACGGGGAGGGGGACCATTCGCTTCTTCAGCGAATGGTGGAGGGGGCCCACCACGAGCGCGTCGCCCGCGGCGGCCCCCCTCCGGCGCTGCGCGCCACCTCCCCGTACCGGGGAGGATTTCTGATCCTCCCTCCCGCTCACCGCCTCACCCCCCTCGCCCCCCTCCCGGTCACCGCGCTTCGTCTGCCGGAGGAAGCCGTCGAGCTCACCCGCCGGCTCGGCATCGACACCGTCGGCGAACTCGCCGCGCTTCCCCGCGGCCCCCTCGTCCGCCGCTTCGGCCGCGCCGTCGCGGAACGGCTCGACCAGGCGAGCGGCGCGGGGTCGGAGCCGCTCGTCCCCGTCATCCCGCCCGAGCCGATCGCGGTGATGCGCCGCTTCGCCGAGCCGATCGCCACCGCCGAGGCGATCCGCCACTGGCTCGCCGGCCTCGTCGCCGAACTCGCCGACGCGCTCGCCGAAGCAGGGCTGGGCGCGCGTGCGATCGTCCTCGCCTGCCGCAAGGTCGACAACACCACTCAGGCCCTCCGCATCGGCCTCGCCCGCCCGACCCGCGACCCGGCGCATCTGCTGCGTCTCCTTGCCCGCCGCGTCGAGGAGGTGGAGCCGGGCTGGGGGATCGACGCAATCGAGCTCCACGTCCGCCGCGCCGATCCGCTCGGGGCCGAGATGCTGGGCGCGACGCTCGCCGGCGACGACGCGCCCGATCTCGCGCCCTTGGTCGACGCGCTCGCCAACCGCATCGGCCCGGCCAAGCTATGGCGCGCGAGAGCGGTCGAGAGCGACGTCCCCGAACGCAGCGTCGCGATCCTCCCACCGCTCGATCCCGAGGACCGCGACGCCCCCGCGCTCCGGCGCGACGACGTCCGCCGGCTCGACACCCGGTCGCAGGACGATCCCTGGCATCCGCGCTGGCCGCGCCCGGTCCGCCTGCTCCGTCGCCCCGAGCGGATCGACCATGTCCTCGCCGAACTGCCCGATCAGCCCCCGCGCCGCTTCACCTGGCGCGGGACGACCCACCGCGTCGTCCGCGGCGACGGCCCCGAGCGCGTGTTCGGCGAATGGTGGCGCAGGACGGCCGAGCGCGACCTGTGCCGCGACTATTTCCGCGTCGAGGACGACACCGGCCACCGCTTCTGGCTGTTCCGCCACGGCGACGGCCAGCGCGCGGAGACCGGCGACCTCAGCTGGTACCTGCAGGCGGCGATGTCGTGAGGCGGGCGGGGTCAGCGACGGGCGTCGATCACCTTCAGATGGCCGGCGGCGGAGTAGTCGAGGATTTTTCTGTCAACGGTCAGCAACGGCGCATTTCGGACAATCGCGGTGGCGACGATCATGCGGTCGGCGGGATCACGGTGATCCCAGTCCAGCTGCACGGTCCGGATCGCGATCTCGGGCGTGAGCTGCGCCAGTTCAAAGCTCGATCTCGCCAGTACGCGATTACACCATGCCAGCGCACCGCCGGGAAAAACCACTCTGTCGCGCCGCTCGATTAATCCGATCTCCCATGTCGAGATCGCCGGCACCAGGATGCGCGACTCCACCGCCGCCGCCTCTATGGTCCGTGCCGCTTCCACTCCCAACTTGCTGTCGTCCTGCACGGCCCAGATCAGCACGTGCGTGTCGAGGACGATCAACGCAGCGCATCCCAATCGGACGGATCGGCAGCGGGTTCTTCCGGGTCCCAGTCGAACCGGTACTCCGGGCTGCGCAGCATGCCGATCACGGGCACATACTCCTCGGTTTTCGGCTTGAGCTCCGCCACCACCTTGCCGCGCTTGGTGACGGTCACCGGCTCGCCGTCCTTCTGCATGTCGTCGATCAGTTTCAGGCACTTGGCCTTGAACTCGGTCGCGCTCACCACTTTCGCCATCGCCGGCTCCTGATCTGTACACAATATCTAGTCATCTCACGCCAGCTTGCCAATGACGTACACCGAACTCCAGGTCACCACCCACTTCTCGTTCCTGCGCGGGGCGTCGAGTTGCGAGCAGCTGTTCGCGACCGCCGCGCTGATGGGGATGCCAGCGCTCGGCGTCGTGGACCGCAATTCGGTCGCCGGCGTCGTGCGCGCGCTCTACGCCGCCGAGCAGATCGGGAAGGACAGCGGCCTCGTCATCCGATCGATCCCCGGCTGCCGGCTCGATCTGGTCGACGGCACGTCCGTCCTCGTGTGGCCCGAGGACCGCGCGGCGTGGAGCCGCCTCACCCGGCTGCTCACGCTCGGCAAGTCGCGCGCCGATGCCCAGCGCGGCGAGAAGGGCCGCTGCTTCCTTCACTGGGAGGATGTCGCCGCCCATGCCGACGGTCTGGTCGCCGCGCTGGTTCCCGGCATCGGCGAGACCTACGCCGAGGATGATCGCGCGCCCCGCTGGATGGCGGAAGCGTTCGGCGATCGCGGACATCTGTGCCTGACGCATCACCATCGTCCCGGCGAGGCGTTGCGGCTGCACCGGCTGGACGGGGTCGCGAGACGCCATGGCCTGATCCCGCTCGCCACCGGCGACGTCCTCTATGCGACCCCCGACCAGCGGATGCTCCAGGATGTCGTCACCGCCATCCGCGAGAAGACCACGATCGACGAACTCGGGCTGCGCCGCGAGCGCAGCGCCGATCGCCACCTGCAACCGCCCGAGGAGATGGCGCGCCGGTTCCGCGACCACCCGCAGGCGCTCGCCGCGATCGACGCGATCGTCGAGCGCTGCACCTTCTCGCTGCGCGAACTCGACTATCAATATCCCGACGAGATCGTGATGAGCGGCCGGACACCGCAGGAGGCGCTGGAACGGCTCGCACGCGACGCGCTGGCGACGCTGCACGACGGCGCGCCGCCCCCCGCTTATTCGAAGCTGCTGGAACACGAACTCTCGCTCGTCGCCAGGATGGGCTATGCGCCCTATTTCCTCACCGTCTACGCGATCGTCAGCTACGCCCGCTTCATCGGCATCCTGTGCCAGGGGCGCGGCTCGGCGGCCAATTCGGTGATCTGCTTCGTCCTCGGCATCACCTCGATCGACCCGGTCAAGCACCAGCTCCTGTTCGAACGCTTCATCTCCGAGGAGCGCCACGAGCCCCCCGACATCGACATCGATTTCGAGCACGAGCGGCGCGAGGAGGTGATCCAGTGGATCTACGAGACCTACGGCCACGACCATGCCGCGCTGACTGCGGTGGTCAGCCGCTTCCGCACCCGCGGCGCGATCCGCGAGGTCGGCAAGGTGCTGGGTCTGCCCGAAGACATGACCGGCGCGCTCGCCGGCCAGGTCTGGGGCTGGTCGAACGAAGGCGTGCCCGACAGCCACGTCGCCGCGCTCAACCTCGACGCGACCGAGCCGCGCCTCGCGCTGGCGCTCGATCTCGCGCGCCAGCTGATCGGCACGCCCCGCCACCTGTCGCAGCATCCCGGCGGCTTCGTGCTGACCCGCGATCCCTTGCACGATCTCGTCCCGATCGAGCCCGCGGCGATGGTCGATCGGCGCGTCGTCGAATGGGAGAAGCAGGACATCGAGGAGCTCGGCTTCATGAAGGTCGACATCCTCGGGCTCGGGATGCTCGGCTGCATGCGCCGCGCGTTCGATCTGCTCGAGACGCGCCGGGGCCTCAGGCTGACGCTCGCGTCGGACGCCTTGCAGACCGACGATCCGGAAACCTTCGCGATGATCCGGAAGGCGGACACGCTCGGCGTGTTCCAGATCGAGAGCCGCGCGCAGATGAGCATGCTGCCGCGGATGAAGCCCACCAACTTCTACGACATCGCCATCCAGGTCGCGATCGTCCGCCCGGGGCCGATCCAGGGCGACATGGTCCACCCCTATCTCAAGCGCCGCGACGGGCGCGAGAAGGTCGAATATCCCAACGACGCGCTGAGGGCAGTGCTCGAGAAGACGCTCGGCGTGCCGCTGTTCCAGGAACAGGCGATGCAGGTCGCGATCATCGGCGCGGGCTTCACCCCGGGCGAGGCGGACAAGCTGCGCCGGGCGATGGCGACCTTCAAGATGACCGGCGGCGTCGGCGAGTTCCGCGACAAATTGATCGGCGGGATGCTGGGGAACGGCATCAGCCAGGCGTTCGCCGAACGCCTCGTCAAGCAGATCGAGGGCTTCGGCAGCTACGGCTTCCCCGAGAGCCACGCGGCGAGCTTCGCCAAGATCGCCTACGCCTCGTCGTGGATGAAATGCCACCACCCCGACGTGTTCTGCGCGGCGCTGCTCAACGCGCAGCCGATGGGCTTCTACGCCCCCGCGCAGATCGTCCGCGACGCGCGCGCGCACGGCGTCGAGGTGCTGCCGCCGTGCGTGATGCGGAGCGAGTGGGATACCATTCTTCTTCCGTCACTCCGGCAGGGCGGATCCCCCCTCCGCCTCGGCCTGCGCGTGATCCACGGTCTCTCCGCCGCCGACGCGGGCCGCATCCTCGCCGCGCGCGCCGAACGACCCTTTACCTCGGTCGAGGACGTGTGGCGCCGCTCGGGCGTCCCGCTCGCCACGCTCGAGAAACTCGCCAAGGCCGACGCCTTCGCCGGCATGGGCCTCGACCGCCGCCAGTCCTTGTGGGCCATCAAGGGTCTCGGCGACTCGCCTCTCCCCCTGCTCGCCGGACTCGAGCGCCGCGAGGAGCCGGTTCACCTCAAGGCGCTCACCGCGGGGCGCGAGGTGGTGGAGGATTACCGCGCCACCCAGCTCAGCCTGCGCGCGCACCCGCTGACCTTCCTGCGCGCCGAGCTGACCCGCCGGCGGATGGTTCCCTGCGCCGATCTCGCGACGATCAAGGACGGCCGGCACGTCGACGTCGCCGGCATCATCCTCGTCCGCCAGCGCCCGGGCTCGGCCAAGGGCGTCCTGTTCATCACCATCGAGGACGAGACCGGGGTCGCCAACGGCATCCTCTGGCCCGACCGGTTCGAGGCGCAGCGGCGCACCGTCATGTCCTCGGCGATGGTCTCGATCCGCGGCCGGGTGCAGAAGGAGGGACCGGTGATCCACGTCGTCGCCGACCTGATCACCGATCTGACCCCGCTCCTGCGCCAGGTCGGCGACCTCGACCTGCCGCGCATGGTCTCACGCGGCGACGGCGCGACCTATCCCGGCGCGCCCGACCGCGGCGATCCCGGCTGGCAGCCGCGGGGGCGGACCGACTATCACTTCAGGGAAGAGGCGCTGCGGGTGAAGACCCACGACTTTCATTGACAACGCATGCCGAGCCCTCGTCCTTCTTCCGGTTCCATCCCGGCTCGAACTGGCGATTCCGTGACCAACGTAGATGGTGAAGCAGACTACCAGCAGGATCAGCCCGCACGCGATCTCATACCCTGTAACAATCTGCAAGAATAAGGCTTGCCAACCACCGTTTGCTGGAACGAATCCGCCGCCACCACTGGTAGTTATAACGTTGGCGCTGTACCAAATTGCGCCCACGATGCGCTCGACCTTGGGGCAACCCCACAGGCTTGCCGGCAACATCGCATAGACAAGCCCAAAGTTAAGGATCAGCTCGACATAGCTGTTTAGCGCTAGTCGAACGCGCTCATGCCAGCGCAGCCCGCTCGCTGCGGATTTCTCAAGCCTGAGCTTGTCGCCCGCATCCACCAGGAACGAGTAAGCAATTTCGGTGCATCGAGACAATAGGTACCAGCCAAGCAGCGTCCTGCCGAAAAGACGCAACCCCTCTGTGTCGAGCGATCCCCAGACGTTCGACTGAACCTGCGTGATTGCGTTGCGGCTGCCCAGCAGGATCGAAAGTGTGATTCCGACCGACAGCGCAAGATATCGATGGTTCATCGTTTTGATAAATCGAGTCTTCTCCTGCTTGCTCAGCCCCCTCTTGCGCTTCCCGGCGATACCCCACGTGAAGACAATTACTCGCGCAACCGCGCGCAAACGCTATCTTACACGAACCAAGAACCGCTTGTGTCGGAAGGTCACCGCCCCAATCCCAGCTGGCTCTGCACTCCGTCGATCACGAACTGCACCGCCAGCGCCGCCAGCAGCACGCCGAGCAGCCGGGTGATCACCGCCTCGATCTTGTGCCCGAGCAGCCGCATCAGCGGCCCCGCCGCCAGCAGCGCGATCAGCGTGAGCGCGAGGTTCGCCGCCATCGCCGCCAGCACCACCGCCGAGCGTTCGAGTCCCGTGGTCCGCGCCATCAGCAGCATGACGGTCGCGATCGATCCCGGCCCGGCGATCATCGGCATCGCCATCGGGAAGATCGAGACATCGTTGACGACCTCGGAGTCGGCCTGCTCCGCCGAAACCTTGGCGGCGCGGTCCTCGCGGCGTTCGGTACGCTTCTCGAACACCATCTCCAGCGCGATCAGGAACAGCATGATCCCGCCCGCGATCCGGAAGCTCGCCAGCTCGATCCCGAGCCCGCTCAGAAGCGCCTCGCCGAACAGCGCGAAGCCGAACAGGATCAGCCCGGCGACCACCACCGCGCGGATCGCCATCGCCCGGCGTTGCGCCGCGCTCGCCCCCGCCGAGAGACCGGCGTAGATCGGCGCGCAGCCCGGCGGGTCGATCACCACGAAGAAGGTGACGAAGGCCGAGGCGAACAGCTCGATCACTTGGGCGCGGGCACCACGTCCTCGACGACCGTACGGTACGCCTCCCCGGTCCACAGCTGCGCCTTGAAGTGGCGCGCGCCGTTCGCCTCGACCGACCAGCCCCAGACGAGCGAGCGGTCGCGCGACGCGCCGCCGCCGGTCTTCACGCCCCGCCGCATGACCGGCGCCATGTCGATCGGCGACTCGGCGCAGCTCGCGCGCTCGAGCTTGGGCTCGGCGACGCGCGGACGCGGCGTCTTGAGCGGCGCACCGCCGTCATAGGTCCAGCGCCAGCCCTCGGCACTCTTGCTCCACACCGTCGTGAAGAATCCGTCGAGCTTCGCGCTCGCGAGCCAGAACGGCCCGGTGTTGACCGCGGTCTCACCGTCGCACGAGACGTAGCTCGCCGTCGCCGCCCATTCGACCGATCGCGGCGGCTCCGTCTGCTTGGGCAGCCAGTCCCTGGCCTTGACCGGCTCGGGCACGAACATCACCGCATTCTCGGCGGCGAACTCGGCGAAGGCCTTCCACTGTCCCGCCGCCTGCGCGCGCGCGGCGAAGGCGCGCTCGGCGTCGACGGCGGTTCCAGCCATCAGCAGCGCCGCGATCATAGTGCGTCCGAGAGCGTCACGCCCTCGCGCCGCGCCGCCGAGACGACGGTGTTTCTCAAGAGCACGGCGATCGTCATCGGACCCACTCCTCCAGGCACCGGGGTCAGCGCCCCGGCCACGTTCGACACCTCCGGCTCGACGTCGCCGACCAGCCCGGCCTCGGTCCGGTTGATCCCGACGTCGATCACCGTCGCGCCGGGCTTAACCCAGTCCGCCTTGACGAACCCAGCCCGGCCCACTGCCGCGACGACGATGTCGGCGCGCCGCACCACGTCGGGGAGGTCGCGCGTCCGCGAGTGCGCAAGCGTCACCGTGCAGTTCGCCGCGAGCAGCAGCTGCGCCATCGGTTTGCCGACCAGGTTCGACCGGCCGATCACGACCGCATCGAGCCCCGCCAAATCGCCGCGCACATCCTTCAACAGCATCAGGCAGCCGAGCGGGGTGCAGGGGACGAACCCCTCGAGCCCCAGCGCCAGCCGCCCGGCGTTGACCGGATTGAGCCCGTCGACGTCCTTTTCGGGATCGATCCGCGTCGTGATCGCCCCCTCGTCGATCCCCGGGGCGGGGAGCTGGACGAGGATGCCATCGACAGCCGGATCGGCGTTGAGACGGTCGATCAGCGCGAACAGCTCGCCAGGCTCGGTCCCCGCCGGCAGCCGGTGCTCGAAGCTCTCCATCCCCGCGGCGATCGTCGCCTTGCCCTTGTTGCGGACATAGACCTGCGAGGCCGGGTCCTCGCCGACCAACACGACCGCCAGCCCCGGCTTGCGCCCCGCCGCCGCCACCACCTCGGCCGCCGCCTCGGCGACTCGCGCGCGTAAGGCAGCGGCGAACGCCTTGCCGTCGATGACCTGCGCCGTCACACCGCCCCCACGGCGACGCTGGCGTAGGTGTTGTTGAGGATGATGTTGAGGATCGCCAGGATCACCAGCACCACCATCGGCGCGAAATCGAGCCCGCCGGTCGCCGGCAGCACGCGGCGGATCGGCCGGTACATCGGCTCCGTCAGCCGGTCGAGCCCGTCCCACAGCGAGCGGACGAACGGGCTATGCGTGTTGATCACGTTGAACGCGATCAGCAGGGACAGGATGAACTGGACGAAGATGATCCACCACGCGACGTCGAGGATCACCTGGAGGATCTGGATGATGGTCAGCGTCACCACGCGCGGGCGTCTCCTGGATTACCGCGCTTCTCTAGCCGAACCGCCGCGAGCCGACTAGCGCCGGATCAGCGTCCCGGCGCCCGCCCGCGTGAACATCTCCAGCAGCATCGCATGCGGTACCCGCCCGTCGAGGATGACGGCGGCGTCGACCCCTGCCTCGACCGCGGCGACGCAGGTCTCGACCTTGGGGATCATCCCGCCGGTGATCGTCCCGTCCGCGCGCAGTGCCGCGATCCCCGCCGGGGTCAGGTCGCTCACCAGCCTTTTGTCCTTGTCGAGCACCCCGGCGACATCGGTCAGCAGGAAGAAGCGCGATGCCTTGAGCTCGGCGGCGATCGCCCCGGCGACGGTGTCGGCGTTGATGTTGTAGGTGTGGCCATCCGCGCCCAGGCCGATCGGCGCGACCACCGGGATGATGCCGTCGGCGGAGAGGCTCCGCAGGATCGAGGCGTCGACCGCCACCGGCTCGCCGACGAAGCCCAGGTCGACGTGGCGCTCGACGCCCTGCAAGGGATCGGCCTCGCGCCGTCCGCCCACCTTCTCGGCGGTGACCAGCCCGGCGTCCTTGCCGCTGATCCCGACCGCACGCCCGCCCGCGCCCGCGATCCAGCCCACGATCTCCTTGTTGATGCTGCCCGCCAGGATCATCTCGGCGACCTTGGCGGTCTCGGCGTCGGTGACGCGCAGCCCATCGACGAAGCGCGATTCGACCCCCAGGCGCTTCAGCATCGCCCCGATCTGCGGCCCGCCGCCGTGGACGACCACCGGGTTGATCCCCACCGCCTTGAGCAGCACCACGTCCTCGGCGAAGTCCCGCGCCGCCTCGGGATCGCCCATCGCGTGCCCGCCGTACTTCACGACGAAGGTCTTACCCGCATAACGCTGGAGATACGGCAGCGCCTCGACGAGCGTCTCGGCCTTCAGGGCGGGGGAGAGGTCGGTCATGGGCGGCGCTTAGCGGGGGCGTGGCAAGCGGGGAAGCGCGCCCATCACCCGAACAGCCATCCGCCCAACAGGCGGTGGAACGGAAAGGTGAAAAATCCCGCGACCAGCAGCGCGCCGATCACCATGCCGTGGACCGCGCGCCTGTGCCGCGCCACCCGGTGCGTGCGCGCCGCCCACCAGAGGATCGGCACCTGGATCAGCGTCCACACCGACAGAAGGTGGATCACGCTGAACCGCCCCGCGCCCGAGACATGAACGAACAGCGAGATCATCGCGGTCAGCAGCATCGCCGCGACCCAGATCGTCCCGAGCGCGCGATGCGCGCCAGTCCCGCGGCGCCGGAGCAGCATGACCGGGGTCAGGGCGGTGGCCGTCAGCACCGTCGCCAGGTGCAGCCAGATCACCGCGGGCACCGCGCCCCATTCCGCGCGGCCAAGGCCGATCGCGGTCGCCGCCGCGGCGAACAGGATGGTGGCGGCGACCGCCAGCACCCGGTCGAGCGCGCCGGGCGTGGTCACCACCCTGGCGGCCGGACTAGCGGCCATCGACCACCGTGACCGGCGTGGGGCCGGAGCGCGAAACGATCCAGTTGAGCGCCACCGAACCCGCCGTCAGCGCCACCAAACCCAGCCACGGCGCGACCATCGCCGCCGCGAACGCCAGCGCACCGATCGACAGCGGCAGCCACATCGATCGCCGAAGCCGTGCGATCTCACGCTCCGGCGCATCCTCCCGAAGCAGCCGGCCTCCGCCCAGGGCCACCCGGATTAGCAGGACGTTCGCGGCCCCGACGAGCATCAGATATCCGGCATAGACCCCGACCGCGACGCGCAGCGAGGCATAGTCGCTCAGCACCGCGGTCGGGAATGGCATGAACGCGATTGCCATGAGCAGTCCGAGGTTCGCGGTCACCAGCCGCGTGTCGGCGGCGCGCAGCATCGCCATCACCCGGTGATGCCCGATCCAGAACCGCGCGATCACCACGAAGCTGACGACGAAGCCGATGTAGTTCGGCACGAGATCGACCAACGCCTGCGCCAGCGCTCGATCGGTCGCACCTGCCAGATGCGGCACGCGGACCTCGATGACGAGCAAGGTCATCGCGATCGCGAACACCGCGTCGGAAAAGAACGTCAACCGCTCGAGTCTGCCGTGCTCGTCCATGCCCGCTACCCGTCCAGCCGCCGCCCCAGCGCCACGAAGCCTGTGATCAGGAACGGCACCAGCACCACCGACAGCACCACCTTGGTCAACATCTGTCCCGCCATCAGGTCGAGGATCGGGCGCGTGCCGAGGAAGCTGATGGTGATGAACAGCACCGTGTCGACGATCTGCGAGACGACGCTCGCGATCATCCCGCGCAGCCACACCAATCGCCCCGTCGGCGCGCGCAGACGATCGAACAGCGCGACGTTGAGCGTCTGCGACAGGCCGTAGGAGATCAGCCCCGCGATCATCATCCGCGCGCCCTGCCCGACGACGATCGGGAAGGCGGCGATCGCCGGCGGGTACATGCCGGGGTCGTGCGGCAGCGCGATGACGAGACGGATTAGCAGCGCCGCGACGATCAGCGGGACGAAGCCCATCCGGACCAGCAGCGTCGCCGTCCGCTGCCCGTGGAGCTCGGCGACCGCGCTCGACATCACGACGAGCAGCAGAAAGGCGAAGATCCCCGCCTCCACCGCGAGCGGCCCGAGCGCCACCTGCTTGACTCCGAGCACCCCCGCGGTCGTCACCATCCCGCCGTAGAAGATAGCAAAGGCGAACAGCGAAAGCGGGATCGAGCGGGGCGAGGGGCGTGCGTCCATCGCGCAACGCTTACCCGCGCACGCCCGCGGCGCAAAGCTCGCGTCGGCGAACCGGCATCCCCCCTGTCCTACTCCTATCGTTGTCGGCATAAGGCGATCGAGGCTCGCTCCGAGGGCCGCCGCAGAGGGTTCTCACGTCTTGCGTCCACGCCTCAACCGCCTCAATCCGTCTCCCCGCGCATGAGCCGGTTCCTGATCGGCGTGGCCGGGATCGCCGTTCTCCTGCTCATCGCGCTCGCGCTCTCGACCGATCGCCGCGCGATCCGCCCGCGCGTGGTCGGCGCGGCCTTCGCGCTCCAGGTCGCGATCGCCGCGGTCGTGCTCAAGGCGCCGTGGGGCGTCGCCGCGCTCGGCGCGGCGTCCGGCGGGGTGTCGAACTTGCTCGGCTACGCCCATGCCGGGGTCGAGTTCCTGTTCGGCCCGCTGGCGAAGCCCGAGATCGGCGGCACCTCGTTCGCGATCGCCGCGCTGCCGGTGATCATCTTCTTCGCCTCGCTCGTCTCGATCCTCTATTATCTCGGCGTGATGCAGCGGATCGTCCGCTGGCTCGGCGGCGCGATCGAATGGGTGATCGGCGTGTCGAAGGTCGAATCGCTCTGCGCGGCCGCCAACATCTTCGTCGGGCAAAGCGAATCGCCGCTCGTGATCCGACCCTATCTCGCCGGACTGACCCCGCCGCAGGTCTTCACGGTGATGACCAGCGGGATGGCGGGGGTCGCCGGCACGATCCTCGCCGCCTACGCCTCGATGGGCATCCGCATCGACTACCTCCTCGCCGCCAGCTTCATGGCCGCGCCCGGCGGGATTCTGATGGCGAAGATCATCATGCCCGATCGCTCGGTCCCCCCCGAAGGCGAGCTGCCGCTCGGCGACCTGCCCGACGCCGATGCCGAGATCCGCCTTTCCGAACACCGCGTCAGCGGGCGGGGCTATGCGGCGCTGTCCGAGACGCCCGGCGAGCCGATGCCACAGGCGACGCACGACGAGGAGCGGCCCGCCAACCTCATCATGGCCGCTGCGCAGGGCGCGCAGACCGGGGTCCGCCTCGCCGTCGCGGTGGGCGCGATGGTGCTCGCTTTCGTCGCTTTGGTCGCGCTCGCCAACGGGTTGCTCGGCGGCGTCGGCCATTGGTTCGGCATCGAGGGGCTGAGCTTCCAGCGGCTGCTCGGCTATGTCTTCCAGCCGATCATGGTCCTCTTGAACGTGCCGTGGACCGAGGCGGGAATCGCCGGCGGGCTGTTCGGCGAGAAGATCGTCCTCAACGAGTTCGTCGCCTATATCGATCTCGGCAAGCAGGCGGCGGCGCTCTCGCCGCGCACCGTCGCGATCGTCACCTTCGCGCTGTGCGGTTTCGCCAACTTCTCCTCGATCGCGATCCAGATGGCGGTGACCGGCGGCCTCGCCCCGAACCAGCGCCCGGTGATCGCCCGCCTCGGGCTGCGCGCTCTCGCGGCTGGAAGCCTCGCCAACCTGATGTCGGCGGCGCTGGCGGGGCTGATGGTGGGATAACGAAGCGGCTACCGTCCACCGTTATCCTGCCGGACATGATCGTCGCGCTCCTGCTCGCTCTCTGCCTCGTAAACCTCCTCACGATCTGGCGCTTCGCCGACGACAAGGCGCGTGCTGTCGCGGGGGCTCGCCGGATTCCCGAAGCCGATCTGCTGTTCCTGGCCGCGATCGGCGGCACCCCCGGCGCATTCTTCGCCCGCCACCGCTTCCGTCACAAGACAAGGAAGCAGCCCTTTTCCACCCGCCTATGGCTGATCGCGGCGGCGCAGGCGGGCGTCGGCGCGTCGTTCCTCTTTTAGCAAATTCGCGCTTGCTCCTAACGTTACGTCACCCGCTACACGAGTCGGCATGGAGGACGTGCTCGATATCGGCGAAGTCGCGAGACGGACGGGGCTGACGCTCCGCGCGTTGCGCTTCTACGAGGCGCGGGGGCTGGTGAGGCCGTTGCGCACCGCGGGTGGGCGGCGGGTATATGGCGCGGGCGAACTCGCGCGGCTGACCGCGGTCACCGCGCTCAAGCGCGCCGGGTTCAGCCTGTCGCGCATCGCCGAGCTGCTCGCCGGCCGCACGCCCCAGCTGGGGCGAGTGATCGCGGCGCAGCTCTCCGAGGTCGAGGCGGCGGCAGAATCGATCGCCGAGACCCGCCGGCTGCTCCTCCAGGTCCAGTCCCGCATCGATCGCGGCGAGCCGATCGACGTCGCGACGCTCTGCTCGCTGATCCGACAAGGAGACCGAATGATGGAACACGAGAATTGGCAGGCGGTGACCGACCGCTATCTCGGCGACGAGGCCAAGGCGGACTTCGCCACGGCGCTGCCCAAGATGCCCGCTGGCTTCGACCAGGCGGCATATTCCGCCAAATGGACCGACCTCGCGGGGCGGATCGAGGCGGCGCTGCCGATGGACCCCGCCTCGCCGCGGGCGCGCGCCTTCTACGACGAGTGGATCGCGCTGCTCGCGCCGTTCACCGCGATCGCCACCCCGGCGATGATGCAGGGCGTGGGCAAGATCTACGACCGCATCGGCGAGTGGCAGGGCGAGCAGACGCCGCCCTTCTCGCCCGCCGTCTGGGCGTTCATCAAATCGGTCGGCCCCGCGCCGGTCGCCGGCGCGCGCTGAGCCGGGCGGCGGGGCAGCGACCGGCCGCCTCGCCGCGATCCGTCAGGGCATCATCACCGTGTCGACGACGTGGATCATCCCGTTCGACTGGCGGACATCGGCGATGGTGATCTTTCCGGTGTCGCCCTTCGCGTCCATGATCGCCCAGCCACTCCCGGCCTCCTTGAACATCAGCGATCCGCCCTGGACGGTGGTGTAGGTTGCGGTGCCGCCGTTCGCCTTCGCCTTGGCCGCGATGTCCGCCGCGGTGATCGTGCCGGGGACGACGTGATAGGTGAGGATCGACGTCAGCGTCGCCTTGTTCTCGGGCTTGACCAGCGTATCGACGGTTCCCGCGGGCAGCTTGGCGAAGGCGGCGTTGGTCGGCGCGAACACGGTGAAGGGCCCGGCGCCCGACAGCGTCTCGACCAGTCCGGCCGCCTTGACTGCGGCGACCAGCGTGGTGTGGTCCTTCGAGTTCACCGCATTCTCGACGATCGTCTTGGTCGGATACATCGCGGCGCCGCCGACCATCGGGTTGCGGGCGAGCGCGCCGGTGCTGGCGAGCAGCGCCAAGGCGGCGATCGAGGTGCGAAATCCTGCGTGCATGATCGGTCTCCTGAGATTTCCAGATGGAAGCTCGGAGATTATACGCCACTTAGTGGACGGCGGATGCAGTCGCCGCGCGCCCTTGACGCTATTCTTCGGTGATGAGCTTGACCTTGTTGGGCAATTTCTTGCCCTTCGTTCGGCGTGAGGGAATCTGGACCGGGTTCTTCTTCTTCCACGCGGCGAACGTCATCGGTCCGTCGGGCGTGTCGATGATGGTGTCGTCTATGCTCACCGCTGCCGCTCCAGCCAGGGCATCAGCAAACGATTAACCTCCCCGGGGCGTTCCTGCTGCGTCCAATGCCCGCAGCCGTCGAGCAGATGCCCCTCGACCCGCGGCGCGAACGGCCGCATCGCCGCGACCGGATCGGCGACCGCGCCGAACAGCGTCGTCGCCGGGTCCTTGGTCCCGCCGATGAAGAGCGCCGGCTGCTCGATCCGGCGATCGGCGAACGGCTGGAGCCAGGCGAAGTCGCGTTCGTGGTTGCGATAGCGATTGAGCGGCCCGCGCATCCCCGAAGCCTCGAACTCGGCCGTATAGTAATCGAGGTCCGCCTCGCTCAGCCACGTCGGCATCACGCCCGGATCGACCATCCCCTCCAGCAGGGACGCTCCCGCCGGCTTGTCGGGCCAGGTCCCCGGCGGCGCATCGCCCGAGATGGCGTAGAGGAACATCCGCAGGAACCGCCGGACGTCGGGTTCGATCTCGGCCTCGGCGCGGCCCGGCTCCTGAAACCATTCCTGGTAGAAGAACTTGCCCTTGTCGGTGAAGGCGCGGCGGAACACCTCGGTGAAGGGGCGCTGCGGCACGCCGGTGAACGGCACCGACAGCCCGGCGACCGCGCGGAACCGATCGGGTCGGGTCAGCGCCGAGTTCCACACGATCGGCGCCCCCCAATCGTGCCCGACCAGGATCGCGGGCTCGCCGCCGAAATGGTCGGCGACGCGGACGACGTCGCCGACGATCGCCTCGAGCGAATAGGCCTCGACCGGTTCCGGCTTCCCCGATCCGCCATAGCCGCGCACGTCGATCGCCGCCGCGGTGAAGCCCGCCGACGCGACCGGCGCCAGCTGATGCCGCCACGAATACCAGCTCTCGGGAAAGCCGTGGACCATCAGGACCAGCGGCCCTTCGCCCTCGACCGCCACGCGGATTGGCACGTCGCCCGCCACCGTGATGAACTCAGCCATCCGCTCCTCCCGTCGTTCTGCGAGAACCTAGCGCGTCGGCACGGGCTCCGCACCCGAGTAATCGTAGAAGCCGCGCCCCGTCTTCTTCCCGTACCAGCCCGCCTCGACATATTTCACCAGCAGTGGCGCGGGGCGGAACTTGGGATCGCCGGTCCCCTCGAACAGCACGCGCGTGATCTCGAGGCAGGTGTCGAGCCCGATGAAGTCGGCGAGCGTCAACGGACCCATCGGATGGTTGAGCCCGAGCTGGCACGCCGCATCGATGTCCAGGATCGTCGCCACGCCCTCACCCAGCGCGAAGCACGCCTCGTTGAGCATCGGCATCAGCACGCGGTTGACGATGAAACCCGGCGCGTCGTTCGCGCGCACCACCCGCTTGCCGAGCTTCGCCGCATACTCCTCGACCACCGCGACCGTGGCGTCCGAAGTCGCCAGCCCACGGATCACCTCGATCAGTCCCATCACGGGAACGGGGTTGAAGAAGTGGACGCCGATGAAGCGCGCCGGATCGGGCGCGGCCTGCGCCAGCCGCGTGATCGGGATCGACGAGGTGTTCGACGCCAGCACCGCACCCGCGCCCAGCACTTCGCCGACGGTCTTGAAGATCGCGCGCTTGATCTCCTCGCGCTCGGTCGCCGCCTCGATCACCAGCGCGCACTCGCCCATGGCTTGCAGAGAGTCGACGGCCGCGATCCGCGCCAGCGCCGCGTCACGCGACTCGCCGTCGATCTTGCCCTTCTCGAGGTCGCGCGCGAGTCGCTTGGCGATCCCTGCCTTGCCGGCTTCGGCGCGCGCCTGATCGACGTCCGACACCAGCACGCGGTAGCCCGCCTGCGCCGAGACCTGGACGATCCCCGCGCCCATCTGCCCCGCCCCGATCACGCCAATCGTCTGCACGTCCGTCCTTTCGCCATTTCGCGGGCGCGCTTAGCCGCTTTTCGCCGCGCGGACACCCGCCTAGACCGGCCAGCATGATCGCCGCTCTCCTCCTCGCCGCCGCCGCGCCTCACCCCGGCGACCTTAAGACCTTCGCCGATTGGACCGTCGGGTGCGACAATGGCGCGCGCTGCCAGGCGGTCGCGCTCGTCCCCGACAGCGACGACCGCGACACCTATCTGTTGCTCGTCCTCAAGCGCGACGGCGACGGCGCGGCGCAGACGACGCTGACGATGCCGGCGAGCGCGCGCGGCATGCTCGCCGTCGACGGGAGGCCGATCGCTCGGGTCATGCCGAAGCCCTCCCCGGACGGCGGCGATCCGACCGCGACGATCCCGCTCGATCGCGCCGCCGCCACCGCGCTCGCCAACGGCAAGGCGGCGACGTTGGTCGTCGGCGGCAAGCCGGTCGCGCACGCCTCGCTCGCGGGGCTCGCCGCGGCGATGCTCTACATCGACGACCAGCAGGGCCGGCTCGGCACGACCGGCGCGCTCCGCCGCCCGGGCGCGAAGCCCGATGCGAGCGTGGTCGCCCCCGCGCTCCCCGTCATCGTCTCGCCCGCGCCGACCGCGAAGCCGCCGAAGACGCTCACGCCTGCTGCCGCAGCGACCCTGATCGGCAAGGATGCGACCACCTGCGACGACGCGGGTCCGGTCCAGCCGGAGGCGCACCGGCTCGACGCGGCGCACACCCTCGTCATGGTGCCGCACCCTTGCGGCAACGGCGCGTACAACGCCTTCACCAGCATCTATGTCGTCGACGAGGGCGGTCGCGCGGCGCAGGCGACGTTCGACACGCCCGTCGGCATGGGCGAGGACGTCACCAACGAGCTGACCAACGGCGGCTGGGACGCCCAGACGCAACGCTTGTCCGATTACGTCAAGGCGCGCGGGGTGGGCGACTGCGGCGGCAGTTCCGAATTCGCCTGGGACGGCGCGCGCTTTCGCCTCGTCAAAGCGACCGGCATGGGCGAATGCCGCGGCTCGATCGACTGGATCACCACCTGGCGCGCGCGCGTGACGAGCCGTTAAGGCACGTCCTCGCCGACCGACGCCTCCGCGAGCAGCACCGCGAACCGCTCGTCCGGATCGGTCCACTCGGCGACCGGCGTCCACCCGCCCGCGCGCAGCAGCAGCCGGGCGTCGCGCGGACCATATTTGTGGCTGTTCTCGGTGTGGATCGTCTCGCCGGCGGCGATGGCGAACGCCTGCCCCGCGACTTCGAACGCGGCGTCGCGGGTCGCCTCCAGATGCATCTCGATCCGCGCCGCCGCGTCGTTCCACCGCGCGACGTGCCGAAAGGCGTCCAGCGGGATCGTGCCGTCCAGTTCGCGGTTGATCCGCTCGAGCAGGTTGAGGTTGAACGCCGCCGTCACGCCCGCGGCGTCGTCATAGGCGGGGACGAGCACGTCCGGAGACTTCACCCGGTCCATCCCGATCAGCAGCATCGCGCCGTCCGCCAGCGAGCCGCGCATAGCCCGCAGCAGGTCGGCCGCGGCGAACGGGGTCAGGTTGCCGATCGTCGAGCCCGGGAAGAACCCCAGCTTGGGCGCGTCGGCGATCGCGCGCGGCAGCGTCAGCGGCCGGGTGAAGTCCGCCTCGAACGGCAGCACCAGCAATCCCGGGAACCGCGCCGAGAGGACGCGCGAACTCTCGCGCAGGAATGCGCCCGAAATGTCGATCGGGACATAGGCGGACGGCGCGATCGCCTCCAGCAGCAGCGGCGTCTTGGTCGACGAGCCCGAGCCGAACTCGACCACCGCCCGCCCCTCGCCGATCAGCGGCGGCAGCTCGGGGCATATCCTGGCGAGCAGCGCCGCCTCGGTGCGCGTGGGATAATATTCGGGAAGTTCGGTGATCGCCTCGAACAGCTCCGACCCGCGTCGGTCGTAGAACCACCGCGCCGGGATCGCGCGCGGACGGCGCGCGAGTCCCGCCGACACGTCGGCGCGGAACTGCGGATCGGCAAGCGTGACGTCGCCATCCTCGATCTCGGGCTTGAGCATCCTACAGATCCTTCGCCAGCCGGACGCCGGTGAACTGCCAGCGCTGGTGGGGGTAGAAGAAGTTGCGGTAGCTCGCGCGGACGTGGCCGCGCGGGGTCGCGCACGATCCGCCGCGCAGCACGAACTGCCCGCTCATGAATTTGCCGTTGTATTCGCCGACCGCACCCTCGGCAGCGGCGAAGCCTGGATAGGGCCGGTATGCGCTCCCGGTCCATTCCCAGACGTCGCCGAAGAAGGCCGGCCCTCCGGTCGCAGGCCGGGGCTCGACCGGCCCGGCGGCAGCCATCTGGTTACCGCCGTTCGGATCGGACGGGGCCGCCGCGGCCTCCCATTCGAACTCGGTCGGCAGCCGCGCCCCCGCCCAGCTCGCATAGGCGTCGGCCTCGAAGAAGCTGACGTGGGTCACTGGCGCGGCGGGATCGATCGGCCGGCGACCGTCGAGCCCGAAGCGGGTCCACACTCCATCGCGCTCTTCCCAATAGAGCGGCGCGTGGACCCCCTCGCGCTGCACCCAGGCCCAGCCGTCGGCGAGCCACCAGCGCGCATCGCGGTAGCCGCCGTCGGCGATGAACGCCTGCCATTCGCCGTTGGTGACGGTACGATCGGCGATCGCATAAGCGGGGAGGAGCGCGCGATGGCGCGGCCCCTCGCAGTCGAAGGCGAAACCCGCGCCATCGTCGCCGATCTCGACGATCCGTTCGGGCGATTCGATCCACCCGGTCGGTTCGGGCATCGCCACCGGCACCTTGGGCGCGGCAGGCCATAGCGCGGGTTCGAGCGGGTTCTCGCCGAACAGGTGCAGGATGTCGGTGACGAGCAGTTCCTGGTGCTGCTCCTCGTGGTGGCAGCCCAACTCGACCAGCGCACGTGCCGCCTCGGAAAGCGCCGGCATCGCCCGCGTGATCGCCGCATCGACGTGCGCGCGATAGTCGAGGACCTCGGCCAGCGCCGGCCGCGTGATCATCCCGCGACGATCGCGCGCGTGGCGTCGACCCTCGGCCTCGTAATAGCTGTTGAACAGGAACGGGAAGCGCGTGTCGTGCAGGGTGTAGCCGGGCGCATGATCGCGCAGCACGAACGTCTCGAAGAACCACGTCGTATGCGCCAGATGCCATTTCGCGGGCGAGGCGTCGGGCATCGACTGAACGCTCGCGTCGGCGTCGGACAGCGGCGCGACGAGGGTGGTCGACAGCGACCGTACCGACGCGAAGCGCATCGTGAGCAGGTCGGGCGCGAGCGCCGGACGGGCGGTCATGGGGCAGATCCTCCGAACCGCGGACGCGCGTCTTAACCTAGCGCAACGCCCCCGGGACCCACAGAACGTCTTCCGCCCCGTTTTTGTTCACGGTACGGCAGGCGACGAACAGGAAGTCCGACAGGCGGTTCAGATAGGCGAGTGCCTGCGGGTTGAGCCCCCCCGCCGCCACCGCCGACCGCTCCGCCCGCCGCACGATGGCACGCGCCAGGTGGAGCGAAGCGGCCCGACCGCCGGGCAGGATGAAGCTGGCGAGCGGCGCAAGATCGGCGTTGAGCGCGTCGATCTCCGCCTCCAGCCGCGCAACCTGCGACGCGACGATCCGCAGCGTCATCTCCGACGGCGCGAAATCGTCTCCCGGGGTCGCTAGGTCCGCACCCAGATCGAACAGATCGTTCTGCACCCGCGTCAGCGCCGTCGCGAGCGGGTGCTCGCCGAGCGACGCGATCGCGACGCCGATCGCGCTGTTGGCCTCGTCGACGTCGCCGATCGCCGCCATCCGCGCCGCGGACTTCGCCACGCGCGAGCCGTCGACCAGCCCGGTGGTGCCGTCGTCGCCGGTGCGCGTGTAGATCTTGGTGAGCTTGACCATGCGTCCTACCGAGCGCGTCGGATCACGTCCGCCCCGCCGCGAACAGCAGCACGACGACGATCAGCACCGCGATCGCCTGGAACAGGATGCGCTGCTGCATCATCCGGTTCGACTTCAGTTGGCTCGCGCTCGGCCCATCGCCGGCGCGCACGTCCGCGCTCGCGGTCTGAAGGAAGCTCACGACGCCGCGGACGAGCGCGACGAGCGTCGCGATCATCGCGGCGACGAGGAGAAGGACGAGGAAGGTCTGCATCGGCTGAACTTAGGCGATCGCGCCGGAAAAGCCAGTCGGCAGTCGCCCGACGCGCAGCATCGCCGCAACGTTGCGTCCATCCTCGCCCGCTTCGCGCATCGCCGCGAGCGACGGCGCGCCGTGGCGCTTCGCCAGGCGCGTGCCGTCCGCGCCCGTCAGCAACGGATGGTGGTGGTAGCGCGGGGTCGGCAGGTCGAGCAGCGCCTGAAGCAGCCGGTGCACATGCGTCGCCGCAAACAGGTCGTCGCCGCGGAGCACGTCGGTAACACCCTGCCATGCGTCGTCGACCGTCACCGCAAGGTGATAGCTCGCCGGTGCATCCTTGCGCGCGAGGACGACATCGCCGTGGGACCACGGGTCGGCCGCGATTGCGAGTCCGCCGTTTTCCCAGACGAGCGGCCCGACCCGCGCCGCCGCCTTCGCCATGTCGAGCCGCCAGCAATGCGGCTCGTGCAGCCGCGCCGATCGGTCGACGTCGCGACACGTCCCCGGATAGATCGCGGACGAACCATGCGGCGCGGCCATGCTCTCGGCGATCTCGGCACGGGTGCAGAAACAGGGGTAGAGCAGCCCCGCGCCCCGCAGCCGATCGAGCGCCGCGGCATAGGTATCCAGCCGTTCCGACTGGCGCACGACGGGCCCGTCCCACGTAAGCCCCAGCCAGGCGAGATCGGCCGTAATCTCGGCGACGTACGCCTCGCGGCTGCGCGTGCCGTCGATGTCCTCGATCCGGACCAGGAATCGGCCGCCGCGCTCCCTCGCGAAATCGTGCGCGCGAACCGCGCTGGCGGCGTGGCCCAGATGCAACAGCCCGGTCGGGCTCGGCGCGAAGCGCGTGACGACTTGACGCGCCGATTCCGCGGCTGTCATCATGCCGTCACCATGCCGCGCGACAGCGCGCGCGGGTCAAGGAGGGAGAACTCGTGTTTCATCCCGATCTGCTGCGTCATCCCGAGTCGTGCCCGACTCTGGTCCTTAATGCCGACTATACTCCGCTATCCTATTATCCGCTGAGCCTGTGGCCGTGGCAGACCGCGATCAAGGCGGTGTTCCTCGACCGCGTCGACATCGTCGCGCATTACGAGCGCGAGGTCCACAGTCCGAACCGGACGATGAAGCTGCCCTCGGTCATCGCGCTGAAGCAATTCGTGAAGCCGTCGCAATTTCCGGCGTTCACCCGCTTCAACCTGTTCCTGCGCGACAGGTTCGAATGTCAATATTGTGGCTCGCCCAAGGACCTCACCTTCGATCACGTCATTCCGCGCGCACAGGGCGGACGGACGACGTGGGAGAATGTCGCCACCGCCTGTGCGCCGTGCAACCTGAAGAAGGGCGGGCGCACGCCCAAGCAGGCGGCGATGCCCCTGTTCGGTGCGCCGATCCGCCCGACCAGCTGGCAGCTGCAAGAACATGGTCGGGCCTTCCGCCCGAATTATCTCCACGAGACGTGGCACGATTGGCTCTATTGGGACGTTGAGCTGGAAGCGTAACGATAGCTGGAGTGCGACGATGCGGGTGATCTTGGCGATCGCGGCGACGGGGCTGGCTTTGGCCGGCTGCAACACGAAGGAGGGCGCCGCGTCGAACACGGTCTCTCCCGCCGCCACTCCCGCCGCACCGAGCACCGCCGCGCCCGCGGGCTTCAGTCCCCCGACCTCGATTTCGCGCGCCGATTACGGCGGCAAGATCGAACGGCGCTTCCGCAAGCTCGACAAGAACGGGGACGACAAGCTCCAGCGTGACGAGCTGCCGCCAAAGCGCGCCGATAAGCTGCTGCGCAAGGGCGACAAGAACGGCGACGGCGTGCTCGACGCGAGCGAGTGGAGCGCCGTCATGCTCCAGAAGTTCGACAAGCGCGACGCCAACCACGACGGCAATCTGACCAGCGACGAAAAGGGCAAGAAGGGCGGCAAGCACCGGGGCGGCGGCAAGCGCGACGTGAGCGACGACGGGTTCGACGACGACAGTGACGAGGTCGACAACGGCGTCTGATCGCGCGGTCAGCGCAGCACCGCCCAGAGCAGGACGACGTTCAAGGCCAGCAAAGCGACCGCCGTCGGAGCCTGCGCGCGGATCACGGCGTAGCGGTCCTTGAGGTCGAGTAATGCCGCTGGGACGAGATTGAAGTTCGCCGCCATCGGCGTAAGCAGCGTGCCGCAGAACCCCGCCAGCATCCCGATCGCCGCGACCGGCGCGGGCGCGCCGCCGTACCGCTGCACGAGCACCGGGATCGCCACCGCCGAAGCCATGACCGGGAAGGCGGCGAAGGCGTTGCCCATCACGATCGTGAACCCCGCCATCCCGAGCGCGTAGAGCGCGACCGCGGCGAACAGGCTGTCGGACGGGATCGCCGCTCCGAACAGCCCGCCGACGACCTGCCCGACCCCGGCGGCGGCGAACACCGCACCCAGGCTCGCCAGCATCTGCGGCAGCACCGCCGCCCAGCCGATCTCGTCCATCAACCGCCCCCCGCTCCGGAACGGCTGAAGCGGACCCGGCCGCAGCCAGGCGGACCCGGCGGCAAGCGCGACCAGCGCCCCGAGCGCCAGCGCCACCAGCGTCGCCTGCTTGGGATCGACCAGCCCCGGCCAGGTCTTGAACGCGACGGTCCCGGCGAGCGCGACCGCCGGGATCAGCAGAGCGACGGCGAACAGCCCGTTGCCGCGCGGGCTCGGCAGGTCGGTTTCCGGCGCGCTCCGCCGCATCCGTCCCGATGCGGCGACCGCGATCAGCGCGAGCACCAGCACGCCGTTTCCCGTGTCGCCGATCCGGTCGCCCGCCAGGAAGCTCGTCGCCAGCAAGGCGTGGAACGCCGCATTGGCGAACCGCCGCTCGCCGAGCGAAAGCACCGCGAACAGCGCGAACGTCGCTCCCGCCAGCGCATAGACCGCGCCCAGTCCGATCCCCGTTTCGATCATCGACGCAACCGTCGATCGAGCCACAGCAGTCGTCCGGCATGGATCAGCGCCGCCGCGGCCGCGGTCGGGATCGCCCATACCGACAGCGCGAGCGGTTCGACCGAGATGCCCATGCCTTCGAGCACGCCCTTCATCAGCAGGATCGACCCGACAGCCAGGAAGATGTCCTCGCCGAAGAACAGCGCGACGTTGTCGGTCGCCGCCGCCATCGCGCGCACCGCCTCGTTCGCCGCGTCGTCGCCGGTCATCCGCTCGGCCGCCGCCTCGGCCATCGGCGCGACCAGCGGGCGCACCGTCTGCGGGTGGCCGCCGACCGCGTTGAGCCCCAGCGCCGCCGATCCCTGCCGCAACAGCATGTAGCCGATCAGCAATCGCCCCGGCGTCGCCCCGCGCATTGCCGCCACCAGCGCCCGCGCCCGCGCGAGCAGCCCGTAGCGCTCGAGCAGCCCGATCACCGGCAGCACCAGATAGATGGCGGTGACGAAGCGGCTGTCGTTGAAGGCCCTGCCGAACGTCGCCAGCAGCGCGAGCGGCGCGATCTCCGCCGCCAGCCCGGTCGCCAGCGCCGAGGCGGCGACCACCAGAAGCGGATTGAACCTCAGGAGGAATCCGAGCGCGATCACCGCGATGCCGGAAAGGACGAGCATCGCGCCACGTCAGCATCCCGTTCACCGAACGGCAAGCCCCCCGCCCGGGCGACCGGGCGCGACGGCCGGGAAACGTGACACGATTGTCACTTGTTACAATGTATCATGCAGCTTAGGTGCGCCGCAACACTCTCGGGATTCGCGCATGATCAAGCTGGCCGCCTCGGCGCTCACCCTCTCGTTCCTCCTTGCGGGCACCGCGCGGGCTGTCCCCGATCCAGCACCTCCCGCCGCCGCATCGGCCGACGACTCCGCCGCCGCACCGCAACCCAAGGACGTGATCGTCACCGCCGCGGTCCAGACCAGCGAGCGCGACGTGCTCCAGGGCACGTCGGTCGTGTCGGGCGAAGAGTTGACCCGCGAGATGCGCCCGACGATCGGGGAGACGCTGGCGCGCCAGCCCGGCGTGTCGGCGACCTCGTTCGGCCCCTCCGCCTCGCGCCCGATCCTGCGCGGCTTCCAGGGCGATCGCATCCGCGTGCTCACCGACGGCGTCGGCTCGGTCGACGTCTCGAACACCTCGGTCGATCACGCCGTCGTCATCGATCCCTTGCTCGCCGAGCGGATCGAGGTGCTGCGCGGCCCGGCCGCCTTGCTCTACGGTTCGTCGGCGGTCGGCGGCGTCGTCAACGTCATCGACACCCGCATCCCGCGCCGCATGCCGGCGAACGGCTACAAGCTCGATGCGACCGCGACCTACGGCTCGGCGGCGAACGAGCGTTCGGGCGGGGCGGCGGGCGATGTCGCGGTCGGCGAGCATCTCGTGCTCCACGCCGACGGCTCGTACCTGAAGGCCGACGACCTCAAGACCGGCGACGGATACATCCTCGCTCCCGCCGCGCGCGCCGCGGCGCTGTCGCAAGTCGGGTTGCCGCAGGACACGCCCGAGCCGATCGACTTCGCCTATGCCGCGAACCTCAGGGGCACGCTCCCCAACACCGCCGCCGAGACCTGGACCGCCGGCGTCGGCGCGGCGATCATCACCGACACCGGCCAACTCGGCGTGTCGTACAGCCACTACGACAGCCTCTACGGCGTCCCCGTGCGCTACGCGACCGAGATCGGGCAGGGACAGGAGGCGCCCCGTCTCGACATCGTCCAGAACCGCTTCGACCTGCGCGGCGAGGTCGAGACCGGCGGCGGCGTCCTCGACACGGTCCGCGCCCGCGCGGTCTACGCCAACTATCGCCACTTCGAGCTCGAGCCCGACAATGCGGTCGGCACCGCCTTCTACAACAAGGGGCTGGAAGGGCGGATCGAGGCGGTCCAGGCCAAGCACGGCGCGTGGAGCGGAGCGTCGGGCGTCCAGTTCTTCAACCGCCAGTTCGACGTCGTCGGCGACGAGGCGTTCCTGCCGCGCAACGAGACCACCCAGACCGGGCTGTTCACGCTCCAGCAGTTCGACTGGGGCGCGTTCAAGCTCGAAGGCGGGGCGCGCTACGAGACCACCGACCTCGTCGCGCACGACGCCGCGAACGACCTCCGTTTCTTCAACGGCACGCGCCACTTCGACGCGGTGTCGGCCTCGCTCGGCGGCTCCTACGGGCTGAGCGACGCGGTCCGCATCGGCCTCAACCTCTCGCGCACCGAGCGCACACCGACCGCAGAGGAGCTGTTCGCCAACGGCCCGCACGGCGGCACCCAGGCCTATGAGCTGGGCAACCCCGATTTCGCGCTGGAGACATCGTGGGGGCTGGAAGGCACGCTCCACGTCCACGGCGACGGCTACAGCCTCGACGCCTCGGCCTATTACACCTGGTTCACCAACTACATCTCGGAGAACCAGGTCGCGACCTCGGTCTGTCAGACGGCCGCGGATCCGTCGGGCCGCACGGTCGACCTGCCCTGCTTCCAGTACCAGCAACGCGACGCGCGGTATTACGGCCTGGAAGCCGACGCCTCGGCGAAGCTGGCGACGCTCGGCGCGTTCGCGATCAACGCCGATCTGCTCGGCGACTGGGTCAAGGCGACGATCGTCGATCAGGGTCCCGTCCCGCGCATCCCGCCGATGCGGGTCCTCGGCGGGCTGGAGGCGCAGGCCGACAGGCTGACCGCGCGCGCCGAGGTCGAGCATGTCTTCGACCAGACCCGCATCGCCGACTTCGAGACGACGACGCCGGGCTACACGATGGTCAACGCCTCCGTCGCGTGGAAGCCGTGGGGCAGCGACCGCACGTCGCTCGTGCTCAGCGGCAACAACCTGTTCGACGTGCTGGCCCGGCGGCACTCGAGCTTCCTCAAGGACTTCGCTCCCCTCGCGGGAAGGGACATCCGGCTGACGCTGCGACTCGGGATCTAGCTCCCCCGTTCACCGGGAGGTGGCAGCCGAAGGCTGGCGGAGGGGGTTCTCCACCAGCGGGTCGCGTGCGGAGAGCCCCCTCCGGCGCTGCGCGCCACCTCCCCGCAAGCAGGGAAGATTTATCCCGCTTGCCGCCCCGCGGGTGTCCTATTACACCAAAGCACCGTTGTTCTGGGGACATACTCTTGCGCATCACTCTGCTCGCGGCATTGCTTGCCGCCACCCTCCCGTTGCCCGCCCTTGCCCAGGCGCTGCCGCCGCCGACGGCGCTGCCGGGAGACAGTGCGGAGGACATGAAGCTCAAGACACTCTTCTACGACAGCGACGAAGCCAGCCTGAAGCGCAACCCGATCAGCGCGATCTTCCGCGGCGACCTGCGCTACGCCGACCGCATCGGCAACTGGTTCACCCACGAGTCGCTGCTCGAGGAGAAGGCCGCCGCCGAGGCCGACCTGCGCGGGCTCGCGGCGATCGACCGGTCGAAGCTGACCCACGTCGATCAGATCGCCTACGACGTGTTCAAGAACCAGAGCGAGATCGGCCTGCGCGGGTTCGCCGCCGACCTGCTCCCCTTGCAGGAGCTGCGCCCGCTCGATCACTTCTTCGGCGTCCAGACCTTCTATCCAGACTTCGCGAGCGGCCAGGGCGCGGCGCCGTTCAAGACGCTGGTCGACTACGAGAACAACCTGAAGCGCAACGCCCAATACGCGCCCGCGCTCGACCGTGCGATCGTGCTGTTCAAGCAGGGCGAGGCCAAGGGCATCGTCCAGCCCAAGCTCGTCGTGAACAACATGATCGAGCAGTTCGACAATCTGATCAAGCAGGGCGTCGAAGGCTCCGCCTTCTACGGACCGGTCAAGAAGTTCCCCGACACGATCTCCGCCGCCGACCAGGCCCGCCTGCGCACCGCCTACGCCGAGCAGATCCGCACCGTGATCCTGCCTGCGCACCAGCGGATGCGCGATTTCCTCGCGAACGACTATCTCGCCAAAGCGCGCGACAGCGTCGGGCTGGGCGGGATGCCGGGCGGCGACAAGCTCTACGCCTACCTCATCGAGCAGAACACGACGCTGCCGCTCAAGGCGGAGGACGTCCACCAGCTGGGCCTGCGCGAAGTCGCGCGGATCACCGCCGAGATGGAGGCGCAGAAGGCCAAGGTCGGCTTCAAGGGCACGCTCGCGGAGTTCTTCGAATATCTGCGCACCGACGCGAAGTTCCAGCCCAAGTCGGCCGAACAGCTGCGCGACGACTATCGCGCGATCGAGCAGAAGGTGCTCCGCCGCATCCCCGAGCAATTCTCGCTTGTCCCCAAGACCCCGCTCGAGATCCGCCCCGTCCCCGCCTATAAGGAAAAGACCGAGGCCGGCGGCAGCTACCAGGGCGGCACCCCCGACGGCTCGCGGCCGGGCGTGTTCTATTACAACACCTACGACCTCCCGACGCGCTCGACCTGGGAGGAGGAGACGCTGTTCCTCCACGAGGGCATCCCCGGACACCATTTCCAGATCAGCCTCGCACAGGAGAACGTGGCGCTTCCCGCCTTCATGCGCTTCGGCGGCAACACCGCCTATGCCGAAGGCTGGGGCCTCTATTCGGAGACGCTCTGGCCCGAGCTCGGGATGGAGAGCGATCCGTACCAGCGGATGGGCGGCCTCAACGACGAGATGCTGCGCGCGATGCGCCTCGTCGTCGACACCGGCATCCACGCCAAGGGTTGGACCCGCGATCAGTCGATCGCCTACATGCTCGCGCATTCGCCGATGGGGAAACCCGACGCCACCGCCGAGGTCGAGCGCTACATCGCCATCCCCGGCCAGGCGCTCGCCTACAAGATCGGTCAGCTGACGATCAGCCGATTGAAGGCCGATGCGAAGGCGCAGCTCGGCGCGAAGTTCGATCCGCGCGCCTTCCACGCGCAGGTGCTCGACACCGGCGCGTTGCCGATGCCGGTGCTGGAGGCGAAGATCACGACCTATATCGCGGCAACGAAGGGCGCGGCGAAGTGAGGGTGCTCCCCAACATCCGTTCGTCTCGAATCTTCAACCCCCGTTCGTCCCGAGCGAAGTCGAGGGACCTTGCCCAGCGCTCCGCCACCCGTCCTTCGACTACGCTCGGGACGAACGGCTGGGGGTGGGCTGCGGCGCTGATGCTGCTGATCTCGGCCCCCGCGCACGCCGAGGACAAGAAGACCACCACGGTCGAGCAGAAGACCGAGGACGGCGACCTCAAGTTCCCGCCCCTTCCCGCCGACAAGACCGTCCGCCAGTCGGCGGTGATCGGCGGCCGCTCGCTCGCCTATGACGCGACGATCGCCAAGTTCACCGTCCGCGACGACAAGGGCAAGGCGATCGGCGAGGTCGTCACCACCAGCTACGTCGTGCCCGGCGCGAACCGGCCGGTGACCTTCGCCTTCAACGGCGGGCCCGGCGCGGCGTCGGTCTATCTCAACATGGGCGCGGTCGGGCCGAAGCGCGTCCAGTTCGGCGCGAACGGCGACGCGCCGTCGGACAGCCCGGCCGCGGTCGACAATGCCAACAGCTGGCTCGACTTCACCGATCTCGTCTTCATCGATCCGATCGGCACCGGCTTCAGCCGCAGCCTGGTCGATGCCGAGACGACCAAGAAGGCGTTCTACGCCAACGATCCCGACATCAAATATCTGTCGAAGGTCGTCTACGACTGGCTCGTCAAGAACGGCCGCCTGCGCTCCAAGAAGTACGTCATGGGCGAAAGCTACGGCGGCTATCGCGGCCCGCGCATCGCCTACGAGCTCCAGTCGCAGATCGGCGTCGGGGTGAGCGGGCTGATCCTCGTCTCGCCCTATCTCGATCCCGCCGCCGAGGACACGGGTTCCGCGCTATCGCCGATGCCGTGGATGATCTCGCTTCCGTCGATGGCGGCGGCGAACCTCGAGCGCCAGCATGCGCTCACGCCCGAGGCGATGGCGGGGGTCGAGGCCTATGTCCGCGGTGAGTTCGCGACCGATCTCTTGAAGGGCCGCTCCGACCCGCAGGCGACCGCGCGTCTCGTCCAGAACGTGACGAAGCTGACCGGGCTCGACCCGGCGCTGGTCCAGCGGATGGGCGGGCGCGTCGACATCGGCACCTATCTGCGCGAGGTGCGCCGCGGCGAGGGGCGGATCGGCAGCGTCTACGATTCGAACGTCACCGCCTTCGATCCCTTCCCCTGGGGTGCGCAGCAACAGTCGAACGACCCCATCCTCGACGCGCTGATCGCGCCCACCACCAGCGCGATGGTCGATTTCGTCACGCGCGAGGTCGGCTGGAAGACCGACGCGCGCTACAACGCCTTGTCCTACGACGTCGCGACTACCTGGGACCGCGGCCGTCCCAAGGACGATCCCGTGACCGATCTGCGCAAGGCGGTCGCGAACGATCCGCGGATGGCGGTGATGATCGTCCACGGCTGGGACGACCTCTCCTGCCCGTTCTTCGCCTCGAAGCTGATCCTCGACCAGCTGCCCGCGAACGGCATGGCCGACCGGGTCCACGTCAGCGTCTATCCCGGCGGGCACATGTTCTACAGCCGACCGGACTCGGGCGCGGCGTTCAAGCGCGACGCGCGGGCGGTGTACGGGCTCTAGCCCTTGCCTTCCCGCAAGGGGAGATGGCGCACCGAAGGCGTGACGATTGGGGGCGCGCCACCTCCCCTCGCAGGGAAGGCGAAAACATATCACCCGCTTGCCCCGTCACGCCAACATCGCTTACCTACCCGCCATAAGAACACGAGAAGGGGTTCCGCATGAGAAGGATCGTGGCCGCCACGGCGTCGTTGCTGGCGCTCGTCGCCTGCACCGCGAACGGCGAGAAGCCGGAATCGGCCGGCGGCAAGGGACCCGGGCTCAACAAGGGCTATGCCCACGATCCCTATCCGTCGACCTATCGCCCCTATCCGGGGACGCCCACGGTCCTCACCAACGTCACGATCTTCGACGGCGAAGGCAATCGCATCGACCGCGGCCAGGTCGCATTCGCCGACGGCAAGATCACGGCGGTCGGCCAGACGGTCGAGGCGCCGGCCGGAGCGCAGGTGATCGACGGGGCCGGCAAGTTCGTGACCCCGGGCGTCATCGACATCCACAGCCACCTCGGCGATTATCCGTCGCCGTCGGTGGAGGCGAACTCCGACGGCAACGAGGCGACCTCGCCCGTCACGCCCGAAGTCTGGGCCGAGCACAGCGTCTGGCCGCAGGACCCCGGTTTCAGCCGCGCGCTCGCCAACGGCGGGGTCACCACGCTCCAGATCCTCCCCGGCTCGGCCAATCTGTTCGGCGGCCGCTCGGTGGTCATCAAGAACGTCTATGCGCGCACGGCGCAGGCGATGAAGTTCCCGGGTGCGCCCTACGGCCTCAAGAT
This sequence comes from Sphingomonas sp. SP6, assembly GCF_058313435.1. Lineage (NCBI taxonomy): Bacteria > Pseudomonadati > Pseudomonadota > Alphaproteobacteria > Sphingomonadales > Sphingomonadaceae > Sphingomonas > Sphingomonas sp. SP6. The sequence goes on from NZ_JBZFLG010000002.1 coordinate 572,822, forward strand.
GGCGTGCGGCGAGAATCCGAAGCGCGTCTACGGCTCCAAGAACCGTGAACCCTCGACGCGGATGGGCAACATCGCGGTCGATCGACAGACCTGGGCCAAGGCCGCGCAGTACAAGGCGCGCTGGGACAAGTACGAGAAGGACGGCGGCGACAAGCCCGATCGCGACATCGCGATGGACACGCTGCGCGGTGTGCTCGCGGGCGAGATCCTGGTCCAGAACCATTGCTACCGCGCCGACGAGATGGCCAACGTCCTCGATATGGCCAAGGAGTTCGGCTACCACGTCTCGGCGTTCCACCACGCGGTGGAGGCGTACAAGATCGCCGACCTGCTCAAGGCGTCGGGCACCTGCGCCGCGGTCTGGGCCGATTGGTACGGGTTCAAGATGGAGAGCTTCGACGGCATCGGGGAGAACCTCGCCATCCTCCAGAAGGAGGGCGCGTGCGCGATGATCCATTCGGACGACGAGAACGGCATCCAGCGCCTCAACCAAGAAGTCGCCAAGGCGCAGGCCTCGGGTCGCCACGCGGGCATCGACATCCCCGACGCGGTCGCCTGGGAATGGCTGAGCATCAACCCGGCCAAGGCGCTCGGCATCGCCGACAAGACCGGCAGCCTCAAGCCCGGCAAGATGGCCGACGTGGTGCTGTGGAACGGCAATCCGCTCTCGGTCTACACGCGCCCCGAGAAGGTCTGGGTCGACGGCGCGCTGCTCTACGACATGAACGATCCGAAGCGACGGCCGGTGAGCGACTTCGAACTCGGCCAGCCCGGTATGGGAGAGACCAAGTGATCCGCGCGCTTCTCCTCACCGCCGCCGCGACGCTGGCGACGCCCGCGCTTGCGCAGACCATCGCCATCACTGGCGGCACCGTCGCGATCGGCGACGGCTCGCAACCGATCGCCAACGGCACCGTCGTGATGCAGGGCGGGCGCATCGTCGCCGCCGGCGCGAACGTCGCCGTCCCGCCCGGCGCGACCACGGTCGACGCCCGCGGCAAATGGGTGGCCGCCGGCATGGTCGCGGGCTTCACGAACCTCGGCCTGATGGACGCGAACGGTGTCGAGGAATCGAACGACGAGCGCGCGCGCGACAGCGCCTTCCACGCCGCGATCGACGTGTCGGTCGCGATCAACCCCCAGGCGAATCCGATTGCCAACGAGCGCGCGGGCGGCATCACCCGCGCGATCGTCTCCCCCGACACCGCCAAGTCGATCTTCGCCGGCCAGGGCGCGGTGATCGACCTCGGCAGCGACGCGCAGCCCGTCACCAAGGCGCGCGCCTTCCAGTTCGTCGATCTGGGCGAAGGCGGCGCCCGCAATGCGGGCGGCAGCCGCCCCGCCGCCTATGTCGCGCTCAAGGACGCCTTCGCCCAGGCGCAGGACTATCGCCGCGCCCCGGCGTCGTTCGACGGCCGCAGCACGAACGCGCTCCTCACCCGAGCCGACGCCGAGGCGCTGCTCAAGGTCCTGGACGGGACCGAGCCGCTCGTCGTCCATGTCGAGCGCGCAAGCGACATCCTCCAGGTCCTCTCGCTTCCCCGCGATTACCCCAAGATCAGGCTGGTCCTGCTCGGCGCCACCGAGGGCTGGATGGTCGCGCGCGAGATCGCCGCCGCCAAGGTCCCGGTGATCGCCGCCGCGCTCGCCGACCTGCCCTCCTCGTTCGAATCGCTCGCCGCGACCGAGTCGAACGTCGGCCGGTTGACGGCGGCGGGCGTCCCCACCGCGATCTCGACCGTCGGCGCGAACACCGCGCCGGGCGAGCACATCCTCAAGCAATATGCCGGCAACCTCGTCGCGATCACCAAGGTGCCCGGTGCGACCGGGCTCGACTGGGGCCGCGCCTTTGCGACCGTCACCTCGCTGCCGGCCGCCGCGCTCGGGATGGACGGCGAGATCGGGAGCCTGCGCCCCGGCCGCCGCGCCGACGTGGTGATGTGGGATGGCGACCCGCTCGAACTCTCCTCCGCCCCCGTCGCGGTTTGGATCGACGGGCGGCAGGAGTCGCTCCAGTCGCGCCAGCGGCTGCTGCGCGACCGCTATCTGACGCCGACCGAGGGCGCGCTGCCCAAGGCGTACGAGCGGCCGTAGCCCGCTCCCTCTCCCGATCGGGAGGGAGAGGGTGTCGCGGGGCGGACGAGGGAGGCGGGACGCTTGCGTTAACCATCACTCGTCCCGCTGCGACACAGCTCTGAAAACGCAGCGGAAAAGTAATCCTCGACGCGCTAGGCGCTCGCTGCCGGACCTTCGTCCGCGCGATTCGGAGCGTCCGTGCCGTCGACCACCGCCCTTCACCCCGCCGAACGCGCCGCGGCCCGCGCCGCCGCGCGGCCGCAGGAGTGGCGGCTCTGGCGGCAGGCGGCGCTGATCGCGGCGCCGATCGTCGCCTGCATCACCGCGCTCGGCCTGTTCGTGGCGGGCGACGCCTCGCGCGCGGAGCCGGTCCGCCGCCTCGCGGCGGCGGTCGCCGCGCCCGCCGAGACGCCCGCGATCCCCACCGGCTTCGCCCAGGCCGCGCCGTTCGCCGCGCCCGCGCAGGGAACGACCGGCACGATCGCGCTCCCGCCGGAGCCGGCGATCGTCCCGGTGGTGCTCGGCGACGCCACCGTCACACCCGCCCGGCCGTTCTCGACCGTGGGCGCGAGCGCGACCGACCGCGGTCGTGCGCTCGATTGCCTCGCCACCGCGATCTACTACGAAGCCGCGTCGGAGCCCGACGACGGCCAGCGCGCGGTCGCACAGGTGATCCTCAACCGCACCCGCCATCCCGCCTTTCCCGGCACCGTCTGCGGCGTCGTCTATCAGGGCAGCGAGCGGCCGAGCGGCTGCCAATTCTCCTTCGCCTGCGACGGAGCGATGGCGCGCGCGCCGTCGCGCAGCGGCATGGCGCGTGCGACCCGGATCGCCGCCGATGCGCTCGCCGGTTTCGTCTTCGCGCCGGTCGGGCTCGCTACCCATTACCACACCTATGCCGTCACCCCGGCCTGGAACCGGACCCTGGTGATGACCGATGCGATCGGCGCGCATTTCTTCCACCGCTGGAAGGGCTATTGGGGGACCGCGCTTGCCTTCAGCCAGCGCTACCGCGGCGGCGAGCCGGTCCCGGGCCCGCATGCGCGCCTCGCGCCGCCGCTCGCCCCGCTCGCCCCGGTCGCGCCGACGCAGGTGCTCGCCGCGACACAGAAGGCCGCGGCGCCGGTCACTCCGCCCGCGACGATCCAGCCCGACCATGCCGACAGCGGGACGGCCCTCGCCGCGACGGGTGAGTCGCAGATCCTCGACAAGTGGAAGGATTCGGGGAAGCCGATCCGCTGAGAAACACCGCCGTTCCAGCGGCGTTCATCGCCAGCGCCGCATCGGTCGCGGCGTCAGTACGGGAGTAACGGACCATGCGCACCTATCGCGGTACCAACGGACGCGACGTCTTCGACGGATCGAACCGTGACGAGCGCGTCTTCGCCTATGGCGGCAACGACGACCTGTTCGGCTATGGCGGCGACGACGAGTTGCACGGCGGCAAGGGCAACGATCTCGTCGTGGGCGACGACGGCGACGACACGCTGTTCGGCGACGGCGGCTCCGATCTGCTCGCGGGCGAGCGCGGCGACGACGCGCTCGATGGCGGCAGCGGCTACGATTACGCGACCTATTTCTACGCCAAAGCCGGGGTCTCGGTCAGCCTGATCGGCGGGGTCGCCGACGACGACGGCAACGGCGGGCACGATACGCTCACCGCGATCGAGGGCGTCTATGGCTCCAAGTTCGCAGACACGATCCGCGGCGACGACGGGACCAACGAGCTGTTCGGCAACGCCGGCGACGACGTGCTGCGGGGCGGCGGCGGACAGGACCTGACCGTCGGCAACGCGGGCGCGGACCGCTTCGTCTTCGTCGATGGCGAGGTCTCCGCGACGCTCGCGAAGGCCGATCTGATCGGCGACTTCAGCCACGCCGACCGCGACCTGATCGACCTGACCGGAATCGACGCCAACGCCACCGCCGCCGGCGACCAGGCCTTCACCTTCATCGGCTCCGGCGCGTTCACCGGCGTCGCCGGGGAGCTGCGCTTCGAGGTCCAGGGCGGCGAGACGGTGCTGATGGGCGACATCGACGGCGACAAGATCGCCGACGGCTACATCCGCGTCGACACCAACCAGGCGCCCGTCGCGGCCGACTTTCTGCTCTGACAACGACGGGCGCCGGTCTCGCGACCGGCGCCCGCCTTCGCCCGCGCCTCAGCGGCAGCGGACGTTGTTCTTGTCGATCGCTTGGCCCGCCGCCGCGCCGCCGACGCCGCCGAGGATCGCGCCGAGCACCCCGGACCCGCCGGGAGCGATCGCCGCACCGAGCGCGCCGCCCGCGATCCCGCCGACGATCAGCCCGGTCGTGCCGTCGTTGCGCCGGCAGTAATAGCGCCCGTCCCGCCCGACATAGACCCGGTCGTTGTCGGCCAGCCGCCGCTCGCGATAGCGCGGGGCGTCGCGATAATATTGGTCGGCGTAATAGCCTCCCGCCGCCGGATCGGGCCGGTCATAATCGTAACGGGAATAGCCGATTTCGGTCGCCGGACCGGGCCCGCCGTCGCCGACGCAGCCCGTCACCATCACCGCCGCTCCGATCGCGGCCAACGCAACACTCCGCATGGTTTCACTCCTCGGTTGTACCGAGGGTGGAATGATCCGGGTCGGCGAAGGTTGCCCCAGATCAATCGCTACCGCGCGATGCCGCCCGCCGCGAGCACCGCCAGCGTCACCAGCTCGCTCGCCGTCGAGGTCATCGGCGCGACCTGTACGGGCTTGTCCATTCCGATCAGCATCGGCCCGATCACCGTGTCCCCGCCCAGTTCGCGCAGCAACTTGGCGGAGATGTGCGCCGACTGGAGCCCCGGCATGATCAGCACGTTCGCCGGGCCCGACAGCCGCGCGAACGGGAAGTTCGCCAGCTGCTTGGGGTTGAGCGCGACGTCGGGCGCCATCTCGCCCTCATATTCGAACCCGACCTTGCGCGCGTCGAGGACGGTCACCGCCTCGCGGATGTTGTCGAGCCATTCGCCCTTGGGGTTGCCGAAGCTCGAATAGCTGAGGAACGCGACGCGCGGCGTATGCCCCATTCGCCGCGCGACCTCCGCGGTCTCCTCGGCGAAGTCGGCGAGCTGCTCGGCGCTAGGCCGCTCGTTGACGGCGGTATCGGCGACGAACACGGTGTGCGCCTGCCCGACCAGCAGGTGGATGCCGAACGGCGTGCGCCCCGGCGCCGGATCGATCACGCGGTAGATCTGGCGCATCGTCTCGGCATAGGTGCGCGTGATGCCGGTGATCATCGCGTCGCCCTCGCCCAGATCGAGCAGCAGCGAGCCGAAGATGTTGCGGTCCTGGTTGACCATCCGCTCGCAGTCGCGGCGCAGGTAGCCGCGCCGCTGGAGCCGCGTGTAGAGCCGCTCGACCATCTGCGGCACCAACGGCGAGATGCGGCTGTTGTGGAGCTCGTATTCCTCGGGGTTCGACACGCCCAGCGCGCGCAGCCGATCCGGCACGTCGTCGCGCCCGACCAGCACCGGGGTGCCGTAGCCGCCCTCCTTGAACGAGATCGCGGCGCGCAGCACCACCTCCTCCTCGGCCTCGGCGAAGATCACGCGCTTGGGATGCGCGCGCGCGCCCTCGTAGGCGAGGCTGAGCACCGAGGTGGTGGGGTTGAGGCGCGCGCGGAGCGACTGGCGATATGCCGCCAGGTCGAGGATCGGCCGCGTCGCGACGCCCGAATCCATCGCCGCCTTGGCGACCGCGGCGGGCACCACCTCCATCAGCCGCGGGTCGAACGGCGCGGGGATGATGTAATCGGGGCCGAAGCTGTGCTGCGTGCCGTAAGCGATCGCCACTTCCTCGGGCACGCGCTCGCGCGCCAGCTCGGCGATCGCCTGCGCGGCGGCGATCTTCATCTCCTCGTTGATCCCCGTCGCGCGCACGTCCAGCGCGCCGCGGAAGATGAAGGGGAAGCCGAGCACGTTGTTGACCTGGTTCGGATAGTCCGACCGTCCGGTCGCGATGATCGCGTCGGGCCGCGCCGCCTTGGCCAGTTCGGGGCGGATCTCCGGCTCGGGGTTCGCCATCGCGAAGATGATCGGGGCGGGAGCCATGTCCTTGACCATCTCCGGCTTCAGCGCGCCGCCGGCGGACAGCCCCAGGAACACGTCGGCGCCGGTCAGCGCCTCGGTCAGCGTGCGCGCATCTGTCTTGGCGGCGTGCGCCGACTGCCATTGGTTCACGCCCTCGCGCCCCTGATAGATCACGCCGGTGCGGTCGCACAGGATCACGTGATCGTGGCGGACGCCCATCGCCTTCATCAGCTCGGTACAGGCGATCGCCGCCGCGCCCGCGCCGTTGACCACCACCCGGATGCCGCCCAGCCGCCGCCCGGTCAGCAGACAGGCGTTGATCAGCCCGGCGGCGGTGATGATCGCGGTGCCGTGCTGGTCGTCGTGGAAGACCGGGATGTTCATGCGTTCCCGAAGGGTCTGCTCGATGATGAAGCACTCCGGGGCCTTGATATCCTCCAGGTTGATCCCGCCGAAGGTCGGCTCCATCAGCTCGACCGCGTCGATGAAGCGGTCGACGTCCTCGGTCTTCAGCTCGATATCGATCGAGTCGACGTCGGCGAAGCGCTTGAACAGCACCGCCTTGCCTTCCATCACCGGCTTGGCGGCGAGCGCGCCGAGATTGCCCATCCCCAGGATCGCCGTCCCGTTCGAGATCACCGCGACCAGATTGCCCTTCGCCGTGTAATCGTAGGCGGTTGCGGGATCGTCGGCGATCGCCTGCACCGGCACCGCGACGCCGGGCGAATAGGCCAGCGCCAGGTCGCGCTGGGTCGTCAGCGGCTTCGAGGCGACAATCTCGATCTTGCCGGGCCGCCCTTCCGAATGGAACAGCAAAGCCTCGCGCTCGGAGAACTGGATGTTGGCGTTGTCTGACATATTCGCCCCTTAACCTCCCGGCCGCCCCTGCGTCACCCCGAATGCGCGCGTCCTGCTAGAGATCGCTCCCATGCTCGGCTACGCCCCGCCGCATGGCCGACGCGACCCCCATGATGGCGCAGTATCTCGCGCTCAAGGCCGAGGCCGGGGATTGCCTGCTGTTCTACCGGATGGGCGATTTCTTCGAGCTGTTCTTCGACGACGCGAAGATCGCCGCCGCCGTGCTCGACATCGCGCTGACCGCACGCGGCGAGCATGAGGGGACCAAGATCCCGATGTGCGGCGTCCCCGTCCATGCCGCGACCGCCTATCTCCAGCGCCTCATCAAGGCCGGGCACCGCGTCGCCGTCGCCGAGCAGACCGAGAGCCCGGAAGCGGCAAGGAAGGCGCGCGGATCGAAGGCGCTCGTCAACCGCGCGATCGTCCGCGTCGTCACCGCGGGGACGCTGACCGAGGAGGCGTTGCTCGACGCGCGCGCCGCCAATTGGTGCGTCGCGATCGGCGAGGTCGGGGGCGAGGTCGCGCTGGCCGCCGCCGACGTCTCGACCGGCGCGTTTCAGATCGTCGCGTGCGATGCGTCGTCCCTCGCCGCCGAGCTCGCCCGTCTCGACGCTGCCGAAGTGGTCGCCGCCGAAGGGAGCGACGCCCCCGCCACCGTCCTGCGCCCGCGCACCGAGTTCGACAGCGCGCGGGGCGAGGCGCGGCTGAAGGCGCTGTTCGCCGTCGCCACGCTCGACGGCTTCGGCCAGTTCAGCCGCGCCGCGCTCGCCGCCGCGGGCGGGCTGGTCGCCTATCTCGATCACACCGCCAAGGGCGCGCTCCCCTTCCTGCGCCCGCCGGTCCTTGCCGCGAGCGGCGCGACGATGGCGATCGACGCCGCCACCCGTGAAAGCCTGGAGCTCACCTGCACCACGCAGGGCCAGCGCAAGGGCAGCCTGCTCGGCGAGGTCGACCGCACCGTCACCGGCGCGGGCGCGCGCCTCCTCGCGGCCGACATCTCGGCTCCCCTCATGGACGGCGCCGCGATCCGCGCCCGGCTCGACCTCGTCGGATTCTTCCACGACGATCCGGCAGGCCGCGACCGCGTCCGCGAGACATTGCGCGCCGCCCCCGACATCGGCCGCGCGCTGGGACGGCTGGCGGCGGGTCGCGGCTCTCCACGTGACCTCGGGCTGCTCCGCGACGGCCTCGACGGCGCATGGCTGTTGGCGGAGCGGCTCACCACCGCTCCCGAGATGCCCGCGCTCCTCGCCGCGCTCCTCCCCGACCTGCGCGGCCACGGTGCGCTGATCGACCTGCTCAAGCGCGCGCTCGTCCCCACCCCGCCGATCGACGCCGCCGACGGCGGCTATATCGCCGCTGGCTACGACATCGCGCTCGACGACCTGCGCGATGCGGGCGCAGGCGGCCGCCGCGCCATCGCCGCGCTCGAAGCCCAGTTCCGCGAGCGGACCGGCGTGTCGACGCTCAAGATCCGCCACAACAACGTGCTCGGCTACCACATCGAGGTCCCCGCCAAATCCGCCGACGCGCTGATGCGGGCGGACTCCGGCTTTACCCACCGCCAGACGATGGCGGGCGCCGTGCGCTTCAACGCGCCCGAGCTGCATGAGGTCGCCGCGCGCGTGACGCAGGCCGGCGCGCATGCGCTCGCCGCCGAGGCCGCGCACCTCGAAGACTTGACGGCCGGCGCGCTCGCCACCCGCGAGGCCATCGCCGCCACCGCCGACGCGCTCGCCCGGCTCGACGTCGCTTCGGCGCTGGCGGAACGCGCCGCGGAAGGCGGCTGGACCCGGCCGACGCTCGCCGACGAACCCTGTTTCGAGATCGAAGGCGGCCGTCATCCGGTCGTCGAGGCGGCGCTGGCGAAGTCGGGCGAGCGCTTCGTCGCCAACGATTGCCGCCTGTCACCGCAGTCGCGGCTGTGGCTCGTCACCGGCCCCAACATGGGCGGCAAATCGACCTTCCTGCGCCAGAACGCGCTCATCGCGGTGCTCGCGCAGGCGGGCTCATATGTCCCCGCGACGAGCGCCCGGATCGGCCTCGTCGACCGCCTGTTCAGCCGCGTCGGCGCGTCGGACAATCTCGCGCGCGGGCGATCGACCTTCATGGTCGAGATGGTCGAGACCGCCGCGATCCTCGCGCAGGCGACCCCGCGCAGCTTCGTCATCCTCGACGAAGTGGGCCGCGGCACCTCGACCTACGACGGTCTCGCGATCGCCTGGGCGGTGGCGGAGGCGATCCATGACGACAACTGCTGCCGCTGCCTGTTCGCGACCCATTACCACGAGCTGACCCGCCTCGCCGAACGCTGCGACGCGCTCACCCTCCACCACGTCCGCGCGCGCGAATGGAAGGGCGATCTGGTGCTGCTCCACGAACTCGCCGACGGCCCGGCGGATCGCTCATACGGCCTCGCGGTCGCCCGGCTGGCGGGCATGGCCCCGGCGACGGTCGCGCGAGCCAAGGCGGTGCTGGCGAAGCTGGAGGCGGGGCGGGCGAAGACCGGCGGGCTGGCGGCGGGCCTCGACGACCTCCCCCTGTTCGCCGCCGCCGCCCAGGCCGAAGAAGAGGAATGCGACGCCATCCGCGCCGAGGTCGAGGCGCTGGATGTGGATGCGCTAACGCCGAGAGAGGCGCTCGACACCCTTTACCGCCTTAAGACGCTCGCGCGGGACATCCCTTCCCGTTCGTCCTGAGTAGCGATTGAGCGCAGCGAAAGCCCGTATCGAAGGACCCCGCCCCAAGTCCTTCGATATGCGTCTTTGCGTTCGCTCAGCCACTACTTAGGACGAACGGATGCGGGGAGCGAATAGCCAGTCCACACCACCACCGCCTCCCCGGCAACGGCCGGGGCCCAGTCGCGACGCAGCCCGAGACTGGGCCCCGACCTTCGCCGGGGAGGCGATTGAGGTAAGCGGTTTCAAATCCACCCCATCGTCACCCCTGCCTTGAGCCGGGGTCCCGCTTCTTCTTCTACGGGGCAAGGCAGCGGGACCCCGGGTCAAGCCCGGGGTGACGAAGGTTCCGGCATGTGACAGTGTCGGCCGGTGACCGTTATGCACTGTGAACTTTGGCGCGCGGTACTCGTCGCGACAGCTGCCCTCCCTGCTCAGTCCGTTGCGGCACCGGTCGATATTGAGGAGAGCTACGAGCGGGTGTGTCGCCCCTTCCCGAACGGCTGGCGAGCGCACGGTTGCCAGTCTGGCGAGCTGATGACCTACAACCTCCTGGAGCTGCGTCGAAACAAGCTCTTCTGGAATAAGCAGCAGGTCGACGCATCGACATTTCGCAGGTATCTAAGTCAAGTTGATGCTTTGATGCCCACACCAGCAACTGTGCTAGTCGTGGACAAAGCATCGCATGGTAGCAACGTTTAGAGAACGAAACGAAGAATCGCGCTCCGTCTGAAGTGCGGATGGGAACGTGTCTGCGTGGAGTACAGCGAGGCCGCTTGGAGGCGATCGCCCTATGTCAGGCGGCGACGCAACCGCTAACCGCCTTCACCCCCTCAACATCAGCGCCGCCGTCGCCTTCGCGCTCCCCACCACCCCCGGGATGCCCGCCCCCGGATGCGTCCCCGCGCCGACGAAGTACAGGTTCGGGATCGCGTCGTCGCGGTTGTGGACGCGGAAGTAGGCGCTCTGCGTCAGCACCGGCTCCAGGCTGAACGCAGACCCCAGATGCGCTCCCAGATCCTGCGAGAAGTCCTTCGGCGTGTACGAGAACTTCGTCACGATCCGCTCGTGAATGTCGGGGATCAGCCGCCGCCCGACCTCGTCCAGAATCCGCTTTTCCAGGATCGGCGCGACGCGGTCCCAGTCCTCGGGGAACTTGCCCATGTGGGGGACGGGCGCCAGCGCGTAGAAGGTGCTCATCCCCTCGGGCGCCATCGACGGATCGGTGACGGTCGGGTGATGGAGGTACAGCGAGAAATCCTCGCTGAGCACCCCGTGATCGTAGATGTCGGCGAGCAGCCCCTTATAGCGGGGCCCGAACAGAATCATGTGGTGCGGGATGCCCGGCCACGTCCCCTTGACGCCGAAATGCACCACGAACAGCGACGGCGAGAAGCGCTTCCCCTCCAGCCGATCCGCGCTCCGCTGCGCCGCCCGCGAGCCGGAGAGCAGGTGGCGATAGGTGTCGACGATGTCGCCGTTCGCCGCCAGCATGTCGCAGCTCGCCTGCCACCCGCTCGCGGTCGTCACCCCGGTCACCCGGTCGCCGACGGTGTCGATCGAGGCGACCGCGTCGCCCAGCCGCAGCGTCCCGCCGAGCCGCTCGAACAGCGCCACCATCCCCGCGATCAGCCGGTTGGTCCCGCCCTTGGCGAACCAGACCCCGCCGTCGCGTTCGAGCTTGTGGATCAGCGCGTAGATCGCGCTCGTCGTCATCGGATTGCCGCCGACCAGCAGCGTGTGGAACGACAGCGCCTCGCGCAGCTTCTCGCTCTTCACGAAGGATGAGACCATCGAATAGACGCTGCGCCACGCCTGGTACTTCATCAGCGCCGGCGCCGCCTTCACCATCGACGCGAAGTCGAGGAAGGCGACGTGCCCCAGCTTCTCATACCCCTCGCGGTACACGCCCGCCGAATAGTCGAGGAACTTGCCATAGCCCGCGACATCGTCGGGGTTCAGTCGCGCGATCTGCTCACGCAGGATGGTGTCGTCGTTGGTATAATCGAAGTTCGTCCCGTCGGGCCAGTTGAGCCGGTAGAAGGGCTGGATCGGCATCAGCGTCACGTCTGCCGCGATGTCGTTGCCCGACAGCGCCCACAGCTCGGCGAGGCACGCCGGATCGGTGATCACGGTCGGCCCGCCGTCGAACGTGAAGCCGTCGCGTTCCCAGAAGTACGCCCGCCCGCCCGGCTTGTCGCGCGCCTCGACGATCGTCGTCGCGACCCCCGCCGACTGCAGCCGGATCGCGAGCGCCAGCCCGCCGAACCCCGCGCCGACCACGATCGCGGTGCGTCCCCGCGTCGCCGGCGGGGTCATCGCCCGGGAGGCTGTCGCCAGATCGCTCATCGGACGCTCGCGATCGCGCGCACGGCGCGTCCGATCGGGATCGGCGGCCGACCCATCAGGATCCGCGCCTTGTCCGCCAGCGTCGAGCGGCTGGCGTAGAAGCGCCCGATCAGCCCCGGCGACAGCCGGTAGAAGCGTTCGAGGACGCGGTAGCGCCCCTCGGGCTCCGCACCGCGGAACAGCATCGCATCGAGCATCCGGTAAAATCCCCGCTCCTCCCACGCCGCCTTGGCGCGGGCATAGGTCAAGTCGTGCAGCGCCGGGCCGGCGAGGTCGCGCGACGCGGCGATCGCCGCCGCCAGCCGCACCGCATCGGGCAGCGAGTAGCCGGTGGTCGGCTGGAACAGTCCCGCGCGCACCCCCGCCTTCGCCACCTTCGCCCCGCCCGATCGCCAATAACCCTCGAAATCGCCGCCGATCACCACCGGCAGCGCGCCGCGCTCCTCGCGTCCGGTCGGCGCGACGGTCCAGCCGCGCGCGGCGGCATAAGCGTCGATGCGGCGGGACAGCGCCTTGGCGTTGAGCGTCGGCGTGTCGGCATAATAGGTGTCCTCGACGAACACCGTCGTCTCGTCGAACGGCAGCAGATAGACGAAGCGATAGCCGTCGAACTGCGGCACGGTCGCGTCCATCACGACCGGGCGTTCCAGACCGTGCCGCGCCGGCACGTGGAACTCGCGCCCGACGAACTTCTGCCAGCCGACCTCGAGCGTCGACAGATCGCCCGCTCCGCGCGCGTCGATCACGCCGCCCGCCTCGACCCGCTCGCCGTCGGCCATCACGACCGCGGTCGGGCTCAGCCCCAGCGCCTTGCGCCCGAACAGGAGCGACCGGTCGCCGAGCTGCCGCCGCGCGACCTCGTCCAGCCGGTCGGAGGTGATCGAGTAATAGGGTTGGCGGATGGTCCGGCGGTGGCCGGGGAAGGCGACCTCATATTCGGGCCAGGCATGGCAGACGAGCGGCGCGACCAAGGGGCGGTCCGCCTCCGCCACGTCCGATCCGAAGAACGACCAGACGTGGTTGCCGCCCAGCGTCTCGCCCGCCTCGATCACGCGGATGTCGAGCGCCGGATCGCGCCGTCGCAGCGCGAGCGCGATCAGCGTCCCCGCGAGCCCCCCGCCGACGATCGCCACGTCGCACCTTGCCGCTCCCGTCATGGGCACGGGACTAGGCCCGATCCCGAGCCGCGGCAACCGCGGCGGGCGTACCTACTCCCAGCGCGGGTGCTGGCCCGGTCCGTCGACGCCGCCCGGCCGCGGCGTCCCGCCGGCGTCGGTCGGCGGCATCCCGGGATCGATCGGGCTGTTGTGATCGGGGCCTCGCGGCGCCCCGCCCTCCACCTCGAGCGGGGGTGGGACGACCGTCTCGGACGGGGTTCCCGGCGTGGCGCCGGGCTGATCGGTGGGCATGGCGAATCTCCTCGCGCCACCAACGGGCGACACGGCCGCAGGCTCCCGCTATACGAGCCCCGATGTCGGTGCTCCTCGCCCTCCTCCTCTCCGCGCTGGCGATGACCGCCATCGTCGGGGTGCGGTATCTGCTCGCCAGCGGCGGGTTCGCGCTGGCGACGCGCGTCCGCCATCCCGGGCTCTACCGCGGCCTGGACGGGCAGGTCCGGCGGGAGATCGCCTGGAGCCTCGCATCCGCCGCGATCTACGGCGTGCCCGCGGGCGTCGTCGCCTGGGGCTGGCGCGAACACGGCTGGACGCGGATCTACACCGACGTCCACGCCTTCCCGCTCTGGTATTGGCCGGTCGCGGTGCTGCTCTACCTCGCCGCGCACGACACCTGGTTCTATTGGACCCACCGCTGGATGCACCGGCCCGGACCGTTCAAGCTCGCCCATGCGGTCCACCACGCCAGCCGACCGCCGACCGCCTGGGCGGCGATGGCGTTCCACCCGATCGAGGCGCTGACCGGCGCTGTGGCAATTCCGCTACTGGTATTCCTGATTCCGATCCATGTCGCCGCGCTCGGGCTGGTCCTGACGATCATGACGGTTATGGGCGTGACCAATCACATGGGTTGGGAGATTTTCCCCCCGTTCATGTGGCGGGGCGTAGCGGGGCGCTGGCTGATCACCGCAAGCCACCATCAACGTCACCACGAGCGGTACGGGTGCAATTATGGTCTCTACTTCCGCGTCTGGGATCGGCTGTGCGGCACCGACGGCGGCGTCGGCGACTTCGCGCGCGACCATGCGCGCGCGGCGAGTCGCGGGGCCGCTCGGGATGGCGGCACTGGTGCCGGCGCTGATCGGCGCGGCGCCGATCGCCTCGCTTGAGGTCGGGGTCGATCACCTGCGCTCGGATCAGGGGATGCTCCGCGTCTGCCTGACCGCCGAGCCGGACAATTTCCCGAACTGCATCGACGACGCGCATGCGATCGGACGATCGGTTCCCGCCGCCGACCACGCCCTGCGGTTCGACGGGCTGCCGCGCGGCGCCTATGCGGTGGCGGTGATCCACGACGAGAACGGCAACAACCGCCTCGATACGCTCGCCGGCATCCCGCGCGAAGGCTATGGCTTCTCCAACAACGCCCCCGTGCGCTTCGGGCCGCCCAAGTTCGCGGCGGCTCGGTTCGATCTCGCGGGTGATGCAAACCGGCAACAGATCAGAATGCGCTACATCTTCTAGCCGGAGCGCGCGGATCAATCCGCGATAAACTGTGTTACGCGCCTGAAACTTTTTGGCCGGAGCACCACACCTTGCGCGCACCCCTCCTTCTCGCCGGCGTCGCCCTGATCGCAGCCGCCACCCCCGCGCTCGCGCAGGACGACTCCGGCCCCGCCCCGGCCCAGGGCCCGATCGTCCCGGATGCGGACCTCGCCCGGAACTCGGTGACGATCGGCGCCGGGATCGGCGTCGTCCCCAGCTATGAGGGATCGGACGATTCGCGCGTCGTTCCCGTTCCCGCGCTGCGCGGGAACATTGACGGCTATTCCTTCTCGACACGCGGAACCAAGTTCCTGGTCGACATCATCCCCAACGATCCGGGACCGACCTGGGACTATCAGTTCGGTCCCGTCGTCTCGCTCAACTTCAATCGCAACGGTGATCCCAAGGACGACCGCGTCGACGCGGTCGGCCGTCGCAAGGTCGCGCTCGAGCTCGGCGGCTATGCCGGCGTCGGCAAGACCGGCGTGCTCACCAGCGACTATGACAAGCTCTCGGCGAGTGTGGTCTATGTCCAGGACGTGTCCGGGGTGAACCATAGCTATACGCTGACTCCGCAGATCGATTACGGCACCCCGCTCAGCCGCAAGGCCTATGTCGGCATCTCGGGCAGCGCGACCTATGCCGGCAACCGCTATGCCAACACCTATTTCGGCGTCGACGGCGCAGCCGCGCTCGCCAGCGGACTGCCGTTCTACGATCCGCGCGCCGGATGGAAGAACTGGTCGGTCTCGGGGCTTGGCACCTATTCGCTGACCGGCGATCTGCTCCACGGGCTGCTGCTCGTCGGCGGCGTCTCCTATTCGCGCCTGCTGAACGATTTCGCGCGCTCGCCGATCGTCAGCGTCGCGGGCAGCCGGAACCAATGGTATTATGCGCTGGGGCTCGGCTACACCTTCTGAAGGCGCCGGGCAGAAGGCGCCGGGCTGAAGGCGCCGGTCGGCGCGAGCGTTTAGGGGTCTCGCCGTTCCCGTTCCACCGCGCTAAGGCGCTCCTCGAGTGAGTAATCGAGGAGCGCCGCGCGCGATGTCCGACCAGACCCCGACCCAGGAGCGCGACGCCGCGCCCGAACCCCTCGCCGAGCGGCGTGAGACGCGCCGCGCGCTCTTCACCGCCGCGCTGGGCGTCACCGCCGGCGCGGGCGCGCTCGCCTTCGCCAGCCGCGCCGAGGCGCAGACAGTCACCGACGCCGATCTGCTCAACTTCGCGCTCAACCTCAAATATCTCGAAGCGAACTATTACGCCTTCGTCACCACCGGCGCGGCGATCACCGCCGCCTACACCAGCGGCGTCACGACCGCGGGCGCGGCCGGGGCGGCGACCGGCGGGCGCAAGCTGACCTTCACCGACACGCTCGTCTCCAAGTTCGCGGTCGAGATCGCCGCGGAGAAACTGGCGCATGTCGCCATCCTCCGTTCGGCGCTCGGCGCGGCGGCGGTGGCGCAGCCCGCGATAGACCTGAGCGTCAATGCGGCCACGGCCTTCAGCGTCTTCGCGCGCGCCTCGGGGCTGATCGGCGACGGCGCGACCTTCGATCCTTACGCCTCCGACGAGAACTTCCTGCTCGGCGCGTTCATGTTCGAAGACGTGACGGTCACCGCGTTCAAGGGCATCGCGCCGCTGATCTCGAACCTGATCTATCTCGATCTGCTCGCGGCGATGCTTGGGACGAGCGCCTATCATGCGTCGATGATCCGCACGACGCTCTATCGCAAGGGGCTCACCAATCCCTCGCTGATCTCCTCGACAGAAGCGCTGTCGGCGTTTCGCGACCGCTTCGACGGGGGCGGCGACACCGACCAGGGGATCGCGCCGGTCGCCACTCCCGCGGGCACGGCGACCAACATCGTCCCCGCCGATACGGACGGCGTCATCTACAGCCGCAGCACCGGCCAGGTGCTCAACATCCTCTATCTGACGACCACCCCGGTCGCCGGCGGCGGTTTCTTCCCCGTCGGCGTCAACGGCGTCATCAAGACCAACGCGGGCGCCTGACATGATCCATCCCGACACCCTGCGCCTCGCGCTCGAGGCTTCCGACCAGCGCCGCGCCGAGCGCCGCCGCTTCCTGAAGTTCGCCGGCGGGGCCGCCGCCTCGGCCGGTACCCTATCGCTGCTCGCGGCGTGCGGCGGCGGCGACGGCGGGACGTCCACGCCGACGCCGACGCCCACCCCGTCGTCCACGGCGTCGCCGACGCCTACGCCCACCCCGTCGCCGGCGTTCGCCGAGGTCGACGTGCTCAACTTCGCGCTCAACCTCGAATATCTCGAGGCCACCTTCTATTCGTTCGCGGCGTTCGGGACGGACCTTCCGGCCGCGCTTGTGACCGGGACCGGCACCCCGGGCACGGTCACCGGCGGCCGCCAGGTGTCGTTCGCCGACGCGACCGTCGCCGCCTACGCGCGCGAGATCGCGGCCGACGAGATCGCGCACGTCGCCTTCCTCCGCTCCGCGCTCGGCGCGTCGGCGGTGGCACGGCCGGCGATCAACATCGACGGCGCGGTCAACGGCGACGAGACGTACATCGGGGCGTTCACCGCGGCAGCGCGCGGGGCGGGAGTCGTGACCAAGCCGGCGATCTTCGATCCCTATGCGAGCGACGACAATTTCCTCCTCGCCGCCTTCCTGTTCGAGGATGTCGGGGTCACCGCCTATCGCGGCGCGATCACCTCGATCCGCGCGAAGGCGACGATCGAGGCGGCCGCCGGCATCCATGCCGCCGAGGCGTATCACGCCGGGCTGATCCGCTCGGTGCTCTATGCGCGCGGCGTCAACACCGCCTCGCTGCTCACCGCGACCACCGCGATCTCGAACGCGCGCGATCAGCTCGACGGCTCGGGCAGCGATCTCGACCAGCCGATCGTCGGCAGCGATACCGCCTCGAACATCACACCCGCCGACACCAACGGGCTGGTCTTCATCCGCAGCCCGGCGCAGGTGTTCGACATCGTGTTCCTCACGCCGTCGCCGGACCCGTCGAAGCCGACTCCCTACGTCAAGCAGGGCGGGTTCTTCCCGGCGGGGGTGAACGGCACGCTCAACTCGACCGACCCGACCGTCGGCACCGCCGCCGCCACGACCTGAGCCGGACGGGGAGCGGTGGACAACCGCGCCCCGTCCGCCTAACCTTCCCGCATCCCCGGGGGAGCGCTCATGCGCGCTTGAGAGGCAGGCAGCAGCCTGCGACCCGCCGAACCTGATCCGGCTCACACCGGCGTAGGGAGTGGAGCGGCTCGCGTCTCTTCACTCCAGCATGGAGAGACAAGAGACATGGCCGACATCCCCTCCAAAATCGAGATCGGCGTCACCACCGGCCCGATCCGCGGGTCGCGAAAAGTCCACGTCGGCCCGCTGAACGTGGCGATGCGCGCGATCGACCTCGACCCCGGCTGCGGCGAGCCCCCGCTCAACGTCTACGACACGTCGGGTCCCTATACCGACCCGAACGCGCGCATCGACATCCAGACCGGCCTCCCCCAGCTCCGCCGCCAGTGGATCGAGGCGCGCGGCGACGTCGAGAGCTACGACGCCCGTGAACTCCGCCCCGAGGATAACGGCCAGCTCGGCCCGGACCGTTCGGGCGGCGTCCCGCGCTATCCTAACACGATCAAGCGGCCCCTGCGCGCCAAGCCCGGGCAGAACGTCTCGCAGATGCACTACGCGCGCCGCGGCATCATCACCCCCGAGATGGAATATGTCGCCACGCGCGAGAACCTCGGCCGCGCGATGATCCGCGATCACGTCCGCGACGGCGAGTCCTTCGGCGCGAGCATCCCCGACTACGTCACCCCCGAGTTCGTCCGCGACGAGGTCGCCCGCGGCCGCGCGATCATCCCGTCGAACATCAACCACCCCGAATCCGAGCCGATGGCGATCGGCCGCAACTTCCTGGTCAAGATCAACGCCAACATCGGCAACAGCGCGGTCGCCTCGAACGTCGCCGCCGAGGTCGACAAGCTCGTCTGGTCGATCCGCTGGGGCGCGGACACGGTGATGGACCTCTCGACCGGGCGCAACATCCACGACACCCGCGAATGGATCCTCCGCAACTCGCCCGTCCCGATCGGCACCGTGCCGATCTACCAGGCGCTCGAGAAGGTCGGCGGCGTCGCCGAGGAGCTGACGTGGGAGATCTTCCGCGACACGCTGATCGAGCAGGCCGAACAGGGCGTCGATTACTTCACGATCCACGCCGGCGTCCGCCTCGCCTACATCCCGATGACGGCGAAGCGCGTCACCGGCATCGTCAGCCGCGGCGGCAGCATCATGGCGAAATGGTGCCTCAGCCACCACAAGGAGAGCTTCCTCTACGAGCGGTTCGACGAGATCACCGAGATCATGAAGGCGTACGACATCGCCTATTCGCTCGGCGATGGCCTGCGCCCCGGCAGCATCGCCGACGCCAACGACGAGGCGCAGTTCAGCGAGCTCTACACGCTCGGCGAACTCACCCACCGCGCGTGGAAGTCGGACGTCCAGGTCATGATCGAAGGCCCCGGCCACGTGCCGATGCACAAGATCAAGGAGAACATGGACAAGCAGCTCCAGGTCTGCGGCGAGGCCCCCTTCTACACATTGGGGCCGCTCACCACCGACATCGCGCCGGGCTACGACCACATCACCAGCGGCATCGGCGCGGCGATGATCGGTTGGTACGGCACCGCGATGCTCTGCTACGTCACCCCCAAGGAGCATCTGGGGTTGCCCGACCGCGACGACGTCAAGGTCGGCGTCGTCACCTACAAACTCGCCGCCCACGCCGCCGATCTCGCCAAGGGCCACCCCGCCGCCAAGGTCCGCGACGATGCGCTGTCCCGCGCCCGCTTTGAGTTCCGCTGGCGCGACCAGTTCAACCTGTCGCTCGACCCCGACACCGCGGAATCGTACCACGACCAGACCTTGCCGGCGGAGGGCGCCAAGACCGCCCACTTCTGCTCGATGTGCGGCCCCAAGTTCTGCTCGATGAAGATCACCGCCGAAGTCCGCGAGTTCGCCGCGAAGCAGAACGCGGGAGTGGAGACGTTCGTCGCGGCGGAAGAGGCGGAGGCTGGGATGGCGGGGATGAGCAAACTCTATAACGAGTCTGGTCGCGAATTGTATGTAGGAGCGGGTGGACGTGAAAATGATTAGCCGCTCACAAGTAAGGAGCGAGTTTTAATCAAATGGATGGAAGAAGCGGCCGCGAAGCTCTTCACAAGCTCCGTCAAGGCCCGGAAATAGAGAGCCGGCCGTAATACCCATAGCGCTTAGTTCCTGCATGACTTTTCGACGAGAAGAAAAATGGCAGGTCTATAGCAGTAAGAAAGTCGCGACCAACTATCGTTTCTTGGCTTTGAATAAAGGTTTCGATATCATCAAGGTTGGTTACGCTGCTGACTGATTGCTGAGGTAATGCTCGAGGGTTTTCTATACTCAACGGCTCGAGCATTGAAAAATGAGGTCTCCCAAACGCTATCGCTGATACCGGCTCAAACCGTTCTTCCCATCCTACCTTATCAAGCATAAGGATTCTAACGTGATCGTCACTAGTAGACCGGTTTCTTCGGAAGCGATAGGCGAAAAAAGCGGCGACAAAGGGTGAGTACGTCCAGTCTAACAGAGGTGTTGGGTAAGCGTGATGCTGCAACAGGTTGAAGAAAGCCGCGTTCTCGACGTTATTACCAAGATTGAACAAATGCTTTGTCTGAGCTGACAGCGTATGATGCGCGCTTGGTATGTCATAACGCAGATAAGTTATAAGATCCTTTCTGCGAGTGCGATGAAAGGATGTACGAAGACGATATGGCTTATCTTGCCCTCGAAAGACAAATCTGCGCGGCTCTCTGTCAAGAGCAAAGCTCTTAAACTCCTCCCAGCCATGAACCTCCGTTAAGATACGCAAATCGGATTTGCAGCTTGCCCTGCTTTTATGCAAGTCAACCGTCCCACCCGTGCCGATATTTGTAGTCCAAGTCGCGTGAATAATTTCACTATCTAGAGTCAGGCTTATTTGAGCGGACTGGGGGAAGGAAACGCTTGGGAAATCCCGAGCAAGATCTAGAGCCGACAGCGTGATCGGGAACCTGGGATGTAGGGCAAATACCGATGTCGTCAGATTTTCGTACTTACCGGCCTTATCCGCGAGCTCAACTTTCGTTGCGGAATGTGGAACCCCAGGCTCTTCGTCAAAGAGGTATGCGTGCCCCGCGTAGCCATGTTCTAGCTCATCAAGATCAAGAACCACAAGCCCTACGTTGGTGCCGCTCGGCACACCGATCCACTGGCCTTGTACTCCTAGAGGGTCTGTGCTCGAATGCGGCATGGTCCTACTAGCCGGTTTTTGTGGCGCTTTCTCTTACTTATACCACCCGCAACGCCTCCACCACCCCCGGGAACCGGATCAGCTTGGGGTACGTCCCCTCCACCTCCTCCGCCACGCCCTGCGTCACCAGCTCGCGCACGTTGTTCGCGGCCCCCGCATAGGTAACGCCCAGCGCCTCCGCGATGTTCGAGATCGAGCGCACCGGCTGCTCGAACGCCAGGTCGATGATCCGCAGCATCAGCGCCGAATAACGCCTACTCGTCGTCGCACGGGGTCGTCTGCGACGAGTGGCGAAGCCTCACTTGGCGTCGCGCTCCGCCGCCAACCGCTTCCGGCCGCGACGGACGATATCCTCGACATCGAAGTTTCCGTCGACCGGCGGACCGCTGGCGAGTCCGTCGGTCCACGCCGCACGAAGACGGTCGATCTCTCGCGTCTCGCGCTCATCCGCCTTCTCAAAGATGACCTTCACCGTGCCTCCCGTGTCGGCCTCAATAATGATACCGGCATTGCGCGACCTCCAGCACCTGCTCCTCGCCGCGACCGACCACTCGGTACACCAAGCGGTGCTCGCCGGTGATCCGGCGAGACCACCAGCCCGCAAGGTTGCCGCCAAGGGGCTCGGGCTTGCCGATCCCGCGAAACGGATCGCGCTTGCAGTCGCGCAGCAGCGCGTTGATCTTCTCCAGCCCTCGCCCGTCGTCGCCCTGCCATTCGAGGTACTCAGCCCAGGCGCTGGGCCAAAAGGTGAGCTTCACGGGTCGATCAGCTCATGCTCTTCGCCACCGCCCGTTTCCAGCCCGCGCACCGCCGCCAGCAGCACTTCGGCGTTCCGCGGCGACGAGAGCAGGTGCAGGGTCTCCTCAATCGAGGCCCATTCGCTCGCCGAGATAAGTACCGCACCCTCCCCGCGCTGGCGGGTGATCGCGAGCGGCGCGCCGTCGGCGACGACCTTGTCGATCATCGCCTTCAGGTTCTCGCGCGCTTCGGAATAGCTGACAGCATACATGGCATTAAGTTGGACAAAGACTTGTCCAATGTCAATCCGCCCGCCCGATCCGATACGGCCCCGCCCGCTGCGCCAGCCCATCTCCCTTCCAGCTCAACCGCACCGCAGCCTCAGCCACCAGCGCGTCCACCGCCTCGCGGACAGGAGCCATCTCCGCCCGCCAGTCGCCATCCCCCGCCAGCGCCCGCGCCGCCTCGCTCGGGCACACCGTCGCCCCGTCCGCGCGCGCGTCGAGCAGCGCCAGCACCGCGGCGCGGGCGTCGGCGGCTACAGCCACACCTCGCCCTCGTCCTCGCCGTCCCAGTAATGCGCGCGCGTCGCCGCGACCTTGACCAGCACCAGCCCCGGCGCATCGATCCCCTCGGGCCACCAGCGCTCGAGGTCCTTGGTCCAGTGCGCGGCGAAGGCGGCGCGGTCGCGGACGATCTCGGCGCGGCCCTCGATCGTGATGAACAGGGGCCGCATCCCGAGCAGCCCGGCCTTCCCCTGATAGGAAAGCCCCACCTGCGGGTCCGCCTCGATCTCGCCGACCAGGTGCGCGCTGTCGTCGGCGAAGAACCAGCTCGTCCCGTCGAACGCGACCTCGCGGTTGTTGCTCATCGGCCGCCCCGCGATCGCGCCGTTCGGCGCTCGGGTCGACAGCACGCAGAAGTCGATGTCGCGCATCCGCTCGGCCAGCGCCGCCACGTCCCAGGTCTTGTCGGTCATCGCGCGAACTCCTCCAGTGTCGCCGCGACAACGCACGGGGCCGCCGTTCGCACCCCGCGTTCTGCCGGATGCGGACCCCGCGCGGTCACGTGATAAATGCGCCTCCCGTCGACGGCCGCGTCGGGACGGCTCCGCGAAACCCCGCCGGTGGCGCGCGTCCTCGGCTGGCGCTACCCTGCCGCGATGTGCAACGAGGCCTATCGCCACGCCCAGATCGGTCAGGTGCAACAAGACTTCGCGCAGCTGCGGATTCCGCTGCGCTTCCCCGAGGGCATTCCCAATTTCGCCCCGCTCGACGGCTTCCGCATCACCGACCGCGTCGAGATCGTCCGCCCGGTGGCAGAGGCGTCCGGTGCAGCGGAGATGGTCACCCGTCGCTGGAGCTGGCCCGCGCCGGGCGGCCGCCCCGTCTACAACGTCCGCTCGGACGGGCGCGTCATCCCGGCCGCGCAGCGCTGCCTGATCCCCGTCGACGGCTTCTTCGAGTTCACCAATCCCCCGGCCCCGCCGGCCGGCGCCCCGGCGCGCGCGAAGAAGCCGCTCAAGAGCAAGTGGGCGTTCACCTTGGCCCGCCACGACTGGTTCTGCATCGCCGGCGTCTGGCGCGCCGAGCCGTCGGTCGGGGAGGCGTGGGCGATGCTCACCTGTCCGCCGAGCGAGGACATCGCGCCGTATCACGATCGTCAGGTCGTGGTGCTCTCGCTCGCCGACGCCGCGCGCTGGCTGGACCCGTCGGTCTCTGCCGCCGACCTGTGCCGGCCGTTGCCGCGCGGCAGCCTGGAGGTGCGTCAGGTGCGTTAGCGCGGCGGCCCCCGCCGCCGCACCGCCAGCGCGTAGATCACGGCCGCCAGCGCGGCGAAGATGAACCACTGGACGGCATAGGCCAGGTGGTTGTTGGGAACGAGGCCGATATCCGGCCGTGTGTTCGCCGCGAGCCCGGCGACCGGCGCTGCGGCGACCAGCAGCATCGTCTGCGGGCGGCGGTCCCACAGCTGCGCGATCAGCGGCGCGGAATCGGGAGCGTGGCTCACCCAGCCGGTCACCGGTCCGCCCGGCCAGGCGACGGTGCGGACGGGATCATGCGTCGTCCCCAGCTGCACCTTCGCCCCGTCGGCGCAGGTCGCGATCAGCCGGTAGCCGGCGTTCCCCGCCCCCGCGCGGTCGATCGTCACCGGCGGCCGGCAGGTGGCGTAGGTGCGCCGGAAGAGGAGCGTGTCGTCGGGCCGCCGCGGAAAGGCGACCGGCGGCCGGGCCGGATTGGCGGCGAGCAGGGCGAGATACGCCTCCTTCTGAGGCAAGCGGATCAGCAGTTGCCACAGCCCGAGCGCGACCATCGCCGCGACCGCGAGGCCGACGACGATCGTCGGGATCGGCGGCGCGCGCCTCACGGCTTCAACCGGCCCTCGACCGCGGCGTTGCGATATTCGAGCGCGAGCAGCCAGCCCTTGGCGAGACGAAGCGAGACGATCACCCCGGCGATCGTCACCGGCGGCCAGATGAGGAGATGGATCCAGAACGGCGGCGCGAGAGACAGCTCCAGCGCCACCGCGCCGATCACGACCAGTGTCCCCAGGATCAGCGTGAGGAACGCCGCGGGACCGTCGCCGACGTTATACGCGGATATGTCGAGCCCGCAGGCGCGGCAGCGGTCGGCGAACTTGATCATGCCGGTGAAGATCGTCTTCGCGCCGCAGCGCGGACACAGCCCGTGGAGGCCGCAGTCGAGCGGGCGGGGCTCGACGCGGCCACCGTCGGTCACGTGGCGCGGCTCACTCGACCGCGATCGGCGCGCCCCAGCCGCCCCAGACGTAGATCACCACGAACAGGAACAGCCACACGACGTCGACGAAGTGCCAATACCAGGCCGCCGCCTCGAACCCGAAATGCTGCTTGGGGGTGAAATCGCCCCGATATGCGCGGACCAGGCACACCGTCAGGAAGATCGTCCCGATCAGGACGTGGAAGCCGTGGAAGCCCGTCGCCATGAAGAAGGACGCGCCGTAGTTGATGCCCTTGAACGGGAAGGGCGCGTGGATGTACTCATACGCCTGGATCGACGAGAACAGCACGCCGAGCAGGATCGTCAGCCACAGGCCCTTGAGCACGCTGTCGCGGTCGCCGACGCCCAGCAGCCCCCAGAACCCCTTCTTCACGCCGCCCCGCTGATTGTGGATCAGCGCATGGTGCGCCCAGGTGACGGTGGTGCCGCTGGTCAGCAGGATCAGCGTGTTGAGCAACGGGAACTTGAAGGGATCGATCACCTCCAGCCCCTTGGGCGGCCAGGTCGCGGCGAGCGCGGCCGCACCCTCGCTGGCGCGGGTCACCTGCCCGTCGGCGAAGCTCATCGCGGTCGGGAACAGGCTGAAGTCGAAATAGGCCCAGAACCAGCCGACGAAGAACATCACCTCCGACGCGATGAACAGGATCATGCCGTAGCGGAAATGGAGCTGGACGACCGGGGTATGGTCACCGTGATGCGCTTCCTTGATGACGTTGCGCCACCAGCAGAACATCGTGAACAGCACCGCGGCGAGCCCGGCGAAGAACAGGAAGCCGCCGCCATTGGGCTTGCCGACGTGGCCGCCGTGCATCCAGGCGATCCCGCCCGCCGCCATCGCCAGCGCCGAGAACGAGCCGATGATCGGCCACGGATCGGGCGGAAGGATATGGTAATCGTGGTTCTTCGCGCCGGCCATCTGCGCCCATCCCCTATACGTTCGATTTGGTCTCTACCCGCGTTTCCGCGCGCGTCAACGGATCACCCCTCGGGCGACGCGCGCTTGCCCGCGCCGCCGGTCACCGGGAAGAAGGTGTAGCTGAGCGTGATCGCCTGCACGTCCCTAGTGTCGGGATCGTCGAGGATCTTGGGATCGACGAAGAAGATCACCGGCATCCGTGCGGTCTCGCCCGGCTTCAGCGTCTGCTGGGTGAAGCAGAAGCACTGGATCTTGGTGAAATACTTGCCCGCGATCGCCGGCGTGACGTTGTAGGTCGCGGTGCCGGTGACCTCGTGGTCGCTCGTGTTGGTCGCGGTGAAGAAGGCCATGTCGCGCGCGCCGATGTCGATCGTGTCCGATCGGGTCTCCGGGCGGAAGCGCCACGGCATGTCCGGGGCGACGTTCGAATCGAACTGGATCACCACGCGGTGGTCGGTCGCCCCGGGCGCCGTCAGTCCGCGGTTGGTGGTCCCGTTGAGCCCGGTCGCCTGGCAGAACAGCCGGTAGAGCGGCACGCTGGCGAAGGCGAGCCCGGTCATGAAGCAGATGCCGAGCACCGCGAGCAGCGCGGTGCGCCCCTTGCCCGCGACGATGCGCATCAGTGGCGCGCGCCCGCCGCGATCTTGACGATCGCGATCGCGAACACGAGCACGACGAACGCGCCGAGCAGCAGCGCCATCACCCTGGCGCGCGCCTGCTGGCGTCGCTGGATCAGAGCCTGGTCTTCGGGGGTCATGCGGATATCCAATGGTCGACGACCAGAACGCCGAACACGGCGAACAGGTACAGGATCGAATAGCGGAACAGGCGCTTTTCGGGGATCATCGGGTCCCCGGTCGCGGGCCGGTGGCGGGCGACCTGCCAGACCAGCACCACGAACGCGGCGGTCAGCGCGGTGGCGAGCACGCCATAGACCGGGCCGGCGAGCCCCAACGGCCAGGGCGCGATCGCGGCGGCGGCCATCGGCACGGTGTAGAGCGCCATCTGGCGGCGCGTCTCGGCCTCGCCCGCGACCACCGGCAGCATCGGCACCCCGGCATTGGCGTAATCGATCTCGACGAACAGCGCCAAGGCCCAGAAATGCGGCGGCGTCCACAGGAAGACGAGCGCGAACAGCAGCACGGGCAGCACGTCGACCCCGCCGGTCGCCGCCGCCCAGCCGATCAGCGGCGGGAAGGCGCCCGCGGCGCCGCCGATGACGATGTTCTGCGGCGTCCGCCGCTTGAGCCAGACGGTGTAGACGAGCACGTAGAACAGGATCGACGCCGCCAGGATCGCCGCTGCGACGACATTGAGCGCCAGCCCCATCAGGATGACCGAGAACGCGCTGAGCCCGACCCCGAAATGGAGCGCCGACTGGCGGTCCATCCGCCCCCCGGGCAACGGACGCGCGCGCGTCCGCTTCATCACCGCGTCGATGTCGGATTCATACCATTGGTTGAGCGCGCCCGCGGCACCCGCGCCCAGCGCGATGCAGAGGATGGCGGTGAACCCCAGCACCGGATGGATCGGCGTCGGCGCGGCGAGCATCCCGCACAACGCGGTGAAGACGACGAGCGTCATCACCCGTGGCTTGGTCAGCGCAAGAAAATCCCGCCAGTCGGCGGGAGGCAGCACGGGAGCGGCAACGGTCATGGTCGCCGCGCGCTATAGGCGTGACTCTCCCTTCACGCCAGCCGCTCGGCGTGCCAGCGCAGATGATCCGCCATGAAGGTGGAGACGAAGAGATAGCTGTGGTCGTAGCCCGCATGCCGCCGGAGCGTGAGCGCGATGCCCGCCTCGGCGCAGGCGCGGTCGAGCAGCTCGGGGCGGAGCTGCTCGGCGAGGAACGAATCGGCCTCGCCCTGGTCGACCAGCAGTTCGGCGACGCGCGCGCCGTCCTCGATCAGCGCCACGGCGTCGTGCGCGCGCTTCGCCGCGATGTCGTCGCCCAGGTACCGGTCGAGCGCCTTTCCCCACGGCACCTGGATCGGCGCGACGATCGGCGCGAAGGCGGAGACGCTGCGGTAGCGGTCAGGATAGGTCAGCGCGATGGTCAGCGCGCCGTGCCCCCCCATCGAGTGACCCGTGATTCCCTGCCGCCGAAGGTCGACCGGGAAGGACTCGCCGATCAGCGTCGGCAGCTCGTCGGTGACGTAGCGCCACATCCGGAAGTTGGTCGCCCACGGCGCCTGCGTCGCATCGACGTAAAAGCCGGCGCCCTGGGCGAAATCCCAGGCAGGATCGTCAGGAACGCCCTCGCCTCGCGGGCTGGTGTCCGGCGCGACGAAAACCAGCCCCAGATCGGCGCAGGCGCGCCGGTACTCGCCCTTGTCGGTCACGTTCGCGTGGGTGCAGGTGAGGCCGGAAAGATACCAGACGACGGGGAGCGCCGCACCGGGCGCATGCGGGGGAACGAAGACCGAGAAGGTCATCATGGTTCCCGTCGCAGCCGAGCGATGCCGATAGACCCCTTGGACCCCACCCTGCGCCATGACCTCGGAAATCGTCTCGATGGTCATCTCGCCCCCGCCTTCCCGGCCGGACCTGTCCCGGGACGCGGCCGAGCGTTAACGGGTTCCGTCGCGGCGGCAAACCGCTATGTCGGCGGCATGACCTGGCTCAAGACTCTGCGGCGGCGTGTCGTCGGCCCGAGCCGCGACGACGCGCAGCGCATCGATCACGAGAAGCTCCGGCGGATCATGGCGCTGCTCAACGACGACTCGCAGCCGAACATCAACGCGCTCACTCAGGTCAGCCGAAATCTGGATCTGATGGCGCTGAGCGTGAAGGCCCTCGGCTATCAGCTCGCGACCCAGATGGCGGCCGCACTGCCTCCTCCGGAAGACACCGAGGCAGGTCGGGTCCGCCTGGGGTCGAAGCCATCGACGCAGCGCGACATGGAGAGCGATTGGGTTCGGCACTGGTGCGGCCAGCTCCAGGTGCCGGTGGTCTATCACCGCAAGCTGTGGGAGCTCGCCTACATCCTCCAGGTCGCTCACAACACCGGCAACCTCAAGCCGGGTCGGCGCGGGCTGGGCTTCGGTTGCGGGGTCGAGCCGCTCACGAGCTACTTCGCCGCACGCGGCGTCGCGGTGACGATGACCGACCTCGCCCCGGAAGACGCGCGCAGCGAAAGCTGGACCGGCACGAACCAGCACGCCTCGACGCTGGACGACGCGCATGTCGCAAAGCTCGTCTCGCGCGAGCAGTTCGACGCGCTGGTCGAGTACCGCAGCGTCGACATGAACGCGATCCCCGACGATCTGACCGGCTACAACTTCTGCTGGTCGACGTGCGCGCTCGAGCATCTCGGCTCGATCGAGCACGGCCTCGCCTTCATCGAGAACTCGCTTCGGCCGCTGAAGCCCGGCGGCGTCGCGATCCATACGACCGAATACAACATCAACCCGCTTGGGCCGACGATCGACAATTGGGGCACCGTGCTGTTCCAGCGGCAGCATTTCGAGGCGCTCGCCGAGCGGCTGACAGCGGCCGGGCACAAGGTGGCGAAGCTGAACTTCGATCCGGGGAACAAGCCCCTCGACCAGTTCATCGATCTGCCGCCCTGGGACGAAGGCACGATGGCGTACCTCAGCGGACGGCTGGGCAGCAAGGCGCACCTGAAAGTGGCCATCGACGGCTTCGTCACCACCTGCTTCGGGATCACCGTCACCAAGGCGGCCTGAGCCGAACCGCTCCACGTCGGGCACGACGTGGAGTCCGGACCAGCGGCTCAGGCAGGCATCCGGTGGAGCGCGCACAGCTTGTTGCCGTCGGGATCGCGCAGATAGGCGAGGTACAGATCGCCGAAGCCGCCCTTGCGCACGCCCGGCGCCTCCTCGATCGCAGTGCCGCCGTTCTCGACGCCCGCCTGGTGCCATGCGTCCGCCTGCTCGGGACCGGACATCGTGAAGCCGATCGTGCCGCCGTTCGCGTGAGTCGCGGGTTCGCCGTCGATCGGCGGGGTGACCAGCAGCAGCCCGCCGTCGTGCATGTAGATCAGACGGCCCTTGTCGTCGGTGAACCCGGGCTTCGCCCCCAGCGCACCCAGCGTCGC
Organism: Sphingomonas sp. SP6; assembly: GCF_058313435.1. Classification (NCBI taxonomy): domain Bacteria; kingdom Pseudomonadati; phylum Pseudomonadota; class Alphaproteobacteria; order Sphingomonadales; family Sphingomonadaceae; genus Sphingomonas; species Sphingomonas sp. SP6. The sequence continues at coordinate 602,275 of NZ_JBZFLG010000002.1, forward strand.
GTCGTAGAACCGCTTCGAACGCGCGATGTCGTTCGAGCCGAGCACCACATGACTGAACATCGTCCTCTCCTCCCTCGTTGGTCTCAGTAGATCACGACGCTGCGGATGCTCTCGCCCGCATGCATCAGATCGAAGCCGGTGTTGATCTCGTCGAGCGTCAGCCGGTGGGTGATCATCGGATCGATCTCGATCATCCCGTCCATATACCAGTCGACGATCTTCGGCACGTCGGTGCGTCCTTTGGCGCCGCCGAAGGCGGTCCCGCGCCAATTGCGGCCGGTGACGAGCTGGAACGGCCGGGTCGCGATCTCGCGCCCGGCCTCGGCCACGCCGATGATGATGCTGGTGCCCCAGCCGCGGTGGCACGCCTCCAGCGCGGTGCGCATCACCTCGGTGTTGCCGGTCGCGTCGAAGGTATAGTCGGCGCCACCGTCGGTCAGCTCCACGACCTTCGCGACCGTCTCGTCGCGGCTCAGCCCTTTCGAGTTGAGGAAGTGGGTCATGCCGAAGCGGCGGCCCCAGTCCTCGCGGTCGGGGTTGATGTCGACGCCGACGATCTTCGCCGCACCTGCGAGCTTCGCACCCTGGATCACATTGAGGCCGATCCCGCCGAGCCCGAACACCACCACATTCTCGCCCGGAGCCACCTTGGCGGTGTTGACCACCGCGCCGACCCCGGTCGTCACGCCGCAGCCGATGTAGCAGCTGGTGTCGAACGGCGCGTCCGCGCGGATCCTCGCCACCGCGATCTCGGGCAGGACGGTGAAGTTCGAGAAGGTCGAGCAGCCCATGTAGTGGAAGATCGGCCGGCCCCGGTAACTGAACCGGCTGGTGCCATCGGGCATCACGCCCTTGCCTTGGGTGGCGCGGATCGCGGTGCACAGGTTCGTCTTGCCGCTGAGGCACGACTTACATTGGCGGCATTCCGGCGTGTAGAGCGGAATGACGTGGTCGCCCGGCACCACGCTGGCCACCCCCGCCCCGACCTCGCGCACCACCCCGCAGCCCTCGTGGCCCAGCACGCTCGGGAACAGGCCCTCGCTGTCGAGGCCGCCCAGCGTATAGGCGTCGGTGTGGCAGATGCCGGTCGCCATGATCTCGACCAGCACCTCGCCCGCCTTCGGACCTTCGAGATCGAGCTCGACGATCTCGAGCGGGCGCTTGGCTTCGAAGGCGACGGCGGCGCGGGTCTTCATCGGGACTCCTCAAGTGATCGCGCGGCGAGCCTTGTACCGGCGTCGCGCACGGATCAAGGGCGACGGCGGGAGGCCCGCGATGTCCGATCTGATCCTGCACGAGTACGCCTTGTCCGGAAACTGCTACAAGGTCCGCCTGACCGCCGCGCATCTCGGCATTCCGCTCGCGCGTCGGGCGTACGACATCCTCGGCGGCGAGACGCGAACGCCCGCGTTCCTCGCCGAGGTCAACGGGAACGGGCGCATCCCGGTGCTCCAGATCGGCGACGATTTCCTCCCCGAGAGCAACGCTGCCTGCGTCTATCTCGCGCACGGCTCCGCGCTGATCCCGCACGACCGGTTCGACCACGCCGACATGCTGCGCTGGATGTTCTGGGAGCAATATCATCACGAACCCAATGTCGCGACGCTGCGCTTCTGGCGCGCGTTCGTGGGCGAGGATCGGCTGAGCGATGCACAGCGTCTCCAGCTCGGCGCGAAGGAGGCGGCTGCGCACGACGCGCTCTCGCTGATGGACGCGCAGCTCGCGCGCGCCGAGTGGTTCGCGGGCAACCGCTTCACGCTCGCCGACATCGCGCTCTACGCCTACACGCACGTCGCCGAGGAGGGCGGCGTGGCGTTGCACTCCTATCCCAACGTGCAGGCATGGATCACCCGCGTCGCGGCGACGCCGCGCCATATCCCGATCACCGCCTGACGCGGAACCGTCACGCGGGCGAGACGCCCACGTAACATAACGAGTCCATTGGCGCGGGGTGAGGGAGGGCCGCTGCGTGCCGACGACCATCACCGCTGCCGACGTGACCGATCTGCTCGACTTCGCCGCCACCCGCCCGCACCATCCGGAACGGCAGGTGGAGGAGCGCCGTCACTACCGCACCGTCTGGATCAGCGACGTCCATCTCGGCACGCGCGGCTGCAACGCCGAGCTGCTGATCGACTTCCTCGACCATGTCGACAGCGACGCGATGTACTTGGTCGGCGACATCATCGACGGCTGGCGGCTCAAGAAGAAGTTCTTCTGGCCGGCCGCGCACAACGACGTGATCTGGCGGCTGATGAAGCGCGCGCGTCGCGGCACGCGGATGGTCTACATCCCCGGCAACCACGACGAGATGTTCCGCCAGTTCGCCGGGCTCGACTTCGGCGGCATCCAGATCCGCCGCAAGGCGATCCACGAGACCGCCGACGGCCGCCGCCTGTTGATCCTCCACGGCGACGAGTTCGACGCGATCACGCTCGGCCACCGCTGGCTCGCGCATGTCGGCGACGTTGCCTATACCGTGCTGATGCAGCTCAACCGCCACGTCAGCGCGGTACGGCGGCGATTCGGGATGCCGTATTGGTCGCTCTCGAAGCACGCCAAGGCCAAGGTCAAGAACGCGGTGAACTTCATCTCGCACTTCGAGGAGGTCGTCGCGCACGAGGCCGGAGTGCGCGGGGTCGACGGGGTCGTGTGCGGACATATCCACACCGCCGAGATCCGCGACATCGCCGGCGTCGCTTATTACAACGACGGCGACTGGGTCGAGGGCTGCACCGCCCTGGTCGAGCATCATGACGGGCGGATGGAGCTGATCCACTGGGCCGACGAAATGGCGCGGCGCCCTGCCGGGCCCGACGCGACGGTCCTGCCGCTGGCGGCCTGACCTCCATGCGGATCGCGATCGTCACCGACGCCTGGCGCCCGCAGATCAACGGCGTCGTCCGCACGCTGGAGGCGACGCGCGCGCAGCTGACCGCCTGGGGCCACGAGGTGCTGGTGATCTCGCCCGAGGGACGCTGGTCGTGGCCCTGCCCGACCTATCCCGAGATCCGGCTGGCGGCGGCGCTGCCCGGGACGATCGGGGCCGCGGTCGAGCGGTTCGGGACCGAGGCGCTGCACATCGCGACCGAGGGCCCGCTCGGGCTCGCCGCGCGCGCCTGGTGCCTGCGCCGCGGCATTCCCTTCACCACCGCCTACCACACGCAGTTTCCCGATTACGTGGCCGCGCGGACCGGCCTCCCTCCCGAGCTGCTGTGGCGCTACATCCGGTGGTTCCACGCGCCGGCGGAAAATGTGCTGGCGTCGACCGCGTCGATCGCGGCGACGCTCCACGCGCACGGGCTGACGCAGGTCCGCCATTGGGGGCGCGGGGTCGATCTCGGCCTCTTCACGCCCGAGGGCGCGATCGAAGCGGCGATCCGCGCGCTGCCCGGCCCGGTGCTGCTCCACGTCGGCCGGGTCGCGCCCGAGAAGAACATCGCCGCCTTCCTCGACCTCGACATGCCCGGGACCAAGGTGGTCGTCGGGGACGGTCCGGCGCGTGCGACGCTCGCCGCGAGATATCCGGCCGCGCGGTTCGTCGGGGCGCGCCACGGGGCCGATCTCGCCGCCGCCTACCGCGCCGCCGACGCGCTCGTCTTTCCCAGCCGCACCGACACGTTCGGGCTGGTCATGATCGAGGCGCTCGCCTGCGGCACCCCGGTCGCCGCATATCCGGTGACCGGACCGGTCGACGTGCTGACCGCGGAGGTCGCGGCGATGGACCGCGACCTCGCGGTCGCCGTCGCCGGCTCGCTCACCCGCGACCGCGCCGCCTGCGCGTGCTACGGCGCGACCTTCACCTGGCAGGCGAGCGCCCGCGAGTTCCTCGACGCGCTGGTCCCCTTCGTCCCCGCCCGCATCGCCGCTTAGGCGGTGGCGGGCGCGATCAGTTCGGCCATCGCCCGGGCGAGGTTCTCGATCGTATAAGGCTTCTGGATGACGCGACGCTCGGCGTGCTCGGGCGGCAGGTTGGCCTGCTCGCCATAGCCCGAGGCGAAGAGGAACGGAACTCCCAAGGCCTTCAGCCGGTCCGCCACCGGAAAGCTCGTCCCGTCGCCGAGATTGATGTCGAGCACCGCCAGCGTCGGCGGAGCCGCGTCGATGCTCGCCAGAGCGGCGCCGACGCTCGCCGACGTGGCGACCGCATCCGCCCCGAGCCGGACCAGATGATCCTCGGCGTCGAGCGCGATGATCAGGCTGTCCTCGACGAGCAGGACCTCGTGGCCACCCAAGATGCGCTGCGGCGGCGGTGCCGGGTGTCCGACCGCGGGCCGCTGAACGCGGATCGCGGGCGCCCGGTCGAGCCCCGCTTCGCTGACATGGCGAGCGGGGATGCAGAATCGCGCGACCACACCGCCGACATCATATTCGATCGAGGCCTTGCCGCCGAGATCGTACGGAACCGAGCGGTCGACGATCGTGCTCCCGAAGCCCTTGCGCGAGGGCGGTGCCACCGGCGGGCCGTCGATCTCGCGCCAGACGATCTCGAGGTCCGCCTCGGCGTTGCGCCGCCAGTCGATCTCGACCCGCCCGCCGGCCGACAGGCTGCCGTACTTGGCCGAATTGGTGACGAGTTCGTGGATCACCAGCGCCATCGTCGAATAGGCCTGCGGATTGAGCAGCACATAGCCCCCCGTCGTGCGGATCCGGTCCGGGTCGTCCGCGAGGAAGGCGGCGGCCTCCGCGTCGATCAATGCCTGGATCGGCGCCGGCCCCCAGTGATCGTCGGTGATCTGATTGTGGGCGCGGGCGAGCGCATGGATGCGGCCGTCGACCAGCCGGACGAAGCTTTCGATGCTGTCGTCGTGCGGCTTCGATTGCCGGATCAGCCCGCGGATCACGCCCAGGATGTTGCGCACGCGGTGATTGAGCTCGGCGATCAACAGCTCCTGCCGCTCGTTCGCCTGCTGCCGCTGGCTGCTCGCCGCGTCGGCCATCCGCAGCACCACCTCGATCAGCGTCGCGCGGAGCGTCTCGGCCACCCGCAGCTCCGACGGCGTGAACGCCTTGGCGCGGCCGTGGACCAGCTCCTTCCACTCGGCGAAGCTCTCGCGCGGGGAGAGGCGCGGGCCGTTGGGCCCGTATTCGACCGGCTTGTACGGATCGCCGCCCCACCGCACCGAGCGGATCCGCTCCTGGCGGAACAGCACGACATAGTCGCGCGCGGCGCGCGAGATCGGAATGGCAAGCATGCCCGCCGCCTCGCCCGCCCATGCCTCTGCGCCGGGCAGGAGGGTCGAGATCTGGTCCGTGGTGAACACACGGCTCCCGCCGACCTCGCCCAGACGGGCGATCAGCCGCCGGAAATCGCCCGGCGGAGGCGTCGAGCCGGAAAAGGCGCTCGACCCGTTGATCCACACGCCGACGCCGTCCGCCGGAATGGCCTGCGTCAGGATGTCCCCCAACCAATCGGGATCGTTCAGCAGGGTCTCGTCCGACGCGACGGCGCCGAGCAGCTGGTCGGAGATGTCGCGCGCGCGCCGTTCGAACTCCATCGTCTCCTTGCGCTGGCGGCTCTCGATCCGCATCGAGAACAGGTGCGCGAACAGCTCGCAGGTCGAACGGCGTTCGTAGCTGGGCGCCATCGGCGCGTAATGATGGCAGGCGAACAGGCCCCAGAGCTGATCGTCGACGATGATCGAGATCGACATCGAGGCGGCGACGCCCATGTTCTTGAGATACTCGATATGGATCGGCGAGACCGAGCGCAGGATCGAGAGCGACAGGTCGATCGGCCCCCCTCTCGCATCGAACGCCGGGACGATCGGCACCGGAGTCGCGCCGACGTCGGCGATCACCCTCACCGCGTTGCGCTTGTAGAGGACGCGCGCCTGCGCCGGGATGTCGGCGGCGGGATAATGGAGCCCCTTGAACGAGCCGATCCCGGCGCGGCACGCCTCGGCCACGACCTCGCCCGATCCGCTTTCGTCGAAGCGATAGACCATCACCCGATCGAATCCGGTCAGCGCCCGCACCAGCCGCGCGCCCTCGGTGAAGAAGGTGCCGAATGCTTCCGCACGGTCGACGCGCGCCATCATCGACCGGACCGTGTTGGTCGCGTCGCCGGGCTCGCCCGCGGTGGGCTCGGCTTCGATCACCACCTGCCTGCCGGACACGTGAAGCGCCACGTCGAACCGCGGCAACTCCTCGCGCAGCCGGCACGCGAACACGCGCTCGACCGCATCCGCCCCGAGCAGCAGCGACAGACGGTTGCGCAGCAGGTGGATCGCCTCCGCGGAGAACAGCTCGGCGATCGGCCGGCCCAGCGCGCTCGCGGGCTCGATCCCGAGGAAGTCCTTGAGGTTCGTCGAGACCCGCTCGACGATCCAATCGGTCGAGATCGCGACGAGGAACCCGATCGGCTGGATCGCACCGAGCAGGTGGATCGGCTCGCGATCGCAGTTCGTGAGCGTGACCGTCCCGTCGCCGCCGTCAGCCACGCGCCGGCTCCACCGCAGCGCGCCCCGCGGTGGCGAACAGTGCGAAGACCGCGATCGCCGAGGCGACCGCCCGCCGGAGGTCGGCTTCGTCCGCCAGGACCTGGTCGAGCCGCAGCAACAGCGCGCGCCACGCGCCCGGCTCCGCCGAAGCCGAAAGGAAACGCACCGGCAGACCCTCCCCGACCGAGCGCCGCAGCATCGCCCCGCCGAGCCGCGATCCCTCGATGACGTACGCCGCCCCCGCGATCTCCGCCGCGCCGTCGACGACATGCGCGCGGCACTGCGCCGGCGCCGCGCCCAAATCGTCGAGATCGGCGCGGAGCAGCGTGGCGCGACGCCGGCAGGACCAGTCGGCCAAGACCTGCTCGGCCCCGGCGCGGTCCAGCGCCGCCTCGACCGGCAGATGCGCCTCGGCTTGCGCCGAGAGGAACGCGCGATAACCGACCGCGGTCGACAGATCGACGCTCGAGAAGATCGCATCGACCTCGCCATGCGCCGTCGCCGTCGCGCGTCGCAGGGTCTGAGCGGCCGACAGCGGGCGCGAGTGATCGAGAACCGTGGCCATCGAAGAGGCTCCACGAATTATAAGCAACTCCAAGGACGTGCAAGGCCGCCCCACCGTACGATGATCCAGATCAATGCGCATCTCTCCGGCGTGACACACCTTCGATCGTTCCCTAGGTGTGCGGCGTGACTGAAGCGCGCCACGCCTTGCGATCATATCCCTGGCTTGCCGCCTGGATCGTGGCGGCATCGTTGATGCTGCGCGTGCTCGTCCCCGCCGGATTCATGCCGACCGTCCTGGACGGTCGCCCGACGCTGACGCTATGCGCGGGCGTGCAGCCCGCCGCGCCGGTGGCGATGCGCGGGATGGCGCATCACGAGGACGAAGGTCGGGCTGTCGGCCCCTGCGCCTACGCCGACCTGGCGCTGCCGGCGCTCGGCGCGGCGGGCCCGGCGCTCCTCGTCGCCGCACCGGCCTTCATCCTGGCACTGGCGATCCGGTGTATGGTCCCGGTGCCGACGCGCAAAGCCGCGCGGTTGCGCCCCCCGCTGCGCGCCCCTCCCCTCGTCTGATCCGCCGCGCTTTGGCGCGACAGCGAACAGACACCAGGGGACTTCCATGACCAAGCATCTGCTGGTCGCGCTCGCCGCGACCACCGCCGCCGTGCCCGCGCTCGCCCAGACGACGCCGCGCACCGATCCCGACGTGATCGTCACCGCCCACCCCGACGACGGCGATCCGCCCGTCGTCGCTGACGCCCGCGCGCGCCTGTCGCGAACCCCCGGCGCGGTCGCGGTCGTCGCCGCCGAAACCTACGACGACCGCAGCGTCGTCGGCCTGCCGGATCTGCTCCGCGACGTGCCCGGCGTGCTCTCGAACAAGCGCTACGGCGAGGAATCGCGGCTCTCGATCCGCGGTTCGGGACTCGACCAGAGCTACCACCAGCGGGGCGTGCTGCTGGCGCAGGACGGGGTGCCGTTCGCCGACGCCGACGGCTTCTCCGATTTCCAGAAGGTCGATCCGCTGAACGCGCGGCTGATCGAGGTCTACAAGGGCGGCAACGCGCTGCGCTTCGGCGGCGCGCAGCTCGGCGGCGCGGTGAACCTCGTCACCGCCAACGGCAAGACCGCCGAGACGCCGTTCGCGATGCGGCTGGAGGGCGGTTCGTTCGACACCTGGCGCGCACAGGCGGCGGGAGCAGGGCGGAGCGGCGCATTCGACTATCTCGCCAGCCTCAACAGCTATCACTCCGCGGGCTTCCGCGAGCAGGAGGCGCAAGACCAGGAGCGCGGCACGCTTAACCTCGGCTGGTCCTTCGGGGACGACAGCGAGGTCCGCGCCATCGCCTATGCCGCCGACATCCGCCAGCAGGTTCCCGGCGCCGTGACGCTGGCGGACGCGCTCACCCGCCCCACTTATGCCGGCAACGGCGTGGTCGCCCGTCGGCAGGCGCGCGACCAGACGGTCGAGCGGGTGACGGTCCAGACCCGCCTGCGCCTGTCCGACGGCGTGGTGTTCGAGGGCGCGGCCTATGCGACCCAGACCGATCTCCACCACCCGATCTCGATCGTGATCGACCAGGACACCGATACGCAGGGCGGGTTCGGCCGCTTCGACATCACCGGCGAGATCGCCGGCCACAAGGCGGACCTGTACGTCGGCGCCTTCTACCGCGAGGGCGGGACCGAGCAGGACCTCTACCTCAACTTCGCCGGTCAGAACGGCCCCAGGATCGGCGACGCGCGCCAGCTCGCGCAAGGGCTGGACGTGTTCGGCGAGGCGCGCTTCTTCGTTCTGCCCGAGCTCGCTTTGGTCGCCGGCGGATCGTACGGCCATGCGGGACGCACCTCCCTCGACCGCCTCGCCGGGCGCACCGACGACGCGAGCTACGACTGGTTCGCTCCACGCGCCGGGCTGCTGTTCGAACACGGGGCAACGCAGGTCTATGCCAATTACACCCGCTCGGTCGAACCGCCGACCTTCGGCGCGCTGACCCAGACGAACACCGGCGGTCAGCTGTTCGTCCCCCTCGCGACCCAGCGCGCCTGGACGTTCGAGGTCGGCACGCGCGGCCGCGCGGGCGCGGTCACCTGGGACGTCGACTACTACCGCGCGGCGATCCGCGGCGAGCTGCTGAGCTTCATCCCGGCCGCCAGCCTGCCGGCGACCGTGTTCAACGCCGGTCGCACGCGCCACCAGGGGGTGGAGGCAAGCCTCGACTGGCGCATTCTCCGTCACGTCCGCCTGCGCCAGACCTACGCCTGGTCCGACTTCCGATTTCGGGGTGATCCGAGCTACGGCGACAACCGCCTGCCGGTCGCGCCCGAGCACCAATATCGTGCCGGGCTGCGCTACGACGGCGCGCATGGCCTCTATGTCGAACCGTTCGTCGACTGGCGCATCCGCGACGTGTGGGTCGACTATGCCAACACGCTCAAGGCGCCCGGCTACGCGCTGCTGAACGTCGGCGCCGGCGTCGCGCTCGGGCCGACGACGCTGTTCGTCGACGCGCGCAACCTCACCGACGAACGCTACGCCGCCGAGTTCGGCGCGATCACGGACGCACGTCTGCCCGGCGTCAACACCGCCGTCTTCTATCCCAGCGAGGGCCGATCGGTCTTCGGCGGGCTCCGCTTCGCCTTCTGAGGAGTCCGACCATGAAAAAGCTCATCGTTCTCGCCGCGCTCCTCCCCGCCGCCGCGGGCGCGCACGTCGTGTTCGATCAGCCGCAGGCGACCGCCGGCGGCTATTACGCCGGCTTCCTGCGCGTGACGCACGGGTGCGGCGAGTCGCCGACGGTGTCGGTGCGGGTCGACATTCCCGCCGACGTGCTCTCGGCGCGGCCGCAGCCCAAGCCCGGCTGGACGCTCCGGATCGACCGCGCGCCGCTGGCGATCCCGATCAAGGGCGAAGGCGGCGCGAGCATCACCACCCGCGTCACCGCGATCACCTGGACGGGCAAGCTCCCCGCCGACGAGTTCGACCAGTTCGGGATGGCGCTCAAGCTGCCCGACGCGGCGGGGCCGCTGTACTTCCCGACGACGCAGACGTGCGAGAACGGGGTGAATGCGTGGACGGCGATACCGGCGTCGCCCGACCAATGGCATGCGACGCCCTCGCCCGCGCCGATGCTGATGCTCGGCGCGAAGCCAATGGCGATGGATCACCCGATGTAGCGCGGTGCTGGAGCCCAGAGCCGCGAGCGCGGTGTTTGCCGCTCCGGGTCCCCACCTGCGCGGGGACACGGGTCAGACCGGCAGCCCCTGCAACAGCTTCGGCAGATCGCCCGATTCGCCCCGCGCTTCCGCCATGAAGCGGTCCTTGAGCGGCCCGATCCGGTCGACCGCCGAGATGCCGAAGCGCCGCACCGCGCTCGCCGCGCGGCCCCGAATGCCGAACAGCCGCGTCAGCGTGTCGGTCGCCGCCGCGGTCATCAGCGTGTCGAGCCCGCGCCACGCCTGATACCGCGCGAGCAGCGCCGCATCGCCAAGATCGAGCCCGACGCGCTTGCCCTCGACCAGCACCTCGGTCAGTGCCGCGACGTCGCGCAAGCCGAGGTTCAGCCCCTGCCCTGCAATCGGGTGGATGCCGTGCGCGGCGTCGCCGACCAGCGCCAGCCGCTCCGCCGTGATCCGCGCCGCATGGTGGAAGCCGAGCGGCCAGCCCGCGCGCGGGCTCGCCGACGACAGCGCGCCGAGAAACCCGCCCATCCGCGCTTCCGCCTCTGCGAGGAACGCGCGGTCGCCGAGCTTGAGCATGGCGGGTCCGTCCCTGGCATCGACCGTCCAGACGATCGCCGAGCGGTGCCCGATCTCGTCGTCGAGGAGTGGCAAGAGCGCGAACGGACCGGAGGGATAGAAGATCTCGAACGCGATGCTCTCGTGCGGGCGTTCGTGGTGGAACGCGCCGACCACCGCCTGGTGATCGTAGCGCCACCGCGCGACCTTGATCCCCGCCGCCTCGCGCGTCGGCGAGGCGCGTCCGTCAGCGGCGACGAGCAGCGCGGCGGTGACGACGTTGCCGTCGGACAAATGCGCCGTTATGTTCGCCGCGCCGCGATCCACCGAGACGGCGCGCGTCGTCATCCGCAGGTCGAGCCCGGGCGTCTCCGCCGCCGTCGCGTAGAGCGCCGCGCGGAGCCGGCGATTCTCGTACATCGTGCCGAGCGGATCGTCCGCCTCGCCCGCGACGAAGTCGAGCTTTCCCGGCTCCAGCCCGTCGGCGACCCGGATCTGACGGATCGCGCAGCCCTGACCCTTCAGCCGCTCGCCGATGCCGATCGCGTCCAGCATCCGCCCGCTGGCGCTCGCGATCGCCGAGGCGCGGCCGTCGAACGCCGCCGTGGCGGTCACCGCGGGGTCGGCGGGATCGACCACCACCACCGACAGGCCGGACTTCGCCAGCGCCACCCCCAGGGTGCCGCCGACCAGCCCGCCGCCCAGGATCAGGACATCATGCTCCATTCGACTCGCCCTAGCCGCCGCCGACCGCGCCGACAACGCCGCTCGCCTTGACGCGGAGTCGCGGGGAGAGGATGATTCCGCGGGGCTTCTTCTGACAGGACACGGGCGATGGCGTCGCGGGCGCAGCCGAGTTTGTGGCGCGAATCGGTAAAGGCGGGCGCGCTGCGCAGCGGCGCGCTGATCGGCGCGCTGGCGCTGTTCGCCGCGACGCTGGCGATGGCCGCGGCGCTCGCCAGCTACCATCCGGGCGACAGCGCGCTCAACACGCAAGGGGGGTCGGTCGCCAACTGGCTCGGCCCGGTCGGGGCCTGGTTCGCCGATCTCGCGCTCACCGTCTTCGGCCCCACGGCCGCGCTGCTCCTCCCGGTAGCGCCGATCGTCGGCCTGCGGCTCTGGCGCGATGCCCCCGCCGGACGCTGGGGCCGGATGCTGCGCGGCGCGACCTTGGGCGTCGCGCTCATGGCGAGCGCGCTCGCCTTCGTCTCCGACCGGGCGGTGCTGGCGCTCCCCGCCGGCTGGGGCGGGGTCGTCGGGCTCGGCGTGTCGGGCGCGGCCAGGCTGGCGCTGGCGCAGATCGGCGATCCGGTCTGGGAGCGCTGGGGGCTGATCGGGCTCGGCAGCCTGATCGGTCTCGCCGGGGTGATCGTCTGGGCGCGCAGCCTGGAGATGGACCTGGGCGGCCGGGCCAGCCGCTGGCGCGCGGCGCGGGTCGAGCGGCTGACCTACGCGCGGGCCGACGAGGACGAGGATGACGGTTCCGAGGCGATCGAGCGTCGGCCCGAGCCCCGCGCCGAGATCCGCCGCGGCGTCGCGCCCCGCGCGGTCGCCACCCCTGATCCGCGTCCCGCCCCCAAGATCGGCGAGCGTGCCGTCGCGCCGTCGGCGGCGATGCCGAAGCCGCAGCAATCGCTCGATCTGCGCGACGATTACGAGCTGCCCTCGCTCGACCTGCTCATCCCCTCCCCGCCCACGCCGCCCGGCGCGATCGACAAGGCCGCGCTCGAGCGCAACGCCCGCCTGCTCGAAACCGTGCTCGACGACTTCAACGTCCGTGGCCAGATCGTCGAGGTCCGCCCCGGCCCGGTCGTCACCATGTACGAGCTGGAGCCCGCCGCCGGGATCAAGGCCAGCCGCGTGATCCAGCTCGCCGACGACATCGCGCGCAACATGAGCGCGATCTCCGCGCGCGTCGCCACCATCCCGGGTCGCAGCGTGATCGGGATCGAGCTGCCGAACGCGCGGCGCGAGCCGGTCTCGATCCACGAGCTGATCGGGTCGCAGACCTTCCACGATCTCTCGGCGCAGCTGCCGATCATCCTGGGCAAGAACATTGCCGGCGATCCCGTCATCGCCGATCTCGCGCCGATGCCGCACCTGCTGGTCGCCGGCACCACCGGCTCGGGCAAGTCGGTGGGCCTCAACTCGATGATCCTGTCGCTGCTCTACCGACTGACTCCGGACCAGTGCCGGATGATCATGATCGACCCGAAGATGCTCGAATTGAGCATGTACGACGACATCCCCCACCTGCTCAGCCCCGTCGTCACCGATCCGGCGAAGGCGGTGCGCGCGCTCAAATGGGCGGTCGAGCAGATGGAGGACCGCTACCGCCAGATGTCGTCGCTCGGCGTCCGCTCGCTCGGCAGCTTCAACGACAAGGTCCGCGCCGCCAAGGTCAAGGGCGCGCCCCTCGGCCGCCGCGTCCAGACCGGGTTCGGCGACGGCGGGCAGCCGATCTACGAGGAGGAGCAGCTCGACTACCGCGTGCTGCCGCAGATCGTCGTCATCGTCGACGAACTCGCGGACCTGATGATGACCGCGGGGAAAGAGGTCGAGTTCCTGATCCAGCGGCTCGCCCAGAAGGCGCGCGCGGCGGGCATCCACCTCATCATGGCGACCCAGCGCCCCTCGGTCGACGTCATCACCGGCGTGATCAAGGCGAACCTGCCGACCCGCATCTCCTTCCACGTCACCTCGAAGATCGACAGCCGCACGATCCTGGGCGAGCAGGGCGCCGAGCAGCTGCTGGGCAAGGGCGACATGCTCTACATGCCCGGCGGCAAGGGCATCGTCCGCGTCCACGGCCCCTTCGTTTCGGACGAAGAGGTGCAGGCGGTCACTGATCACTGGCGCGCGCAGGGTCAGCCCGATTACATCTCGAGCGTCACCGAGGAGCCCGAGGAGAGCTTCGCGCTCGACGGCGCGCCGACCGGCGAGGATTCGGCCGAGGATCAGCAGTATCGCGCCGCGATCCAGCTCGTCTGCGAAAGCCGCAAGGCGTCGACCTCCTGGCTCCAGCGCCAGCTCCGCATCGGCTACAATTCGGCGGCACGCCTGATCGAGCGGATGGAGAAGGACGGCATCGTCGGTCGCCCCGACCACGTCGGGCGGCGCGAAGTGCTGCGGGACGCCGAAGGCCACGCGATCTGACACGCGGCAGCGCCGGCGAGGGCGCCGCGGTCGGGTTCCGTCCCCGGCCATCAGCGCGCCGGGGCGGCGCGGCCATGCTCGCAGCCAGCACGGCCGTCGCTCTTGGCTGCGCACCGCCTGTCTGCCGCTCTTGCACAATCTCTCCGCCTCTGATGAGGGTTGAAGCGGGGTCGAGCCGGAGAGTGGGCGGATGATCGAACCGAACAGACGCGCGGTCCTCGCCGGCGGAGCCGCGCTTCCGCTGGTCGTTCGCGCGCCCGCGGCCCAAGTGGACTCGGCGGCCGCGGACCTCGACCGCTACATCGGCTATGGCGAAAAGCGGTCGGGCGGTCGCGGAGACGAGGCGAGCGGGGCGTGGCTCGCCGGCGAACTGCAAGGGAACGGCTACGCGATCGAGCGCCAGTCGATCTCGGTTCCCTACTTCACCGCCCGCCGAGCCGAGCTGGCGAGCGGCGGGACGACCGCGGGCGTCTGGCCGCAGCGGATCGTCGTTCCGACCGGAGATGCCGGAGTTTCCGGTCCACTGGTGCGGATCGACGGCGGCGGGGCGCTCGCGGGCGCGATCGCGCTCGTCGAATTGCCCTTCGCACGCTGGAGCACCGCCGTGGCCAAGCCGGTCGCGAAGCCGGTCGCGGACGCATTCGCGGCGGGCGCGAAGGCCGTGGTGGTGATCACCACCGGGCCCACCGGGCAGGTCATCCCGCTCAACGCCGATGGCCGCGCGGCGATGTTTCCCGGCCCCGTCGCGCTGCTCGCACCCCGCGACGCGCAACCGTTCCTGGCCGCGGCGATCCGGGGCGAGCGGGCGACGCTGACCGTCACCGGCGATGGCGGGCGTCGTCCCGCATTCAATCTTGCCGGGCGGATCGATCGTGGTCGCGGACGCTGGCTCGTCGTGTCGACCCCGCGCTCGGGGTGGACCGTCTGCGCGGGGGAGCGTGGCCCTGGTGTCGCCGTCTGGCTGTCGCTGGCGCGCTGGGCCAGCAAGGCCGTCCGCGATCACGATGTCGCCTTCACCTGCACGTCGGGTCATGAATACGAGTATCTCGGCGCGGCCAAGTCGCTCGAGGGGCTCGCCCCGGAACCGCGCGAAACCGCGTTCTGGCTTCATCTCGGCGCCAATGTCGCGGCCCGCGACTGGCACGACGCGGTCGCGCCGTGGAAGCCCCTGCCGAGCGCCGACCCGCAACGCTTCCTCGCCGTGAGCCCACCGCTGCTCCCCGCCGCGCGCCGCGCGTTCGCCGGGTTGGCGGGGCTCGAATCCCCCTATCCGACCGAGCTGCTCTCGGGCGGCGAACTGACCGAGGTCATGGCGGCGGGCTATCGGTCGGTCGCGGGCGTGTTCGGGACGCACCGCTACCACCATGTCGCCGACGACGATGCGCGCTGCGTCTCGGCAGAGACGGTGGCGGCCACCGCGGCCGGGTTCCGTCGGTTCGTGGCGGAGGTGCTGCGCGCGGAATAAGCCCGTCCGCCGGAGAAATCGGACGCCGACGGCGTTTGCATGCGCGTGAACCGCCTCCGTAACGATCTTCGCCCGCCCCCCGACCGTCTTCCCGCCGAGGCCGCCGTGTTTCTCGATTTCGACGGCACGCTGGTCGACCTCGCGCCGCGTCCCGATATGGTCCTTGCCGACGCTCGGTTGCGGGCGCTGATGACGTCGCTCGCCGACCGGCTCGACGGACGCATCGCGGTGATCAGCGGGCGGCCCGCGGGCGAGATCGCGGCGCTGTTCGGCGCGCCCGGCTTCGCGATCGCGGGCAGCCACGGCATGGAGATCCGCCACTCCGACGGGCGCCGCGTCGTCGCCGATCGCCCGCGGGCGCTCGACGCCGTTGCAGCCGAGTTCGCGGCCTTCGCCGCGCGCGACCCCGCGCTGCTCGTGGAGACCAAGCCGCTCGGAGTGGCGCTCCACTATCGCGGCGCGCCCGCGCACGGTCGGGACGCCGACGCGCTCGCGCGCCGCCTCGCCGACTCGCATGCGCTCCGCTTCCAGCCGGGCAAGATGATGGCCGAGGTTCGAAGCGCCGCAGGCGACAAGGGCGTCGCGCTTGAGGCGCTCCGCGCGGAACCGTACATGGCGTCCGCGCGTCCCGTCTTCGTGGGCGACGACGACACCGACGAGCCCGCGTTCGCGGCGGCGGAGCGGCTGGGAGGTTACGGCATCTTGGTTGGCGATGCGCGCGAGACGTCGGCCACGTACCGCCTCGCCGATGTCGCGGCCGTGCGCGACTGGCTGGATACGGTCGCCGCATGACCGCCACCCTGGATCTCTACCCGATCGGCAATTGCCAGGTCTCCGCGCTGGTTGACCGCGCCGGGCGCTTCGTCTGGGGCTGCGCGCCGCGGGTCGACGGCGACCCGGTCTTCTCGGCACTGATCGGCGGCGACGCGCCCGAACACGGCTATTGGGCGATCACGCTCGAGGGTTCGGCGAAGACGACCCAGGACTATCACCGCAACACCCCCGTCCTCGTCACCCGCCACGAGGACGCGAACGGCAACGCGGTCGAGGTGATCGACTTCTGCCCGCGCTTCCGCCGCCACGGACGCACATACCGCCCGACCGCCTTCGCCCGGATCGTCCGCCCCGTCGCGGGCAGCCCGCGCATCCGGGTCGCGCTGCGGCCGACCTGCGGCTGGGGCGGCGAGTGCAACCATCGCACCGGCGGCACCAACCACATCCGCTACACCGCCGAGGCGCAGACGCTCCGGCTCAGCACCACCGCACCCGTCGGGATGATCGCCGAGGAGCGCGCCTTCCGCCTCGAACGCCCGCTGCATTTCTTCCTGGGTCCCGACGAGAGCTTCTCGGGCGATCTCGCCGCCTCGCTCGACGACATGCTCCAGCAGACGATCGCCGACTGGCAGGAATGGGTCCGCGGCCTCGCGGTGCCGCTCGAATGGCAGGAGGTGGTGATCCGCTCGGCGATCACGCTCAAGCTCTGCCAGCACGAGGAGACCGGCGCGATCGTCGCCGCGCTCACCACCTCGATCCCCGAACATGCCGGGTCGGAGCGCAACTGGGACTATCGCTACTGCTGGATCCGCGACGCCTATTACACGGTCCAGGCGCTCAACCGTCTCGGTGCGCTCGACGTGCTCGAGGGCTATCTGGTCTATCTGCGCAACATCGTCGACGATGCAAAGGGCGGGCACATCCAGCCGCTCTACGGGGTGCTGGGCGAAGCGATTCTGGAGGAGCGGTTCGCCCCCGGTCTGGCGGGCTATCGCGGCATGGGGCCGGTCCGCGTCGGCAACCAGGCGTATGAGCAGATCCAGTACGACGCCTACGGCCAGATCGTGCTGTCCAACACCCACGCCTTCTTCGATACGCGGCTGTTCCGCATGGCCGGGGTCGAGGACTATCGCGCGCTCGAGCACGTCGGCGAGCTCGCCTGGGCGAACCACGACAAGCCCGACGCCGGTCTGTGGGAGCTGCGCACCCGCCAGAGCGTCCACACCTACTCCGCTGCGATGTGCTGGGCGGCGTGCGACCGGCTCGCCAACATCGGGGAGCGGCTGCGGCTCGCCGATCGCCAGGCGTTCTGGCGCGACCGCGCCGATCGCATCCGCCGGACGATCGAGGAGCGCGCGTGGCGGCCCGGGACGAGCCGCCTCTCCGCGACCTTCTCGGGCGACGACCTCGACGCCAGCCTGATCCAGCTGCTCGACCTGCGCTTCCTCGCCCCCGACGATCCCCGCTTCCTCGGCACGCTCGCAGCGGTCGAGACGGGTCTGCGCCGGGGCTCGACGATGCTGCGCTACGATACCGAGGACGATTTCGGCCTGCCCGAGACCGCGTTCAACGTCTGCACCTTCTGGCTGATCGAGGCATTGCAGGCGACCGGCCGCCACGCCGACGCGCGCGCGCTGTTCGAGGAGATGCTGGCGAAGCGCACCGCCTCCGGCCTGCTCAGCGAGGACATCGATCCCGTCACGGGCGAGCTGTGGGGCAATTTCCCGCAGACCTATTCGCTCGTCGGCATGATCAACTGCGCGGTGCTGCTGTCGCAGCCGTGGAGCGCGATCCGATGACGCGGCTGGTCGTCGTCTCCAACCGGGTCACCGCCCCCTCTGGCTCGAATTCGGGCGCGCAAGGGGGGCTCGCGGTCGCGCTCCAGGCGGCGCTGCGCGAGCATGGCGGGCTGTGGTTCGGCTGGTCGGGCGAGGAGATCGGCGCCTTCACCGGCGAGCTCCGGGTCGACGAGGGCGCGGGCTACACCAGCGCGACGATCGACCTCGAGCCGCAGGACGTCGAGGAATATTACGAGGGCTACGCCAACCGCACGCTCTGGCCGCTGTTCCACTACCGCGTCGACCTGACCGAGTTCGAGCGCACGTTCGCCGGCGGCTACCAGCGGGTCAACGCGCGCTTCGCCGAGGCGCTGTCGTCGCTGTTGCGCGCCGACGACGCGGTGTGGATCCAGGATTACCACATGTTCCCGCTCGGCGACGAGCTGCGCCGCCGCGGGCACCGTAACCGGCTCGGCTTCTTCCTCCACATCCCCTGGCCCCCGCGCCGCCTTCTCGCCACGCTGCCCGAGGCGGAACGACTCGTCGAATCGCTGCTCGCCTACGATCTGGTCGGCTTCCAGACAGACGAGTGGCTCGACGCCTTCGTCGATTACGTGGTGAACGAGCTCGGCGGCACGGTCGAGGACGGGGTGCTCACCCTTGGCGATCGGACGACGCGCCTGCTGGCCTGCCCGATCGGGATCGACGCCGCCGAGTTCGTCCGGATGTCGCGCTCGACGCGCGCCCGCCTCACTCACCGGCAAATGCGCGATTCGGCGGTCGGCCGCGACATGATGATCGGGGTCGACCGGCTCGACTATTCGAAGGGTCTGGAGGAGCGCTTCCTCGGCTACGAGCGTTTCCTCGACCAGCATCCCGAGGAGCGCAAGGAAGTCTTCCTCCTCCAGATCGCGCCGCCCAGCCGCGCGACGGTCGAGACCTATCGCCGCATCCGCGCCTCGCTGGAGGCGATGGCGGGGCGGATCAACGGCGCGCATGCCGACATCGACTGGGTGCCGATCCGCTACGTCAACCAGGGCTATCCGCGCGAGGTGCTCGCAGGGGTCTACCGCGCGGCCCGGATCGGGCTGGTGACCCCCCTGCGCGACGGCATGAACCTGGTCGCCAAGGAATATGTCGCCGCGCAGGACCCCGACGATCCGGGCGTGCTGATCCTGTCGCGCTTCGCCGGGGCCGCGGAGCAGATGCGCGAGGCGCTGCTGGTCAATCCGCATTCCGCCGAGGAGATCGCGGACGCGATCCTCGCCGCGCTGAAGATGAAGAAGCCCGAGCGCATCCGCCGCTGGCGCGCGCTGATGGACGGGGTCGAGCGCGAGGACGTGGTCTGGTGGCGCACCCGCTTCACCGACGCGCTACTCGGACCCGCGCCGGTTCAGAGCGCATTCAACGCGCCCGCGGCATGACCCGGCGCGAAGGAGACCCCCGTTGAAGTTCCTGATCCCCGTCGCCGCCGCGTTGGTCGCCGCGACTCCCGCGAGCGCGCAGTCCGAGGGCCTCGCCCAGGTCCAGGCGCACCTGCGTGCGCTCGACACGATGACGGCGTCGTTCGTCCAGACCGGACGCGACGGCAAGTCGATCTCCGGCACGCTGACGCTCAAGCGCCCCGGTCGCATCCGCTTCCAGTATCAGAAGGGGGTGCCGATCCTCGTCGTCGGCGACGGGCGCGCGCTCAACTACATCGATTATTCGGTCAAGCAGGTGAACCGCTGGCCGATCGCCAACTCGCCGCTCGGGGTGCTGCTCGATCCGTCGAAGGACATCTCGCGCTTCGCCCGCGTCGTTCCCTCGGGCAATCCGTCGGTACTCTCGGTCGAGGGTTACGACCCCAAACACCCCGAATACGGCCGCATCACCCTCGTCTTCGCCAAGGACGCGGCGGCGCCGGCCGGCTTGGCGATGCAGGGCTGGGTCATGCTCGACAGTCAGGGCAACCGCACCACGGTCCGCCTTGCGAACCCTCGGTTCAACCAGCCGGTGAGCGACGGGATGTTCCGCTGGAACGATCCGCGGAGCAAGGGTGGGCGAAACTGAACGGGTCGTTCACCTCTGCGACAGGTTCGTTGTCCTACTAGGGGCCGGCGGACGGGGGCTGTTCGGGATTTCCCCCTGTTGCCCGGATGGGCTCCCAGTCCCGCCTGCGTGACGAACGTCAGGTCGGCCCTCGCTCCTGCCCCCGGAGCGGGGGCCTTTCCTCATCCCCCGAACCCGAGCTGTTGCGCAAGCCTGCGCAGCTCCGCTTCGCGCTCTGGCGCCACCTTGCGACCGCGTTCCAGTACCGTTTCAGCCAGGATTGGCCCCGCGCGGTCGGGCGAGCCGCAATCGAATGGCGGCTGTGGATCATATTCCAGGCTGAGCTGAACGCCGCGCGCGTGCGCCTCGCCGCGGATCAGCGCGGTCAGCGTGAGTGCGAAGTCGATTCCGGCGGTGACGCCGCCGCCGGTCACCCGGTTGCGGTCGGTCACGACGCGCTGGGCCACCGGCTCCGCCCCGAACAGCCGCAGGGTCTCGCGCTGGGTCCAGTGGCATGTCGCGCGGTAGCCGCGGAGCAGCCCGGCCGCGCCCAGGATCAGCGAGCCGGTGCATACGCTCGTCACCCAGGTCGCCGTCTCGCCGACCTGCCGCACCCAGGCCAGCGCGGCGGCGTCTGCGATCACGGCATTCGTCCCAAAGCCACCGGGCACGCACAGGATGTCCGCGGCGGGCGCTTCGGCGAAGGTCGCGGTCGGGACGATCGAGAAGCCGGCGTCGGTCGGCACCGGCTCGCGCGTGGCCCAGACCAGGTCGAGCCGGGTGCCGTGCCCCAGGCGCGAGAGCACCTGCGCCGGCCCGGTCAGATCGAGCTGGGTGACGTCGGGAAACAGCAGAAAGGCGATCCGCATGGCCTCGGCTCCTCGTCAAAGTGGATGCCCAGGCGCGCGGCGTCGCTGCGGTCGCACTTCCCCGCGGTTCGCCCGCGTCAGCGCCAGTCGTGCGACGGAGCGCGACTACACCGCTCCGGCACCGGACGGAAGCTCAATAGGGCGACAGGTCCACCGAATCCGTCTTCGCGCGCTCGCGGTTCGTCGCCCGGTTGGTCTTCACCGCCTGGTTGAAGCAGCCCGCCTGTCCGCCCGGGCCCACCACCGAGCAGCTGCCGATGCTGTTCGCGCCCGTCCCTTCGGACAGCACGCCCTGCTCGCGCGCGGCCCAGGCCTGGTTCTCGGGCGTCACCTGAAAGTTGCGCAGCTCCTTGGGGATGCGGAACTGCTCCTCGGCGCTGCGGCGGACGCAGACGACGACCTCGGCCCCGTCCTTGTTCGTCGGGCACCGCTGGTTGCCGTAGAGCACCAGCACGCCACCGACGGGCGCGTTCTTCGACACCTCCGCCTCGCCCTGGATCGGCTTCGCGCGAACCAGGTCCGGCGCCGCCGGCCCCGCAGTCTGGGCGGTCGCCGGAAGCGCGGCGAACGCCAGCGCGGCAACGAGGAGGCGGGAACTCATCGCATTCTCCTATCAGATCCGCTTCGACGCGGCGATGGCGACGCGGCAGCCGAGCCGGATCGCAGCGGACATCAGCGGATAGGCGAAGGCGTCCTCCGCCCCGCTCGCCAAAGCGGTCGCCTTGTGCTCGAGCTCCTCGGCCTGGAACTCCTCCACCGCCGCCGACAGCTCGCGGTCGCCGTCGCCGAGCTCGGCGAGCTGATCCGCATAATGCTGGTCGATTTCGGTCTCGACCGCCGCGGTGCAGGCCATCGCCGCCTCCGGCCCGATCGCCGCGGTCACCGCGCCCAGCGCATAGCCGGCGACGTTCCAGAACGGCTGGAGCAGGGTCGGCCGCACCCCGCGCTCGGCGATCATCCGGTCGAAGAAGGCGCGGTGCTTCTCCTCCTGAAGCGCCATCGCCGACACCTGCCGCGACGCGGTCGAGCGCCCGCCCAGCACCGCCAGCTGGCCGGCGTAGATGCGGGTCGCGCCGTACTCGCCCGCCTGATCGACGCGAATCATCGACGCGGTCGCCTCGCGTCTGTCGCCCGGCTTCCAGCTCATCCCCGCCTCCTCAGCAGCCATCCGATCACCGCCGCGCCACCGAGCGAGACGATCGCATTCCATCCCGCCAGCGAAATGCCGGCGAGCCGCCACTGCGCGGCGTCGCACCGCACCACCGGCGCCGCGAGCACGGCCTTCAGCATGTCGTCCGCGCTCATCCCGCTGGTCTGGACTGTGCGCGAGCAGGCGGTGATTCCCTGCCACCAATGCCATTCGACGCCCGCGTGAAACACGCCGATCAACCCGGATACGGCGATCAGCGCCGCCGCGCCCGCGACCAGCGTCGTCTTCACCGCCCGCCCGCCGACCGCGAACGAGAGCGCCGCGACAGCGAGCGCGCCATAGTGCGGCCAGCGCTGCCAGTGGCACATCTCGCACGGATAGAGATGCCCGATCAGCTGCGATGCCCACGCACCGGCGAGCAGCGACGCCGGGATCAGCAGCGCCAGCCAGCGCGCGAAGACCAGGGTGCGGCTCACTTGGCCGCCAGATCGGGGAGCGGCTTGTAATCCTTCGCCATCGCCGCGGTCACCGCCGCGACTTGCGTCGCCCCGCCCACCCTTGCGATCGTCTTGAGCGCATACCAGAGCTGGAAATCGTCGATCCGCTGCTTCTTGAGGCTATCCGGGGTCGCGGTCAGCCGCGGATCGTCCTTCACATCCTCCTCGAGCACCGCGTTGTCCGCCTTGATCTCGTTGATCAGGTGCCGCCGCAGGTCCGCCTCACGGAATACCGGACGGCTCTTGTAATCGGGATCGGACAGCTGGGGCACCGTGATGTCGGGCTCGATTCCGCCCTCCTGCACGCTCCGCCCCGACGGCGTGTAGTAGCGCGCGGTGGTGAGGCGGAGCGCGGTGTTCGGCCCGAGCGGCAGCAGCGTCTGCACCGAACCCTTGCCGAAGGTCCGCTCGCCCATGACGATCGCGCGGTGATGGTCCTGGAGCGCGCCGGCGACGATCTCGCTGGCCGACGCCGTTCCGGGATCGGTCAGCACGATCACCGGCAGCCCGGCCGCGTCGTCGCCCGGCTTCGCGAAATAGCGCTCGATATCGGTCCGCTCGCGTCCGCGCTGCGACACGATCTCGCCTGCGTCGAGGAAGGCGTCGCTGACCGCGATCGCCTGCGTCAGCAGCCCGCCGCCGTTCTCCCGCAGGTCGACCACATAGCCCAGCGGCTTGTGCCCGAGCGACTTGGTGATCGCCATGATCGCCGCGCGGGTGTCCGCGCCGGTCGATTCGGAGAAGCTGTTGATGTTGATGTAGCCGACGTCGCCCTTTACTTCCCATTTGACCGGCTTCTGGACGATCACCTCGCGGGTGACGGTCACGTCGATCGGCTTGTCGCGGCCCGGACGCACCAAGGTCAGCGCGATCTTGGTGCCGGCCTTGCCGCGCATCGCGGTCACCGCCTCGTCCAGCGTCCCGCCGAACAGCAGCTTGCCGTCGATGTGGGTGATATAGTCGCCCGACTTGATCCCCGCGCGGTCGGCCGGCGTATCCTCCTGCGCCGCGATCACCTTGACCGCGCCGTCCTCCATCGAGACGGTGAGGCCGAGGCCGCCGTAATTGCCCTCGGTCATGATCTTCAGGTTGTCGAAGTCGAGCTTGCTGACGTAGCTCGAATGCGGGTCGAGGCTCGACAGCATCCCCTG
Organism: Sphingomonas sp. SP6; assembly: GCF_058313435.1. Lineage (NCBI taxonomy): Bacteria > Pseudomonadati > Pseudomonadota > Alphaproteobacteria > Sphingomonadales > Sphingomonadaceae > Sphingomonas > Sphingomonas sp. SP6. The sequence continues at coordinate 625,831 of NZ_JBZFLG010000002.1, forward strand.
GATCGCGCCCTCGATCAGCTGCTGGTCGGTGACCTGGTCGACATAGTTGCGCTTCACCTCTGCAAACACCTGGACGAACTGGTCCATCGCCCGCGCCGTTTCGGTGCCGGCGGCGAGCGCGGCGGTGCCCAGGAGGAGAGCGCCGCCGATCGCGGCGGATTTCAAGAGCTTGGCGCGCATCAGCGGTCCTGTGTCAGCGGTCGTTCGAGCGTAGCGGCAAATCCCGTCCGACGGAAGCGCAGCCGCCGTGAACCCGGGCTGAAGCGCTCACGAGGCGAGCGCCGCGATGTCGACGGGCCGTCCCCGCCGATAGAGCTCGACCGTCACAATCGGCGCGCGTCCGCCCCCCGCGACGCCGACCCGCGCGCCCGCGGCGACCTGGGCGCCGGGTCGCACCGATGCCGACGCCAGTCCGATCAGCGCGGTCCGCCAGCCCTCGCCGTGGTCGAGGATCGCGACGACGCCGTAGCCGCGGAAGGTCCGGGCGAACAGCACGCGCCCGGCCGCCGGCGCGGTGACCGGCGCGCCGCCGGCGACGGCAAAGGTCAGCCCGCGCGCACGCACGCCGTCGGGCGACACCTCGCCGAACCCGGTCAGCAGCCGCCCGCGGACCGGCAGCCGGTATGGTCGTCCCCCCGCCGCTGCGGCCGAGCCGGGCGGTCCGGTGAGCGTCGCCAGGTCGCGCACGGTCTGCGCCGCGTCGCCCGCCTGATCCATCCGGTCGACCAGGTCGCGCGCGGTCTCGCCCAGCGCGATCGCGCGATCCGACTGAATCAGCGCGCGCCGCCGCAGCGTGTCGGCGCGTCCGGCATGCGCGGCCACCAGCGCCGCCAACGCCTGCCGCTCGCGCACCAGCGCCGCCCGGCCGTCGGCGAGTGCCTGCGCGGCCACCCCCGCGTCGGCGCGGAGCCGCCGGATCTGCGCCAGCTCGCGCCGCAGCGCCGCGGTCCGCGCCCGCACCACCGGCGTCACGCTCCCCAGCACCGCGCGCAGATGAACCAGGTCGTCCATCGAGCCGGGCCGCGCAACGGTCGCGATCGTCGGGCTGCGCGCCATCATCCCCAACGCGCCGAGCAGCCGCGCCACCGGCGCCTGCCGCCGGGCGAGATCGCGGCGCCGGGCCGTGAGCAGCGCATCGACGATCCGCACCCGCGCCTCCGCGGCGGCGAGATCGGCCTCCCGGCGCTCGACCCGAGTCGCCACCGCCTGTTCCTCGGTCCGCGCCCGCGCCGCGGCGTCGCGCTCGGCGGCGGCGGCGCGGTCCAGCGCCGCCGCGCGCACCTGTGCGGCCGCCGAGGCCGCCTTGGCCTGCGCGAGCTGCCGCCGATCCGCGGATGCGCCGCCCTGCGCCGCCAAAGCTCCCGGCCCCGCGAGCAACAGCACGAACAAGAGCGCGCGCCGCATCATCCCTCGCGGTGGTACGGGTGGCCGGCGAGGATCGTCGTCGCGCGGTAGAGTTGCTCCGCCAGCATCGCCCGCGCCAGCAGATGCGGCCAGGTCGCGCGCCCGAACGAGAGCAGCAGGTCGGCCCCCGCGCGCTCGGCCTCGCCGAAGCCGTCCGCCGCGCCGATCAGGAACCGCGCCTCGCGCACGCCGTCGTCCCGCCACCGCCCCAGTTGCGTCGCGATGCCGGTCGACGGCAGCACCTCGCCGCGCTCGTCGAGCAGGACGGTCCGCGTCTGCGCCGCAACGTCGGGGACGCGCCCGCCGAGATCGGGAAGCTCGGTCACCCGTGTGGGCCAGGCGATCCGTCCCAGATAGCGTTCGACCAGCTCCCGTTCGGCGGACCGCCCGATCCGCCCGCGCGCGACGATATGGAGCAGCATCGCCCCGGTCTAGCAGTGCCCGCGCGATTGTCGAACGCGCGTCAGGCCGTTCCCGCGACCTCGCCCGGTCCCGCCGCCGGGGCTTCGCCGAACGACCACATCCGCTCCAGATTGTAGAAGCTGCGGACCTCGGGGCGGAACAGGTGGACGATCACGTCGCCTGCATCGATCAGCACCCAGTCGGCGGTCGGCAGCCCCTCGATCCGCACCGGCCGCCCGCACTCGCCCTTGATCTTTTCGGCCAGCTTCGACGCCATCGACGCGACCTGGCGCGTCGACCGGCCGCTCGCGATCACCATGTGGTCGGCGATCGTCGACTTGCCCGCGAGCGGGATCGAGATCGTGTCGACCGCCTGGTCGTCGTCCAGACTGTCGAGGACGAGCCGGTGGAGCACCGCTACGCTGTCGGCGTCAGGCGATCGGAAGGCGGGTTGGGAAGCGGGCAAGGTCACTCCTGGGTGAAGGGTCTGGCGGCGAATATGGGGTGGATGCCGCGCGCATGCCAGGCGGGGTCGGCGGCGCGGATCCGCGTCGCGGAGGTCGGATCGGGGCGGAACCGCAGCATCACGAGCGCGGGGACACTCCACGACGTCCAGTCCTTGGCCTGGCGCACGGGCCGCTGGAAGCGCCGCAGCCAGCCCATCGCGGGGGCCGCGTGGGCGGGAACGTCATAGCCCGGTCTCGCGATCACCGCAATCGGCAGCGTGCGCGCGATGCCGCGCCAGTCCCGCCACCGGTCGAACTGCGCGAGATTGTCCGCCCCCATCAGCCACACGAAGCGCCGGCGCGGATAGCGGCGGACGATCGCCCGCACCGTGTCCACCGTATAGAGCGTCCCGAGCCGTCGCTCGAGATCGCGCGCCCGGATCGGCGCGCGGTGGGCCATCCGCCGCGCCGACGCCAGTCGCGCCGCGAACGGCGCCATCCCCGCGGCGGGCTTGAGCGGATTGCCCGGCGACACCAGCCACCACACCTCGTCGAGCCCCAGCGCGCGGATCGCCGCGAGCGTGATGGCGCGGTGCCCGGAATGCGCGGGATTGAACGATCCGCCGAGCAGCCCGACCCGCGTCAGAGTCGCAGCCCCCACCGCGGCCCGAACGTCGTCACCGCGGCATAGAGCAGGATCGTGACCCCGCATCCCAGCGCCAGCGCGGCCCGAAAGCCGATGCCGTCACGCAGCAACGCGGGGATGATGAGGAACATCGGCAACGACGGCAGCACGTACCAGAAGGTCGCCTCGACATGCCGCGCCATGTTGGGCGCGTCCGGCTGCTCGCGCCACAGCCAGATCATCCCGAGCACCGACACCAGGGGCAGCGACGCGACGAGCGCGCCGAACCCCGGGTAGCGCCTCGCCAGCGTCGATGCGATGGCGATCAGCACGCCCGAGATCGCGGCCTTGAGGGCGAGGTAAAGCATCGTCGCGGTCTACCGCCGGCCGTCGGCGCTGGAAAGCGCCGCGGATGGGATCGCCGGCTCGGCGGAGCGCCTCATGCGGCGATGCTGTCGGAGCCCACAGCCGCCGGGTCGGCGTCGCGCCATCCGGCCGGCGGCATTGCGGCTGCGCAAAAGAAAAGGGAGGCCGGCATCGCTGCCGACCTCCCCTTGTCTGCTCGTTGAGCGATCGCCTTACTGGCCCGAACCCGGACCGTAGGTGACCTCCACGCGGCGGTTCTGCACCTCGCGGACGCCGTCGGCGGTCTCGACGCGCGGGCGGCTCTCGCCGAACGCCTCGGTCGAGATCACGCCGTCGGGGATGCCCTTCGACGAGAGATACGCCTTCACCGCATCCGCGCGGCGCTGCGACAGGCCGACGTTGTACGACGCCGAACCCGAGCGGTCCGCATGGCCCGCGAGCATCACCTGCGCGTTGCCGCACGACTGATACTGGGTGACCGCATTGTCGAGGATCGACCCGGCTTCCGGGGTGATGTCCGACTTGTCCCACTCGAAGAACACGATGAACGGACCCGGCGAGCACGTCACGGCCGGAGGAGGCGGCGGCGGCGGCGGGGGAGGCGGCGGCGGCGGCGGGGGCGGCGGCGGCGGAGCGGCCGGCTCGCCGAAGTTGTAGGTCAGCCCGCCGAGCAGCGAGTGCGACCGGAACCGGCCCTGGAAGTTGCGCGGCCCGATGTCGGTGACGCGGAAATCCTCGACGGTGAAGAACCGGTACTTGAACGACACGTCGACATGGTCGGTCAGCGGCGCGCGGACACCCGCGATCCCCTGATAGGCGAACTTGGTGTCGCTGTCGTTGATGAAGCTCAGCTGCGGCTGGACCGCATAGCGCGCCTTGACGCGCGCGACGCCGACACCGCCGCCGACGAAGCCCTGGATGCCGTCGTCGTCACCGAAGTCCAGCATGCCGTTCAGCATGAAGGACAAGGCCGAGGTGCGGCCGCCGGCGCCACTGTAGGTGCCAGCCGGGAACGAGACGACGCTGCCGCCGAGTGCGCCTGGGGTGGCGACGTTCGAACGATAGCCGTCGATGGTCGCCGAGCGGTAGCCCACCTCGGCCTCGATGCGGAACGCACCGAAATCATAGCCCAGGTTGCCGCCGACGTCCCAGCCGTAGTCGTGATTGACCTTGGCGTTCTCGTTCCCATTAACGACGTTGATATCGTACTTGATATCTTCCACGATCATCCCGCCGCCTTCGACGCCAACGTACCACGAATCATCGCGGGCGAGGGCGGGCGACGCGAGCGCGGTGGTGGCGAGCGCCAGTCCAACGGCAAGCTTGCGCATTAATAATCCCCTTTTCTCAGGTGTCCATTCAGACAGCGCAAACCTTCTATCCGAACGTTCGTTTCCGTCAAGTTGACAAAAGCCCCGAGTGTTGCCTCACAGCCACACCCCGCTGGCGCGGCGGAGCTCACGGGGCGATCAGCCCGTGCCCCCGCAGCGCCGCCAGGATCGCGGCGATCGCCGACCGCGCCTGCGGGTCGGGGGTTGGGCCGCCGCTCGGGTCCGGGATCGCCGCCGCCCGCGGCCCGACCACCCGCGTGCCGTCGACCACCAGCGCCGTGCCCCGCACCACGCCCGTCTCCCATGCGCCGCCGCGATACCGGGCCGCGCACCCGGCGGCCGCGCACCACACCTCGGTCCCCTCGCGTGGGGCGACGAAGCGCCAGCCGCCCTGCGTCCAGCCGGCGACCGCGCCGGCATGCCCCGCCCAGGCGCCGCTCGGCGATCCGCCCACCACCCACGCTTGGCCCGGCGCGGGCGACGGCGGCGGCGCGTCGACCCCGACATCGACCACCGACGCCTGGACGATCAGGTCCAGCGCGGTCAGCGCCTCGTTGTGGGTCACCTCCTTCTGCGCCTGCCCGGCGTCGATCAGCGGCAGCGCGAACCGTACGGTCTCGCTCACGTCATCCTCCTCCTCTGCTGGTGCTGCTCACGACAGCGAGAGCCGCGCCGCGACGGACTCGGCGGCGGTTCCCAGTTGCCGGACCGTCACCTCCGCCCCGGCGGCGGTCTCCGCCGCGGTCGCGAGCGCCTCGGCGGCGGTCGTCGTCAGCGTCCGCTCGGTCCCGTCGGCGGCGATCGTCACGCGGTACGCCTCGCGCTCCTCTCCCAGCGGCGCGTCGCCGCCGTCGCGCCACGCCCAGCCCAGCCGGCTGCGGCGGATCCAGGTCAGCCGCGTCGCGCCGTCGTCGCGCCGCTCGGCGGCCAGCCGCACCGGGGCGGGCGGCGCGACCGACACGCCGGCGATCGCCAGCGCCGTCTCGGCCGGATCGCCGCCATCGCCGACTCCGCTCGCCAGCACGCGCAGCGCGGACCCGATCGCCGTGGTCGGCAGCGTCACCGCGGCGACGCTCTCGGTCGCGAGCAGCGTGAACGGCTCGCCCGCGGCATGCGCCGCCGCGACGCCGCGCCGCGCGCGGAGCAGCCGCGTCAGCCGCCACCGCGTCGGCGACAGCTGCGTCGCCACGCCGAACTGGAGCAATTCGCCGCCGACCACCGCCAGGTTCGCGCCCGCATCCAGCGCGGCGGCATCGACGCTCGCCAGCGACATCGCGTCGTGGAGCAGTTCGACCTCGATCGCGTTCGCCAGGTCGAGCACGGTTGACGGCCCGTCGCCGGGCGCAAGCGCCACTGTCCCCATGGTCGCGGGCAAGGCGGTCGATCCCGCGCCGCTCCACGTCGCCCCGCCGTCCAGGCTCGTCAGCAGCGCCGCGCGCCGCCACCCCTCGCCCGTTCCCGCCGCCGCGATCAGCACCCGCGGCTGGCTCAGCAGCGTGTCGTCCAGGTTGGGCAGCTCGAACGCATGCAGCACCGTCCGGCCGATTGCCCGGTCCGGCGCGCCCAGCGCTCGCCCCGGGGTCGACGCGACCGGCACCGAAGCCGGCGCGAGCGGCGTCAGCTCCAGCGTCGCCGCCATCCCCTCCAGCCGGGCCGCCGCCACCCGCCATGTCCCCGCTTCGCCGGTGATCGTCACCCGCTCGCCGGGCGCGATCGCCGCCCCACGCAGGTCGAGCGACACCGTCCGCCGCACTCGCTCGGTCTCCGCGCGCGCCAGCATCGCCGCGGCCAGCGTCCGCGCCGCGCCCGCGTCCAGCGCGGCCGGCAGCTCGACCCGCTCAGGCCGTGAGCCGGAGCCGGGGCGCGCGACCTGCTGCATCCCGGTCTGGTAATCGCGCGCCGGGTCATAATGAGAGACCGCCAGCGTCCGCGCCACCGTCTCGATCGGCGCGATCGTCCGCCCCCGTCGCGGCGCATCCGCGCCGAACCCTGCGTCCTCGACCGCGGTGGTCGTGCCCCCACCCGCCCGCAGCGCCACGCCGTGCGCCGAGGCCGCGAACCATCCGCCCGCCGCCCGCGCCAGCAGCTCCGCGACGCCGCGCGCGCTGTCGCCGTAAGCGGAGAAGCCGGCCAGCGTCGCGGCCAGCGGTTCGGCCGCGACCGCGCCCGCGCCGATCTCCACCGCGATCTCCGCGATCGTCGGCGGCGCGGCGTCCGCGGTCACCTCGAAGGTCAGCGACGGGATGCGATTGCCGAAGTCGGCGAGTTGCAGGTCCTCGAACACCGCATAGGCGACACCGCGGTGCGCCGGCGTCAGCCCCGCCCCCTCCAGCGAAGCGATCAGCGGGTCCGCGGTCTGCGCTTCGTCGCCCGGGTACAGCCGGAACCCCGTCTGTGCCTTCCAGTCGCCCGCGGCGCCGCGCAGCAGGGTGCCGTCCGCCCAGATCCGCTCCACCGACACGATCGGCCGCGACGACAGCGCCACCGCGAACGAGGCGGAGTAGCTGTAGCTCGTCGTCGAGGGTTGCCCCTTGCCGCCGCCGTCGGTCGACCGATGCTCCCGAAGGTCGGTCGCCCAGATCACCGATCCGGCGACGCGCATGCGGCCGAACACCTTGGGGATCGGCGTGCCGTAGGACGAGGTCTGCACCGACAGTTCGGTCAGCCGCGGTCCCTCGCGCCCCGGCGGCGCGAAGATCGTGTGGTCGACGGCATTGCCGACCAGCCCGCCGATCGCCGCCCCGACAGGCCCGCCGATCACCCCGCCGACGACCGTCAGCACCAGCGTCGCCATCGCTCACCCCTCCTTCCGCCACATCGCGAGCACCGGCCACGGCGGCGCCCCCGCGCGCTCAACGACACGCCGCGCCACCGCATCGGCGTGGATCACCCCGCCGTCGCTCAGCACCCCCAGATGCAACTGCCCCGGCCCGCTCGCGAACAGCACCACATCGCCCGCCCGCGCGCCGTCCACCCGGTGCAGCCCCAATGCCGCTGCGCCGCGCATCATCCGTGCGACATCCGCGCATCGGAGCGGCGCGTCCGCCGGCAGGTCGACGTCGAGCGCCACCCCCACCAGTCCCGCGCAGTCGAGCCCATGCGCCGGATTGCGCCCCTGCGCGCGGAAGCGCACCCCCAGGCACGCCCGCGCCCGCGCCACGACCGCGCTCATCCGCCCGGATAGCGCGTCAGCAGGTCGATCCCCGGCAGGTACGGCTCGCCGCGGAAGTTCGCCGCATTGCCGAACCGCCCCGCACAGGTCGCGATCGTCCGGTCGCATCCCTCCCCAAGCCGCACCAGCGCGCCGCGCTCGGGCGCGAAGCGCGGCGGCATCCTGAGCGTGACCGCCGCGCCGTCCGACCCCGCCACCGCATCCTCCAGTCCGCAGTTCTCGCCAGAGAACCACCGCACGCGCCCGCCGGCATAGGCCCCCGCCACCGGCTCCGCGGCATCCAGCGTCAGCACCGCGCCGTCGGCGGCCAGCACCCGCGCGAACCGCCGCCGGCCCGCCATCGCCACGCGGCACCGAGCGTCGCCCAGCTCGGCCCGGCACAACGGCGAGGTCTCCTCCGCCACCGGCGTGTCGAGCGCGGCCGCCGCCCCGCGCAACTCGGCGGAGAACCCGCCTTCGGACAGCTCGACCGCCCCGATCGTCCCGCCGCCCAGCTCCGCCAGTGTCGCGCCCGTCGTCCAGTCGACCGCGCGCAGCCGCACCCGCGCCCCGTCCCACCGTCCCGCCAGCAGATCGCGCTCGGCGATGGCGCCTGCGATCAGCGCGCCCGCCAGCGCCATCGTATCCGCCTCCAGCCCGTCCCGCCGCGCCACCGCCGACGGGACCATCCCCGGCGCGGCACAATGGACGAGGCCGTCGAGCACCAGATCGCGATCATGATCGGTCAACCCGATCGTCACCCCATCGACGCGCGCGATCGTCCACGCGAACGCCACCGTCGCCAAAATGTCAGCCATCCCTCACCCCGCTCATCCTGACGAGGCGCCGAGCGAAGTCGAAGCGCCGTCTCGAAGGGTCCGAAGACCTATTCCCGCACCTCGACCAGCGGCACGCTCGCCGCCTCGCCTGCCAGAAAGGTCGCGCGCGTCACGCTCAGCCGGTCCTGCGCGAACCGCACCGGCACGTCGAACGCGAAGCCGGCCGTCACCACCACGCCGGTGGGCGGCGCGACATCGAACGCGACGATCCCGCCGTCGACGGCGAACGCCGCCGTCTCGACCCCGTCGAGGAACACGCGAACCGAGCCTGCGACCGGCCGCGTCACCCGCCGGGTCGTCTCGCCATAGCGCCGCACCAGCGCGAACCGCGTCTCGACTCCGTCGCCTTCGCCCAGCACCTCGCCGACGCCTTCGCTGTCGAACGGATCGCGCAGCCGGAACCCGCGCGCCGGTCCCATCCGCGCCCGGAAGAACGCGAGCAAGGTCTGGATATCCGCCTCGCTGCGCACCCCGGCCCCGACGTCGTAGCGCGTCCGCGCCTCCGCCCAGGCGGCGCTCCGGGTCTCGTACCCCGCCGCGCTTGCCACCACGCTCGTCCGGAACTCCGGCGCGACCTCCGCCTCGCGCCCCAGCGCGATCGGGAACAGCACGTCGTCGAAGGCGTCCATCTCGTCCTCCCCGTCCCACACCACCAGCCCGTCGCGCAGCACCTGCGGCAGCGCCCAGAGGTACGCCCGCCGCACCCCTCGCGCGCGCGCCGCCCCCGTCGCCGCGACGATCCGCTTCCACTGCCGCGCGTCCTCCGGCCGCAGCACGAACCCCGACAGATACTCCTGCGCCTCGGCCGGATAGCCCAGCCGCGCCGTCGCCTCCGCCGCACCCTTGGCGCTGTCGCGCGTCCGCCCCGCGGTCACCCAGTCGTAATCCTCGAGCTGGAGCACATCGAACGCCGGCGGCGCCCACCCCAGCGGCAGGTTCGCCCGCTTCAGCTCGGGCGCGGCCGGATCCAGCACCGTCGGCAGATAGGCGAGCAGATAGGTCGCGCACCCCGGATGCTCCGCACGCACCGCCGCGGTCAGCGCCGCGGTCGACGCCGCCAGCCGCGTCCCCGCGCGGTTGAGCGTGTTCCGCTGCGGCCCGGTCAGCGCCCCCCGCACATCGGCGATCGGCACCGGCGCGAACGCCGCCACCGCCGCCGCGTCATAGAGCGCGATGCGCCCGTCGGCCGACGTCCACCACCACGGCTCGCCCACCTGGACTTTCGGCGCGAGCCCCGCCGCCACGCCGATCCCGACGAACGCCCGCGCCGCCGCCTGCACATAGGCCATCGCCGCGCCGTTCACCGGCGACAGCAGGGCCGAGGGCGGCTCCCACCCGGTGAGCGCCGGCGAGCCGTCGGCGTACCGCTGCTTCCACGCATCGGGGCAATGCTCCGCGAACAGCTCGTACGACACCGACCAGATCACATCGTAGCCGAGCGTCTTCGCCCGCGTCGCGAAATCCCGGTGCCACGCCGCGCAGGCGACGTTCAGCGCCCCGCCGTTCGTCGTCACCATCCCCCCGTCGAGCCGGAAAGAGTGGCTCATGCCCACGTAGTGATCGATCGCCCCGCGATACCCCAGCGCCAGCGCCTGCCGCAGCACCCGCTCGGGCGTCAGGTTGTACGCATCGTCATACCCGGTCGCGATCCCCAGCGAATGCTCCGGCAGCACCGCGTCGCCGACCGAGAGCACCGCCCCCGGCCCGTCGCAGCGGATCGCGGACAGCTCCGCCCACCCCTCCGCCGCCACCGCCAGCGGCGCATCCGCCCCGGTATAGCCGGGCGGCACCAGCGACACGAACATCCGGTCGACATCCCCCGCCCACACCGGATCCGCCTCCCCCGGCAGCGCGAACCCGCCGTCGACGTGCGCGAAGTCGATCGCCACCGCCGCATCCTCGGGCGACCCGACCGCATAATTCCACAACCGCACGTACCAAGACCGCGCCACGCCCCCCGCGTCGCGCCCCTCGATCGTCAGCACCGGGCCGTTGATGGCGTCGAGCGCGCGCACCCCCGCCGACCGCCACCGAAAGCTCAGCCGGCAGCCGCGAAAGTCCCGCGCCGTCCCGTACCTGAGCAGCGGATGGTCGTGCCGATCCTCCGCCTCCCAGATCAGCCCCGCCAGATCGTCCTGCCGGTAGAACACGGCATCGACGCGAAGCGCATCCGCCGCGATCGTCGTCACCGCCGCCATCATCGGCCGCGGGAAATTGACCGTCCAATAGACCGGGTCGAACCGCGACATCGTCCCCTCGGCCCGACCCTTGGCGTCGCTCACCAGGCACCACCCCATCTCACGCCTCCATCAGCGCCGCACGGACCGCGCGCGCGACCTGCCGGCTCGATTGCCTGAGCGCCGCCGGCGCCGCGTCCGCGGCCGCATTGACCGTGATCGCCACCCGCACCTCGCGCGCCGCCCCGCCTGCCGGAACCACGGTTCCCGCCGACGCCGGCACGATCAGCTCCGGCCCGCGCTCGCCGACCCAGTACGGCCGCCCCGGCGACACCGCTCCGCCCGTCGCCCGCCCCGGCGCACCCCCGACCAGCAGCGCCAGCGCCGCGCCCAGCCCACCGCCGCCGAGCAATCCGTCGATTCCGCCCCGCAGCGCCGACGCCGCGATCGCGTCCATGACCGACAGCGCGCTCCGCCGCAGGTCCTCGAACCCCAGCTTGCCGGTCCTGACCGCGCGCAGCAGCGAGGTCTCGATCGCGGCCCCCGCGCGCGCCGCCCCCGCCGCCAGCGGCCCGTCGAGCGACGCCTGCAACGCCGCCACCTCGCGCGCGACATTGCTCGCATCGCCGCGCATCCCGGCCAGCAGCCGGTCGATCTCGTCATCCATCGGGAAACCTCTCCTTGAGCCGCGCCACGACCGAGGCATCCACCCCCGGCGCATCGCCGCTGACCGCGCGCACCAACGCCCCCAACTCCGCCGGCGTCGCCCGCCAGAAGGCGTCGGGCGACCACCCGAACGCCACCCCGGCCAGACCGGCAAGGCGCAGCGCGGCCCCACTGAAATCCTCCCCGCTTGCGGGGAGGTGGCGAGCGCAGCGAGACGGAGGGGGCTCTCCTCCTCGGGCCGCTAGAGGAGGAGAGCCCCCTCCGTCAGCTTCGCTGACACCTCCCCGTAAACGGGGAGGATCGGGCGGACTCACCGCCCCCCCAAGATCTGCGCCAGCAGCACCCGGAGCACCGGCGTCACCCCCGCCAGCCCGGTCGCCACCACCGCCTCCCCCAGCCGCTCGCGCGTCACCCCCTCGGGCGCGTCGTGCAGGCAATGCCAGAACAGCGCGACCGTCTCGGCCAGCGCCAACCCGCCGGACGCCGCCCGCTCGACCAGCGCGAACAGCGGCCCCAATTCCCCCTCCGCCGCCACCAGCGCCGAGAACGTCGGCCGCAGCACAACCTCGACCCCGCCGACCCGCAACGACGCCTCGCCCCGCACCGGATTCGCGCTCATGCCTCACCTCCGTTCGTCCTGAGTAGCGACTGAGCGGAGCGAAGCGCAGTCGAAGGCGCGTATCGAAGGATCACGCCGCCACCACCGCGCCGGAACTCTCCAGCGACAGCGTGTAGGTCCGCTCCCCATTGAAATCCCCGGCATAATCCAGCCGGGTGACCAGGAACTTGCCCGTCATCGTCTCGCCCCCCTCGAAGGTCAGCCGGTAATCGTCGAGCACGCCCGACAAGGCGCTCGCCTTCACCCGCGCCTCCGCCGCCGAGCCGGTGAACACCCCCGCCGCCGACACCGCGACGCTCCTGACGCCCGCGCCCGACAGCAACTGCCGCCACCCGCCCGAATCCTTGTTGGTGACCACCACCGCCTCGCCGCTGACGGAGAGCTGCGTCGTCCGCATCCCCGCGACCGTCGAGAAGGTCGGCGACGGCTGCCCGTCCCCGACCTTCAACAGGAACGCCGATCCCTTCTCCACCGCCATGTTATCTCTCCCCAAATCGTCACCCGGGCAGCACTATCCGCTTCCCCGGCGAAGGCCGGGGCCTAGTCTCGGGCTGCGTCGTTACTGGGCCCCGGCCTTCGCCGGGGAGGCGTGAGTGGGCTCCCTCACCCATCCACCCGCCACACCCGCACCGCGAACTCGCTCATCGCCATCCACCGGTCACGCGCGCTCGCCCGCACCACCCGTTCGCGCGCGAGAACGAAGCCGGTCGCGCGCCATCCGCCGCCCAGCTCGCCGGCGATCGCCTCGACCGCCTCTGCGATCACTCCGACCAGCGCGCGCATCCGCCACGGCTGCTCGCCGGCGTCGTGCAAGCTCACGGTGACGACGCCGCCGCGCCCGACCAGCCCCTTCGCGCTCGCATCGCGAAGCTCCGGTTCGCCGACCACCGCATAGGGAACCGTGCCCCGCACCGGCGGCGCATCGAACACCGCCACGCCCGCGAACTCGTCCCGCGCCTTGAGCGCCGCGACCACCGCCGCCTGGATCGCCGCCCCCGCGCTCACGCCGCGACCTCCGAGCGAGACGGCCACGCCAGCCGCATCCGCCGATACGGCCGCCACAGCGCCGCCACCGCCGCCGGCGGCTGCGCTCCCGCATCGCGCCGGTCGAACAGATGCGCCGCCAGCAACACCACGCCCTGCGCCAGCGGCGCATCGAGCGCGTCCCAGCTCACGGCCAGCCCCGCCGAATACTGCACGGTGAGGGTCGCCGACCCACCGGTCAGCCGCACCCACCCCCGCCCCTCGGCGTCGATGTCGACCGCATAGGCCTCGACCGCCAGCGCCACGCCGTCCGCATCCAACACCGCGTCGATCGACGCCACTGGCTGCTCCGCCAACGCCGCCCATCCGCTCGCGGCCGGCACCCGCTCCTCGACGCCGCGCCGCACGAACAGCGCCCCGGTGAACGCCTCGCCGATCGCGATGGCGGACGCCGCGGCCTGCTCCACCACCGCCTGCTCGGCCGAGCCCTCGATCCGCAGAAACGCGCGCACCGCCGCCACCGCCGAGGCCAGCGCCGCGCCGGAAATTGGAGATATTGTCATGATCTTCTCCAGTCCTCCCCGAGCTTGCTCGGGGAGGGGGACCAGCGAAGCTGGTGGAGGGGCACGGGCGGTCATCCCGCACCGTGCCAAGTCGCGGCAAGCCCGTCAGACGAGGACGGCGTTGCCGTCCTCGCTGCCCGGCCTTGCCGAGTCTTCGGATTGCTCGCGCAATCCGAAGCTAGGCTGCGGCGAACTTCATCACCTTGATCGCCTCGCTGTTCGTCACGCACCCGCCGACGCGCTTGGTCGCGTAGAAATTGACGAACGGCTTGTTCGAATACGGATCGCGCAGGATCGCCGTCTCGCTCCGCTCCGCGATGACATAGCCCAGCTTGAAGTTGCCGAACGCCAGCGACAGCGAGTTCGCCGCGATATCCGGCATGTCCTCCGCCTCGATCACCGGATAGCCGAGCAAGGTCGCCGGCTGCCCCGCCGACAGGCTCGCCTGCCATACGAACGCGCCATCAGACGTCTTGAACTTGCGGATGCGCGCCAGCGTCGCCGCGTTCATCACCCAAACCGCGCCCTGCCGGTACGGCGCGCGCAGCGCCTGCACCAGGTCGATCAGCCGCTCCTGCGGCGCGCTGCCGAAATCCCCCGCGGCTCCGCTCGCCAGATACTGGAGCGTCCCGAACGCGCGGCTCGCGTCGCCCGTCGTCGCAGTCGGCTGCTGGAGGAACCCCTTGGGCCGGTTGGTCCCGTTGCCGCTCACGAACGCGGTCCCCTCCGCCTTGGCGAACTCGGCCGCGATCTCGCCGGCGAGCCACTCCTCGACGTCGAAGGTCGCATCGTCGAGCATCGCCTGCGACGCGCTCGGATTGGCGTAGAGCTCGCCCATCGGCGGCGCGATCTCGTTGAAGGTCGGCGTCGCGGTCTCGGTCCGAGCGCCCGTCTCCGCCGCCCAGCCGCTCGGCGTGCCCCCCGTCGTCACCAGCTTGCGATACCCCGCCGAGCCCACCCGGACGACGTTCGCCACCGACCGGATCGGGCTCGCCGCCTTGAGCGCGGCGTCGATCACCGCGTCGATCTCCTTGGGGATCGCATAGCCGCCGCTGTCCCCCGTCACCCCGGTGAACGCCTTGGTCTCCAGCGCCAGCCCCGTTCGCACGAAGCCGCCGAACGCACCCGTCCCCCGCCCGGCGCCTTCCAGCGCCGGCCGCACCATCACTTCGCTCATGATATTCTCCAATATTCCCTCTCCCCGCTTGCGGGGAGAGGGAGGGAGCCGGTCGCAGACCGGCGGAAGGGAGAGGGGCAGTCCGCCCAACCCCCGGCAAAACTCAATCGACGCTGGTCACCCTCGCCCGCGGCTGCATCGCCACCGCCACCAGGCTCACCTCGACCAGCTCTGCGCGCACGATCGCCCGATACGCCCCCTGCTCGACGACCCGAGCACGGTACCCGACCGAAAGCCCCCGCAGCGCCCCGCACCGCACCAGCCGCGCGACCTCGGGATCAGAGACATCCGCCTCGATCCACACCCCCCGCGGATCCTCCCCGATCGCCAGCATCTCCCCGACCGGCGGACCCCGATGCTGCCACAAGAGCGGTACCGGCGAGGCCTCCCCGAACGCCCCGGCGCGGATCACATCGCCAACCCGGTCCACCAGCCCGAACACAGCGGCATAACCGGTGATGCGAACCGTCTTCTCCCTCTCCCCGCTTGCGGGGAGCGCGGGGTCAGCCATGCCCCCGGCATGGCTTTGATCGCGCGGGGCGCGATCAACCCCGCGCTGGTCGGGGAGAGGGGCAGTCGGAAGCGTTCGCAGCAGGATCACTTCACCCACTCCCCGAACCCCAATTTCATCGCCAGCACCCCAAGCAGCACCGCGCAGACCCACCCCGCGACCGACTTCCACGCCGACCTTTTCGCATCCCGCCACGCCCCCAGCAGCTCGCGCAGCTCGGCCACATCCCGCGTCGCCCCCTCGTCGGCGAGGCCCAGCCGGGTCAGCGCCCGCGTTGCTCCCAACTCCCCCGCTTCCTCCGCGATCGCCCGCAGCGTCGCCAGGTCCGCACCGCGCTCGCTTCCCTGCGCGAGCAGCTGCGCCAAGACCGAGCCGGTCACTTCGCCCACCCCGTCATCTGCCTTTTCTCCTCGTCGCTGATGAAGGTCGCCGCGGAGACCATCCGCCACAGCCGCTCGCGGTCCTCGACCAGCGCCGGCACCTTGTCGGGATCGACCGTGATCGCGGCGTCCGCGACCCACCCCGCCAGCCCGCGCGAAAGCTCGCCCAGCACCCATTCCGCCATCGGCAGCACCGTCAGCCGCCACAGCGCCCGGTTCGCCTCCTTGTAATTGGCATGGGTCGAATCCCCCGGCAGCCCGAGCAGCATCGGCGGCACCCCGAAGGCGAGCGCGATCTCACGCGCCGCCGCCGCCTTGGTCTCGGCGAAGTCGAGATCGGCAGGCGTCAGCGACAGCGCCTGCCACTTCAGCCCGCCCTCGAGCAGCATCGGCCGCCCTGCATTGGCCGCGCCCGCGAACCCCGCCTCCATCTCCGCCTTCAGCCGCCGGAACTGCTCCGCCGACAGCGCCGAACCGTCCCCCGGATCGTAGACCAGCGCCCCCGACGGCCGCGCCGCATTGTCGAGCAAGCCCTTCGCCCAGGCGCTCGCCGCATTGTGGACCGCAATTGCCCCCGACGCCGCGCCCAGGCACCCCAGCCCGTAATGATCGTCGAGCGGATGATACCCCCGCAGGTGGATCACCTCCTCGCACGGCAACCGCGCCGTCCTCGCTCCGACCCGGTAGAGATACGCCGCCGGCCACCCGAACCCGTCCGCCTCCACCGCCACCCGCTCGGGCCGCAGCGCGAACAGCTCCACCGCTTCGCCCTCCGCCCCGCGCAGCACCTGCACGAACGCATCGCCGTGGAGCAGCAGCTGCGCCGCCACCGTCCCCAGCACCCGCGTGGTGACCAGCGCCTTGGTCGTCTCGCTCGCATCGAACGGCGTCCCCCCGACACCGTCGGCGACCAGCTTCACCGCCCGCTGCGCCACCGGATTGCCGAGATACCCCGCGCGCACCTGCGCCTCATACCCCTGCGGCCCAAATGCGAACGGGGCCCCCTGCGCCGCCCCGATCAAACCGGCACGCGCGAGCGCCGGACGCGCCTCGACGCGCCCGGGCTTCCACCCGAACAATTTCATTCTACCCTCCGCTCATCCTGAGGAGGCGCTGAGCTTGTCGAAGCGCCGTCTCGAAGGACCCGTGCGCTAGGAGCGCACCCCCACCCAGATCACGTGCCGCGGCCCCTTCCCGTTCTGCCGCGCCCGCACGACATGCTCGCTCACCGCGAACCCCGCGCTCGCGAACCGTTTCGCGAACGCCGCATCCGGCCCCGCCGACCACACCGCCAGCCGCCCGCCGGGCCGCAGCGCCTCCCGCGCCGCCGCCAACCCGCCTGCGCGGTACAACCGGTCGTTCCCTGCGCGCGTCAGCCCGTCCGGCCCATTGTCGACATCGAGCAGGATCGCGTCCCACGGCCCGTCGCGGATCACCGCCGCGACATCGCCCTCGACCACCCGCGTCCGCGGATCGTCGAGGCCGCCCGCGGTCAGCTCCGCCATCGGCCCCCGCGCCCAGTCGAGGATCGCCGGCACGATCTCCGCCACCGTCACCTCGACGCCCGGCCCCAGCACCGCCAGCGCCCGCCGCAGCGTAAACCCCATCCCATAGCCGCCGATCAGCACCCGAGCGCCATCGCCCAGCCCGCCACACGCCAGATCGACCAGCGCCTCCTCGGACCCGCTCATCCGCGAGGTCATCAGCTCGTTGCGCCCCAGCGTGATGAAGTAATCCCCACCCCGCCGGTACAGCCCCAGCACCTCGCCCTCGGGCGCCACCGTCTCGCCGAGCTTCTCGCGCGGGATCATCAATGCCCCGCCGTCTTCGAGAACAGGTTCATCACCAGCACCCCCGCAACGATCATCGCCATCCCGGCGACCGCCGCGCCGTCCAGCTTCTGCCCCTGAAACGCCCAGGCGATCCCCGCGATCGTCACCGTCCCGACCCCCCACCAGATCGCATAGGCCACCCCGGTCGGGATCGTCCTGAGCGCCAGCGACAGGCAGAAGAACGCGACCAGATAGCCGATCGCCACCACGATCGTAGGCCCGACGCGCGTGAACCCCTCCGATTGCTTCAGGAACGAGGTCGCGATCACCTCCGCGACGATCGCGATCCCGAGGAAGAGATAGCTCATCCGTCAGGCGATACGGGCCGCACCCGCCCCCGGCAACCGTGCCTAGACCGGCGCGAATGTCCGGGTTTGGGGGTGAGCGGACATTGCCGCGCACCCGCCGCCGCGCCATTCTGCGGCCATGCACCGCTTGCGACTCGCCGCTTTAGCCCTGACGGTCCTTGCCGCCTGTGGCAGCGCTTCGCCGCCCGGAACGCCGCATAACAGACCCGCGCTCATGACGATCCTGCAAGAAACGAAGTTCTCGCCGCATGGCGAGTATACAGGTGCCGACACCCCAGAAGATCAAGCGCCGTTGCGGGCGGCAGTGGACGACAGCATCCGTGACATCGATGCTATGCCTGACCCGCTCGATTCAGGCGAAGTGCGCCGCCGCCTCGGCCAGCTTTTGGAGAGGACCGACACGTTCGCGACGGAAGATCGGGACGAGGTTGGGCGCTACGCAGTCCGCATTTGGCGTGCGGCAGGCTTTAAAGAGGACAGCGGCTTGTTCCCCGTAGGCGATGATCGCGCACTCGCTCTTCCCTGATCAAGCGTCGCCTTTTGAGCGTTAGCGCACCCCCTCACAACCCCCGCACCGCCACCTCTCCCCCGCCGCCCAGCATCAGCTCGGTCATCGCCCAGACGCACGCATCCGCCCGGTCCGGCGAGCGGCCCGGCCCCTCGTACGCGCCGCCCCGCACCAGCCCGCAGAGCTCGTCCTCCAGCGCCGGGAACACTCCCGCGTGCCACGCCTCGCCGCGCTCATAGAGCGCGACCACCGGCTCGGCCCGCACCACCTTCCCGTGCCGCGCATGGACCACCGTGATCGGCAGACGCCGCGACGCGCCCCTGAGCAGGCTGCGCACCATCTCCCCGCCCTGGTTGCCTTCAGCCACCACCCGGTCCGCCGCGA
Organism: Sphingomonas sp. SP6; assembly: GCF_058313435.1. NCBI lineage: Bacteria > Pseudomonadati > Pseudomonadota > Alphaproteobacteria > Sphingomonadales > Sphingomonadaceae > Sphingomonas > Sphingomonas sp. SP6. Next base: position 644,504 of record NZ_JBZFLG010000002.1, read on the forward strand.
CCCGCTCGGCGCACCCCGCCACCGCGCGCGCCCAGCCCTCGGGCGAGGCCCCCACCACGCTCGCATCCTCGATCACATAGGCGCAGCCGTCCTCGCCCCGAGCCACCGCGACGATCCCGCACGCATCGCCGCCGACCCCGGCGGGCGGATCGACCCCGACCACCACCCGCACCCGCTCGCAAATCATCTCGCGCCGCTGCCGCTCGATCAGCGCGCGCGACCAGAGCGCGCCCGCCACCTCCGCGATCAGCTCGCCGTCCAGCTCCTGCCGCCCCAGCAGCGTCCCGCCATAGGTCTCCGCCATCGCCGCGACGAACGCCTCGGGCAGGTACGGATTGTCCCCCGTCCGCCCGCGCCCAAACGCCCCATCCTTCTCCGCCAGCGCGATCACCCGTCGCATCAGCGCATTGGTCCTGGGCGTCGTCGTTACCAGCACCCGCGGCTGCTCCCCCAGCCGCATCGTTAGCCGCAGATTGTCCCAGGTCGCGTCGCCGTTGCGCCACTTCGCCAATTCGTCGCACCAGGCGATATGATGCTCCGGCCCACGCAATTTCTCCGGAGCCTCCGCCGAATAGACCGTCGCCACCGCTCCGTTGGGCCAGCGCACCTCGCCCGTCTGCGCGCGCCACGCCGGCCATTCGTCGTCGCGCGCTACCGTCAGCACCCCGCTCGGCCCCTTGAGCATCACCCGCACCGCATCGTCGATCGTCGCCCCGACCAGCGCCACCCGCGCATCGGGCGTGGCGCGCACGAACCCGCTCACCCACTCCGCCCCCGCGCGCGTCTTGCCGAACCCGCGCCCCGCCTGGATCAGCCACACCCGCCAGTCGCCGGGCGGCGGGGCCTGTCCCTTGAGCGCCCAAGCCTCCCACTCCTCGTTGAGCGTCCGCGTCATGGCGTCGGGCAGCCCTGCCACGATCCTCTCCTGCGCCTCGGGCGGCAGCGTCGCCAGCCATGCGATCAGGCGCGGCAGCTCGTCACCCCGCTTCACGCGCCCGTCGCCGCGCCATCGACGAGCAGCAGCGCTTCTGATGGAACGGACTGCGGCAGACCCAGCCGACGCGACTGAGTGCGCAGCTTGCTCAGCAGCAGCGCCGCGGCAGCATCGCGCGACGCGCGAAACGTCGCCGCCACCGCGTCGTTCGTCGCCTGCGCCACCACCGGCTTGTACCGGTTGAGCAGCTTGAGCGCGAGATCGACATCGAGTCCGCCGATCTCGGCGTCCTCCTGCTCGTCCTTCAATCCCAGGGCGCGACGGATCAGCGCCAGCTCGATCCGGTCGTAGCCCGCCAGCAGCGCCATCCGCCACTGATGCGCAAACGCCGGGTCGATCAGCCGGTGGTGATAGACCGTCGTTCTCGAAACGCCCGCCGCCTCCGCCGCCGCTCGGATATTCGCCGTCACGGACAGCCGGGAGAGGAACGTGTCCCGTACGCCTTGAGTGAAACTGAAAGCCTTGCGCTTCGCCATCGCCCATCCCCCACGCATCACGGCCGGACGCCGCGGAGGGACCCCACCCCCGCGCCGCCCGGCCGCTTTCACCACTCTCGAATTCGCCGAAGATCGCGTCGGCCCCGCCCGACTCACGATACTTCAGCGTTCGCCGAAGCGCGGCAGCCGGCGTGTGTCCGGCTGACTCGCGCGAGACCGACGGGCGGGCGTCAGCCCGTCCGACGACGCGGCGCCGCCGCGGCCCGGTTCGCACCGTCGCCGCAACCCGACTCGCGAATCTTCAGCGTTCCTGTTATGTACCTGAACAGCGTGACGCTGTCAACCCGTTTTAACCGGATCGGTTCGCCAGCACGCGCTCGCGCACCGCGCCGGAGGGCACGCTCCCCGCGATCGAAGCTGAAGGAAATGGATGCCCGACAAGGATTCGAACCTTGATTGACGGAGTCAGAGTCCGCTCTCTTACCATTAGAGGATCGGGCAACTAGGCGGGCGCCTCTAGGCGCGGGCTCGCCCGCTTGTCAATCGTCGCGCGTCGCCCGCCGCGCCACCGCCGAGCGCCAACCTTGCCGCGGACCGGCGCGTCGGCTAGTTTCACCGCCAGACACCGAACGGGCGATCTCGCCCGCGACGGACAGAACAGAAAGCATGACGGCATGGGCACGGTCCCCGACATGCCGTATCGGCCGCAGTCAGAGGACGGTCGACCGGCTCAGGCCCCGCGGTCCGGCGGGTATCCCAGGCAATTCGCCGCGCTCGATCTGGGCACCAACAATTGTCGGCTGCTGATCGCGCGCCCGCAGGGCGACGGCTTCGCGGTGGTCGACGCCTTTTCCCGGATCGTGAGGCTGGGCGAGGGGCTCGCCACCAGCGGGCGGCTCTCCGACGCGGCGATCGCGCGCACGCTCGCCGCGCTCAAGGTCTGCGCCGACAAGCTCCGCCGCCGCCCGGTGACGCTCGCCCGCTCGGTCGCGACCGAGGCGTGTCGGCGGGCGTCGAACGGCGCCGACTTCATCGCCCGCGTCCGCGAGGAGACGGGCATCCGGCTCGACATCATCTCGGCGGAGGAGGAGGCGCGGCTCGCGGTGCTCGGCTGCCACGTCCTGATCGAGCCGGGCGACGGCCCGGCGCTGATCTTCGATATCGGCGGCGGCTCCACCGAGCTGGTGCTGGTCGACACGAAGCCGACGATCCCGACCGTGGTCGACTGGCATTCCGCGCCCTGGGGCGTCGTCTCGCTGACCGAATCGACCGGCGGCCCGACCCATGGGCTGGCTCCCTATGCCGAGATGAAGCGGCTGGTCGCGGCCAGCTTCGCGCCGTTCGCCGCGCGGCTTCCCACAAGCCCCGTCAACCCGCGGCTGCTCGGCACCTCGGGAACGGTGACGACGCTCGCGAGCGTCCACCTGGGGCTCAATCAATATGATCGCTCCGCCGTCGACGGGCTGATCGCCCCGGCCGCCGCGATGCGCCGGATCAGCGCCGAACTGGCGGGCAAGACCCTCGACGAGCGCGCGGCGCTGCCGTGCATCGGCCGCGAGCGCGCCGATCTCGTGGTCGCTGGCTGCGCGATCCTCGATTCGATCCTCGATCTCTGGCCCGCCGAGCGGCTCGGCATCGCCGACCGCGGCATCCGCGAAGGCATCCTGCGCCGGCTGATGGCGAGCCGGCCGTGAGGGGGCCGATCCAGGGGCGCCAGCGCGTCCGCACCGCGCGCAGCCGCTCGCCGCAGTCGACGCGCTGGCTCGAACGCCAGCTCAACGATCCCTATGTCCGCCGTGCCAAGGCGGAAGGCTATCGCAGCCGCGCGGCCTACAAGCTGGTCGAGCTCGACGAGCGCTTCGGCTTTCTCAAGGGCGCACGCCGGGTGATCGACCTGGGTCTGGCGCCCGGCGGCTGGAGCCAGGTCGTCCGCCGCGTCCAGCCACAGGCGGTGGTGGTCGGGATCGATCTGCTCCCGGTCGACCCGATCGACGGCGTCACCATCCTCCAGCTCGACTTCATGGCCGATGCCGCGCCCGCCGCCTTGTCCGACGCGCTGGGCGGCGAGGCGGATCTGGTGCTGTCCGACATGGCCGCGAACACCGTCGGCCATGCGCAGACCGACGCGCTCCGGACGATGGCGCTGGTCGAGGCGGCGCACGCCTTCGCGATCGAGGTGCTGCGACCGGGCGGCGCCTTCGTGTCGAAGGTGTTCGCGGGCGGCGCCGATTCGGCGCTGGTCGCCGAGATGAAGCGCCATTTCACGACCGTGAAGCACGCCAAGCCCCCCGCCAGCCGCAAGGGCTCGGTCGAGTGGTTCGTGGTCGCGCAGGGCTTCAAGGGGCGGCCGACGAGCACGGACGAATGACGGCGATCCTGATCACCGGCGCGGGCGCGCGGTCCACGGCGACGCCGTCCACACCTATGTCGGCAGCACCTATGTCGGCAGCACCGCGCGGCGGCTGGCGTTCGGCGCGCGCTGGATGCCGGGTCGCGTGCGCCGGATGATGCGCGCGCAGGTGTTGGGCGGCGAGCGGCGGCGACCTTAGCCGCTCGTTCCCGGCCGCAGGGGGCGAGCCGGCCGGGCGCGTTGCGGCCGCGCGGCCGTTCCCCCCGGTGGCGGCCGGCCGCCCAAGCTCCTATAGAAGGACGATGCCCTGGCCCTTCGGTCTTGCCCTGTTCGTCGCCACCATCGCCGGGATGGAGGGCTTCGCCTATGTCATGCACCGCTGGGTGATGCACGGCCCCGGCTGGTTCCTCCACGAGAGCCACCACCGGCCGCGCACCGGCCGGTTCGAGCTCAACGACCTCTACGGGGTGATCTTCGCCATTCCGTCGATCGTGCTGATCCTGGGCGGGGTCCAGCTCGGCTGGTGGCAGGGCTGGGCGTGGATCGGCGCGGGGATCGCGGGCTATGGCGCGATCTATTTCGGCTTCCACGACGTGATCGTGCACGAGCGGGTCCGCACCCGCTATCTCCCGCGCTCCTCCTACATGAAGCGGATCGTCCAGGCGCACCGGCTGCATCACGTCGTCGGGACCAAGGCGGGCACGGTCAGCTTCGGCTTCCTGGTCGCCCCCAGGCCCGAGGCGCTGAAGGCCGAGCTCAAGCGCCGCGGTCGCGCCGGCGTGCGCCCGCCGGCCGCGGTCCGGTCGGGCGCGTTTGCCGAAAAGTAACGTTCGGGGCGCATGACGCGGGGCATGGACCACCCTGTACCGCTACCGACTCCGGGTGAAGGCGAGGAAGCCCGCCACGCGCTGCGCAAGGCGGTCAAGATGCGCGCCCACCTGCGCGATCGCGGCACCACCCGGTTCGAGATCGAGGTCGTCGACCTCTCCACCACCGGCTTCCGCGCGCAGACCAGCTTCACGCTCTGGCCGGGCACGACCGTGTGGCTGACGTTGCCGGGCCTCGCCGGGCTCGAGGCGGTGGTCGCGTGGCGCGACAAGTACCGCTACGGCTGCGCCTTCACCAAGCCGCTGCATCCGGCGGTGTTCGATCACATCGTCGCGCTGGGCGAGGCGTAGGCGCGGCCACGCCCGCGCCGTTCGCGCAGCGAACGCCTCGGCCCGGCCGGCGAGCGTAGCTCGGCCGACGACGCGGGCTTTGCCCGCGGCAGACCTCAGTCAAACAGGCTCGACACGCTCGCCTCGTCGCTGATCCGCCGGATCGCTTCCGCCAGCAGCGGCGCGATCGTCAGGTGCCGGATGCGCTTGGCGCCGGCGATCACCTCGTGGCTGCCGATCGAATCGGTGATCACCAGCTCGCGCAGCGCCGACGCCTCGACCCGCGCGACCGCCCCGCCCGAGAGCACGCCGTGGGTGACATAGGCGACGACGTCCTCCGCCCCCGCTTCCTTGAGCGCCGCGGCGGCGTTGCAGAGCGTGCCCGCCGAGTCGACGATGTCGTCGATCAGGACGCAGAACCGCCCCTCGACGTCGCCGATGATGTTCATCACCTCTGATTCGCCCGCGCGCTCGCGGCGCTTGTCGACGATCGCGAGCGGGGCGTTGTCGAGCCGCTTCGACAGCGCCCGCGCGCGCACCACGCCGCCAACGTCGGGGGAGACGACCATCAGGTTCTTCTCGCCGAAGCGCGCGTGGATGTCGGCCGACATCACCGGCGCGGCGTAGAGATTGTCGGTCGGGATATCGAAAAAGCCCTGGATCTGCCCGGCGTGGAGATCGACGCACAGCACCCGGTCCGCGCCCGCGACGGTGATCAGGTTGGCGACCAGTTTGGCCGAGATCGGGGTGCGCGGCCCTGGCTTCCGGTCCTGCCGGGCGTAGCCGAAATAGGGGAGGACCGCGGTGATCCGCCGGGCCGACGCGCGCTTGAGCGCATCGGTCATGATCAGCAGCTCCATGAGGTTGTCGTTGGTCGGATAGGACGTCGATTGGAGCACGAACACGTCCTCGCCGCGGACATTCTCCTGGATCTCGACGAACACCTCCTCGTCCGCAAACCGACGGACGAGCGCGTCGGTCAGCGGCAGCTCGAGATACCGCGCGATGTCGCGCGCGAGCGGCAGGTTGGAATTGCCGGTCATCAGTTTCATGTGAGGCGCCCTTTCGATCCGCCGCCATAGGGGCCGGGGGTTTGAAGCGCAAAGGGGGCGGCCTAGAGGCGTCCGCCATGACCGTCACCCGTTTTGCCCCCTCTCCGACCGGCCGCCTTCACGTCGGCAACATCCGCACCGCGCTCCACAACTGGCTGTGGGCGCGAAAGACCGGCGGGCGGTTCCTGCTGCGGATCGACGACACCGACGCCGAGCGGAGCGAGGAGCGGTTCGTCGAGGCGATCCGCGCCGACCTCGCGTGGCTTGGGCTGGCCGCCGACAACGAGGTGCGGCAGTCGCAGCGGTTCGCGCGGTACGAGGCGCGGTTCGCCGAGCTGGTCGCGGCGGGACGGATCTATCCGGCGTACGAGACCCAGGCGGAGCTGGAGCTCCGACGCAAGGTCCAGCTGGGGCGCGGTCTGCCGCCGGTGTACGATCGCGCCGCGCTCTTGCTCGGCGACGCCGACCGGGCGCGGCTGGAGGCGGAGGGAGTGCGGCCGCACTGGCGATTCCGGCTCGACCACGACTCGCCGATCGCCTGGGACGATCTGGTTCGTGGGCCGCAGCAGTTCGATCCCACGACGATGAGCGACCCGGTGGTGCGGCGCGCCGACGGGTCGTGGCTCTACATGCTGCCGAGCGCGATCGACGATGTCGACCTCGCCGTCACGCACGTCGTGCGCGGCGAGGACCATGTCTCGAACACCGCGCTCCAGCTTCAGATGTTCGCCGCGATGGACGCGCCCGCGCCCGCCTTCGCGCATGCCGCGCTGCTGACGGGGACGGAGGGAAAGCTGTCGAAGCGGCTCGGCAGTCTCGGCGTCGATCATTTTCGCGAAGCCGGGATCGAGCCGGCGGCGGTGCGCGCACTGCTCGCGCGGATCGGGACGAGCGACCCGGTCGAGCCGTTCGCCGAAGCGGAGCCGCTGATCGAAACGTTCGACTTCGCGCGGTTCGGACGCGCGCCGGCGCGGTTCGACGAGGCGGAGCTGGCGGCGCTGAGCGCGCGGATCGTCCATCGGCTGGATTATGCCCGTGTCGCGGCCCGTCTGCCCGCCGGGATGAGCGAGGCGGAGTGGCTGGCGGTTCGGCCCAACCTGAAGACGGTCGCCGAGGCGGCGGACTGGTGGGAGGTGATCGAGGGGCCGATCGACGCGCCCGAGCCGGGTGGGGACGCCGAGTACCTCGGCACGGCGGCGCGGGTCGCGGGCGAGATCGATTGGTCTGCGGACCCGTGGCACGCGCTCACCGCGGCGCTCAAGGCGGAGACCGGACGCAGCGGAAAGGCGCTGTTCCTGCCGCTCCGCCGTGCCCTGACCGGGCGCGATCACGGCCCCGACATGGCCGGGTTGCTGCCGCTGATCGGACGCGAGCGGGCGCTGGCGCGGCTCGGAAGGTGATGGAGGCGGCGCCAGACGGCCCAGGTCCCGCTTGTGCTGCCCGTGTTATGGTGTAACATCGCATGCGCCGGGAGCCCGGTTAGGAGAACAGGAGAGGTCACGATGGATACGGGACGATATGAAGGCGCGCATGGTTTCCGTCTGGGAAGCGCGCTGGCGGCGCTGGGGCTGAGCGCGGCGATGGTGAGTGGATTGGTGATCTCCTCACCGGCGATCCGCGAGGTGTTCCGTCCGCCACTCATCGTTACGAACATCCCGCTCGCCCAGCCCAAGCCTGAACCGGAGCCCGAGATCGAACCCGTCGTCCAGATGCCCATTCAACGTGTGACTCGGCCCGACCCGATCGTGACGAGCGATCTGATCGCGCCGGACGACAAGCCCTTCACGATCACCCCGGTCCCCGGCCCGGCCGCGGGTGCCGGGCTCGATCCGATCACGATCCTGCCGCCGCAGCCGACACCGACACCGACACCGGTGACGATCGGCGCGACCATGGATGCGCGCTACGCCCGCGACTTCCAGCCGCCTTATCCTCCGTCGGAGCAGCGCGCGGGGCGCGAGGGGCTGGTGAGCGTGCGGGTGCTCGTCGGCATCGACGGACGGGTCCGTCAGATCGAGCGGATCGCCGCGGCGAGCGAAGCCTTCTGGACGGTGACGCGGCGCCAGGCGCTTGCCCACTGGCGCTTCCGTCCGGCGACGCGCGACGGCGTTGCGATCGAGGCGTGGCGCGAGCTGACGGTACGGTTCGTCATGCCGGAATGACCCGCGGACGGGCGGGGCTGGCCCGAGCGCCCGCCCCGCCCTATCTTTTGCCGCATGCGATTCCTCGCCCGCTTCTCGCCGCTGCGCGCCCTGCTCGACCTGCGACGCTATCTGGCGTCGCGCCCGCCGCATGAACTCTGGTTCATGATGGCGGCGCTGGCGATCACCGGCGGCGTGCTGGTCCTGTTCGTCAAGGATTCGACGATCGCGCCCGAATATCGGCCCAACATCATCTACGTCCATCAATGGCGCGCCGACCGCACCGATGCCGAGATCGTCGCTCAGCAGAAGATCGATCAGGTCCAGCGCGACAAGGACGCCGCCGAGCAGAAGAAGCGTGAGGCGCAAACGCGCGCGCAGTTCAAGACGCTCGACGACGGGCTGAAGAAGTACGGGATCTGACCGAAGCCGCCGATCAGCGCTGGATGGGCGCGGCGCTGACGCTCGCCGAGCGGACCCGCGGGCGGACCGCGCCCAATCCCAATGTCGGCTGCGTGATCGTGCGCGATGGGATCGTCGTCGGGCGAGGTTGGACGCAAGCAGGCGGGCGTCCCCATGCCGAGGCGATGGCGCTGGCCGAAGCGGGCGAGCGCGCGCGGGGCGCGACAGCGTACGTCACGCTCGAGCCGTGCGCGCATCAGTCACCGCGCGGGCCGGCGTGTGCGGACCTGCTGGTCGCGGCGGGAGTGGCGCGCGTGGTCGCGGCGCTGCGCGATCCCGATCCGCGGACCAACGGCGCGGGGCTGGCGCGCCTTGAGGCGACGGGAGTCGCGACTCGGATCGGTATTCTCGCCAAAGAAGCGGCGCGGAGCATGGCCGGATTTCTGACGCGGCGGCGGTTCGGGCGGCCGTTCGTGACGCTCAAGCTCGCCACCTCGCTCGACGGCTGCATCGCGCTGGCGTCCGGCGAGAGCCGCTGGATCACTGGACCGGAAGCGCGCGCGCACGCGCATCTCGAACGCAGCCGTCACGAGGCGATCCTGGTCGGGCGCGGGACGTGGGAGGCGGATGCGCCGCGACTCGACGTGCGGCTGGCGGGGATGGAGGGTCGGTCGCCAGCGCGGGTGATGCTCTCCTCCTCCACCGTCATCCCGGCCTCAAGCCGGGGTGGCGGAGTTCTTCGGATCGCTCGGCCAGCCGACATCGCCGCCCTCCCCGGCGATCACCTCCTCGTCGAAGGCGGGGCGCAGACCGCGGCGGCGTTCCTCAAGGCGGATCTCGTCGACCGCCTTCTCCTCTACCGCGCACCGGTCCTGATCGGCGGCGGCCTGCCTTCGCTCGCCTCGCTCGATCTGATAACGTTGACAGAGACGCATGGACGGTGGAGATCGACCGACGCCCGCGCGCTTGGCAGCGATCGGCTCGAAGTCTACGAGCGGGCGCGAGGATAGGATGTTCACGGGAATCGTCAGCGACGTCGGCAGGATCGAGCGCGTGGAGCGGCGTGGCGACACGCGCGTGACCATCGCGACCGCCTATGACACGGCTACCGTCGACATGGGCGCGTCGATCGCCTGCTCGGGCGTGTGCCTGACCGTGGTCGACAAGGCGCCGGGCCGCTTCACCGTCGACGTCTCGGGCGAGACCCTCAGCCGCAGCGCCGAGGGCATGTGGAACGAGGGCCGCGCGCTCAACCTGGAGCGCGCGATGAAGCTCGGCGACGAGCTGGGCGGGCACATCGTCACCGGACATGTCGATGGGGTCGCGACCGTGCTGGGCGTCTGTCCCGAAGGCGATTCCAAGCGGATCGGCTTCCGGGTCGATGCGGCGCTCGCACCCTTCCTCGCGCCCAAGGGCTCGGTGACGATCGACGGCGTCTCGCTGACCGTCAACGACGTCCGCGATGAGGAGGACGGCACCCATTTCGCGGTCAACGTCATCCCGCACACTCAACAGATGACGACGCTGGGCGGGATCGCGTCGGGGCAAGCGGTCAACATCGAGATCGACGTCCTCGCGCGCTATCTCCAACGCATGGAGCATTATCGTGGCCGTACCCGCTGAAGTCTCCCGCCTCCGCCACGGCTATCTGTCCTCGCCCGAGGAGATCGTCGACGAGGCCAAGAACGGCCGCATGTTCATCCTGGTCGACGACGAGGATCGGGAGAACGAGGGCGATCTCGTTATCCCCGCGCAGATGGCGACGCCCGAGAAGATCAACTTCATGGCCAAGCACGGCCGCGGGCTGATCTGCCTCGCGCTCACCAAGCGCCGTGTCGACGAGCTCGGGCTGGGGCTGATGAGCCGCAACAACGGGACACGGCACGAGACCGCCTTCACCGTCTCAATCGAGGCGCGCGACGGCGTGACGACCGGCATCTCGGCCGCCGACCGCGCCCGCACGGTGGCGGTGGCGATCGATTCGTCGAAGGGGCGCGACGAGATCGTGACGCCCGGACACGTCTTCCCGCTCGTCGCGCGCGACGGCGGCGTGCTGGTGCGCGCGGGCCATACCGAGGCGGCGGTCGACGTCGCGCGGCTGGCCGGGCTCAATCCCTCGGGCGTGATCTGCGAGATCATGAACGAGGACGGGACGATGTCGCGCCTCGACGACCTCGTCGCCTTCGCCCAGCTCCATAATTTGAAGATCGGCACGATCCGAGACCTGATCGCCTATCGGAGGCGTCACGACCATCTCGTCGAGAAGCGCGCGGAGCTGCCGTTCCACTCACGCTGGGGCGGCGACTGGCGCGCGCTCACCTTCCACAACAAGGCGACCGGGGACGAGACGATCGCCTTGGTCAAGGGTCGGATTGATCCCTCGAACCCGACGCTGGTGCGGATGCACACCGCGTCGTGGTTCGTCGATATGTTCGGCGAGACCTCCGAACGTTCCGGGTTGTTGTCGCGATCGATGGAGCTGATCGCCGAAGAGGGCACCGGCGTCATCGTCGTCATCAACCGGCCGATGAAGGACTCGGTGAGCCGCTTCATCAAGCTGCGCGCGGAAGGGAAGAGCGCGGGCGCGCCCGAGATCGAGGAGTTGCGCGACTACGGCGTCGGCGCGCAGATCCTCGCCGAACTGGGGGTGGAGGAGATGGTGCTCCTGTCGAACACCCATCACACTTTGGTCGGGCTCGAGGGCTACGGCCTGTCGATCGTCGGCGAGCGCGCGATCCCGGGGACGGGCGGAGAGTAATCGTAGATCCTCCCCGTTTACGGGGAGGTGGCAGCCCGCAGGGCTGACGGAGGGGGCTCTCCGCCAGCGATATCGCTTGTGGAGAGCCCCCTCCACCGCCTTCGGCGGTTCCCCTCCCCGTAAACGGGAAGGATCGGAGTTTTGAATGGCCCACCTGCTCATCGTCGAAGCCCGCTTCTACGATCACTTGAACGACATGCTGATCGCCGGCGCGCGCGCGGCGATCGACGCGGCGGGGCACACCCACGAAGTGCTGACCGTTCCCGGCGCGCTCGAAGTGCCGGGCGCGATCGCGATGGCGACGGAGGCGGGCCGCTGGGATGCGTTCGTCGCGATCGGCGTGGTGATCCGCGGCGAGACGTACCATTTCGAGATCGTCTCGAACGAGAGCGCGCGCGGGCTGATGGCGCTGACGCTCGACGGCATTCCCATCGGCAACGGCATCCTGACCACCGAGAACGAGGCCCAGGCGATCGCGCGCGCCGACCCTGCCCAGCTCGACAAGGGCGGCAGCGCGGCGATCGCGGCGCTGGCGATGCTCGATCTGCGCGAACGGCTGGGGTGACAGACCCCGTTCGTCCCGAGCAAAGTCGAGGGACAGGCTGCCTCGACTTCGCTCGGCACGAACGGGAGTTGGGGCGTTGCCTCCCGGCCTCGGCTTACTTATACTCGTGTAAGTAACGGGAGCCGCCTCATGCCCTACGCGCACACGATCGAAGCCAATCCGCACTGGTTGCCCAAGAACGCGCCGCGCTCGCTCGATGCGATCCCGGGCGAGCGGGGACTGCCGTTCGTGGGCAACACCTTCAAGGTGCTCAAGGACCCGCTCGCGCACACGCGGCAGATGCAGGCCAAGTACGGGTCGGTCTATCGCAACAACAGCTTCGGCGGCGATTCGGTGGTGCTGCTCGGGCCCGACGCGAACGAGCTGGTGCTGTTCGACAAGGACAAGAACTTCTCGTCCGAACAGGGCTGGGGCCCGGTGCTCAACCTGGTGTTCCCGCGCGGGCTGATGCTGATGGACTTCGAGAAGCATCGGCAGGACCGCAAGGCGCTGTCGGTCGCGTTCAAGCCCGAGCCGATGCGCCATTACGCCGAGCAGCTCGACAAGGGCATCGCCGCGCAGGTCGGCGGCTGGGCGAACCGGCCGATCAAATTCTACGACGCGGTCAAGGCGCTGAGCCTCGATCTCGCGGCGGCGAGCTTCCTCGGTGTACCGCTCGGGCCGGAGGCGTCGAAGATCAATCAAGCGTTCGTCGACGAAGTCGCGGCGTCGGTGTCGCCGATCCGCTCGCCCTTGCCGGGGACGTCGATGCGTCGCGGGGTCAAGGCGCGCGAGTATCTCGTCGAGTTCTTCAATCGCGAGATCCCGGCGCGGCGCCACGGCGACGGCCAGGATTTCTTCTCGCTGTTCTGTCGCGCGACCGACGAGGCGGGCGAGCCGCTGCCTGCGGACGCGATCGTCGATCACATGAACTTCCTGATGATGGCCGCGCACGACACCATCACCTCCTCGGCGACGAGCATGGTCATGCTGCTGGGCCGCAACGTGGAATGGCAGGACCGGCTGCGAGAGGAGGTGCGGTCGCTCGGCAGCAACGACGGATCGATCCCGCACGGTCAGCTCGACCGGCTGGTCGAGACCGAATACGCCTTCAAGGAATCGCTCAGGCTGATGCCGCCCGTGCCCTCGATCCCGCGCCGCGCGCTGCGCGACTTCGAGTACGGCGGATATCACATCCCCGCGGGCACGTTCGTCGGCGTCAACACCGCCTACACGCACCACATGGCCGAGCATTGGCCCGATCCCGACCGCTTCGATCCGCTGCGCTTCACGCCCGAGGCGTCGAAGGGCCGCCACCGCTTCGCCTGGGTGCCGTTCGGCGGCGGCGCGCACATGTGCATCGGGCTGCACTTCGCGACGATGCAGATCCGCATCCTGATGGCGCATCTGCTGTCGCGCTACCGGATCGAGCTGGCGCCGGGCGCGGGCAACGCCTGGGAGATCTTCCCGATCCCCAAGCCCCGCGACCGGCTGCCGCTGACGTTCGTGCCGGTGTGATCCGTGCTCCCGCCGGCGCGGGAGCACGGGACGGTCACGCGGCCTCGGTCTCGAGCGCCGGATAGTCGGTGTAGCCTTCGGCGCCGGGGGCGTACCAGGTCTTCGGATTGTCCTGGTTGAGCGGCGCGCCGCGGCGGAAGCGCTCGACGAGATCGGGGTTGCCGATGAACTTGCGGCCCCAGGCGATCGCATCGGCGACGCCGGAGTCGAGATCGCGCTGCCCCGCCTCGAACGAATAGTCCTGGTTCAGCACCAGCGGGCCGCTGAACACCTTGCGGATCTGAGGGCTGAGCTTCGGCACGGTGGACGCGCCGAAGGTGCCGTCGGCGGACTGCTCGCGCAGCTCGAGGAAGCCGATGCCCAAATCGTTGAGCATCTTCGCGGCTGGCACGAACACGCTTTCGGGATCGCTGTCGTCCGCGCCCTGTGTCTCGCCGTTGGGCGAGAGGCGGATCGAGGTGCGCGCCGCGCCCGCCTCGGCGATCACGCGCTCCATCACCTCTCGCATCAGCCGCAGCCGGTTCTCGGGGCTGCCGCCGTAATCGTCGGTGCGGTCGTTGACGCCGTTGCGCGTGAACTGGTCGATCAGATAGCCGTTCGCGCCATGAACCTGGACCCCGTCGAACCCGGCGGCGAGCGCGTTGCGGGTGGCGGCGGCGTAATCGTCCTGGATGCGCTTCAGGTCGTCCACGGTAGCGACGCGCGGCGTGTCGTAGGGGTTCTTGTCGGGCACCGCATAAGGCGCCTGGACGGCCGCGGACGACACCGATTGCATCCCGGTCGTGTCGGGGCGTGCGAGCCGGCCCATGTGCCACAGCTGCGCGACGATCCGCCCGCCCGCATCGTGGACGGCCTCGGTCACCGGCTTCCATGCCTCCACCTGTTCGTCGGTCCACAACCCCGGCGCGTTCGGCCAGCCGAGCCCTTCGCGGCTGATCCCGGTCGCCTCGGAGATGATCAACCCGGCGCTCGCGCGCTGGCGGTAATAGTCGATCATCAGCTCGGTCGGGACGTGGTCGGCGGTGGCGCGGGTGCGGGTGAGCGGCGCCATGAGGATGCGGTTGGGCGCTTCGATCGCGCCCAATGTGATCGGGTCGAAGAGTGACGGCATGGAACCCCTTTCGCGTTGCGGTTTGCTACCTGACTTCGCCGACATAGGCGGTTAGGGGGCGGGGTGCATCAGACCTCCGCCCCAAGAAAAGCTACATCCCGCGCAAGCGTGCGTCCGTTCGCTGCGCTGATCGCGGCCAATGTCGCGCTTGCCTTCGGGCCGTGGTTCGTGCGGATGACCGAGGTCGGGCCGGTCGCCGCCGCCTTTTGGCGGATCGGGCTCGCAGCGCCGGTGCTGATGGCGCTTGCGGTGGCGAGCGGCGGCAGGCCGCTGGCGAGCGCGCGCGGGCTGTGGGGCGTGCTCGCGCTGTCGGGGCTGCTGTTCGCGGGGGATCTGGCGAGCTGGCATGTCGGGATCCACCATACGAAGCTCGCCAATGCGACACTGTTCGGAAACGCCGCGACCTTCGTCTATCCGTTATGGGGGTTTCTGGCCGCGCGCGCCTGGCCGACGCGAATGCAGGGCACGGCGCTGGTGCTGGCGGCGGCGGGCGCGGCGCTGTTGATGGGGCGATCGTACCAGCTCGCGCCGCAGAACCTGATCGGCGATCTGCTCAGCCTCGCCGCCGGCGTCCTATACGCGGGCTATTTCATCCTGATGGCGCGCGCCCGGGCCGGGATGGCGCCCCTGCCCGCGCTCGCCTGGTCCAGCCTCGCCGCGAGCGCACCGCTGCTGATCGCGGCGCTGGTGCTGGGCGAGCGGGTGCTGCCCGGCGACTGGACCCCGCTGGTGGCGCTGGCGCTGTGCAGCCAGGTGATCGGCCAGGGGCTGATGATCTATGCGCTCGGCCAGCTCTCGCCGTTGGTCATCGGGCTGGCGCTCCTGACCCAGCCGGTCGTCGCGGCGGTGATCGGCCGCGCCGCTTATGGCGAGCGGCTGGGCCTCGCCGACCTGATCGGCGCGGTGATGGTCGCGGTCGCGCTGGTCCTGGTGCGGATCGCGCCCGAACGCGCTAAGGACGCCGCATGACGCAGGACCTGACCCTCCCCGAGCTTCGCCTCGCGCTCGCCCCGGAGATCGCGATCAACGCCGCATTCGACGGCTGGGGCGACGACGCCCGCGACCTCGCCGCCGACGCGATCGGCGTCGACCGCGACGTCGCCGCGCTCGCCTTCAAGGACGGCGCGACCCGGATGATCGACGCTTGGTTCACCACGGTCGACGCGGAGATGCTCGCCGCCTGCCCGCCCGATCGGCTCGCGACGATGAAGATCCGTGGGCGCATCGCCGGGCTGGTCGAGGCCCGGCTGGCGCTGCTCGCCCCCAACCACGAATCGCTCCGCCGCGCGCTGGCGGTGCTGGCGATGCCGCAGAACCTTGCGCTCGCGGCGCGGCTCGGGTGGCGGACTGCCGACGCGATCTGGCGCGCCGCCGGCGACATGGCGACCGACTACAATCACTACACCAAGCGCGCGATCCTGGGCGCGGTCTATACTGCGACGATCCAGGTCTTCCTCGACGACGACAGCGAGGATCACGCCGCCACCAGCGCGTTCCTGGCGCGGCGGATCGAGGGGATCATGCGGTTCGAGAAGGCGAAGGCGCAGCTGCTCGGCCGCGCGGCCTATCGCCCGAGCCTGTCGCGCTTCGTCAGCCGGCTGCGTTACCCGGCCGTTTGAGGATGCGGGCGGCAATCGCCCGCCGGACCGGCTCATCGTAGCGCTTGAGGCACGCAAAGGCGATCGCGATCGCGATCGCGAACACGCCCATGCCGGTCAGCGCGCCCATCGTAGCGGACGGCTTCGCGTCGACGACCCACCCGGTGTAGATGTAGATGAGCGGGTAGTGGGTGATGTAGATCGGATAGGAGAGGTCGCCGAACACTCGCGCGATGCGGAGCGCGGCGCCCTCCACGCCCCGCTCGCCCGCGCCGAGCGTGACGATCAGCGGGAACACCAGCAGCACGCAGGCCGCCTCGTACATGCCATTGACCCAGAGCTGCTCGCGCCCGCCGAATCGCGGAGCAGCCAGCGTGGCGACGAGCAGGACCGCGGCGAGAGCAAAGGCGTGTCGGCTGCGCAGATGCACGCCCAGCCGCATGAGCAGCAATCCGGCCATGAACGGAAAGGCCACTCGCGTGAGGCCGATCGTCACGCCCGCGCCATCGAGCGACCAGCCGCCGATCAGGTCTCCCCGCTCGCCCCAGACGAGCAGGCGCAACGTCGCCGTCCCCGCCACCGCGACGAGCAGTGCCAGCACCCGCGTCGGCAGGCGGCGCAGCACCAGCGCATAGACGACGTTCGCCAGATATTCGTAGGACAGCGACCAGGCCGGCCCGTTCAGCGTGTAACTCTCCCCCCAACCGCGAATGTCGGCGGATTTGGGCAGCGGGATCATCAGGCATCCCGCGACGAATACGCCCGCTACCTGCCACGCCGTGGCGCTCGCCAGGTCGGGGAAGATCGAGAAGTGCTGAAACGGCCACAGAAGAACACCGATCAGCATTCCCGCCACCACCATCGGCTGGAGCCGGATCAGCCGCCGCGCCACGAAACCCATAATCGTCATGCGGCCCCAGCGATCGTCATAGGCGTATCCGACGACGAAGCCCGACAGCAGGAAGAAGAAGTCCACCGCCAGGTATCCGTGATTGACGATCTGCCGCTGCGGATCGCCCCCGGCCCACGCCTCGAACAGATGGAAGGCGACGACGACCAGCGCCGCGACGCCGCGCAATCCGTCGAGCACGACGAAATGGGGCTTGGCGGGCGCGATCGCGTCGGTCGAGGTGGCGGCGTCGGTGCGCATCAGCCGAGACACCACACCCGCCCGGCCGCCGCAAGCGCCCTCGCTTTCGTGCGCGCATGACCTATCTTCTCCACGTCCCGCGCCGATGGAGGTTCGTCATGCGTTTCGCCCGTGTCCCTATGACCGTGCTCGCGGTCGCCGCAATGCCGGCGATGGCGGCGCCGCCGGCCCCGAGCGGCATTTGGCGCAACGCCGCGGACAGCGTGCGCATCCGGGTCGCGCCGTGCGGCGGCGGACTCTGCGGGACGGTGGTGCAGGCGAGCGAGGCGGCGAAGGAGGATGCGGCGGCGGGCGGGACCGACCGGCTGGTCGGCACCGCGCTGTTCCGCGATCTCCGACGCGATGGCGACGGCGTGTGGGCGGGCGAGGTGTTCGTGCCCGACTTGGGGCGCAGCGTCGAGGGGACGCTGGAGCAGCGCGACCCGCGCACCTTGGTCGCGACTGGCTGCCTGATCGCCGGGCTCGCCTGCAAGTCGCAGACCTGGACCAAGGTCGCCGCGAAGTGAGGCGCCCGCCGGCGTGATCCATCTCTCCGTGGCCATCGGGCGCTTCGTCGAGGCGTTGTTCTACGCGATCGCGCGGGTGGCGGGCTGGGTGACGCTGGCAGTGATGGGGGTGGCGCTCGCGGGCTTCGTGCTGTTCATGGCCGCGCGCTGGATGCTGGCGAGAGGACGACGATGACCGCGACTCCGGCCTGGCCGCCCCGTTCCGCTCCGCGACTGTTCGTCGACGCGCCGCTGGCGCCGGGGCCGCTGACGATCGCGGGACCGCAGGCGCATTATCTGATCGCGGTGATGCGCGCGAAGCCGGGCGACGCGGTGAAGCTGTTCGACGACGTGAGCGGCGAGTGGCTCGGCGTCGTCGCGCTGGTCGGCAGGCGCGAGCTGGCACTCGACGTGACCGACCGGTTGCGCGAGCGCGAGCCGGTGCCCGACCTGTGGCTGTGCGCGGCGCCGCTCAAGAAGGGTCGGATCGACTGGGTGGCGGAGAAGGCGTGCGAGCTGGGCGTCGCGCGGCTGAAGCCGGTGACGACCCGGCGCGCGGTGGTCGACAAGCTCAACCTCGATCGGCTGCGCGCGCACATGATCGAGGCGGCGGAGCAATGCGGGCGGACCGCGCTGCCCGCGCTCGACGCGCCCGTGTCGCTGACGGCGCTGCTGCGCGATTGGCCGGAGGATCGCGCGCTGTTCTTCGCCGACGAACAGGGCGGCGAACCGGCGGCGACGGCGATGCGGGCGAGGCGGGGTCCGGCGGCGGTGCTGGTCGGGCCGGAGGGCGGGTTCGACGATGCCGAGCGCGTGGCGATTCGGGCGCTGCCCGCCGCCGTCCCGATCTCGCTCGGGCCGCGTATCCTGCGCGCCGACACGGCTGCGGCTGCGGTGGTGGCGGTGTGGATGGCGAGCGCGGGGGATTGGACCTGACCCGTTCGTGTCGAACGAAGTCGAGACACCCGGCGCCTCGACTTCGCTCGGCACGAGCGGTCGTTACCCCACCAGATCCTTGAACGCCGCGTCCTTGTCGGTCCGGATCTCGCCCGGCAGGCCCAGCACGCGCTCGGCGATGATGTTCTTGAGGATCTCGTCGGTGCCGCCGGCGATGCGCAGGCCCGGCGCGTTCATCAGCGCCGACTGGAACAGCGCCTTCATCGGGACGAGCGCGGGGTCGGCGATGATGCCGTATTGATCCTCCGCCTCGACCGCGGCGTTGCCCAGGTCCTGGAGCTGGTTGGCGGCGATGATCTTGCCGATCGAGCTTTCCGGCCCCGGCGTCTGCCCGCGGCTGAGCGCGGTCATCGTCCGCATCCGCGTGTTCCGAAGGCCCTCGGCCTGGACGTACCAGTCGGCGAGCCGCTGGCGGAACGCCGAATCGCCGATCAGCGTCCCCTCCATCGCCGGCAGCTCGCGGGCAAGCGCCAGGATTTCCTTCGGCGTCGCGCCGCCGCCGCCGCCGACCGCGAGCCGCTCGTTCATCAGCGTGACCAGCGCGACCTTCCAGCCGTCGTCGACCTTCCCCAGCCGCTGGGTGTCGGGGATGCGCACGTCGTTGAAGAACACCTCGTTGAAGTTCGAGCCGCCCGACATCTGGTGGATCGGGCGTATCTCGATGCCGGGCGACTTAAGATCGAGCCAGAACATCGTCAGCCCCTTGTGCTTGGGCACGTCGGGGTTGGTGCGGACCAGGACGATGCCGAAGTCGCTGTAATGCGCGCCCGAGGTCCAAACCTTCTGGCCGTTGACGACCCAGTCGTCGCCGTCTCGCACCGCGCGGGTGCGGATCGCGGCGACGTCGCTGCCGCCGGCGGGCTCGGAGAAGAGCTGCGACCAGATCTCCTCGCCGCGCAGCGCCGGCCCGACGAAGCGCTGCTTGGTCGCGTCGTCGGCGAAGGCCATCACGGTCGGCACGCACATGCCCAGGCCGATCGTGAAATAGCCGTATTGAACGGGATGCTTGGCCTCCTCCTGGCCGAAGATCACGCTCTGGATCGGGGTGCCGCCGCCGCCGCCCCATTCCTTGGGCCAAGTGATCTGCGCGTAACCCGCGGCGGCCTTGCGCGCCTGCCACGCGCGGGCGGCGGCCATGTCGTCGGCGTGAGCCTGTGCCATGTGCTCGGCAGCGTTGGTCTCGAGCCAGGCGCGCGCCTTGGTGCGATAGGCGCCTTCTTCGGGGGAGTCGTTGAAGTCCATGATCGTTCCTTTCCAACCCACCGTTCGTCCTGAGTAGGGACTGAGCGAAGCGAAGGCCCGTATCGAAGGACCGTCCGCCTCAAGTCCTTCGATACGCCGCTTCGCTGTGCTCAGCGGCTACTCAGGACGAACGGGTGGGTGCGATGTCATCAGGCCGCGTTCTTCATTTCGAGCTGCGCCACCAGCCGTTCGCGCCACAGCGCCGGCGCGCCGGCGACGAGGCCGAGCTGGCGCGAGCGGCGATAGTAGAGCTGCGGGTCCGCCTCCCAGGTGAAGCCGATCCCGCCGTGCGTCTGGATGTTCTCCTTCGCCGCGAACCAGAACGCCTCGGTCGCCGCGACGCGCGCGGTGGCGGCGGCGAGCGGGAGTTCGGCGGCGGAGGCGTTGAGCGCCCAGGCGCCGTAATAGGCGTTCGAGCGCGCGATCTCGTTCTTGACGTAGACATCGGCGAGCTTGTGCTTGATCGCCTGATAGCCGCCGATCGGGCGGCCAAAGGCGACCCGCTCGAGCGCATAGGCCTTGGCCATCTCAAGCGCGCGGTCCGCCCCACCGAGCTGTTCGAACGCCAGCAGCACCGCGGCCCGGTCGAGCACGGTCTGCATCCCGGCAATCCCATCGTCGGTGCCGAGTCGTTCGGCGGGCGCGTCGGTGAAGGTAACGCGCGCGGCGGAACGGGTAGGGTCGAGCGTCTTGAGGACCTCCGCCGACACGCCAGCGCCCTTCTCGACGAGGTAGAGCCCGTCCTTCGCCAGCACGACGATCAGGTCCGCGACGTCGCCGTCGGTGACCGGGATCTTCTCGCCGCTGAGCTTGCCGCCCGTAACGGTCGTGCGGACCGAGCGCGCGGTGACCGGCCCCGGCCCCTCGCTGGTCGCGAAGGCGCCGACCGCCTCGCCCGCGGCGATCCTCGGCAACCACTTCGCCTTCTGCGCGTCCGAGCCGTGGAGCATCAGCGCCTCGGCGACAAAATAGACGGTCGAGGCGAAGGGAATGGGCGCGCACGCGCGGCCCAGCTCCTCCGCGAGCGCGCACAGCTCGACATGGCCGAGCCCGAGCCCGCCATGCTCCTCCGGGATCGCCGCGCCGAGCCAGCCCTGTTCGGCGACGCCCTTCCACAAGGCCTCGTCATAGGCGCGCTCGTCGTTGTCGAGGACGCCGCGGACGACCGTGGCGTCGCAGCGCGCGGCGAGGAACTTGCGCGCCTCGTCCTTGAGCATCTTCTGGTCGTCGGAATAATCGAAGTTCATGGGGACCTTCTCCTCCCGTTCGTCCCGAGCGAAGTCGAGGGACGGGCAATGTGCCTCGACTTCGCTCGGCACGAACGGATCGTGGCGGCTAGCGCGGCTGCATCCGGATCGCGCCGTCGAGCCGCACGTCCTCGCCGTTGAAATAACCGTTGCGGATCATCTCCAGCGCCAGCTTCGCATACTCCTCGGGCATGCCGAGCCGCTTGGGAAACGGCACCGCTGCCGCGAGCGCCGCCTTCACCTGCGGCTTGGCGCGGCCGAGCAGCGGCGTGTCGAAGATGCCGGGGAGGATCGTGTTGCAGCGGATGCCGTCGGACATCAGGTCGCGCGCGACGTTCAGGGTCATGCCGACGATCCCGGCCTTGGCGCTGGTATAGGCGACCTGGCCGATCTGCCCGTCCTCGGCCGCGACGCTGGCGGTGTTGACGATCGCGCCGCGATCACCGTCCGCGGTCGGTTCCAGCGTCATCATCCCCGCCGCCGCACCGACGATACAGCGAAACGATCCGACGAGGTTGAGTTCGATCGTTTTCTGGTAGTTCTCGACCGGATAGGGCTTGATCGACCCGTCTTCCTTCGAGCGCGCGACCGTCTTGTTCGGGCCGCCAAACCCGCCACCCGCGCAATTGACCAGGATCCGCTCCTGCCCGTTGGCGGCGCGCGCGGCGGCGAAGCCAGCGTCGACCGACGCCTGGTCCATCACGTCGACCTCGACATAGGTCGCGCCGATCTCGGCGGCGACGCCGGGGCCGATCTCGGCGTTCTTGTCGAACAGCGCGACCTTGACCCCTTCGGCGATCAGCGCCTCGGCGGTCGCGCGCCCCAGCCCCGAGGCGCCGCCCGTCACGATCGCGGCGATGTCCGATCCCAGCTTCATGCCTCTCCTCGCGCGCGGTTGATCCGCGGTTCGGAGCATAACATTCGTTATGGCGGGCCGGGCGTCAACTCATTTCTGGCAGGCGACCACGGTCGCGATGACGCTCAGCGTCTCGTTCGGATCGCGGACGCGGATGGTATCGAGCCCCATCTCCTTGGCCGGATAGTCGTTGCCGCCAGGGAAGATCGCGTCGCCGATGAAGAGGAAGCCGCTCAAGGGGAACCCGCTCTCCTCGTGGAGCTTGCGCAGGCCATAGGCCTTGTCGACGCCCTCTCGCGTGATGTCGATCGAGGTCGCGCCGCCCATGTTGATCGCGAGGCCGGGGAGCCGCTGCTTGAGGTCCGCCTGGATCACCTTGCGCTTGGCGAAATCCGGATCCCACTTCTCCTTGGCCTCGAGCGGCGCCTGCTGGCCGAGCGCGGAGAAGGTGACCTGGCTGCCGCGATCCTCGACGCGCTCGCCCCAGGTCTGCTCGGGCTTCTGCCCGGTCGCCTCGAGCGAGGCGTTGAAGGCGTCGATGATTGTTTTGCGCTCCTCCTCGGAAAAGAGCTCGGCGTAGACAGGTTTCCACGCGCCCGACTGGTGCGTGTAGAGCTTGGTGCCCGTCGTCGGCATCAGCCACAGCCGCGACAGATCGGCGCGCTCGGGCAGCCGGCTTGCGACCTGCTTGTCGAACTGCGGCCAGTCGCCGCCCGAGATCACCGCGACGTCGGCGACGCCGAGCAGGTCGGCGAGCGCCTCGCCCATGTCGGGTTGGATCGCCTGCTTGCTCTGTGCGAGAGTGCCGTCCAGATCGAAGGCGACGAGCTGCTTCACATCATTCTCCCGAGGATGAAACGGTCGATCGCATGGGCGACCCCGTCATGGTCGTTGGCGGTGGTGACGTCGGCGGCCTGTGCCTTCACCGCATCGGTCGCATTGCCCATCGCGATCGCGCGGCCGGCGCGCGCGAACATCGCGAGGTCGTTGGCCTGGTCGCCGATCGCGATCGTCTTGGCGAGCGGCACGCTCAGCGACTTGGCGAGCGCGGTGATGCCGTCGCCCTTGTTCGCCTCGTGCGCCGTCACGTCGAGGTAATAGGTCTGCGACTGGACGATCGTCGCCTCATCGCCGAACCGCGCCTTCACCTGATCGGCGAGGCTGGCGAGCAGCGCCGGATCGTCGCTGACGAAGGTGATCTTGTCGGCGCGCCCCAGCAGATCGGCGAAGTCGTCGCGGATCACCGGCTGCTGATTCGACGCAAGGCGCTCGTGTTCGACATGGACGCCCTGGTCGGTCGAGGCGTACCAGCGGTCGTCGGCGAACACCCAGCGGTCGACCTGCGCGCTTCCGACCACCTCGAACACGCCGCGCGCGACCTCCTCGGAAATCGTGTGATGCTCGGCGATCTGCCCATCGCGGGTGAAGACGAGGCCGCCGTTGAATGCGCCCATCGGCACGTCGAGCGCCAGCCGCTCGGCGATCGGCATCATCCCCGACATCGGCCGGGCGGAGATGATCGTGAAGCCGACGCCCGCGTCCGCCAGCCGCTTTACCGCGGCGACGGTCGCATCGGTCAGCGTCTTGTTCTTGTCGACGAGCGTGCCGTCGACGTCGCAGACGACGAGGGTCATCTTACTGCGGCATCTCGACGTGCCCGCCGAAGCCGAAGCGCATCGCGGACAGGAGCTTGTCGCCGAACGTGTGATCGACGCGGCTGCGGTAGCGCGCGAACAGCGCGGCGGTGAGGACGTTGGCGGGGACCTTTTCCTCCATCGCGGCGTCGATCGTCCACTGACCCTCGCCCGAATCGGCGACGCTGCCGGTGAAATGTTCGAGCATCTGGTCCTTGGCGAGTCCGATCGCGGTGAGATCGAGCAGCCACGACGAGATCACGCTGCCGCGCCGCCACACCTCGGCGATGTCGGTGAGGTTCAAGTCGAATCGCTGATCCTCGGGCAGCTTGTCCGACGACTTGCCCTTCAGCACGTCGAAGCCCTCGGCATAGGCCTGCATCAGCCCGTATTCGATGCCGTTGTGGACCATCTTGACGAAATGTCCGGCACCCGCGGGGCCGGCGTGGATGTAGCCCTTCTCGGCGCGCGGGTCCTCGTTCTCGCCGTTGCGACCCGGGGTGCGCGGGATCGTGCCGAGGCCTGGCGCGAGACAATCGAAGATCGGGTCGCAGTGGTCGAACGGCTCCTTGTCGCCGCCGATCATCATGCAATAGCCGCGCTCGAGCCCCCACACCCCGCCCGAGGTGCCGACGTCGATATAGTGGACGCCCTTCTCCCGCAGCGCCTTCGCGCGGCGGATGTCGTCCTTGTAGAAGGTGTTCCCGCCGTCGATGACGATCGCGCCGGGCTTCGCCTTCTCGGCGATCGCCGCGATCGTCTGCTCGGTCGGGTCGCCGGCGGGGAGCATCACCCACCAGATCTCAGGCGTGTCGAGCTTCGAGCGCATGTCGTCGATCGACGAGGCGCCGATCGCGCCTTCGCCGACCAGCGCGTCGACATTGCCCTGGTTGCGATCGAACACGACGGCCTCGTGCCCGCCGCGCATCAGCCGGCGCGCGATGTTGCCGCCCATCCGGCCGAGGCCGATGATCCCGAGTTTCATGCCGTCAATCCTAAGCTTGGGTCGTGGGAGGTCAGGCGTGCGCGGGCTGCTTCGCCGCGATCGCGCCGAGCAGGTCGTCGAACGCCTTGACGAAGCTCGCCACCGCCTCGCCCGCCAGCGTTTCGGTGACCTCCGGCAGGTCGAGCCCCAGCCGATCCGCTTCGGCAAGGACGTGTCGAGCGCCGTCGATGTCCTGCGTCAGCGTCTCCGCCGCGGTTCCATGGTCGCGGAAGGCGTCCATCGTCGCCGGCGGCATCGTGTTGACGGTGTCGCGCCCGATCAGCGTGTCGATGTAGAGCGTGTCGGGATAGGCTTTGTCCTTGGTCCCGGTCGACGCCCACAACAGCCGCTGCGGCTGCGCGCCCTTGGCGGCGAGCGCCTGCCAACGGTCGCTCTTCAGGAACTCCAGATACCATTGATATGCCATCTTGGCGTTGGCGATCGCGACCTTGCCGCGGATCGCCTTCGCTTCAGGCGTGCCGAGCTCGTCGATCTTCTTGTCGATCGCCGAATCGATCCGGCTGACGAAGAAGCTGGCGACGCTGGCGATGCGGTCGATCGGCTGTCCCTGGCGGACGCGCTCCTCCAGCCCGTCGCAATAAGCGTGCGCGACCGCCTGATACGCCTCCTGCGAGAACAGGAGCGTGACGTTGACGTTGATCCCGGCGGCGATCGTCGCCGCGATCGCGGGCACGCCCGCGGCGACGCCGGGGATTTTGATCATCAGGTTCGGCCGGTCGACCATCCCCCACAATTTCTGCGCCTCGGCGATCGTCGCGTCGGTGTCGTTGGAGATGTAGGGCGAGACCTCCAGGCTGACGTAGCCGTCCTTCGCCCCGAGCCGGTCGTACACCGGGCGCAGCGTCTCGGCGGCGGCCTTGATGTCCTGGATGGCGAGCGCCTCGTAGCGGTCGATCGTCGCCGCGCCGGGATGGGCGCGGTCGAACTCGGCAAGCGTCCCGTCATAGGCGTCGCCGTGACCCATCGCCTTCTCGAAGATCGACGGATTGGAGGTGACGCCGGTCAGCCCGTCCTCGTCGACGAGTTTCTTGAGGCCGCCGGCCTCCAGGAACTTGCGATCGACGAAATCGAGCCAGACCGCCTGGCCGAGCGATCCGAGGTCGTTGAGCTTACCCATCATCATTCTCCAAGCGTCATGCCGCGGCGACGCGCTCAATTGTCTGCGATCACCTCTTTGGCGACCTTGACCACGTTCTCGACGGTGAAGCCGAACTTGTCGGCAAGCTTCGCCAGCGGCGCCGACGCGCCGAAGGTGGACATCGTGATCGTCTTGCCCGTCATGCCGACGTAGCGCGTCCAGCCGAGCTCGCCCGCCATCTCGATCGCGACCCGCGCCGGGACGGCGGAGGGCAGCACGCTCTCCTTGTACGCTTCGTCCTGCAGCTCGTAGCGGTGCCACGACGGCATCGACACGACCCGCGATCTGATGCCCTCAGCCTGCAACTGGTCGTGCGCCTTCACCGCGAGCGACACTTCCGAGCCGGTCGCGATCAGGATCACCTCGGGCTCGCCCCCCTCTTCATCGGCGCTGTCGGCCAGGACGTAGCCGCCCTTCGCCAGCCCCGACGCGGGCGCGTACTTCGTCCGGTCGAGCGTCGGCAGCGCCTGGCGCGACAGCACCAGTGCGGCGGGCGTGCTCGCGTCCTTCAGCACCGCGCGCCACGCTTCGGCGACCTCGTTGGCGTCGCAGGGGCGGATCGTGTCGAGGCCGGGGATGGCGCGCATCGTCGCGAGATGCTCGATCGGCTGGTGCGTCGGCCCGTCCTCGCCGACGCCGATCGAGTCGTGGGTGTACACCCACACCGCGCCGATCTCCATGATCGCCGACAGCCGCACCGGCGCGCGCATGTAATCGAGGAACACCAGGAAGGTGCTGCCATAGCCGCGCAGATGGCTGAGCGTCATGCCGTTGACGATTGCGCCCATGCCGTGTTCGCGCACGCCGAAGTGGAAGTTGGTGCCGCCGTAATTGTCGGGCTCGAACGAGGGCGCGCCCTTGATGTCGGTCTTGGTCGAGGGCGCGAGGTCGGCCGAGCCGCCGAGCAGCCACGGGACGCGCTTTGCCAGCGCGTTGAGGACCTTGCCGCTCGAGTCGCGAGTGGCGATGCCCTTCTCGTCGGCGTCGAAGGTCGGGACGTCGGCGTCCCAGCCCTCCGGCAGCTCGTCCTTCAGCATCAGGTCGAGCTCGCGGCCGAGCTCCGGCTCAGCCTCCTGGTAGCTGGCGAACAGCGCCTGCCACTCCTCGCGCAACGGTCGGCTGCGATTAGCCAGCGCGCCGGTGAACGCCTCCTTGACCCCGTCTGGGACGTAGAAGTCCTTGGCCGGCCAGCCGTACGCCTCCTTGGTCTTGGCGACGTTCTCGACACCCAGCGGCTCGCCGTGCGCCTTCTCGCTGCCCGCCTTGGGGCTGCCCCAACCGATCACCGAATGCACGACGATGAAGGTCGGGCGGTCGTCGGTCGCCTTGAAAGTCTCGAGCGCCGCGGTCAGCGCGGCGGTGTCGTTGGCGTCGTCGACGTGGATCACGTTCCAGCCGTACGCCTCGAAGCGCTTGCCGACATCCTCATCGAAGGCGAGGCTGGTCGCGCCCTCGATCGAGATGTGGTTCGAATCGTAGATCCAGCACAGGTTGGAGAGCTTCAGATGCCCGGCGACGCTCGCCGCCTCGGCGCTGACGCCCTCCATCATGTCGCCGTCACCGCACAGCACGTAGACGTCGTGATCGAACAGCGTGAAGCCGGGCTTGTTGTAGCGCGCCGCCAGCCAGCGCTCGGCGATCGCCATGCCCACCGAGTTGCCGCAGCCGGCGCCCAGCGGACCCGTCGTCGTCTCGACGCCGGTCGTATGGCGATATTCCGGATGGCCCGGAGTCTTGGACGAGAGCTGACGGAACTGCTCGATGTCGTCCAGGCCGATCGCGGGGCGGCCGGTCTTCTTGCCGTCGCGACCGATCTCCTCGACGCCTGCCAGGTACAGGAGCGCGTAGAGCAGCATCGACGCATGCCCGACCGACAGGACGAAACGGTCGCGATTGGGCCAGTCCGGCGCCGACGGATCGTATCGGAGGAACCTGGTCCAGAGCGTATGGCCGACCGGGGCCAGTGCCATCGGCGTCCCGGGGTGGCCCGAATTCGCCTTCTGCACCGCGTCCATCGCCAGCGTCCGGATCGTGTCGATCTGGAGGCGCTCGGGCGAGCCGTCCTCGTGGACGTTCGCGGGCTGGGTGGCGGTATCGGTCATCAAGAGCCTCGTGTCGGAAGTCGCGGGCGGAACGCGCCGCGACGCAGCAGGTTGCGGACGCGGCGCTCCTAGCGCCTCGTTCCAGCTGCGTCACGACGTTCATCGAACGGACAGCCGAGTCGAAGCAGCCTCGGTCCGGAGCGAAGGGGAAGCTGACGTGGACGGACTGGCGAGCGTGACGGCGATCCTGGCGATGCTGTTCGCGGCGGGAGCGGTGCTCTCGCTCGCGACGCGGGTCGCCTGGCGGTGGCTCGGCGTGGCCGCGGCACTGGTGCTGGTCAACGATGCGCTGCTGACCCGCTGCTACGGACTGATCCCCGATCTTCTGCGCGGGCTGGAATGGAACTGGCAGGGCAAGGTCTGCGCGCTGGCGGCGACGCTGGCGATCGCGGCGCTGCCCGCCTTCGGCTGGCGACGCAGCGGCCTGACGTTGCACCAGGCACCGGGGAGCGTCGGTCCGTGCGCCGTCGTCGCGCTCGGATATGCCGCGGTGTTCGTCGCGCTCGCGCTCGCCTTCCCCGGCGATCCGGCGACGCCCGAGTCGGTCGCGTTCCAGTTGACGATGCCCGGCCTCGAGGAGGAGGCATTCTACCGCGGGCTGCTGTTGCTGGCGCTCGACCGCGCCTTCCCGGCGCGGCTGCGCCGGCTCTGGGTCGACTGGGGCTGGGGCGCGATCCTGTCGTCGGCGCTGTTCGGGCTCGCGCACGCCTTCTCCTACGACCGCGCGGGGTTCGGGTTCGAGCCGATGATCTTCGCGCTCACCGCCGGGCCGTCGCTGCTCGCGGTGTGGCTGCGGCTGCGCTCCCGCAGCATCGCCTGGCCGGTCGCCATCCACAACTTCGGCAACGCGATCGGCTATGTGATCTGACGATCCAGGCGCGCGACGGCGCCGTTCGACCAGAGGTACGCCGCGTCGATCTCGGTGAGGAACAGCCCGTGGCCGAGCGCGCCGGGGATCGCGGCGATCGCCGCCGCCAGCGACTCGGGGTCGGGCATGGCGGCGAAGCGGCAATCGGCGACGAGGTTGCCGTTGTCGGTCAGGGACCCTGACCGGATCTCCACCACGGCGCCGAGCGACTCGAGCGCGCCGACGACGAAGCTCCGCGCGAAGGGCAGCACCTCGACCGGCAGCTTGGCCCGGCCGATCGCGGCGACGCGCTTGGTCGAATCGCCGATCGCGATCATCCGTGCGGCCGACGCCGCCACCGCCTTCTCGCGCAACATCGCCCCGCCCGCGCCCTTGATCGCCCACAGCCGCGCGTCGATCTCGTCGACGCCGTCGATCGCGAGGTCGCAAGCCGCGACGTCGGCGAAGTCGAGCACGCGGATACCCGCCGCGGTCGCCGCCGCCGCGGTCGTCTCGCTGGTCGCGACCGCGGTGACGCGCAGCCCTCCGGCGACTCGCCGGGCCAGCGCCGCCACCGCGTGCGCGGCGGTCGAACCGGTGCCGAGGCCGACGAGCATCCCGTTGGCCACTTCGGCCACCGCCGCTTCGGCAGTGTGCGTCTTTTCGTCGTCGAGGGTCATGGTCGTTTCCGTAACGCCGTGCGTTGTGGCATGATCCATCGTCCCGACGGGACTCCGAACGGTCCCGCGGCCATCCGGAGAGGCCCCATGACCATAGCCGCCATCCTGTCGACCAAGGGCTCCGAGGTGATCTCGGTCGGCCCGGACCAGACCGTCGCCGAGGCGGTCGCGCTGCTCGCCGAACGCCGGATCGGCGCGGTGCCGGTGCTGGACGGAGACGCCGTCATCGGGGTGTTTTCCGAACGCGACGTGATCTACGGGCTGGCGGACGGGGCCGCGCTCCTGACGCGCGCGGTCGGGGACGTGATGACCGCACCCGTGCAGACGGTGGGACCGAGCGACTCGGTGCTCGGCGCGCTGTCGCTGATGACCAAGCGACGGCTGCGTCACCTCCCGGTGGTCGACGGCGGGCGCGTCGTCGGCATCGTCTCGATCGGCGATCTGGTGAAATATCGGATCGAGAAGATCGAGGGCGAGGCCGCGGCGATGCGCGACTACATCACCCAGGCGTGATTGCAGCAGGGCGGGTACGCCCCATATCCCAGGCGTGAGCGACCTCAGATCGACGATCCGCACCCGCGTGCGAGGGCTGGTGGGATCGGGCGAGGTCGATCTCTCGCGCCCGCCGGGCGACGACGGGCTCTTCGGACCGGGCAGCGCACCGTGGCGGATCCACGGCGACTTCACCTCGATGATCATCGGCGGAGTATCGGCGCTGCTGGTCCAGATGCTTCATCCGCGCGCGCTCGCCGGGGTGTGGGACCACAGCGATTTCCGCCAGAACCGGCATGGCCGGCTCAAGCGCACCGCGGCGTTCATCTCGGTGACGACCTTCGGCTCCACCGCCGCCGCCGAGGCGATGATCGCTCGGGTGAAGCGGGTCCACGACAGGGTGGCCGGCACGCTGCCGGACGGCACGGCCTACAGCGCCAACGACCCCGAACTGCTCACCTTCGTTCATGTCGCCGAGGTCGACAGCTTCCTGCGCGCCCACCTCCGCTACAAGGACGCCGGACTGCCGGGCGCGGTGCAGGACCGCTACCTCGCCGATTATGCGGACGTCGCCCGCCGGCTGGGCGCGGCGGACGTGCCGACCTCGCGGCGCGAGATCGCCGATTATTATCGCCGCGTCCGTCCCGAACTGCGCTTCGACGCGCGCACCCGCGACGTCGCGCAGGCGCTGCTCGCGCGCGGCGACGAGGCCGCCATGGAGCCGATGCGCGCGGTCGTGTTCGCGGCCGGGCGCGACCTCCTGCCCGATTGGGCGGCGGCGATGCACGGCGCGCCGCCCGCCTTCGCCGCCCCGGCGATCCGCGGCGGCGCGCGCGGAATGGGCCGGGTGCTGCGGTGGGCGCTCGCGGGCTGACGCCTTCGTCGCCGGCGACGACGGCTCGGTCGCATCCCCGCCCCGCTCGTCGCGACGCGGCGGACACCTCCCGGATCGAGGGTCAGGTCGACCTCGCACCAACGAGGTCCCATCATGCGACGCCATCCCAATCCGCTACTCGCGATCGCCGTCGGCTTCTGCCTGACGCTGTTCGCCTTCGCCCCCGAGCCATCCGTTCCGCCCGAGTCCGTGGCGACGATTCCGGTCGCGGCCTAACCCCTGCCGCGATCACCTCGACGATCGTTACGCGAGCGAACGGAGGGGAACGCGACGCGGTTCCCGCGCGTACCGGCAGCCCAACCCCATAAAGGTCACCGTCCATGACCGTTTCCGCCGCGCGTGCCGGGATCGCGCAGCCCATCCACGGGATCCTCGCCGCTTACCCGCTTGCGTGCTTCACCGGCGCGCTGGTGACCGACATCGCCTATGCGAACAGCGCCAACATGCAGTGGGCGAACTTCTCCGTCTGGCTGATCGCGGTGGGCGTGATCTTCGCGC
Organism: Sphingomonas sp. SP6; assembly: GCF_058313435.1. Lineage (NCBI taxonomy): Bacteria > Pseudomonadati > Pseudomonadota > Alphaproteobacteria > Sphingomonadales > Sphingomonadaceae > Sphingomonas > Sphingomonas sp. SP6. Next base: position 675,795 of record NZ_JBZFLG010000002.1, read on the forward strand.
TGCTCGCCGCGGTCGTCGGCATCGCCGATGCGCTGACACGCCGCGCGCGAAGGCGACGGCCCGCCTGGCACTCGGTCGCAACGCTGGCGATGCTGGTCTTGGCGATCGTCAACGGCTTCATCCACAGCCGCGACGGCTGGACCTCGGTGGTGCCGACCGGGCTGATCCTGTCCGCGCTGGTCGCGATCCTGGCGCTGGCGACGGCGTGGAGCGGCTATGCCCTCGAGCGGGAGACCGGACGATGACGCGCCATCTCGCCACCGTCGCGCTCGGCGCGCTCGCTCTGGCCGCCTGCGCGCGCGGCGGCGACGATCCGAGCAAGCAGGTCGGCGCCGACCCGCGCCTTCCGGAGCAGACCCAATATCTGATGCCGCCCATGCGGATCGCGACGCCGGTGGACTGGACCGGGGCGGCGCCGAAGGCCGCACCCGGCCTGAAGGTCACCGCTTATGCGGCGGGCTTTGCCAACGTCCGCTCGGTGTATCTCCTGCCGAACGGCGACGTACTCGCGGTCGAGCCCAAGGGCCCCGAGGAGCCGATCGCGCGACCCAAGGACATCATCGTCAACTGGATCCAAGGCTTCGGCCATTCCAAGACCAAGGGCGCGGACCGGATCACGCTGCTGCGCGACACCAACGGCGACGGCAAGCCGGACGTGCGCACCGTCTTCCTCGATCATCTCGTCTCGCCGTTCGGCGTCGCGCTGGTCGGGGGCGATCTCTACGTCGCCAATACCGACGCGATCGTGCGCTTCCCCTATCTGACCGGACAGACCCGGATCACGACCGCGGGAACGGTGCTGACGGACCTGCCCGGCGGGCCGATCGACCATCATTGGACCAAGAGCCTGGTTGCGAGCCCCGATGGGGCCAAGCTTTATGTCGGGATCGGCTCGAACTCGAACGTCACCGAAAACGGGATCGAGGCGGAGAAGGAGCGCGCGCGCATCTGGGAGGTCGACCGAGCGACGGGTGCGCACCGGCCCTACGGCACCGGGCTTCGCAATCCCAACGGCCTGACGTTCCTGCCCGGCACCAATCAACTGTGGACCGTCGTCAACGAACGCGACGAGCTCGGGCCCGACCTCGTCCCCGATTATCTCACCTCGGTGAAGGACGGCGCCTTCTACGGATGGCCGTGGAGTTATTGGGGGCAGCACGTCGATCAGCGCGTCCAGCCGCAGCAATCGGAGATGGTGCGCCGGGCGATCCTGCCGGATTATTCGCTGGGCAGCCACGTCGCCCCGCTCGGCCTGGCGTTCGGGACGCTCGGGCGGTACACCGGCGCCTTCGTCGGCGAGCACGGCAGCTGGGACCGCGGTCACTTCAACGGCTACAAGGTCGCGTTCGTCCCGTTCCGCGGCGGCAAGCCCGCGGGGAAGCCGATCGACCTGCTCGCGGGTTTCCTCGACGGCGAGGGTCACGCGCGCGGACGGCCGGTCGCGGTCGCATTCGACCGGGGCGGCGGGCTGCTGGTCGTCGACGACCTGTCGAACACGATCTGGCGGGTGACCGCCTCCACCCGGTCGTCCTGAGTAGCCGCTGAGCGGAGGCGAAGTGGCGTATCGAAGGACCGTTTACGCGGTGTCCTTCGATACGGGCCTTCGCTGCGCTCGGTCCCTACTCAGGACCAACGGACCTCGCTCAGTTCGCGCCGCCCATGCTCCCGCCGCCCGAGAGCACCACCGTCACCGCGCGGCGGTTCTGCGCATAGCTCGCCTCGTCGGAGCCGAGCGCGAGAGGGCGTTCCTTGCCGTAGCTGATCGTCGTGATCCGCGAGGCGGCGACGCCGCGGGCGACCAGGTAGTTCTTCGCCGAGTTCGCGCGACGGTCGCCGAGCGCCAGATTGTACTCGCGCGTCCCCCGCTCGTCGCAATGCCCCTCGAGCGTGATCCGCGCATTCGGATAGCGCTGGAGCCAGTCGGCCTGCGAATCGAGGATGCCGCGCGCGGTGCCGTCGATATCGTACATGTCGGTCGCGAAATTGACCGTGTCGCTGTTGACCGAGCGCTTGAAGTCCTCGGCCGAGCCGGGGACGACCGCACCGTTGCCCGCGCCCTGGTTGCCGTAGCCCGCCCCTGCATCGGTCGCCGGGCCCGGCGGCGGCGGCAGCACCTCGGGGCGCTTCTTCGAGCAGGCGGCAGTCGCGAGCAGCGCCGCGCCGATGAGGATCGTGGTGGTCGTTCTGGCCATCGTTCGTCTCCCGTGAAAATCGCCCGTTACCGCCCCCGATAACACATCTACGGCCGGAGCGGGCCCCAGCCAGGATCGGACCCGTCCAGCGGCGTCGGCACCTTGCGTTCGTTGACCCCGGTCAGGTCGACCGACCACAGATCGGCGCGACCCGCGTTGCCCTGGCCCTGGCGGAAGAACATGATCACGCGGCCGTTGGGCGCCCAGGTCGGCCCTTCGTCCTGCCAGCTGTTGGTGAGCAGCTTCTCACCGCCGCCGGTCGCATTCATGATGCCGATGCGGAACGCGCCCGCGATCCGCGTGTAGGCGATCAGGTCGCCGCGCGGGCTCCACACCGGGGTCGCGTAGCGGCCGCCGCCGAAGCTGATCCGCTGCTGGTTCGATCCGTCGGCGCCCATGACGTAGAGTTGCTGCCCCCCCGAGCGATCGCTCTCGAACACGATCTTCGATCCGTCGGGTGAATAGCTGCCGCCGGTGTCGATGCCGGGCGAGTTGGTCAGCCGCTGCGGCGCGCCGCCCTGCGCCGAGACGCGGTAGATGTCGGTGTTGCCCCCCGTCGCCATCGAGAACAGGATATAGCGGCCGTCGGGCGAGAAGCGCGGCGCGAAGGTGGTGGCGGCATTCTGCACCACCAGCCGCTGCCGCCCCGAGCCGATATCGTAGACGTAGATCGACGGGATGCGACCGAGATAGCTCATATAGACGATCGACTGCTGGTTCGGCGCGAAGCGCGGGGTCAGTACGATCGTCTGGCCGTTGGTCAGGAAGCGGTGGTTCGCGCCGTCCTGGTCCATGATCGCGAGCCGCTTGATCCGCTTCGCCTTCGGCCCGGTCTCGGACACGTAGACGACGCGGCTGTCGAAATACGGACCCTCGCCGGTCAGCCGGGTATAGACCTGATCAGCGCATTTGTGCGCGGCGCGCCGCCATTCGGAAGGCTGGACGACGAAGCCCTGGCGGGTCAGCTCGGCCTTGGACGAGACGTCGTAGAGGTAGCAGCCGACGGTGAGCGTCCCGTCGCCGTTCGCGCGGATATAGCCCTGCACCAGCGCCTGCGCGCCGGTGCCGCCCCAATAATCGAACGCGGGCGCGGTCACCTCGGGATAGGCGACCGGGCGCAGCCGGTCGGGACCGATCGGGGTGAACAGGCCCGAGTTCTTGAGGTCGCCCGTGATGATCTCCGACAGCTGCCGCCCGAGCGCGTCGGTCGAGCCGGCTGGCGTCTGCACCACCGCGACCGCGGGCATCTGCGGAATCGCGATCGGCAGCGGCGCGGAGATGCCGCCAGTCACGTCCACCACCAGCTCGGACCCGCCCCCGGCCTGTGCGGGACCCTGCGCGGGTGCGGGCGCGGACTCGCTGACGTCGGGGGTGGGCAGTTGCTGCGCGATCGCGGGACCGGCGAGCAGCGCCAGCGAGAGGACGATGACGGAGCGGACCGGGGCGTTGCGGATCATGGGTCTCATCCTGGCAGTTTATAGCGCAGCTGGAATCTCTTCCATCCGCCGGGCACGTCATAGAGGTCCTTCGGCAGCCCCGTGAGCGGCGCGCAGCCGACGAACGCGGCGATGGCGAGATCGTCGACCCGCGCGACGTAACGCTCGTTCTCGCCATCGACGCCGTCGTGACCGAGAACGGACGGGCGTGCTGCGAGCGAGCCGTCGGGATTGATCTGAAGGCGGATGACGACCCGTATGCGCTCCGCGCCCGGACCCGGCGTGACCTGGCGGTTGGCGCAAGGCTGAACCTGGCGGAGGATCGCCGAGCCGATGTTCGCCGCCGCCTGCGCACCGATCTTGGCGGCGGGGGGGTTCGGGTTGCGGCTGGTCGACGCCTCGGGGCTCAGGCCCTTGAGGAAGTCCGAGCCGAGCCGGCTGCCGCGCGGCTTCGCGGTCGTCGCGGTCGGCGTCGCTCCGCTCCCTTTGGTCGCCGTCGGCGGCTTGGCCGGAGCGGCGGCCTTGGTGGGCTTGGTCGGTGCCTTGGGAGCAGGTTTGGCGGGAGCCTTCTCGGCAGCAGGTGCGGGCTTGGGCTTCGGCTTGGGCGGCGCGGGAACCGGCTTCGGCGCGGGAGCGGGCTTCGGCGCGGGCTTCGGCGGCGCAGGCTTGGGCGGCGCAGGCTTGGGCGGCGCGGGTGCGGCCTGGGGCTCCGGCTCGGGCGCCGGCGCGAGCTGCTCGGGTGCGGGCGGCGCAGCGTCTTCGGGCAGGCCCTCTTTGGGCGCGACCGACTGCGCGGGCTCGGTCGCGGGCTCGGGCGCGGTCTGCTCGATCGCGACGTCGCGCGCCAGGCTGACCTCCATCGGCTGCTGCTTGAGCTTGATCGGATTGGGCGTGGCGAGAAAGCCGACGGACAGCAGCCCGAACAGGATCAGATGTCCCGCCCCGGCGACTCCCAGCCCGATCTTCTCCGCGCGTTCCATCGCTACCGACCGTTCGAACGAGCAGCCTTCGACCCGTTCGCTCCGAGCGAAGTCGAGGAGCATGTCTCGACTTCGCTCGACACCAACGGAGAAGGGAACGAAGAGAGGGACACGCTCACTTGGTCTCGTCCACCGTCACCAGCGCGACGCGGTTAAGCCCGGCGCGGTTGAGCTCGCCCATCACCCGCATCACCCGGCCGTAATCGAGCGCGGTGTCGGCGCGCAGGAACACCTGCGGCGGCTCGCCGCCCTGGGCGCGGCCGGCGATCTTCTCCAGCGCGCCCGGCAGGTCGGCGGCGGCGACCTCCTGCTTGGCGATGAAGGTGCGGCCCTGCGTGTCGATCGAGATCTCGACCGGCTCCTTGTCCTCGTCGAGCGGCTTGGCGCGGCTGTCGGGCAGGTTCACCGGCACGCCCGCGGTCAGCAGCGGCGCGGTGACCATGAAGATGATGAGCAGCACCAGCATCACGTCGACCAAAGGCGTGACGTTGATCTCCGCCATCGGCGCCTTGCGCCCGCCCGAGCGCTGCGAGGGGAGTTGCATCGCCACCCTAGCGCTCGCGGTCCAGCTGGCGGCTGAGCGTCGCATGAAAGCCGTCGGCGAAGCGGTTCAGCCTCGCCTCGATGCGGTTGATCCCGTGCGAGAAGCGGTTGTACGCGATCACCGCGGGAATCGCCGCGAACAGCCCGATCGCGGTGGCGAACAAGGCCTCCGCGATCCCCGGCGCGACCACCGCGAGCGAGGTGTTCTGCGCGCTGGCGATGCCGGTGAAGCTGCGCATGATGCCCCAGACGGTGCCGAACAGCCCGACGAACGGCGCGACCGAGCCGATCGTCGCGAGGATGTTCAGCCGGTCCGACAGCGTATCGATCTCGTTCGCGACCGCCGCGCCCATCGTGGTCGCCAGCCGTTCGCGCGTGCCCGCGCGGTCGATCGTCGTCCCCTGGGTCGATCGCCGCCATTCGGCGACCCCCGCCGCCAGCACCCGCGCGGTCGGCAGCGGGGTGTCGGTATGCTTCTTGTAGAAGGCATCGATATCCTCCGCCTTCCAGAACTCGCGCTCGAACCGCTCGGCCTCGCGCCTGGTCTTGCCGATCCGCCGCCAGAACATGAAGACGATCGCCCAGGTCCACACGCTCGCGGCGAGGAGCCCGAACATCACGACCTTCACGACCACGTCGGCCTGGAGGAACAGCGCGATCGGCGAGAGCGTCGCGGCGTCGGTGTTGAAGAACGGGTTCAAGTCGTGCCCTCTCTTAGGCGGATGCGGGTTGCGCGACGAGCGAGCGGAAACGCGCCACCCAGTCGGAAGGCTGCCGTCGCGCGCGTCCGGCGGGGGAGACGAGCGCGGCGGTCACTTCCGCCTCGCTCAGAACCTGCTGATCGCGGCTGACTGTCTGCTGAATGACGACGCCCGCGCCGACGCGGAGAACGCGGCTGGCGACGACGAGCGCATCGCCGAGCCGCGCCGGCACGCGGTAGCGGATCCGGAGGTCGGCGACCGCGAACGCACCCTCGCCCGCCTCGAACGCGGCGCGCTGATCGATGCCGGCGAGCGCCAGCATGTCGCTGCGTGCCCGTTCCATCCAGCGCAGGTAATTGGCGTGGTAGACGACGCCCGAAAGATCGGTGTCCTCGAAATAGACGCGGACCGGGAAGACATGGACCACCCCGTCGAAGCGGCCTTCCGCCGGCAGGATGCGCGCGTCTTCCATCGTCGGACGCGCGTTAACCGAACTGGCGACTCGGGGAAACCCGTTCAGCGCCCGAGACGGTGCCGGATCTCCGCGATATACGCTGGCCCCACCCGGACGCTGGCGCCCGACGTGAGCACCAGCACCGTGTGCCGCCCGATCTGGTTGATCTCGGCGACGGCGTCGAGCCGGACGAACGACGAGCGGTGGACACGGATCATGGTCGCCGGGTCGAGCCGCTCCTCCAGCGTCTGCATCGTCACCCGGATCATATGGCTACGCTCGGCGGTGTGGAGCAGCGCATAGTCCTTCGCGGCTTCGATCCACTCGATCATGTCCACCGGCAGGCGGATCTGCCCGCGCCCGGTCGGCACCCAGATCTCGCGGTGATAGTCGCCCTCCGCGCTCGGTGCTGGCGCGACCGGCGTGGACGGGGGCGCGGCGTCGCCGGAGGCCTCCAGCCGCCGCAGGACCGCGCGGATGCGGGCGAGCAGCTCGCGCGGCTCGAACGGCTTCATCAGATAATCGTCCGCGCCCAGCTCCAGCCCGACGACGCGGTCGACCACGTCGCGTCGGGCGGTCAGCATCACGATGCCGATCGGCGCGCCGCTCGCGCGCAGGCGACGGGCGATCGAGAACCCGTCCTCAACCGGCATCGTCACGTCGAGCACGACGAGCTGTGCCGGCTTCGCCGCGAGCACGGCGTCGAGCTCTGCGCCCCCGCCCGCCTCGGACACGTCGAGGCCCTGCTCGCTCAGATAGGCCGCGGTCGGCTCGCGCAGGTCCTCCTCGTCGTCGACCACGACGATATGCGGCGTCTTCGTCATGCCCCCTCCATCCGCCGCACGAAGTCCCTCACAGCTTGCGGCGTGAACGGCTTTTCCAGCACCGGACGCTTCACCTCGGCAAGGAAATTCGCGGCGGTGGCCCCCAATGTGTCGCCGGTCGCGAAGGCGAGACGGTCGGCCAGGTCGGGGCGATGCCCGCCGATCCAGGCGTGGAGCTGCGGACCGTCGACGCCCGGCATCCTGATGTCGCTGACGACGAGATCGTAGGCCTCCCCCGTCTCGAGCCTGGCGATCGCCGCCGCGCCGCCCATGGCGACGTGGCATGCGAAGCCCTCGATCGTGAGGAAGTCGGCGAGCGCCTCGGCGATCTCGGGCTCGTCGTCGACGACCAGCGCGAGGCGCTCGACGGGCGCGGCCGCATCGGCGACGGGTTCGGACGCAACCGGGGGAAGCGTCCGGTCGCGCTCGACCGGCAGCGTCGCGCGGAACACCGCGCCCTTCTTGGACGGGACCAGCGCCAGCCGTCCGCCGTGCGCCTCGACCAGGCCTTGCGAGAAGGACAGGCCGACGCCGGTGCCCTGCCCCTGCGGCTTGGTGGTGAAGAACGGCTCGAAGATGCGCCGGCGAGCGTCCTCGGGAACGCCGGGGCCGGTGTCGGCGACCTCGAAGATCACCGTTCCCGGCTCCGGCCCCGACGCGGTCCGGACGGTGATCCGGCCACCGCGACGCACCGCGTCGCCGGCGTCGACCATCGCCTGCTGCGCATTGACGACGAGGTTCACGATGACCTGATGGAGCTGGTCGGCATCCGCCGAGATCCGCGGCAGGTCCTCGGCAAGCTGGAGTTCGACCGCGATGCCGTCGGCGCGCACGCCGTAGCTGGTCAGCTCGACCGCCGCGGCGGCGATCTGGTTCAGCTCGACGGGCTTGCGCTCGGGCCGCTTCTGCCGGGCCATCGCCAGGAAGGTCTGGACGATGCGCGCGCAGCGATCGGCGGCCTTCCTCACCTTCGCCGCGCGCTCGGCGAGCGGCGAGCCCGCGGTCTGGCGCTCGAGCATCACCGACTGGGCGACGACGATCGACAGCGGATTGTTGAGCTCGTGGCTGACGCCCGCCAGCAGCGAGCCGAGCGCCGACAGTTTCTCCGTCTGGAACAGCGACGCGCGCGATTGCTCCAGCGCCGCCTCGGTCCGCCGCCGCTCGGTCACGTCGATGACGAAGCCGCCGAGACGCCCGATCCGGCCATCGTAGCCCGGAACCGCGAAGCGGACCGACAGCGCATGCGCGTAGCGCTCGCGCCCGGGGATCTCGAGTTCGACCGCATGGACCCCGCCGTCGAGTGCTGCGTGGTCGAGCCGGGTGACCTCGGCGGCGACCGGCGCGGGCATGAAGTCGTGCGTGGTCCGGCCGAGCGCGTCGCTCGTCGTCTCGCAGCCGAGCACCACCGCCATCTCGCGGTTGACCCGGACGTAGCGGCCGGCGGTGTCCTTCAGGTACATCGCGATCGGCGCATTCTCCATGAACGCGGCGAGGAGGGCTTCGCTTTCGTTCAGTCGCTCCTCCGACCGCCGCCGTTCGAGCAGCGACCAGGTTCGCTCGGCGAGGTCGGCGAACAGCTGGACGTCGCTCGGCCGCCAGCGCCGTGCCTCGGTCTGCTGGACCGACAGGTTGGCGATCACCTTGCCGCCGCGCACCATCGCCAGCGTCAGCAGCGCGCCGACGCCGATGCCCTTGTAGAGCGGGCGGTGCTCGTCGGCGATGCGCGGGTCGCCCGCCATGTCCTCGACGACGAACGGCGTCCCGCTCTCCAGTGCGCCGCGCACGCTCGGACCCAGGAAATCGAGCGGGAAATCGGCGCCGAGCACGCTCGGCCCGCCCGCTTTCCACTCGTGGAGGACATGCAGCACCTCGCCGTCCTCGCCGGTCTCCGCGTAATTGATCCGGGAGGCGCCCAGCGCCGCGCCGAGGTGATCGAGCGTCGCGGTCAGCATTCCCCAGGCGGTGCGCTCGTCGCGCATCCGGTCGGTCCAGGCGATCAGCTGCGCCTGGTGCCGCTCGCGCTCCTTGAGCGCCGCTTCGGCGCGGACGCGCTCCATCTGCGTCCACATGCGGTCGGCGACGTCGCGGACCAGCGCCACCTCCTGCTCGGTCCAGCGGCGCGGCGTCTTCGAATCGATCGCGAGGATCGCCTGCACCTCGCCGCCGCGCGACAGCGGCACCGAGACGCGGGCGGCGACCTCCGCGCGCGCGAAGCCCGAGAGCGCGGCGGGGGAGAAGCGCGGGTCTCCGGCCATGTCGGGGACGACGAGCGGCGCGCCCGCCAGATAGGTCCGCCGCACCTCGTCGCTGAGGTTGGAGGAAGGATAGACCAGCCCGTTCACCGAAACCGTATGGTGGCGCGCCTCGGCGACGATCCGGTAACTGCCGCCATCGAGCTGGATGTCCGAATGGCACGCGCGCGACGCCGACAGATGCTCGCGCAGCCGCGCCAGCGTCGTCTCGACGATCGCCTCGGGCGTCCCGAGCACGCGGACCTCGTCGCTCCACGAGAGGAGAAACGTCTGGTCGCGCTCGCGCGCGGCGAGCGCGGCGACGGCGCGGGCGCGCTCGGTCAGCCCCCATGTCCGGTCGGCGATGTCGCGGAGCAGCTGGCATTCGAACGGATGCCAGCGGCGCCGCGCGGCGTCCTGCACCGACAGGAAGCCGCGGACGCGCCCGCCGCCCATCATCGGCGCGGCGAGGAACGACGCCGCCTCGACCGCAAGATAACGGTCGCGCGTCGCTTCGTCGAACCGCGGGTCGCCCGTCACGTCCTCGACCACGACGAGTGCGCCGTCCAGATAGGCGTCGTGCACCCCCTCGCTGACGGCGGCGCGATCGTGCGCGAGGTGGCCGTCGCGAAACCATTCCTGGCGGACCGAAATGCGCGCGGTCGCGCGGTCTCCCTCGATCTCGGCGAAGTTCGCGCGCGAGGTGCCGAGATAGCCGCCGAGCCGCGCGAGCGTGAAGGCGACGATCGCCTCGTCGCCCTCGATATCGCGCACCCCGTCGGACCAGTCGAGCAGGAACGCCTGATGTCGCTCGCGCGCCTGGAGCGCCTCGCGCGCCTCGGCCTTTTCGATGATGGTCCACATCCGCGCGGCGATCTCGCGCAGCAGCTGCTCCTCGCCCGCGGTCCACGTGCGCGGCAGCCGCTGGGTGACCGACAATACGGCCCGCAGCTTGCCGCCCGCGATCAGCGGCATCGACAGATCGGCGGCGAGCCCGATCGCACGCGCGAACCCGCGCAGCTTCTCCGACAGGCGGGGATCGGCGCTCGCGTCGTCGAAACGGACCATCCGCCCGGCGCGGAAGTCGGCGGCGATCGTCGGCCCCAGCCGGTCGAGCGTGTAGGCGAGGCCAAGCGTCGGTTCGCCGTCGACATGCGCCTCCGCGACGATCCGCAGCGAGGCGCCGGTCTCGTCGGCGACCGCATAACCGGATCGCGAGACCCCGAAATGCCGGGCCAGGCGCTCGACGGTCAGCCGGGCGATCGCCGCGGCATCGGCTTCGTGGCGGACGCGGTCGGTCCAGTCGATCAGGAAGGTCTGGTGGCGGTCGCGCTCGCTCATCGCCGCCTCGCTCTCGCGCAGGCGGGCGATGACGCGGCTGTGCTCGAGCGCGCTCCAGGTCCGCGCGGCGGCGTGTTCGACCAGCGCGATCTCGTCGGCGCGCCAGACGCGCCGCTCGCGGTGGGTGGCGGAAAAGAGCGCGACCAGCTCGCCGTCGCGCAGCAGCGGGACGGAGATGCACGCAGCGCACGCGGTCTCCTCCATCATCGCGCGCTCGGCCGCGACGAGATCCATCGCGCCGACATCCGCGACCGCGACTGTCCGCCCGCGGGCATAGTCGCGGACGAACGCCGACCGGCGATGGAGCGGGTGGCGGCCGATCATCGACGCGACCCCGTCGGTCCATTCGGCCGGTATGACGATCACGTCCTCGCCCGGCTCGATCTCGCCATAGGCGACGCGGGACACGCCCAGGTGCCGCCCGATGATCTGCGCGACCGTGCGCAGGATCTCGGTCGGCTCGGGCGCCCCGGCGAGGCTTTCCGACAACCGCAACTTCACCGCCTCGGTGGCGGCGGCCGGACTAAGCGAGAGGGATCGGGCGGCGCCGTCGGAGGAGCTCATCTCCCGATCCTATCAGCACCGCGGCAGGGACGAGAGGGGCGCCGCGTCCGCTTCGTCGCCCATTCGTCGCCAAGGCCCACGCGCAACCGGACGCGGGGTTCGCCGGTTGTCGTCTCCGTGCGCGTCGTCACCCTGCCCGCTCCCGACGATTTCGACGCCTGGCGCGACGCCGCGCGCGGACTGATCGCATCGGGCGAGCGGTCCGAGGACGTCGTCTGGCAGGTCGGCGACGAGGCGACCGATCTCTTCGCCGTCGATGCCGAACCTCGCCACGATCCCACGGGTGCGCCGCTCAAGGTCAGCCGCGTCTTCCTCGACCTCGCCCGGAACGCGATCCTCCACCGCGATCAGGAGCGGTTCGCGCTGCTCTATACGATGCTGTCGCGGCTGCGCACCGCGCCCAAGCTCGCCGAGGATCACGCCGATCCGCTGGTCCGGCGGCTGGAACATCTCGCCAAGGAGGTGCGCCGCGACATCCACAAGATGCGCGCCTTCCTGCGCTTTCGCGAAGTCGCCGACGAAGCGGGCTCGCGCTACGTCGCCTGGTTCGAGCCCGAGCACCATATCGTCCGCGCCAATGCCGCCTTCTTCGTCAACCGCTTCGCGTCGATGCGCTGGTCGATCCTGACGCCGGAGACTTCGCTGCACTGGGACGGCGCGGCGTTGCGCGAAGGGCCTGGAGCGGCGAAAGCCGACGCCCCCGACGGCGATCCGACCGAGGAGGTGTGGAAGACCTATTACGCCAGCATCTTCAACCCCGCGCGCGTCAAGATCGGGGCGATGCTGAAGGAGATGCCGCGCAAATATTGGAAGAACATGCCCGAGACCGCGCTCGTCCCGGCGCTGATCGCGGGCGCGCAGGCACGGGAGAGCGGGATGATCGAGACGGCGCGCGCGACGGGGGGCGGCAACAGCCAGGCGGCATGGGAGGCGCTGCGCTCGGAGGCGATGGCCTGCACCCGCTGTCACCTCCACAAGCACGCGACCCAGACGGTGTTCGGCGAAGGTCCAATCGATGCGACGATGGTGTTCGTCGGCGAGCAGCCCGGCGACCAGGAGGACCTGGCCGGGCATCCGTTCGTCGGGCCTGCCGGGCAGGTGTTCAACCGCGCGCTCGAGACCGCCGGCATCACGCGCGCCGAAACGTACGTCACGAACGCGGTCAAGCATTTCAAGTTCGAGGCGCGGGGGCGCCGCCGCATCCACGCCAAGCCCGATACGGGCGAGATCGAGGCCTGCCGTTGGTGGATCGAGCAGGAGCGGATGCTGCTCCGCCCCAAGGTGACGGTGGCGCTCGGCGCGACCGCGGCGCGCAGCCTGTTCGGCAAGACGATGACGATCAGCCGCGAACGCGGGCGGGGACAGCGCCTGCCGGACGCCGATGGGCTCGGGGGCGGCGAGGCGTGGATCACCGTCCACCCGAGCTACCTCCTGCGCCTCCCCGACGAGGCGGCGAAGCGCACCGAGTTCGATCGGTTCGTCGCCGACCTGAAGCTGGCGCACGCGGCCGCGCTCGCCGGCTGACGCTTGCCTCGCACCGGCCCGGCTGTAGAGCCGCGGGAGTGGACATCACCAAACTTCCGGTCGCCGGGCTCGGCAAGATCACGTTCGGCGGACACGGCGGGCGGATCGGCATCGCGTACCGCGCGCACGGTCCCGATTGGGTCGAGATGACCCTGCCCTACCACCCCGATCTGATCGGCGACCCCGATTCGGGAGTGCTCGCCTCCGGCCCGATCGTCGCCTTGATGGACATGGCCACCAGTCTCGCGATCTGGGTCAGGCGCGGGCATTTCGTGCCGCATGCGACGCTCGACCTGCGCGTCGACTATCTGCGCGCGGCGACGCCCGGACGCGACGTGATCGGGCGCGGCGAATGTTATGCCATCAAGCGCGCGATCAGCTTTATCCGCGGCGTCGCGCACGACGGCGATCCCGACGATCCGATCGCGCACGTCGCGGGCACCTACATGAACCTGGACGCTCAGCCGTGACCGACGTGACGCTGCCGCCCTACGCCGATCTGCTGGGTGCGACGCTCGAATGGGAGGACGGCAAGCCGGTGCTGGTAATGCCCTTCGGCGACGACGTGCTGGGGCGCCCCGGCTTCGTCCACGGCGGCGCGCTCGCCGGGTTGCTCGAGGTCGCGGCGATCGCGGCGCTGCGCCATGCCCTGGAGTCGGAAGGCGGCGGCCGGATCAAGCCGGTCAACGTCACGGTCGACTTCATGCGCGGCGGGCGGGAGAAGCCGACACGCGCTGCCGGCGTCGTCACCCGACTCGGCACCCGCGTCGCCAACGTCGAAGCGGCCGCGTGGCAGGACGACCGCGCGAAGCCGATCGCGGCGGCGCGGATGAACTATCTGATCTCGCGCGACTGATCCGACCGATGCCGGCGCCGGCGTCATCCGCGCATCCCGCGGATCGCTGCCGGACCTATTTGGGAGACAGGCGCAGCAGCGGCGCGCCCGCGCCGTCGCCGATCAGCCACACCGATCCGTCGGGCGCCTGCGCCACGTCGCGCAGCCGCGTCCCCATGTCCCACTGGTCCGCCTTCGCCGCCTGGTCGCCGGCCAACGCGATCCGGATCAGCGCCTGCGCGCCGAGTCCGGCAACCAGCAGCGAGCCCTTCCAGTCGCCGAACATCGCGCCGCGATACACCGCGATCCCGCCCGGCGAGATCGAAGGGTTCCACCACACCTTCGGCGCCTCGAAGCCGTCGCCCTTCTTGTGATCGGGGATCGGCACGCCGTCGTAATTGTCGCCGTTGGAGGCGAGCGGCCATCCGTAGTTCCTGCCCTTCTTGATCAGGTTGATCTCGTCGCCGCCCTGCGGCCCCATCTCGGCCTCCCAGAGGCGCCCGCCGTCATCGAAGGCGAGACCGTAGGGGTTCCGGTGGCCGGTGCTCCACGTCTCGGCGGGCGTGGTGTTCGGACGGCGCGCGGGGACCCGCCTACCGGGCGCGGTCTTCGCCTCCTCGCTGTCGCGGGGCGGATCGGTGACGATGATCCACTTCTTGCCGACCGTGCCGAAGCCCGGATTGCCCGGCCAGGGCGCGCCGTCGAGCGTCAGGTGCAGGACCTTGCCGAGCGCCTGATCGGGGTCCTGCGCGGGCGTGAAGCGCTGGCGCTCGCCCGAGGACAGGTAGAGCGAGCGGCCGTCGGGATCGAACGCGATCGCCGCACCGAACTGGCCGCCCGCGCCGTCGGACCCCGCGCGCCACAGCACCTCCACCCCGGTGAGCTTCGCGGTGCCGCCGGTCTCCTCCAGCCGCCCGCGCCCGACTGCCAGGCTGCTGCCGTCCGATCGCGGCTCGGCGTAGCTCCAGTAGATCAGCTTGTTCCTGGCGAAATCGGGTGCGGGCGCGACGTCGAGCAGCCCGCCCTGACCGCCGAACGCAACCGCGGGGACGCCCGCGACATCGGTCACCTTGCCGTCGGCGGCGCGCAGCTTGATGTGGCCCGCCTTCTCGCTCACCAGCAATCGCCCGTCGGGAAGGAAGGCGAGCGCGAACGGCGACTCGAACCGTCCGATCGTCTCGACCTTGAACGGCGGAGTCGAATCGGGGGTCGCCGCGCCGGTGCGCGTCGGTTCCTGCGACGAGGATCGCGCTTGCGGTTGGGTCTGCGCGGAGCAGGCGATAGGCAGCAAGGCGGCGGCGGCGAGAAAGCGGATCATCACCGTCGAACGGACCGGTTCGGACTTGGTTGCGCCCGCGCTTGTGCAGGCGTCGAAATTGGCCTATATCGCCTCTGCATTCTCTTACATCGCCAGGTGAAAGAGGCTGCGGGGCCTGCCCCGCGGCGCGCATCGTCATATTCGGAACGCGAGCTCTTGACCGACCTTCCCCTCCTCACCCGTCTGATCGAACCCGAGGCCGCCGCGCTCGGCTTCGATCTCGTGCGCGTGAAGCTGTTCGGGCGCGGCGACGAGCGTACGCTCCAGGTGATGGCCGAGCGCCCCGACACCCGCCAGCTGACGATCGACGATTGCGCCGAGCTGTCGCGCCGCGTGTCGGACCTGCTCGACACGCATGATCCGATCGACGAAGCGTACCGGCTAGAGGTGTCCTCGCCCGGAATCGACCGACCGCTGACCCGCCTCAGGGATTACACCGACTGGCAGGGCCACGAGGCGCGGATCACGCTGACGGAGAAGCAGGACGGACAGCGCACCTTCAAGGGCGATCTCGCCGGAGTGGCGGGCGATTCGGTGCTGATCCGCTCGGCGCAGGGGACCGTCGCGACGCTGCCGTTCGCGGCGATCGACGACGCCAAGCTGGTCTTCACCGACCGGCTGCTCGCCGCCACCGCGCCGCTCGTGACCGAGGGCGCCGAAGATTTCGAAGACGAACAGGCCGAAGACGCCGAACAAGAGGAACTGAACTGATGGCCTCCACCGCCGCCGGCGTCGCCACCGCCAACCGGGCCGAGCTGATCGCGATCGCCAATTCGGTCGCGACCGAGAAGATGATCGACCGCGCGATCGTGATCGAAGCGATGGAGGACGCGATCCAGCGCGCCGCCAAGAACCGGTACGGCAGCGAGAACGACATCCGCGCGAAGCTCGACGCGACGACGGGCGACCTGCGGCTGTGGCGGGTGGTCGAGGTCGTCGAGGCGGTCGACAATTACTTCACCCAGGTCGACGTCGCCCAGGCCGAGAAGCTCCAGCCCGGCGCGGCGGTCGGCGACTATATCGTCGATCCGCTCCCCCCGATCGAGTTCGGGCGCATCCAGGCCCAGGCGTCGAAGCAGATCATCTTCCAGAAGGTCCGCGACGCCGAGCGGGAGCGCCAGTATGAGGAGTTCAAGGATCGCGCGGGCGAGATCATCACCGGCGTTGTCAAGCGCGTCGAGTTCGGCCACGTCGTCGTCGACCTGGGCCGCGCCGAGGGCGTGATCCGCCGTGACGCGCAGATCCCGCGCGAGGTGGTCCGCGTGAACGACCGCATCCGCAGCCTGATCCTCAAGGTCGTGCGCGAGAACCGCGGGCCGCAGATCTTCCTCAGCCGCGCGCATCCCGACTTCATGAAGCGGCTGTTCGCGCAGGAAGTCCCCGAGATCTACGACGGCATCATCGAGATCAAGGCGGCGGCGCGCGACCCCGGCAGCCGCGCCAAGATCGGCGTCATCTCGCACGATTCGAGCATCGACCCGGTCGGCGCCTGCGTCGGCATGAAGGGCAGCCGCGTCCAGGCGGTCGTCCAGGAGATGCAGGGCGAGAAGATCGACATCATCCCCTGGTCGCCCGACACCGCGACCTTCGTCGTCAACGCGCTCCAGCCGGCGAACGTCGCGCGCGTCGTGATCGACGAGGAAGAGGACCGGATCGAGGTCGTCGTTCCCGATGATCAGCTGAGCCTCGCGATCGGCCGCCGCGGCCAGAACGTCCGCCTCGCGTCGCAACTGACCGGCAAGGCGATCGACATCCTGACCGAGCAGGACGCCTCGGAGAAGCGCCAGAAGGAATTCACCGAGCGCACCGAGATGTTCCAGACCGAGCTGGACGTCGACGAGACGCTCGCGCAGCTGCTGGTCGCCGAGGGCTTCGGCGAGCTGGAGGAGGTCGGTTACGTCGAGCTGGACGAACTCGCCGGGATCGAAGGGTTCGACGAGGATCTCGCGCAGGAACTTCAGTCGCGCGCGCTCGAGGCGCTCGATCGTCGCGAGCAGGCGAACCGCGAGGAGCGTCAGCGCCTGGGCGTCGAGGACGCGCTCGCCGACCTGCCGTATCTGACCGAGGCGATGCTGGTCACGCTGGGCAAGGCAGGGATTAAGACGCTCGACGACCTCGCCGATCTCGCGACCGACGAGCTGATCGAGAAGAAGCGCGCCGAGCCCCGTCGTCGCGGCGAGGACACTGCGCCGCGCCGCGACACCCGGACGGAGAACAAGGGCGGCGTACTCGGCGCCTTCGGCCTCTCCGAGGAGCAGGGCAACGAGATCATCATGGCCGCGCGCGCGCACTGGTTCGAGGACGACGGCGCCGCGTCCGAGCCTGCCGGGGACGCGACCGCGGGCGAGGAGGCGTCTGAGGCCTGATGCCGTTCGTCTCGATCCGACTGGCGGGCTCCGCCACCAAGGCGCAGAAGGCGAGCGTGGTGGCGGACGTCACCGCGTCGCTCGTCACGCGGCTGGGCAAGAACCCGGCCGCGGTCCAGATCGTGATCGAAGAGGTCAGCCCCGAGAATTACGGGGCCGCCGGCATCCTCATCGCCGACCGCGCCGCCCCGACGCTCAACCCGAGGGAGGACGCACATGCGGAACCCTCGCAATGAGACCGTAGCCGACCCGACCCGATCCTGCATCCTGTCCCGCGACCGCGCGCCGCGCGCGGCACTGGTCCGGCTCGCGCTCGCCCCCGACGGGCAGGTGCTGCCGGACGTGCGCGCCAAGGCTCCCGGGCGCGGCGCGTGGATCGGGGTCACCCGCGCCGAGCTGGAGATCGCGATCGCCAAGGGGCGGCTGAAGGGCCAGCTCGCGCGCGCGTTCAAGATCGGCGCGTTCACCATCGCCGACGATCTGCCCGCACGGCTCGAGGCCGCGCTCGAACGCAACGCGCTCGACCGGCTGGGGCTGGAAGCGCGGAGCGGCACCGTCCTGACCGGCAGCGAGCGGATCGAGGACGCCGCGCGCAAGGGGCAGCTCCGCGCGCTCTATCACGCCGCCGACGCCTCGCCCGACGGCGCGCGTAAGCTCGCCCAGGCGTGGCGCGTCGGCTCGGATCGCGACGGATCGGATCTGAAGGGGTTGGCGCTCCCGGTCGCCCGCCCCATATTGTCGATGGCGTTGGGCCGCGAAAACGTGGTACACATCGGCGTCACCGACACAGCGGCGGCCGCACGCCTGGGCGAAGCCCTGACGCGGTGGCTGCACTATACCGGCCCCGACCTGATCCCGGCACCTTGCGGAACGGCCCCGCAAGGCGCATCGGCGCCCGGATTTCTTCCGGACGCATCTGGCCGTGACGAACACGAGGACGTTGAGTGAGCGAGACCGATAACGACAAGCCGAAGCTCGGGATGCGCGCGCCATTGGGGGTGAAGCGCACCGTCGAGACCGGCAAGGTGAAGCAGAGCTTCAGCCACGGCCGTAGCAATACGGTGGTGGTCGAGGTGAAGCGTCGCCGCGTGCTCGGTCCGCAGGGGGCGGCGCCGGAACAGCCCGCTCCCGAGCCGACGCCGGCACCGGCGCCCGTCGCGCGCGTCGCCGACACGCCGCCGCGGCCCGCGGCGGGCGTCTCGCACCAGCTCTCCCCGCAGGAGCGCCAGGCCAAGCTGCTGCGCGAGGCCGAGGCGCAGCGGATGCGCGCGCTCGAGGATGCGCGCCACCGCGAGGACGCCGAGCGCGCCCGCGCCGCCGAAGAGGCGGTCGAGACCGCGCGCCGCCGTGCCGAGGAACAGCGCGCCGCCGCCGAAGCGCCCGTCGCTGCGCAGACGCCTGCTCCGGCCGCGACCCCCGCGGCCGCAGCCCAGCCGCACGTCGAGCCGGTGGCAACGCCCGCCGCCCGATCCGAGGCGGCCGCCGCCCCGGCTCCGGCGGAGACGGCTCCGGCCGCGCCCGCCGCATCCACGCCCGCCGTGCGTGCGGCGCCCGCGCCCGAGCCGCGTCAGCCGGTAGCGCCGCCCGCGCCGCCGCGACCGATGGTGCTCGCGCCCGATCCCTCGATGCCCGCGCCGCGCCGGTTCCAGCCGGTCGCGCGTCCGGAGATCCCGCGGCCGCAGCTCAAGCCCGAGCCCAAGCCCGCCGAGGCGGCTCCCGCCACGGCGCAGGCGAATGCGGGGTCGCAGACCCCGGGTCAGCCGCGCGCACTGCCGAGCGGTCAGGCGACTCCGCGCAACGCGCCGCCGTCGCGGCCGACCCCGCGCGACCGCAAGGCCGACGAGCGTCGCGGCGGCAAGCTGACGGTCAATCGCGCGCTCAACGAGGACGGCAGCGCCCGCGCCCGCTCGCTCGCCGCGCTCAAGCGCGCGCGCGAGAAGGAGAAGCGCGGCTTCGGCGGGCTGCGCGAGCCGCAGGCCAAGCAGATCCGCGACGTCCAGGTGCCGGAGGCGATCACCGTCCAGGAGCTGGCGAACCGCATGGCGGAGCGCGGCGCCGATCTGGTCAAGGCGCTGTTCAAGATGGGCTCGCCCGTCACGATGACGCAGACGATCGACCAGGACACGGCCGAGCTGCTGGTGACCGAGTTCGGCCACAACATCGTCCGCGTCTCCGATTCGGACATCGACCTGGCGTTCGACACCGCGCCCGACGACGAGGCCGATCTGAAGCCGCGGCCGCCGGTGGTGACGATCATGGGCCATGTCGATCACGGCAAGACCTCGCTGCTCGACGCGCTGCGCGGCACCGACGTGGTGCGCGGCGAGGCGGGCGGGATCACCCAGCACATCGGCGCCTATCAGGTGACGCTCAAGGACAAGTCGAAGATCACCTTCCTCGACACGCCCGGCCACGAGGCGTTCACCGCGATGCGCGCGCGCGGCGCGGACGTGACCGACATCGTGGTGCTGGTGGTCGCCGCCGACGACGGGCTGATGCCGCAGACGATCGAGGCGATCAACCACACCAAGGCGGCGGGCAAGCCGATGATCGTCGCGATCAACAAGGTCGACAAGCACGACGCCAATCCGCAGCGCGTGCGCGAGCGCCTGCTCAGCGAGGACATCCAGGTCGAGAGCATGGGCGGCGAGGTCCAGGACGTCGAGGTCTCCGCGCTCAAGAAGACCGGGCTCGACGAGCTGATCGAGAAGATCCAGCTTCAGGCCGAGCTGATGGAGCTCCGCGCCAACCCCGACCGCGAGGCCGAGGGCAGCGTGATCGAGGCGAGCCTGGACAAGGGCCGCGGCCCGGTCGCGACGGTGCTCGTCACCCGCGGCACGCTTAAGGTCGGCGACATCTTCGTCGTCGGTGCGGAGAGCGGCAAGGTCCGCGCCTTGGTCGACGACAAGGGGCGTCAGATGAAGCAGGCGGGGCCGTCGATGCCGGTCGAGGTGCTCGGCATTTCGGGCACACCGTCCGCGGGCGACCAGCTCCAGGTCGTCGAGGACGAGGCGCGGGCGCGCGAGGTCGCCGAATATCGCCAAGGCGTGCTCACCCAGAAGCGCACCACGACCGCCCCGGCGAGCCTCGAGAGCATGTTCTCCGCGCTGGCGGCGAACAAGGCGATCGAATATCCGCTCGTGGTCAAGGCCGACACGCAAGGGTCGGTCGAGGCGATCGTCGCGTCGATCAACAAGATCTCGACCGATCTCATCAAGGCGCGGGTGCTGCACTCGGGCGTCGGCGGGATCACCGAGAGCGACGTGACGCTCGCGGGGGCGTCGGGCGCACCGATCATCGGCTTCCACGTCCGCGCCAACGCCAAGGCGCGCGAGATCGCCGAGCGGCAGAAGGTCGCGCTCAAATATTACGACGTCATCTACGACCTGATCGACGAGATCCGCGCCGGCATGGCGGGCGAACTCGGGCCGGAGGCGTTCGAGACCGTCGTAGGCCGCGCCGAGATCCGCGAGGTCTTCTCCGCGGGCAAGACCGGCAAGGCGGCGGGTCTGCTCGTCACCGAAGGCGTCATCCGCAAGGCGCTCAAGGCGCGCATCACGCGGGCCGATGTCATCATCTACCAGGGCGAGATCGCCTCGCTCCGCCGGTTCAAGGACGACGTGCCTGAGGTTCGCGCGGGTCTGGAGTGCGGCGTGACGTTCACGCAGAACTTCACCGACATCCGCGCGGGTGACTTCCTCGAGACGTTCGAGGTCGAGATGCGTGAGCGGACGCTGTAGCGACTAGGAGAAGGGCCGGTTAATCACCTCCTGCGACTGGCGACCTGCCGGTCGTAAGGAGGTGGCTTTATCGGAGATCAGACGACTGCAGCACTGGCGCTCGGCGTCGCGATGCTTGTCATTGCGATTGTCGGGTTGGTGATCAAGCTCATCGAGCTGGGTCGCCGCTAGGCGAGTGCGGGGCTCGGTGCAGGAACGCCGGGCCCCAAACAGTTTGGGCCCGGGTGCAGGAACACCCGAGCCCAAGAAGTGACGTATCGAAGCGTCAACAACTGCCGTTATTGAATAGCCCGATCGAGCCCGAGTTTCAAGATGCGCGAAACCGCCAACGTCGAACGCTCCGTCCGCACCCTTCGCGTCGGCGAGCAGGTGCGTCACATCCTGTCGGAGGTTCTTCAACGCGGCGACGTTCACGACGAGACGCTGGCGAAGCACATGGTAAGCGTCACCGAGGTGCGGATGTCGCCCGATCTGCGCCACGCCACCGTCTTTGTGAAGCCGCTCCTCGGCAAGGACGAGGAGGCGGTGCTCAAGGCGTTGCGCACCAACACCGCCTTCCTCCAGCGCGAGGTCGCCACCCGCGTGAAGATGAAATATGCGGCAAAGCTCAAGTTCCTCCCCGACGAGAGCTTCGATGAGGGCGAGCATATCGCGGCGCTGCTGCGCCAGCCCACGGTGGCGCGGGACCTTGACGGCGAATGAGGTAAGACGCATCTTACCCGAATGAACGCGATCACGAAGATGTCCGGCAAAGGGCAGGTCGTTGTCCCGAGTGACGTGCGGCAGCGGCTTGGCTGGGGTGCGGGCGATGATCTGGAGGTTGTCGAAGGCTGGGATTTCGTGACTCTTCGGCGACCCCGGTCGAAATCATTAACCGTGGAAGACGCGGTCGCAAAGTTTCGATCGCTGTATCAACATGAGGGACCGCCCATCGCGATCCACCAACTCAGTTGGTCGGCAGATGTAGACGATGACGAGGGGTGAGAGCTGTCGATACCAATGTCCTCGTCAGGCTGCTGCTTGCCGACGAGCCGACCCAGCACGAAGTCGCCAAGGCGATCGTGGGCGATCCCGTCTGGATAACTCCTACCGTTTGGCTCGAACTCGGCTGGGTCCTGGGCAAGAAGCTCAAGCTCGATCGAACCCTGGTCGCGGATTTGCTGCTCGCCCTGCTCTCGATCCAGACCGTGAATACAAGCGATGAAGACGGCCTCCGCTGGGCGATTGGTCGGTTCAGGGAAGGCGCCGATTGGGCTGACGCGACGCACCTCATCATGGCCGGCGGCGTCGCGTCGACGTTCGTGACGTTCGATCGCGAGATCGCCCGCGCGGTCGGGGAAGACACGCCACTCGCGATCGAAACCCTCGCCTGAGATGGCCAAGCTCTACTTCTACTACGCCAGCATGAATGCGGGGAAGTCGACCAACCTGCTCCAGGCGGACTTCAACTATCGCGAGCGCGGCATGGCGACGATGCTGTTCACCGCCGCGGTCGACGATCGCTTCACCCCCGGCACGATCGCCTCGCGGATCGGGCTGACCGCGGACGCGACCATGTTTGACGCGCGGACCGACATCGCCGGCGCGGTGCTCGCGCGAGTCGAACTGATCGACATCGCCTGCGTCTTGGTCGACGAGGCCCAGTTCCTCACCACCGCCCAGGTCGACCAGCTCGCCGCCCTCGCAGACGCGCACGACATCCCGGTCCTCGCTTATGGGCTGCGCACCGATTTCCGCGGGCAACTGTTCGAAGGTTCCGCGCGCCTGCTCGCGCTTGCCGACACCCTCATCGAGATCAAATCGGTGTGCGCGTGCGGGCGCAAGGCGACGATGAACCTGCGCGTCGATGCCGAGGGCAATGCGGTGCGCCAGGGCGCACAGACCGAGATTGGCGGCGACGAACGCTATGTCGCGCTGTGCCGCCGCCACTTCACCGCCGCGATCCAGACCGGACGGGTGACGATCGCGCCGTTCGTGCCGCGGGACGTCGCGCCCGCGCGGGTGTTCCCGCTCCCGTTCGACACCCGTGGCGGGACGCGGAGCTGACGCCTACATCCGCGCCATGACCCCCGACACTATCGTCGCGCGTGCGGCCGTCTACATCGTCCCGCTGGTGATCGCGATCGTGTTCCACGAGGTGGCGCACGGCTGGGTCGCGCGTCTGCTCGGGGATCCGACCGCGCACGAGCGGCGGCGGCTCAGCCTCAACCCGCTGCGCCACGTCGATCCGGTCGGCACCCTGCTGCTCCCGCTCGGGCTGGCGCTCGCGCATCTGCCGGTGTTCGGCTGGGCCAAACCCGTCCCGGTCGACGCCCGCCGGCTGCGGGAGCCGCGGACGGGAATGATGCTGGTGGCCGCCGCCGGCCCCGCGACCAACTTCGCGCTGGCGCTGGTCGCGGCGATCGTGCTGGGGCTGAGCTGGGAGCCGACGGGCGGACAAGGCGCCACCGGCTGGTCCGCGTTCTGGCTGTCCAACGTCACCAACTTCCTGATGATCAACGTCTTCCTGGCGCTGTTCAACCTGCTGCCCTTCCCGCCGTTCGACGGCGGGCATATCGTTCAGGGCCTGCTGCCGCGCCCGCTCGCGATCCGCTGGGCGGGGTTCTCGCGCTATGCGATGCTGGCGGCGATTCTGCTGATCGTGGTGGTGCCGATGATCGCGCCGCAGTGGAACATCGTCGGGCGGGTGGTCGGCCCGATCGCGAACGCGGTCGCCGATGGTTATCTCTCGATCGCCGACGCGATCGCCTGAGGTGCAAGGCTGGATCATCCTCGACAAACCGCTCGCGCTCGGCTCGACCCAGGGCGTCAGCGCGGTCAAGCGGGCCTTGCGCGACGGCGGCTATGCCAAGGCGAAGGTCGGCCACGGCGGCACGCTCGATCCGCTCGCGACGGGCGTGCTGCCGATCGCGCTGGGTGAGGCGACCAAGCTCGCCGGGCGGATGCTCGACAGCGACAAGGTCTATGATTTCACCATCCGCTTCGGCGAGGAGACCGATACGCTGGACGCCGAGGGGACGGTGATCGCGGCCAGCGATGTCCGCCCGACCTCCGCCGAGATCGAGGCGGTGCTGCCGCGCTTCACCGGGCCGATCGAGCAGGTCCCGCCGGCCTATTCGGCGCTCAAGATCGACGGCGAGCGCGCCTACGATCTCGCGCGCGCGGGCGAAGAGGTGGTCCTCGCGACGCGGGCGGTGACCGTGTATTCCCTTCGATCCTCCCCGGCACGGGGAGGTGGCGCCGAAGGCGACGGAGGGGGGCCGCTCCAGGCGACACCGTCCGCAGCGGGCCCCCTCCACCATGCTTCGCACGGTCTCCCTCCCCGTGCCGGGGAGGATCTGTATGAAGCGACCTTCACCGCGCACGTCTCCAAGGGCACCTACATCCGCAGCCTCGCCCGCGACATCGCCCGCGCGCTCGGCACCGTCGGGCACGTCGTCATGCTCCGCCGCACCAAGGCGGGGCCGTTCACGCTCGCCGACGCCATTTCGCTGGACAAACTCGCCGAACTCGCTAAGGCGCGCGAGCTTGAACACGCACTCCTGCCGTTGAGGGCGGGGCTGGACGACATCCCGGCTCTATCCCTCACTCCCGACCAGGCAGGGGCGCTCCGACAGGGGCGCGTTCTGGCCGGGATCGCCGCCGACGATGGCCCTCATTTCGCGCTGCTGGACGACGTTCCGGTTGCCTTGGTGGAGGTTCAGGCCCGCGAGATGCGGGTGGTCCGCGGCTTCAACCTGTGACCCGATGTCGAAGGACCTGAAATGACGATCACCGCCGAACGCAAGACCGAAGTGGTCAAGGACCACGCCCGCCAGGACGGCGACACCGGCTCCCCCGAAGTGCAGGTCGCGATCCTGACCGAGCGGATTCGCAACCTGACCGAGCATTTCAAGGGCCACAAGAAGGACAACCACTCGCGCCGCGGCCTGCTGATGATGGTCAACAAGCGTCGCGCGCTGCTGGATTTCCTCCGCAAGAAGGACGGCGACCGCTATCTCGCCCTCATCGCGAAGCTCGGCCTTCGCAAGTAATTCCGAAGGGCGCCCTCGCGGCGCCCTTCTCGTATCGGCTCGGCTGCAATCCGGCAGAAGGGCACGGGGCGACATCTCGCTCCATCCCGCGCGGGCCGGCTAGCCCGCACCAAGAGGCCCCGCGCGCATCGGGCGCGCGGTCCAAAGGAAATCTCATGTTCGACAAGAAATCAGTCAGCATCCAGTGGGGCGGCCAGACCCTCACGCTGGAAACGGGCAAGGTCGCCCGCCAGGCCGACGGCGCGGTGATCGCGACCCTCGGCGAGACCGTCGTCCTCTGCGCGGTCACCGCCGCCAAGAGCGTCAAGGAAGGGCAGGACTTCTTCCCGCTCACCGTCCATTACCAGGAGAAGTTCTCCTCCTCGGGCCGCATCCCCGGCGGCTTCTTCAAGCGCGAGCGCGGCGCGACCGAGCGCGAGACGCTCGTCAGCCGCCTGATCGATCGCCCGCTGCGCCCGTTGTTCCCGGAAGGGTTCTATAACGAGATCAACTGCATCGCGCAGGTGATGAGCTATGACGGCGAGAACGAGCCCGATCTGCTGGCGATGATCGCCGCCTCGGCCGCGATGACGCTGTCGGGCGTCCCCTTCATGGGCCCGATCGGCGCCGCGCGCGTCGGCTACAAGGACGGCGAGTATCAGCTCAACCCGTCTGACGCCGAAGTCGCCGCCGGCGAGCTCGACCTGATGGTCGCCGCCACCCACGATGCGGTGATGATGGTCGAATCGGAGGCCAAGGAGCTGTCCGAAGACGTCATGCTCGGCGCGGTGATGTTCGCGCACAAGGCCTCGCAGCAGGTGATCGAGGCGATCATCAAGCTCGCCGAGCAGGCCGCCAAGGAGCCGTGGGAGCTCAACACCGGCGCCGATCTGTCGGCGCACAAGGCGAAGCTCAAGGCGCTGATCGGCGCCGACATGGAGGCCGCGTACAAGCTGACCGACAAGCAGGCCCGCCAGACCGCGATCGACGACGCCCGCACCAAGGCGCGCGAGGCGTTCGCGGACCTCAAGGAAAGCAATCCGCAGGAATATCTGGGCACGCTCAAGCTGGTGAAGAAGGTGGAGGCGGAGATCGTCCGCGGCGCCATCCTCAAGACCGGCCGCCGCATCGACGGCCGCGACACCAAGACCGTCCGTCCGATCGAGGCCGAGGTCCACTTCCTGCCGCGCGCGCACGGCTCGGCGCTGTTCACCCGCGGCGAGACCCAGACGATCGCGACGACCACACTCGGCACCCGCGACGCCGAGCAGATGATCGATGGGCTGGGCGGCCTCAGCTACCAGCACTTCATGCTGCACTATAACTTCCCGCCCTATTCGGTCGGCGAAGTCGGCCGCTTCGGGGCGCCGTCGCGTCGCGACATCGGTCACGGCAAGCTCGCCTGGCGCGCGCTCCATGCGGTGCTGCCGACCAAGGAGGAGTTCCCCTACACGATCCGCGTCACCTCCGACATCACGGAGAGCAACGGCTCCTCGTCGATGGCGACCGTCTGCGGCGGCTCGCTGTCGCTGATGGACGCCGGCGTGCCGATCAAGCGCCCCGTCTCGGGCATTGCGATGGGGCTGATCCTAGAGGGCGACAAGTTCGCGGTGCTCAGCGACATCCTCGGCGACGAGGATCACCTGGGCGACATGGACTTCAAGGTGGCCGGGACGAGCGAGGGCATCACCTCGCTCCAGATGGACATCAAGATCGCCGGGATCACCGAGGAGATCATGAAGGTCGCCTTGGCGCAGGCGCATGAGGGCCGTGCGCACATCCTGGGCGAGATGGCCAAGGCGCTCGACCAGACCCGTTCGGAACTGTCGGCGCACGCGCCGCGGATCGAGACCTTCACGATCGACAAGTCGAAGATCCGCGAAGTCATCGGCACCGGCGGCAAGGTGATCCGCGAGATCGTCGCGACGACGGGCGCGAAGGTCGACATCGACGACGAGGGCGTGATCAAGGTCTCCTCGTCCGATCCGGCGCAGATCGACGCGGCGATCGCGTGGATCAAGGGCCTGGTCGAGGAGGCCGAGGTCGGCAAGATCTACGACGGCAAGGTGGTCAACATCGTCGATTTCGGCGCGTTCGTGAACTTCATGGGCGGCAAGGACGGGCTCGTCCACGTCTCCGAGATGAAGAACGAGCGAGTCGAGAAGCCGACCGACGTCGTCTCCGAAGGCCAGGCCGTGAAGGTCAAGGTCCTCGAGATCGATCCGCGCGGCAAGGTCCGCCTGTCGATGCGTGTCGTCGACCAGGAGACCGGCGCCGAGCTGGAGGACAGCCGTCCCCCGCGCCAGCCCCGCGAGGGCGGCGAGCGTGGCGACCGCGGAGATCGCGGCCCGCGCCGTGACGGTGGCGGCGACCGCGGCGGCGACCGCCGTCGCGGCGGCGGCGGCGGCGACCGGGGTCCCCGTGGCGGCAGTGGCGGGGGCGACCGCGGCCCGCGTCGCGAGACCTCGAGCGACGACGGCCCCGCGCCCGAGTTCGCGCCCGCATTCCTGACGGGGGATCGGGACTGATAGCCCTATTCCGTCCGTCCTGAGTAGGGACTGAGCGCAGCGAAGGCCCGTATCGAAGGACCGCCCAACTCAGGTCCTTCGATACGCCACCTCGCATTCGCTCAGCGGCTAATCAGGACGAACGGAAAGAGTAGAAGCTGAACGCACCGGCCCCGGCAGCGATGCCGGGGCCGTTTTCGTTTGCGCTCCGATCGTGCATGGGCGCGCCTCAACCATCGAGAGCGCCGCCATGTCCTTCACCGCCAAGATCCTGCTGCTCGGCTCGGGCGAGTTGGGTCGCGAGTTCACGATCTCGGCCAAGCGGCTCGGCGCGTATGTCGTCGCCTGCGACAGCTATGCGGTTGCGCCGGCGATGCAGGTGGCCGACCAGGCCGAGGTCTTCTCGATGCTCGACGGCGACGCGCTCAGGGCGGTGATCGCGCGCCACGCGCCCGATTTCGTCGTGCCCGAGGTCGAGGCGATCCGCACCGAAGTGCTCGCCGACATCGAGGCGGCGGGAACGACGGTGGTGCCGTCCGCCCGCGCCGCCCAGCTGACGATGAACCGCGACGGCATCCGCGATGTGGCGGCGGACACGCTGGGGCTCGTCACCTCACGCTACCGCTACGCCGAGAGCCTAGCCGAGGCGCGCGCGGCGGCCGCGCACACCGGCTTCCCGTGCGTGGTCAAGCCGGTGATGTCGTCATCCGGCAAGGGCCAGAGCACCGTCCGGAGCGCCGACGAGCTGGACAAGGCCTGGGACTATGCGGTCGCCAACATGCGCGGCGACCGGCGGCGGGTGATCGTCGAGCAGTTCGTCGCCTTCGACTACGAGATCACGCTGCTGACCGTCCGCACCCGCGACGGCGTGGTCTTCTGCCCGCCGATCGGCCACCGGCAGGAGCGCGGCGACTATCGCGAATCGTGGCAGCCCGCGCCGATGTCCGCCGCGGCGCTGTCCTCGGCGCAAGAGATGGCAAGGAAAGTCGTCGACGATCTCGGCGGCTACGGGCTGTTCGGGGTCGAATTTTTCGTCCGGGGCGAGGAGGTGATCTTCTCCGAGCTGTCGCCGCGCCCGCACGACACCGGCATGGTGACGCTCATTTCTCAGAATTTGAGCGAGTTCGACCTGCACGCCCGCGCGATCCTTGGCCTGCCGGTGCCGGAGCCCAGGCTCTACGGGCCGTCGGCGTCGGCGGTGATCCTGGCCGACCGCGACGCGACCGCCTTCCGCTTCGACGGATTGGCGGAGGCGCTGGCGCTGGAGGGCGGCGACATCGACGTCCGCCTCTTCGGCAAGCCCGTGACGCGGCCCTATCGCCGGATGGGGGTGGCGCTCGCGCGAGCGGAGGACGTCGACGAAGCGCGCCGCCTCGCCACGGAGGCGGCCGCGAAGGTGACGATCAGCTATGAGGACTAAGGAAAGCCTTGCCGGCGAAGGCCGAGGTCCAGCATCGATGCTTCACAAAACGGCGCGAGCCGCTCACTGAACGCTCGCCGCTGGGCCCCGGCCTGTGCCGGGGATGCGCAGACCGCTCGCGCGCGCAGCCTCAGCCCGCGTGTTCGGCCAGGACGGTCAGGCCGCTCGCATTGACCTCCGCGAACCCGCCGCGGATCGCGATCGCTTCGGCGGCGGCGCCCGCGGTCCGCTGGACGAGCAACTCGCCATCGCGGATCGTCGACATCACCGGGGCGTGGCCCTCCAGCACCCCGAAGTCCCCTTCGGTCCCGGGAACCGTCACCATATAGACCTGCTCGGAGCGGATCAGCTTCTCCGGCGTGACGAGTTCGAAGTGAAGCATTACGCCTCCTGAGCCATCTTCTCGGCCTTGGCGACCGCCTCGTCGATGCCGCCGACCATGTAGAAGGCGCTCTCCGGCAGGTGGTCGTACTCGCCCGCGACGACGGCCTTGAACGACCGGATCGTGTCTTCGATCTGGACGAACTTGCCGGGGATGCCGGTGAACACTTCCGCGACGTGGAACGGCTGGCTCAGGAAGCGCTGGATCTTGCGCGCGCGGCTGACGGTCAGCTTATCCTCTTCGGACAGCTCGTCCATCCCGAGGATTGCGATGATGTCCTGGAGCGACTTGTAGCGCTGGAGCACCTGCTGGACGGCGCGGGCAGTCTGATAATGCTCCTGACCGACGACACGCGGCTCGAGCACGCGGCTGGTCGAATCGAGCGGGTCGACCGCGGGGTAGATGCCGAGTTCGGAGATCGCGCGGTTGAGCGTCGTGGTCGCGTCCAAGTGGGCGAACGAGGTCGCCGGGGCGGGATCGGTCAGATCGTCCGCGGGGACGTAGATCGCCTGGACCGAGGTGATCGAGCCCTTGTTGGTCGAGGTGATCCGCTCCTGGAGCGCGCCCATGTCGGTCGACAGCGTC
This sequence comes from Sphingomonas sp. SP6, assembly GCF_058313435.1. Classification (NCBI taxonomy): domain Bacteria; kingdom Pseudomonadati; phylum Pseudomonadota; class Alphaproteobacteria; order Sphingomonadales; family Sphingomonadaceae; genus Sphingomonas; species Sphingomonas sp. SP6. The sequence continues at coordinate 705,751 of NZ_JBZFLG010000002.1, forward strand.
GGCTGATAGCCCACCGCCGAGGGAATGCGCCCGAGCAGCGCCGACACTTCCGCGCCCGCCTGGGTGAAGCGAAAGATGTTGTCGACGAAGAACAGCACGTCCTGCCCTTCGACGTCGCGGAAATACTCCGCGATCGTCAGGCCCGACAGCGCCACGCGCGCGCGCGCCCCCGGCGGCTCGTTCATCTGGCCGAACACCAGCGCAACCTTCGAACCCTCGCTCACCGCATTGCCGTCGGCGTCCTTGGCGATGACGCCCGCGTCGAGGAACTCGTGGTAGAGGTCGTTGCCCTCGCGGGTCCGCTCGCCGACGCCCGCGAAGACGCTGACGCCGCCATGGCCCTTGGCGATGTTGTTGATCAGCTCCTGGATCAGCACCGTCTTGCCGACGCCCGCGCCGCCGAACAGCCCGATCTTGCCGCCGCGCGCATAGGGCGCGAGCAGATCGATGACCTTGATGCCGGTGACGAGGATCGCCGCCTCGGTCGACTGATCGACGAACGGCGGCGCCGCGGCGTGGATCGGCGAATGATGATCGGAGTTGACCGGCCCGCGCTCGTCGATCGGCTGGCCGACGACGTTGAGGATGCGGCCGAGCGTCGCCGGGCCGACCGGCACGGTGATCTGCGCGCCGGTGTCGGTGACGGTCTGGCCGCGGGTCAGCCCCTCGGTCGAGTCCATCGCGATCGTGCGGACGGTGTTCTCGCCCAGGTGCTGCGCGACCTCGAGGACGAGCGTGTTGCCGTTGTTGTCGGTCGTCAGCGCGTTGAGGATCGCGGGCAGGCGGCCCTCGTCGAACGACACGTCGACGACGGCGCCGATCACCTGCGCGACCCGGCCGACGTTGTTGCTGCCCGTCGCGGTGGTCGGGCGGAGGTCTTCAGCGGCGGTTGCCATGTTCTGCTTCCTGCTTTGGAGACGTTAGAGCGCTTCGGCACCGGAGATGATCTCGACCAGCTCGGTCGTGATCGCCGCCTGGCGGGCGCGGTTGTATTGGATGGAGAGGCGCTTGATCATGTCGCCGGCGTTGCGGGTCGCGTTGTCCATCGCGGTCATGCGGCTGCCCTGTTCGGACGCCGCGTTCTCCAGCATCGCGCGGAAGATTTGGATCGCGACATTGCGCGGCAGCAGCGCGGCGAGGATGCCCTCCTCGTCGGGTTCGTATTCGACCGCGGCGCCCCCGTCGTTCGCGCTCGCCACCTCGCCCTGCTTCACCGCGACGGGGATGATCTGGATGCCGGTCGGCTCCTGGACCAGCGCCGACTGGAACCTGGCGAAGAACAGGTGCGCGACGTCGAACTCGCCAGCCTCGAACCGGCGGATGAGGTCGTCCGCAACCTCCTGCGCCTGATCGAAGCCGAGCACCTTGTGCTGGCCGAGCTCATGGTCTGCGACCACGCCGTTCGGATAGAAACGCTTGAGAACGCGGCCCTTCTTGCCGGCGAGATAGAAGCGCACGGTCTTGCCGGCGGCCTCCAGCTCCTCGGCCTTGCGACGCGCGGCGCGGACGATGTTGGTGTTGAACGCACCCGCCAGGCCGCGCTCAGAGGTCGCGACGACCAGCAGATGCACCTGATCCTTGCCGGTGCCCGCGAGCAGCCTGGGGGACGATTCGCTGATCGTCACCTTGGACGCGAGCGAGGCCATCACGCCTTCCAGCCGGTCGGCGTAAGGGCGCCCGGCGGTCGCCGCCTCCTGCGCGCGGCGCAGCTTGGCGGCAGCGACCATCTTCATCGCCTTGGTGATCTTCTGCGTCGACTTGACCGAGCCGATGCGGATCTTGAGGGCCTTCAGGGATGCCATTCAGTCTCTCACTTGGTCCGCACCGCGTCCCAGTTGAACAGGAACTTACGCCGTTCGGCCCAGGTCTGCCCGATCACCCGATCGCCGACGAGACAGGCGGCGGTGTGATAGGGGCCGACCCCGTCGGTGGTGCGGAAGCTGACGCAGGTCCGCCCGCGCGCGGCCTTCCACCGCCCCGCCTCGATGTCGCTCTGGTAGAACATGCCCGTGACGGTGCCGTCGTCGTTGAGCGTCAGCTGCATGGGCTTGGTATAGGGCTCGTCCGGCTTGACCGACAGATCGACCGTCCAGTCGCCCGCGAGCGCAGCGCGCCCCGGGTCGACGGCCGGCGTCGCCGCGGCGAGCAGGGCGAATGCCGCGATCACGCGAACGTCTTGGCGAAGTGATCGAGCGCCGACTTGAGCCCGGATTTCGCCTCGTCGCCCAGATCGCGCGTGTCGCGGATCTTGGTCAGCACATCGGCGTGATCGCTCCGCAAGTAGCTCAGCATCGCCGCCTCGTACCGCACGACGTCCTGGACCGCGACGGCATCGAGATAGCCGTTGGTGCCCGCGAAGATCGACGCGGTCTGCTCCTCGAACGGCATCGGGTTGAACTGCGCCTGCTTGAGCAGCTCGGTCAGCCGCGCGCCGCGGTTGAGCAGGCGCTGGGTCGAGGCGTCGAGGTCCGAGCCGAACTGCGCGAACGCCGCCATCTCGCGGTACTGCGCCAGCTCCAGCTTGATGCTGCCCGACACCTTCTTCATCGCCTTGGTCTGCGCCGCCGAGCCGACGCGGCTCACCGACAGGCCGACGTTGATCGCCGGGCGGATGCCCGCGAAGAACAGGTCGGTCTCGAGGAAGATCTGCCCGTCGGTGATCGAGATGACGTTGGTCGGGATATAGGCCGACACGTCGCCGGCCTGGGTCTCGATGATCGGCAGCGCGGTCAGTGAGCCGCCGCCGTTCGCGTCGGACATTTTGGCGGCGCGCTCGAGCAGCCGCGAGTGGAGATAGAAGACGTCGCCGGGATAGGCCTCGCGGCCCGGCGGGCGGCGCAGCAGCAGCGACATCTGGCGATACGCGACCGCCTGCTTCGAGAGGTCGTCGAACACGATCAGCGCGTGCATCCCGTTGTCGCGGAAATACTCGCCCATCGCCGCGCCGGTGTAGGGCGCGAGAAACTGGAGCGGCGCCGGCTCGGACGCGGTCGCGGCGACGACGATGGAATAGTCCATCGCGCCATTCTCTTCGAGCGTGCGGACCAGCTGCGCGACCGTCGAGCGCTTCTGCCCCACCGCGACATAGACGCAGTAGAGCTTCTTCGATTCGTCGTCGCCGGCGTTGACGCCCTTCTGGTTGATGAAGGCGTCGATCGCGACCGCCGACTTGCCGGTCTGACGGTCGCCGATGATCAGCTCGCGCTGACCGCGCCCGACCGGGACCAGCGCGTCGATCGCCTTCAGACCCGACTGCATCGGCTCCGAAACCGACTGGCGCGGGATGATGCCCGGCGCCTTGACCTCGACGCGGCTGCGCTGGTCGGTGACGATCGGGCCCTTGCCGTCGATCGGATTGCCGAGCCCGTCGACGACGCGGCCGAGCAGCCCCTTGCCGACCGGCACGTCCACGATCGTGCCGGTGCGCTTGACGATATCGCCTTCCTTGATCTCGGCGTCCGAGCCGAAGATCACGACGCCGACGTTGTCGGCCTCCAGGTTGAGCGCCATGCCCTGCACGCCGTTGGCGAACTCGACCATCTCGCCCGCCTGGACGTTGTCGAGCCCGTAGATGCGCGCGATGCCGTCGCCGACGCTCAACACCTGGCCGGTCTCGGAGACCTGGGCCTCGGTGCCGAAATTGGCGATCTGGTCGCGGATGACCTTCGAAATCTCTGCGGCGCGGATGTCCATGTTCAGCCCTTCATCGCGCTGGCGAGCGCGTTCAAACGAGTACGGATGGAGGAGTCGATCATCTGCGAGCCGATCCGGACGACCAGCCCGCCCAGGAGCTGCGGATCGACCGACAGCTCGACGTTGACCTCGCGGCCCACGCGGGTGCGGAGCGATTGCTTCAGCGCTTCGACCTGCCCACCGTCGAGCGGATGCGCGCTCGTCACTTCGGCGGTCACCTCGCCGCGGTGCCGCGCGGCGAGCAGACGGAAGGCGCGGATGATCTTGGGCAGCTCGCCCAGTCGGCGATTCTCGGCGAGAACCCCCAGGAAGCTGCGCGTGGTCGCGTCGACCCCCAGCTCGTCCGCGGTCGACAGCACCGCCTTGGCGGCGGCGTCGCGCGCGACGATCGGCGAGGTCGTCAGCGCCGCGAAGTCGTCCGACTGGTCGAGTGCGGCGCGCACCTTGGCGAGGCTCGCCTCGACCGTGTCGATCGTGCGTCCATCGGCGGCGAGCTCGAACAGCGCGGTGGCGTAGCGGCCCGACAGGCTCGCCCCGATGCTGCTTCCCCCTCCGCTGCTATTGGACGTTGCGGTGGCCGCTTCCACGCGATTCGAATCCCCGTTCGCTCGATGATTTGTCCCAAGCGCCACGAGGGCGCTGAAACAGCGCCTTACGCCCGGGTAGGGGTGCGCCTAGCAAAGGGGGTGCGGCGTTGCAACCGTGGCGGACGCGCGCTCAGGCGAGCGGCAGATCGGGGAAGGCCGGCGAATGGTCCGCAAGCGGGCGGGTGCCGTCGAGGCCGATCGCGTCGTGGCCGGCGAAGATGAAGTCCGCCGCGGTCAGCTGCGATGCGGCAACGCCGTTCACGGTCGCGAACACGCCGTCGTAGATCTCCACCACCGCCCCCGCCGCCGAATCGGTGATCGTCAGCTCGTCGAAGCCGAAGTCCTGGGTGTAGATGACGTCGGTTCCCCGGGTGAAATCGGTGATCACGGCGTGCTGCGGGATGATGCTCGTGAACACGAACTGGTCGGCACCGCCGTTGCCGGTGAGGGTGTCGTCGCCGGTCGCGTCGCCGCCGATCAGGTCCGCGCCCCTGCCGCCGATCAGCACGTCGTCCCCGTCGCTGCCGCTCAGCCGCAGCGTCCCGTGCCGGATCGCGGAACCGTCGACCCGGATGCTGGTCACGTCCTCGCCGAAGAAGCCGCCGGAATAGACGAACAGCTGCGCGCCGCCGGTCACCATGTGCCGGTCCAGCACCAGATCGAACGCGCCCTTGCCGTGGATGCCGATGAACTCGAAGTTGGTCAGCGTCGCTGCGCCGAACGTGAACGTGCCCGGCAACGCGCCGGTGATCTCGAGCGTGTCGCCGCCCGCGCCGCCGTCGATCCGGTCGCCGGGGTCGAGGCCCTTGGCGGGGGCGGTCACGGTGTCGTCGCCGCCGCCCATCGCCGCCGTCTCGCTCGTCTTCGCGCGGAGCGTGTATTCGTCGTCGCCCTTGCCGCCCTTGAAGTCGAGCCTGGCGGACGGGGCGGGGCGGAACGGTCCGAACGACATTGAAGCGACTCCGATCTCGGGTGCTCGCACCTACGCCGGCCCCGGCGGACCGGCAACGCCCGTGTGAGCGAAGAGGCTGGCCCCTCGCGCGCCGCTGGTCCAAACGGTCGCACTCGGAGGAGAGGCGACGATGGGTGAGATGACACGGCAGACGATGTCGGACGGCGCGGAGATCGGCGTCTATCACGCGCGACCGGAGGGCGAGCGCCGCGGCGGCGTCGTGCTGGTGCAGGAGATCTTCGGGGTCACCGACCATATTCGCGAGATGGCCGACGATTATGCCGGCGACGGTTACGAGGTGCTCGCGCCCGCGCTGTTCGACCGCGAGCATCCGGAGTTCGAGGCGGCGTACAGCGGACCGGATTTCGCGCGGGCGGTCGAACTCGCGCGCACGCTCCATCCGTTCGACCAGTCGCTGGCCGACGTTCAGACGTGCATCGACGCGCTCCGCCAAGACGGTCCCGTCTTCGTCGTCGGCTATTGCTACGGCGGGTCGGTCGCCTGGGCGGCGGCGACGAAGCTCGACGGCGTCGCCGCGGCGAGCGCCTATTACGGCTCGATGATCCCGGCGATGGCGGCCGAGGCGGCGCCGCGCGCGCCGGTGATCGCGCATTTCGGCCGGTTCGATTCGGGCATTCCGATGGAGGGGGTCGAGGCGGTCGCCGCGCGCGATTTTCCGGACGCCGCGGTCCATGTCTATGAGGCCGGGCACGGCTTCAACTCGGACCGGCGCAAGGATTATCACGAACCCTCGGCCGAACTCGCGAAGGCGCGCACGCTGGCGCTGTTCCGCGCGAACGGCGGCTGACCTCAGCGGCGCTCCGCGGCGCGCCGGGTCTCGTCCGGCACGGGACGCACCAGCCGGGCGAGCGCCGCGGCGAGTTCGGTCTGGCGGAACGGCTTGGGCAGCTGCGACGCGCCGATGTCGAGGTCGCCGCCGGCATAGCCGGTGATGACCAGCACCGGCAGATCGGGCCACCCCCGGCGGATCCGGCCGGTCAGCTCGGCGCCGTTCATCCCCGGCATCATGTAATCGGTGATCACGGCGTCGGGGCGCAGCCCGTCCTCGAGCCGGGCGAGCGCCTCCGCCCCGCGGCCGACCTCCTCCACCCGGTGCCCCAGGTCGCGCAGCATCTCGGCGGTGCCGGCGCGCACCAGCTCCTCGTCGTCGACCAGCAACAGGGTCAGCCCGAGCGAAAGCGCGACCGCGGTCGGCGCGCGGCGCAGCGCGGGCTCCGCCGCCATGTCCGCGACCGGCAGGTACAGGTCCGCGCGCGTCCCCTCGCCGACCACGCTCGACAGCGTGAACACGCCGCCCAGCTGCGCCGCGAGCCCGTGGACCATCGACAGGCCGAGCCCGGTCCCCTTGCCGACCTCCTTGGTCGAATAGAAGGGCTCGATCGCGCGCGCCAACGTCGCCTCGTCCATGCCGACGCCGGTGTCGATGACGGACACGCGGACGTAATCGCCCGCCGCCAGCCCCGCCCGCTCGCGAGCGGCGACCGTTGCACGTTCGGCGGCGATGGTGAGCGCGCCGCCGTTCGGCATGGCATCGCGCGCGTTGACGCCCAGGTTGAGCAACGCCAGTTCGAGCTGGTTCGGATCGGCCACGACGGCCGGCGTCCTCTCGTCCACGACGATGGTGAGCGCGACCGACGCGCCGACCGAACTCGCGATCAGATCGCGCACCCCGTCGAGCAGCGCCGCGACGTCGACCGCGCGGGTCTCGAGCGATTGGCGGCGCGCGAAGCCGAGCAGGCGGCTGACCAGCAGCCGCGCCCGCTCGGCCGATTGCAGCCCGCCTTCGATCCAGCGCGCCGCCCGGGGGTCCTCGCCGGCGTATTTGCGATGGAGCAGATCGAGCGCGCCGGTGATCGGCGTCAGCAGATTGTTGACGTCGTGCGCGACGCCCCCGGTCAGCTGTCCCAGCGTCTCGAGTTTCTGGGCTTCGCGCAGCTGCGCGGCGGACGCCTCGCGCTCGGCGACCGCATCCTCGACGCGCCTCTCCAGCGTCTCGTTCAGCTCGCGCAGCGCCAGCTCGGCACGCTTGCGCTCGGTCATGTCCTGGAAGATCACCGCGACTTCGCGACTGCCCTCCGCCTCGACGCGGAACGCGGACAATTCCAAGTAGCGCCGGGTCGCGACCAGCTCGCGCTCGAACCGGACCGGCTCGCCGCTCAGCAGCACTTGGCGGAACAGCGCGATCCAGTCTTCCGCCTCGTCGGGCATGATCTCGCGGACGCGACGGCCCACAACGTCGCGGAACCCGGCATGACGCTCGTACGCCTGGTTCGCCTGGACGTGGACGTAGTCGCCGAGCGGTCCGTGCTCGCCGTCGACGAAGCGGATGACGCAGAACCCTTCGTCCATCGTGTCGAACAACGTTCGGTAGCGCGTCTCGCTGTCGCGCAGCGCCAGCAGCCGCGCGCGTGCGTCATATTGCCGCCGGCGGCCGCGCAGCGCCGAGCGCGCGAGGCTGACGAGCGTGGTCGGATGACACGGCCGTTCGAGGAACGTGACGTTGCCGAGCACGTCGAGGTGACGGCTCGCCGCCGGATTCCGCTCGAGCCCGCCGCCGCGGGTGGTCAGCAGCACGAAGGGCAGGTCCGACCATTCCTCCTGCTCGGCGAGCCACTGCGACAGCTGGTGGAGATCGGCGGTCGCGATCGCCTCTTCGGTCACGATCACGAACCCGACCCCGCGGCCGAGTTCGGCGACCAGCGCCGACAGCGTCGGACAGCTGACGCCCTCGATCCCCGCTTCGGCGAGGATCGCCACCGCGACGATCGCATCGCGGCCGTGCGGCGCGAGGATCAGCGCGCGTTCCGAAGTCGACGTTCGGATCACACGTCGTCGCGGTCGAGCAAGGCCGCATCTCCGGCCAGAACCGGCACTCCGCGCAGGATGCCCTGGAACCCGATCAGCGGCTCGCCCAGCGTCAGCCCTGCGCCGCCGATCCGATATTCGCGGATCGTGTTCTCGTGGCTGCCCATGCGCTTCTTGACGACCGAGATGGCGCGCCGCACGCGCCCCGTCGCCTCGAAATACCGCAGCAGGATCACCGTATCCGCGAGGTAGGTGATGTCGACCGGCGCCTTCATGTCGCCGACCAGCCCGTGCTGCGCGACCGTGAGGATGGTGGTGGCGCCTTGGCGGTTCAGATATTGCAGCAGCTCGTGCATGTGCAGGATCAGCGCATTCTCGCCGGGCATCGCCGCCTGATATCCGTTGAGGCTGTCGACCACGACGGTGCGCGCGCCGTGGACCTCGACGCAGTGGCGCACCCGCGCGGAAAACTCGCCCGGCGTCAACTCGGCGGCGTCCACCTGTTCCAGCACCAGCCGCTCGGTTTCGACCATGGCGGCCAGATCGATCCCGAGCACCTTCGCGCGTTCGATCAGCAAGCCGACCTCTTCGTCGAAGACGAACATCGCCGCCGATTCGCCGCGCTCGATCGCGGTCTTCACGAACGACGCCGCCATCAGCGACTTGCCGGTGCCCGCCGGCCCCAGGACGAGAACCCCGGTGCCGCGGTCGAGACCGCCGCCGAGCAAGGCGTTGAACTCCGCCGACTCGGTCTTCAGCAGATCACGGGTGAAGCCGGCGCGGTGCTCGGCCGAGACGAGCCGCGGGAAGACGCGGACGCCGCCGGTCTTGATCGCGAGGTCGTGATACCCGCCGCGGTAGCGCCGGCCGCGATACTTCTGGATCCGCAGGCGGCGGCGCTCCGCTCCGTAATCGGGCGCCAGCTCGTCGAGCCGGATGACGCCGTGCGCGACGGAATGGACGGTCTTGTCGCTGTCGTCCGACGTCAGGTCGTCGAGCAGCATTACGGTGACGCCGGATCGGGCGAAATAATGCTTCATCGCCAGGATCTGCCGCCGGTACCGCAACGAGCTCTGCGCGAGCAGCCGGATCTCCGAAAGGCTGTCGAGCACGAGACGCTGGGGCTTCACCCGCTCGAACGCCTCGAAGATGCGCTTGGTGGTCTCGCCCAGTTCCAGGTCCGAGGAGTAGAGCAGGCTCTGCTGCTGCTCCTCGTCAAGGAGGTTCTCGGGCGGGACCAGTTCGTAGATCTCGATCCCCGCCAGGTCCCAGCCGTGCGACGCCGCGGTCGCGCGCAGTTCGTCCTCGGTTTCGGACAGCGTGACGTAGAGGCAGCGCTCCCCCAATATGGCTCCCGCCATGAGATATTGCAGCGCGATCGTCGTCTTGCCCGCGCCGGGCGTCCCTTCGACCAGATAGGTCCGGCTCCGCGCGAGCCCGCCGCCGAGCACGTCGTCGAGACCGGGGATCCCGATCTTCGCATCGCCGGGGTTTGGGGACGTCATGATCTCTAAGCTCCGTGCAGGCGTCCGGCCGGACGCCAGTATGACAAACGTCCGTAGCCCTGTTCGAGGTTCCGATGGCTCAAGACGAACGCGCTTGCGCTACGCGCCCGATCGGCGAAAAGCATCCCGTCTTTCCGGAGCACCCCGATGCGCCTCACGTCCGTCCTCCTGACCGCCGCCCTGCTCTTCGCCACGCCTGCGGTCGCACAGACCAAGCCGGCAGACGCGCCCTCGTCCGCCTTCACCGGCAGCGACCTGTTCGGCCTCGCGATCGCGTCCGACCCGCAGATCAGCCCCGACGGGCGCACCATCGTCTATGTCCGCCGCGCGGGGGACGTCATGAGCGACCGGCTCGCTTCGTCGCTATGGCTCGTCGACGTCGCCAGCGGCCGCCAGACCCCGCTCGCCCCTTCCGGCGCCGCTCCGCGCTGGTCGCCCGACGGCACCCGCGTCGCGTACATCACGGGCGAGGGCGACCGCGCGCAGCTGTTCGTCCGCTGGATCGGCACCGGCGCGGTGGCGCGCATCACCGACCTCCCCGGCGACACCAATGCGCTCGCCTGGTCGCCCGACGGCCGCCGCCTCGCCCTGATCGCGACCGTGCCGGGCGAGGAGATGCGGCTCGGCAGCGCCCCGCCGAAACCGGAAGGCGCGAAATGGGCGGAACCGCTCGAGGTGATCGACCGCGTTACCTACCGCAACGACGGCCCAGGCTACGTCAAGCCCGGCTACGACCATGTCTTCGTCGTGTCGGCGGACGGCGGCGCGGCGCGGCAGTTGACCTTCGGCCGCTACGACGACGGCGGCCCGCTGTCGTGGACTCCGGACGGGCGCATCCTCTTCGCCGCGATCCGTGGCCCGGACGCCGAGCGGCAGGTGATGAACACCGATCTCTACGCGGTCGACGTCGGTTCGGGGGCGATGAGCCAGCTCACCACCCGCGACGGACCGGACGCGGGGGCGCGCGTCTCGCCGGACGGCAGCCACGTCGCCTGGCTCGGCTTCGACGACAAGCGCCGGAGCTACGAGAACCTCCAGCTCTATGTCGGCCTCAGGGACGCGAGCGCGCCACGCTCGCTCACCACCACGCTCGACCGCTCGATCGAGGACGCCGAATGGGCCGCCGACGGCCGCGCGCTCTACGCCAGCTACGACGATGCGGGGAAGCGCAAGCTCGCCCGCGTCGGCGTCGACGGCAGCGTCTCGGTCCTCGCCGACAACCTCCAGGGCGGCGGGCTCGACCGGCCCTATACCGGCGGCGACTTCACCGTCTCGAAGGGCGGGGTGGTCGCCTACACCGGCGGCGACGGCTCTGCGCCCGCCGACGTGTTCGTGCTCGCAGGCGGCAAGCCGCGGCGGCTGACCGACCTGAACGGCACGTATCTGGCCGCCAAGGCGCTGGCGCCGATCCGCAAGCTCGCCGTCAAGGCCCCCGACGGGCGGAGCATCGACGCCTGGCTCGCCACCCCGCCGAGCCGCGCGCCGGGCCAGCGCGTGCCACTGATCCTCGAGATCCACGGCGGCCCCAACAGCGCCTATGGGCCTAGCTTCGCGACCGACATGCAGCTCTATGCCGCGCACGGCTATGCGGTGCTCTGGACCAACCCGCGTGGCTCGACCTCCTACGGCGCGGAGTTCGCCAACCTGATCGATAAAAATTATCCGAGCCAGGACTATGACGACCTGATGGCCGCGGTCGACGCCGCGGTCGCGGACGGGACGGCGGACCCGAACAACCTGTTCGTCACCGGCGGCTCGGGCGGCGGCGTCCTCACCGCCTGGATCGTCGGCAAGACCGATCGCTTCAAGGCGGCGGCGACGCAGAAGCCGGTGATCAACTGGATCAGCGAGGCGCTGACGATGGACGCGACGATGTTCACCTCGCGCTATTGGTTCAGCCGCCTGCCGTGGGAGGACCCGATGAGCTATTGGAATCGCTCGCCGCTGAGCCTCGTCGGCAACGTCAAGACGCCGACGCTCGTCGTGGTCGGGGCCAACGACTATCGCACCCCGGTCAGCGAGAGCGAGCAATATTATGCCGCGCTCCAGATCCGCGGCGTGCCGACGGCGCTGGTGAAGGTGCCGGGCGCGAGCCACGGCGGGATCGCCGCGCGCCCGTCGCAGGCGGCGGCCAAGGCCTCGGCGATCCTGGCATGGTTCGACAAGTACCGCGCGCAGCCCGGCGCGGCGGCGACACCGGCGAACTGAGCGCCGCTTGGGTTCGAGCCGCGTCGCTGCTATACCGGCGATCTGAGGGAGTGTTTCCGATGGACTATCGTCGCCGCAGGTTCGCGCTCGGGCTCGGGGTGCTCGCGCTCGTCGCCGCGACCTCGCACCGCCCGTCGTTCGGCGTGAGCATCGACACCGACGCGCCCGCCGCCGCGTCGCCCGGCCCGCAGGCCGTGGTGAAGCTCGGCCTGACCGGCGTGCAGATCCTCGTCACCTGGGGTGTCGAGCAGCTGCGCTGAGCCCGTCGCCCGGGCGACGGCGGGGGTTCACCGCTCTCGCGTCGCCAGGAACCGCACCTTGGGGTAGCGGTCCGCGACATAACCGATCTCCCACGCCGATTTCGCCAGGAACACCGGGTTGCCGTCGCGATCCTTCGCCATCGCCGAGCGGTTGAGGTCCATGAAGTCCTTCACGTCCGCCGCATCGCCCGCGAGCCATCGGGCGGTGTCGAACGGCGCCGGCTCCAGCCCCGCCGCCACCTTATACTCGGCATCGAGCCGCGACAGCAGCACGTCGAGCTGGAGCTGGCCGACCACGCCGATGATCCAGTTCGATCCGATCTCGGGATAGAAGACCTGGGTCACCCCTTCCTCGGCCATGTCGTCGAGCGCCTTGCGCAGCTGCTTGGTCTTGGTCGGGTCCTTGAGCTGGACCCGGCGCAGGATCTCGGGCGCGAAGTTCGGCAGGCCGGTGAAGCGCACGTCCGCCCGCTCGGACAGCGTGTCGCCGACCCGGAGCGTGCCGTGGTTGGGGATGCCGATGATGTCGCCCGGGAACGCCTCGTCCGCCACTTCGCGGTTCTGCGCGAAGAACAGGATCGGCGAATGCACCGCCATCGGCTTGCCCGATCCGCTCGGCGTCAGCTTCATGCCGCGCTTGAAGGTCCCCGAGCACAGCCGCATGAAGGCGATCCGGTCGCGGTGATTGGGGTCCATGTTCGCCTGGACCTTGAACACGAAGCCGGTGACCTCGGGATTGTCCGGTGAGACGGGCGCGGGCTCGGCGGGCTGCGCCCGCGGCGACGGGGCGTAGTCGGCGAGCGCGGCGATCAGCTCCGCGACTCCGAACTCCTTCAGCGCCGAGCCGAAATAGACCGGTGTCAGGTTGCCGGCCCGGTAGGATTCGGCATCGAACGCCGCATAGCCGCCCTGAGCGAGCTCGGCCTCCTCGACGAGCCGCTCGACCCCGATCGGCGACAGCGTCGCGGCGAGCGCCGGATCGTTGAGGCCGACGAACGGCAGCGCCTTGCCGAGAAACTCGCGGCTCTCCCCCTCCGGGCGGCTGAGCGTGTTGGCATACAGATCGTACACCCCCTCGAACTCGCCCCCCATGCCGACCGGCCAGCTCATCGGGCAGACGTCGAGCTGAAGCATCTCGGCGACCTCGTCGAGCAGCTCGAAGGGCGGGCGTCCCTCGCGATCCACCTTGTTGACGAAGGTGATGATGGGGACGTTGCGCAGGCGGCAGACCTCGAACAGCTTGCGCGTCTGCGGCTCGATGCCCTTGGCGGCGTCGATCACCATCACCGCTGAATCGACCGCGGTCAGCGTGCGGTACGTGTCCTCGCTGAAATCCTCGTGCCCCGGCGTGTCGAGCAGGTTGAACGTGATGCCGTCCCGCTCGAACGTCATCACCGACGACGTGACCGAGATGCCGCGCTGCTGCTCGATCTTCATCCAGTCCGACCGCGCGCGCCGCGTCGCCCCGCGCGCCTTGACCTCGCCCGCCAGATGGATCGCGCCGCCGAACAGCAGCAGCTTCTCGGTCAGCGTGGTCTTGCCGGCGTCGGGATGGGAGATGATCGCGAAGGTGCGACGAGAGGATGTCATCGCGGCCCCCTAGCGGCTCTCACGCCATCGCGCGAGACCGCGCGCCGTCCGTCTGCTCCACCGCCGCCGAGACGCCCAGCACCGCCAGCCCGCCCATCGCCAGCAGCGCGCCGACCCAGCCGGTCGAGGTCCAGCCGAAGCCGCCTGCGATCGCCATCCCGCCCAGCCACGGCCCGAGCGCATTGGCGGTGTTGAACGCCGAATGGTTGAGCGCCGCCGCCAGCGCCTGCGCGTCGCCCGCCACGTCCATCAGCCGGGTCTGGAGCACCGTCCCGAGCGCGCCGCCGACGCCGATCGCGACCATCCCCAGGCAGACCGACCAGAGATGGGTCGCCGCGATCGGCCACAGCAGCAGCGCCGCGACCGACCAGACCAGCACTCCGGCTGCGGTCGGCAGCAGCGCGCGGTCGGCCAAGCGCGGGACGATCAGGTTTGCCCCCGTCATCCCGATGCCGAACGCCGCGAGCGCAAGCGGGATCGCCGCCGGCGACACCTTCGTCACCGCCAGCATCGTGTCGGCGAGGTAAGTATAGACCGCGAACAGCCCGCCGAACCCGATCGCGCCGACCGCCAGGGTCAGCCACACCTGCGGCCGCGTCAGCGCGCGGAGTTCGCGGAGCGGGCTCGCCTCGGCGTCGGGACGATCCGCGGGCGCGAGCCGCCACACCAGCAGCGCGGTCGACAGCGCGAGCCCGGCGACCAGCGCGAACACCCAGCGCCAGCCGACCGCCTGCCCCAGCGCATTGGCGAGCGGCACGCCGACGATCGTCGCGATCGTGAGCCCCAGGAACACCCGCGCCACCGCGCGCGCACGCCGGTCCTGCGGCACCAGATCGGCCGCGACCAGCATCGCGATGCCGAAATAGGCGCCGTGCGGCAGCCCGGCGACGAAGCGGAACGCCAGCATCTGCGCGTAACTTCCCGCGAGCGCCGACAGTGCGTTGCCGATCGCGAACAAGGTCATCAGCGCGATCAGCAAAGTCCGCCGCGACATCCGCGCACCGAGCACCGCCAGCGTCGGCGCGCCGACCACCACGCCCAACGCATAGGCGCTGATCGCATGGCCGGCGGTGGTCGCGTCGATATCAAGGTCGTGGGCGAAGAACGGCAGCAGGCTCATCGTCGCGAATTCGGTCGTCCCGATCGCGAACCCGCCGACGGCTAGCGCAAGATGGACGAGCGCGACGGGCGTGGCTTTGGGTTGCATCCATCGGCAAGTGGTGTTGCTGCACCGCAGCGTCAAATGCGCGCCGCGCAACGGCAATTGCGCGCGATGGTCAGGGAAGCAGCGTGACGCTCATCCCGATCCGCGTCTCGCCACCCGGGGCAACTTCGAACACGCCCGGCTTGTCGCGGAACTCGCCGGTGAAACCCATCGGATCGGCATGGCCGTGCCACGGCTCGACGCAGACGAACCCCGCCCCCGGCTGCGACCAGATGCCGAGGAACGGCGTGTCGGGAAAGGCGATCTCGAGCCGCGGCTTGCCTTCGACGCCATAGCTCACGCGCTGCGACTCCGGACCGAACCAGATCAGCGCATCGTCGGCGAACAACGCATCCGCCAGCGCCAGCGTTCGCCCGTCGAGCGGCGACGCGCGGTCGGCGGCGATCAGCCCACCCTCCAGCCGCTTGATCGGCTCAGGCTCGTCCCCCTCGAACACGATCCGGTGATCCTCGCGCGCTGCGCCATAGGGCAGCGGCCAGGCGAACGCCGGGTGAAAGCCGAAGCTCGCGGGCAGCGGCACCCCTGCCGAGCCTGGGCCGGGATTGGCGATCGCCACGTCGATCGCCAGCGTCGCGCCGTTTACCGTGAAGGCCACGTCGAGCCAGAACGCGAACGGGTACATCGCCCGCGTCTCGTCCGAGTCGGTCAGCCGGAACACCGCGCGGTCCGCCGCCGTCTCGATCACATCGAACGTCGACCGCCGCGCGAAGCCGTGCTGCTTCATCGGATAGTCGCGCCCATCGACCCGCAGGACGTCGCCGTTCAGCCGCCCGACGATCGGGAACAGGATCGGCGCGTGCCCGCTCCAGTGCGACGGATCGGCGGACGTCATCAGCTCGCGCCGCTCGCCGTCCTTCAGCGACTTCAGCTCTGCCCCCAGCGGATCGATCGCCGCGGTCAGCGCGCCCGAGGTGATCGTGATCAGCTCACTCATCACCGTCACTCATCCATGCCATCCAGCAGATCTTCGTCGAACGACCGGTCCTCCGCCAGGTGCCAGCGCGCGCCGTCCCACCGATCCTCCTCCTCCAAATACTGGATCAGCGTCCCCGGCGGCGCACCGAGTTCGGCAAGCTCCCGGCGCATCAGCGCGCGCCCTCGGTCGAGATCGGTCGTGTCGGCGTCGATCAGCGAGAAGGCGGTGCGCCACTCGTCATCGTCGTCTAGCGCCGAGATCGCGCTCCCGCCGCCAGCGCTGCCGAGCCGCGCGAACCGCAGCTCGGCGTCGATGTGCATGGTGAACCGGTAATGCCGCTCGTGCGGGTCGAAATCGCCCGGCAGCGCGATCGTCACCATCTCGGTGTCGCGCGGCTCCTCCAGCAGCGCATCGAGCCCGGGAAGGAAGCGATCGATCACCCCCATCACCCGCGCAGGCTCGCCCCCAGCTTCGCCGCCGCCGCGACGACCTTGTCGGCGATCGCCTTGAGTTCGGCGTCGACGAACGCGGTCTCGCCGGGTTGCAGCACGACCTCCAGCGCCATCGAACGCTCGCCGTCCTTCTCGAAAAGGTCGAAGACGCGCGCGGCGACGATCGCCGCCTTGTCCGCGCCCTTGACCGCGCGGGTCAGCGCCTCTGCGGTCAGCTCGGCGGGAACCAGGAAGGCGAAGTCGCGCCGCACGACTTGCAGCGCCGCCGGGGCATAGGGCGCGCGGGCGAAGCCGGTCCCACGCTTGGCGGGGATCGCATCGAGATACAGCTCGACCGCGGCGACCGTGCCCGACAGGTCGAACGCCTTGGCGACCGAGGGGTGGACGATGCCGAACGCCGCCAGCACCGTCTTCGGCCCCAGCCGCAGCGTCCCCGACTGGCCCGGATGCCAGGCGTCGCCCGCTTCTCCCATCACCTGCAGATTCTCGACCGGCGCGCCCGCCGCCGCGAGCAGCGCCAGCGCCTCGGCCTTCGCATCGAAGGCGTCGAACGGCTGCGCCTTGCCGCCGCGCCAGCCGCGCGGGCTCCGCTCGCCCGCCAGCACGATGCCGAGCGTCGCGCGCTCCTTGTCCGCCAGATAGCGCCGCCCGACTTCGAACAGTCGCAGCCCTTGCGCGCCGTGCTTCGCGTTACGCGACGCCGCCGCGAGCAGCCCCGGCAGCAGCGACGGCCGCATCACCTTCAGCTCCTCGCTGATCGGGTTGGCCAGCGTCCACGCCCCGCCGCCGAACGCCGCGACCTGGGCTTCGGGGAGGAAGCTCCACGTCACCGCCTCGTCCAGCCCGCGAGCGGCGGCGGCGCGGCGGACGCGGCGTTCGAGCTTCTGCTCGGGGGTCGCGGTCGGCTTCGCCACCCCGGGCAGGCGCGGCAGCGGGACCGAGGCGACCTTGTCGATCCCCTCGATGCGGATCACCTCCTCGACCAGATCGGCCGGCCCGTCGATATCGAGTCGCCAGCTCGGCACCGTCACCGGCCACGCGCCTTCGATCGTCGCCATCAGCGCGTCGCTATACGCATCGGCATGGTCGATCGCGCCGAGCGTGAAGCCGAGCGACAGCAGAATCCGCGCCTGCCGCTCGGGCGCGACATGCAGCCCGCCGAGCGTGTCGCAGAGGTGCGGATCGTAGCGGACGATGCGCTTGTCGAGCGGCGGCGATCCGGCGCGGGTCACCGGGGAGGGCGTGCCCCCGCAATGCCCGGTCACCAGCCGCGTCGCGATCGCGAGCCCCTCGTCGAGGAACGCCGGATCGACCCCGCGCTCGAACCGCTGGCGCGCGTCGCTCGTCAGCTGGAGCGCCTGGCCCGTCCGCGCGATATGGTCGGGATCGAAATAGGCGCATTCGATCAGCACGTCGGTGGTCGTCTCCGACACCCCCGAATGCTCGCCGCCCATGATCCCGCCGATGTCGTGGACCGCGGCGTCGTCGGCGATCACCGTCATCGCCTCGGTCAGCGCATAGGTCTTGCCGTTGAGCGCGAGTACCTCCTCGCCCGCCTTCGCCTTGCGCGCGACCAGCGGACCGGAAAGCTTGGCGAGATCGTAGACGTGGAGCGGCCGGCCCAGATCGACCGACACGAAGTTGGTGATGTCGACCAAGGTGGAGATCGGCTTCTGCCCGATCACGCGCAGCCGCCGCGTCATCCATTCCGGCGCCGCGCCGTTCGTCACGCCGCGCACCGTTTGCGCGTAGAACGCCGGACAGCCCTCGACGTCATCGGTGCGGACCTCGGGCGCGTCGCCCTCGCCGGCAACTGGATCGAGCGATTCGATGCGGTACACCGCCGTCAGCGGCCTGAGCGTCCCCAGCCCCGCCGCCGCGAGGTCGCGCGCGATCCCGCGCACCCCCATGCAGTCCTGCCGGTTGGGCGTGATGCTGACGTCGATCACCGGATCGGTCAGCCCGGCATAGTCGGGATACGGCGTCCCGACCGGCGCGTCGGCGGGCAGTTCGATGATGCCGTCATGCTCCTCGCCCAGCCCCAGCTCGCGCGACGAGCACATCATGCCGTTCGATTCGACCCCGCGGATCGCCGAGACCTTGAGAACCATCCCGTTCGCCGGAACCGTCGCCCCCGGTAGCCCGAGCACCCCGACCAGCCCGGCGTGCGCGTTGGGCGCGCCGCACACCACCTGCAGCGGCGGGCCGTCGCCGGTGTCGACCGACAGCACCTGCAGCTTGTCCGCCTGCGGATGCCGCTCCGCGGTCAGCACGCGCCCGATGCGGAAGTCGGCCAGCGCCGCGCCCGGATCGTCGACGCCCTCGACCTCCAGGCCGATCCGCGTCAGCGCATCGACGATGTCGCTCAGCGTCGCCTCGGTCGCCAGATGCTCCTTGAGCCACGACAGGGTGAACTTCATGCCCCCACTCCCCCGCTGAGCGTGGGCACGTCGAGCGCCGAGAAGCCGTAATGCTTCAGCCAGCGCAGATCGGCCTCGAACATCGGGCGCAGATCGTCGATCCCGTATTTGAGCATCGCCAGCCGATCGATCCCGCAGCCGAACGCGAAACCTTGCCACACGTCCGGGTCGAGTCCCGCGGCGGCGATCACCTTGCGGTGGACCATCCCGCTGCCCAGCACCTCCATCCAGCCTTCGGACCCGCCGATCACCCTTTTGCCCTTGACCAGCGTGTAACCGACATCGACCTCAGCCGAGGGTTCAGTGAAGGGGAAATAGCTCGGGCGCAGCCGCAGCACGACGTCGTCGCGCTCGAAGAAGGCGGCGAGGAACGTCTCCAGCGTCCATTTGAGATGCCCGAGCGTGATCCCGCGCCCGAGCACCAGCCCCTCGACCTGATGGAACATCGGCGTGTGCGTCGCATCCCAGTCGCTGCGATAGACGCGGCCCGGCGCGATGATGCGGACGCCGTCGTCGACCGTGCCGTTGCGACGCGCCACCTCCACCATCGTCCGGATCTGTACCGGCGAGGTGTGGGTCCTGAGCACCATCGGCGGCTCGTGCTCACCCGCCAGATAGAAGGTGTCCTGCATCGCCCGCGCCGGATGCGTGTCGGGGATGTTGAGCGCGCCGAAATTGTGCCAGTCGTCCTCGATCTCCGGACCCGAAGCGACCGCGAAGCCCAGGTCGGCGAAGATCTCCGCCAGCTCGTCCATCACCTGGCTGACCGGATGGATCGTTCCCGCCGCCGGAAGATCGACCGGGAGCGTCATGTCGACCCGTTCGCCCGCCAGCTTCGCCTCCAGCGCCAGCCCCTCGAGGTGCTGCTTGCGCGACGCGATCGCCCCCGCCACCGCTTCGCGCAGCCCCTGGATCGCGGGCCCCTTCGCCAACCGCTCCTCGGGCGACATCGCGCCCAACGTCTTGAGCAGCTGCGTCACCCGCCCCTGCTTCCCCAACGCCTCGACGCGGCACGCCTCCAGCGCATCGAGCCCGACACAGGCCTCGATCGCGGTGACGAGATGGGTCTTCAGGTCTTCGATCTCGGTCATGTCCATCCTTCGCGGGTGCGCGATAACGAAAAGGGCGCCGGTGGCCTAGCCACCGACGCCCCTCGAACCGTTGCAGGCAAGCCGCTCAGGCGGCCTGGGGCAGCGCCGCCCCTTCGACATTGCTGAGGGCATGCTTCGCCTGCGCGATGATCGCGGTAAACGCCTCGCCCTCGTGCATCGCGATGTCGGCCAGGACCTTCCGGTCGAGTTCGACCCCGGCGAGCTTCAGCCCGTGCATGAACTGCGAATAGGTCAGACCCTCGGCGCGGACGCCGGCGTTGATGCGCTGGATCCACAGGCCGCGGAAGGTCCGCTTCTTCACCTTGCGGTCGCGATAGGCGTACTGGCCGGCTTTCTCGACCGCCTGCCGCGCGACGCGGATGGTGTTCTTGCGACGACCCCGGTAGCCCTTGGCCTGTTCCAGGATGTTCTTGTGCTTGGCGCGCGTGGTGACGCCGCGTTTGACTCGTGCCATCTCTTACGCGCTCCTTACTTCAGGCCGTACGGCGCCCAGGCCTTCACCGTCGAGGTGTCGGCCTTCGACAGCACCTTGGTGCCGCGGTTCTGGCGGATGTACTTGGAATTGTGGCTGATCAGGCGGTGGCGCTTGCCGGCGACGCCGTGCTTCAACAGCCCCGTGGCGGTGAGCTTGAAGCGCTTCTTGACGCCGCTCTTGGTCTTGAGCTTGGGCATTTTGGTCCTTTCGATCTGAGCGGGACTGGAACGGCCGCGGCAGCCCTGGATGGCCGGGCCGTTCGTATCACCCCACTCGTGAGAAGCGGGGCGCTTAGCGAGGTGCCGCAGCAAATGCAACCATCGGCCGCGTCCATGCGATTGGCCCGCCATGGACACGGCCACTCAGCGTATCGAGCGATCCGCGTCGTCCGACGAGCTCCCGCCCGAGGAGGCCCGCCGTGCGCGTCGCCGCCGGATCATCCGCAACACGGCGATTGCGATCCTCGCCATCCCCGTGCTGATCTGGCTGGTCCTCTACATCACCAAGGGCCGCTTCCTCCGCCAACCGTTCGAGCGGTTCGTTGCCGCGCAGACCCACCGCGCGGTCAAGGTCGGCGGCGACTTCCAGCTCTATTTCGCGCCGTTCCGGATCAAGTTCGTCGCCGAACGGATCACGATCGCCAACCCCGCCTGGGCGGGCAAACCGTACCTGTTCCGCGCCGACCGGATCGACACCCGCATCGCACCGCTCTCGCTGCTCTTCGGCAAGCGCCGGCTGTACTGGCTCGATCTCGCGAACGGCGCGGTCGATCTCGAATGGAACCGCGCGCATACCGAGAACACCTGGACCTTTTCCAAGAGGAAGGGCGGCAAGCGGCTCGAATTTCCCCGCATCGACGTGGCGACGATGCGCGGCACCACGGTCCGCTTCGTCGATCCCCGGCTGCAATTGCTCGCCGATCTCACGGTCGCCGACATCCGCTCCACCGATGCACGGATCGGCCGCGCGGTCGGCGTGATCGGGACCGGCCGGATCCGGCAGACGCCGTTCCGCCTCACCGCGCAGCTGCTCTCTCCCGACGCGACCGCCAACCGCGGCCACAACAAGCTGACGATGCGCGCCTGGGCGGGAAGGAACGTCATCGACGTCGCCGGCGACCTGCCCTCGATCGCCGAGGTCGAGGGCGTTCCGCTCCAGACCCGCGCGCGCGGCCGCAACATGGCCGAGCTGCTCGACATCATCGGCGTCGTCATCCCGAACACCCGCACCTATGCGCTCAAGGCGCGGCTGGTGCAGGAAGACGGCGAGTACCGGTTCACCCGCATGGCCGGCACGTTCGGCGACAGCGACCTGGCGGGGCGGCTGACGGTAACGACCGGCGACCGGATCGTCCTCGATTCGGAACTGGCCACGCGCAAGCTCGACATCGTCGATGCCGCGCCGTTCATCGGCTACAATCCGGACATCGTCGCCGCCAAGGGTGCGCTCGCCGCCGCCGCGGCGACAGGCGCCGGGCCGAGCCGGGTACTGCCCGACGCGGCGCTGCCGGTCGCGACGATGCAGCGGTTCGACGCCAAGCTGAAATGGACGATCGCGACGGTCCGGTCCCGGAACGTCCCGATCTCGAACGTGAACCTGACGCTCGATCTCGATCACGGCCGCCTTGCGCTCTCCCCGCTGACGTTCGCGATGGCGCGCGGCAACGTCGCGTCGGACGTGGTGTTCGACACCCGCCAGCGCCCGGCCGCCGACCGGTACGACATCCGCCTGTCGCCGACTCCGCTGGGCAAGCTGCTCGCCGGCTATGGAGTCGCCGAAGCGGGGACGACGGGTTTGGTCAAGGGACGCATCCAGCTTGCCGGCCGCGGCGACACGATCCACGATTCGCTCGCCGGCGCCAGCGGCCGGATCGCGTTCGTCCTGCCGACCGGCGCCTTCTGGACCCGCAACGTCCAATTGTCGGAACTGGACATCGGCACCTTCGTCCAGAAGATGTTCGAACGTCAGCTGAAGGAGCCGGTGGCGATCAACTGCGGGCTGGTCGCTTTCACCGTCCGAAACGGCATCGCCGCCGCTGATCCGATCCTGATCGACACGAAAAAGAACGTGATCCTCGGCCGGGGCGGGTTCAGCTTCCGGGACGAGGCGCTCGATCTCGCCTTCCGCGCCGACGCCAAGCGCTTCAGCCTCTTCTCGGGTCAGTCCCCCGTCGGCCTGAAGGGCTCGTTCGCCAAGCCGGGGATCCAGGTGATCAGCCAGGCGCTGATCGGCCGCGCCGGCGCCGCCCTCGGCCTCGCGCTCGTGGCCACGCCGCCCGCGGCGCTGCTCGCCTTCGTCGATGTGGGCGACGCCAAGTCGGCGGCGTGCGGCCCGGTGCTCGCCGGCGCCTCTGCAAGCGCGCAGCGCACCACCAAGGGCCAGCCGCGCGACGATGTCGGCCATGGCACCACGGCGACCGGCGAGGACGGCAAAGCCGGGGGCAAGAAGAAGAAGTTCCTGGGGATCTTCTGACCGGGGCGGCGACGAGCGACGCCCAGCTGGTCGCTCACGCCGTCGCGCGCAACGCCTCCAGCACCTCGTCCGTGCGTGCCGGGTCGCCGATCGCCAGCACATGGCCCGCGCTATCCGCGGTCAACGGGTCGCCGTTCCAATCGCACATCCGCCCGCCCGCGCCCTCGACGATCGGCACCAGCGCGGCGAAGTCGTAGAACTGGAGCCCGCTCTCGCACACGACATCCAGGTACCCGCTCGCGAGCAGCCCGTAATTGTAGCAGTCGCCGCCATAGACCGGCCCCTGCCGCGGGAAGCCGCCGCTGGTCGCCGCCACCAGCGCCATGAAGTGCGGCACGTCGCCGTCGTCGAACAGGTGCGGGCTCGTCGTCGCGACGATCGCCCCCTCCAGCTCGGCGCAGGCGCGGGTCCGCGCGGGATCGCCGTTGAAGGTCGTCGGCAGTCCGGCCGCGCCCACCCAGCGCTCGCGCTGGACCGGCTGGTCGATCACCCCCAGCACCGGCCAGCCGTCCTCGACCAGCGCGATCAGCGTGCCGAAGATGGCGCGACCGGCGGTGAAGCTGCGCGTCCCGTCGATCGGATCGAGCACCCAGCGCCGGCCCGAGATTCCGCGTTTCTCGCCATATTCCTCGCCCAGGATGCCGTCGCCCGATCGCTCGGCCTCGATCAGCCGGCGCATCGTCGCCTCGGCCGCCCGGTCGGCGAGCGTGACCGGCGACTTGTCGGCCTTGAGCTCGACGCCGGCGTCACGGCGGAAGTAGGGCAGGATCGCCGCCCCGGCGGCATCTGCGAGGCGGTGGGCGAAGTCGATGTCGGATTGACGGGCGGGCATCCGCCTGTCCTAACTCGATTCTTATTTCGATTGCCACGCCGGAGATTGACCATGCGCCTCGCCGCCGCCTTCCCGTTCGCGCTCGCCGCCGTACTCGCCGCCGCCCCTGCGCTCGCCGCGCTGTCGCCCGGCGAGGTCGCGCCCGACTTCACGGTTCAGGGTGCGGTCGCGGGCAAGCCCGTCACGGTCCGTCTCAAGGCGCTCCTCCACCGCGGCCCCGTCGTCCTCTACTTCTTCCCGGCCGCCTTCACCGGCGGCTGCAACGCCGAGGCGCATGCGTTCGCCGAACAGATCGGCGAGTTCAGGAAGGCCGGCGCGACCGTGCTCGGGATGTCGGCGGACAACGTGGACGACCTCAAGCGCTTCTCCGCGAGCGAGTGCGCGGGCAAGTTCGCGGTGGCGAGCGCCCCGCCCGAGTTGATCGCGCGCTACAAGGCGACGCTGTCGCAGCCGGTGAAAGGCCGCACCGTCTCCAGCCGGATCAGCTACGTGATCGGGCGCAACGGCCGCGTCGCCTTCGTCCACGACGATCCGGCGCCGGCCGGGCACGTCACCCTCACCCTAGCGGCGGTGCGTCGGACGAAGGCGTGATCGGGCGAAGCGGCCCCACCCTAGTGACGGCTTTTTAGTCAATCGGCGTTATCTGCCCCCGTAACGATCGGGTGGGGTGACGCGACGAATGCAAGCCATGGCCGCAGTCCCTGAGATAGCGGAGATGCCGGAGTCGCGCGACGTGTTCGCGGTCGTCGGCGCCTTCCTCGCCCGTCACGCGCTCGGCGCGCATCCCGCCAATTACGCCTTCGCCTTCTCGGTAGTGAACGATCCGGGCGGTGCGCTCGCGCTCGAGGTCGCGCGGATCGAAGAAGGCGGCTTCCGCCTGACCGCCGACGATCTTGAGCGGCTCGGCGGCGAGCCCGCGCGCGGCGCGCCGGTGGCGGCACCGACGATGCCAGAGCCGGCGGGAGACCGCGCCGAGGCCCTGGTCGAGCGCACCCGCAGCCAGGTCGAAGGCTTCACCCGCACCGTCCGCGACATCCGCGACGAGACCCGCGGCTTCGGGGAGGACCTGGCCGCCACGATCGAACTCCGCTCGCGCCTGCGCGCGATCGACGAGGTGACCGCGCTCACCGCCGCGATGATCGACCGGATCCGCGAAGCGGAGGTCCGGCTGGAGACGGCGACCTGCGAGGCCGAAGCGTTGCGCGGGGAGCTGGAGCAGGCGCGCGGCGACGCGCGACGCGATCCGTTGACCGGCCTTGCCAATCGCCGCGCGTTCGAGGAGGCGTTCGCGGGTCGGATGCCGGAGGAGCCCGCCGCCATCGCGATCTGCGACGTCGACCGGTTCAAGGCCATCAACGACATGTTCGGCCATGCCATCGGCGACCGTGTGCTGCGCGCCCTGGGACTCACGATCGCCGAGGAGTGCGAGGGGTGCGTCACCGCCCGCTACGGCGGCGAGGAGTTCGTCGTGCTCCTTTCCGCCGACGATCCGGTCGGGGTGATCGAGGCCGCGCGACGCCGTGTCGCAGGCAAGCGCTTCCGGCTGCGCGACACCGACGCTCTGCTCGGCACGATCACCTTTTCCGCCGGTCTGGCGAAGGTCTCGCCGGGCGAGCGGCTGGATGCCGCGCTCGCCCGCGCCGACGCATCGCTCTATCTGGCGAAGGCCAACGGACGGAACCGTGTGCAGCTCGCCGATTGATGGCGTCCGCCACCATGCTCATCGGCGGTTAACGCTATGGCGATTTCCGCGCTTTCGCTAAGTCATTGGAAATTCATGCAATCGTTGTTTGGCATGGCAGGTGCAATGCCTTTCGCATCCCGCCCGAATGGTTCGGACGGCAAGCGAAAGGAAGTTCAAATGTCGGTCTCGTTCAACAAGTTCAGCGCTCAGGTCGTCAGCCTGGTCGGCGCGATGGTCTTCGGCGCCGTGATGCTCAGCGCTGCGGTTCCTGTCCTGCCGGTCGCGTGATGACCCTGTTCTGGAGACAGCGCATGCGTCCCTTGTCCCTGGCGTTCGCCGCCTTCGCCACGACCGCCTTCGTCCTCTACGTCAATGCCGCGGCCAGCCTGGTCTGAGCCGCGGCCCTCACTCCTGCCACGGCGGTCCCCGCCCCGGCGGCCTCGCCGCGCGAATAGGTGCCGGTGAGCACGCCCGCCGCCAGCACATGCCCCGCCATCGCGGAGATCAATGCGCCGCGCCCGGGCGTCCGCCCCGGATCGCTGCACCCCGCACCCAGCGCGAACAGCTGGAAGACATAGCGGTGCTCGCCATGCCCGGTCGGCGGATCGGGCGGCAGCCAGCCTTCCGCGAAGAACGAATTCCGCCCGACATCGCCCCCGGTCTCGGACCCCACGCCGTCGGCGCGCAGCGCGCCTTCGGCGAGCCGCGCCGCATCGGCCGGGAGCCCCCAGACCAAGCCGTGGACCAACGGCTGCGGCGTCGGCGCGTCGGCGTCCTCGACGATCAGCGCCAGCATCATCGCCCCCTCGGGCGCTTGGCCCCAGGTCAGCGGCGGCGACACCCCGTCGCCATCGGCGGTGAACCTTTCGGGCAGCCGCGCCCGGTCCGCGAACGCCGGGCTGGTCAGGTCGAGCGCGGCGAAGCTGCCCAGTCCGGGCTGGGCGACCGCAAGCTTGTCGGATCCCGCGCGTATCCCGCGGAGCGCATGACCGAGCCAACTGGGAACATGTTCGAGCATGTCGCGGGAACGCGCGGCCCATCCGCACGGTTGCGTCAGCCATGGACCCGCTCGATCGCTTCGTCACCGCCCAGGACCAAAGTTACGACTACGCGCTCGCCGAAGTGCGGCGCGGGCGCAAGACGACCCACTGGATGTGGTACATCTTTCCTCAGATCGCCGGCCTCGGCCGATCCCACACGGCACGGCATTACGCGATTCGCGATGCGGCGGAGGCGCGCGCCTATCTCGCCCACCCGCTTCTCGGCACGCGCTTGATCGAAGTCACCGACGCCGCGACCTCGGCACCGGGCTCTGCCGAAGACATCTTCGGCGGGATCGACGCGATCAAGCTCCGCTCATCACTGACCCTGTTCGCCGCGATCGCCGACGATCCCGCGCCGTTCGAACGCGGGCTCGCGCGCTTCTTCGGTGGCGAACGCGATCCCCACACAATCCGGCTGCTCGGCGCCGGCTGACGGCGGGTCAGGCCTCGCCCAGCAGCCGGGCGATCACCTGCTCCGCCGCGTCCTCGGGGCTGAGCGCGGTGGTGTCGATCACCATCTCCGGATTGTTCGGTGCCTCGTACGGCGAGTCGATGCCGGTGAAGTTCTTGAGCTCACCCGCGCGTGCCTTGGCGTAGAGGCCCTTGACGTCCCGCTGCTCCGCGACCCGCAGCGGTGTGTCGACGTGGATCTCGAAGAACTCGCCCGGCGCCATCATCTGCCGCACCATCTCGCGCTCGCTCCTGAACGGCGAGATGAATGCGGTGATCACGATCAGCCCGGCGTCGGTCATCAGCCTGGCGACCTCGCCCACCCGGCGGATGTTCTCGACCCGATCGGCGTCGGTGAAGCCCAAGTCCTTGTTCAGCCCGTGACGGACGTTGTCGCCGTCGAGCAGGAAGGTGTGGCGGTTCATCCGCGCCAATTTGCGCTCGACGATGTTGGCGATCGTCGACTTGCCCGCTCCCGACAGGCCGGTGAACCACAGCACCGCCGCCTTCTGGTTCTTGAGGTCGGCGTGCTTCTCGCGGCCGATGTCGGTCGCCTGCCAATGGACGTTCTGCGCCCGGCGGAGCGAGAAGTGGATCATCCCCGCCGCGACCGTGGCGTTGGTCAGTTTGTCGATCAGGATGAAGCCGCCGAGGTCGCGATCCTTCTCGTACGATTCGAACACCACGTTGCGGTCGGTGGTGATGTTCGCGACGCCGATCGCGTTCAGCTCCAGCGTCTTCGCCGCCAGATGCTCCATCGTGTTGACGTTGACCTGATACTTCGGCTGCTGGACGGTCGCCGACACCATCTGGGTGCCGAGCTTCATCCAGTAGGCGCGGCCCGGCAGCATCTCCTCGTCCGCCATCCAGACGATCGTCGCCTCGAACTGGTCGGCGGCCTCAGGCGGATCGCCCGCGGCCGCGATCACGTCGCCCCGCGAGCAATCGACCTCGTCGGCGAGCGTCAGCGTCACCGACTGACCCGCGACCGCCTCGTCAAGCTCGCCGCCGTGCGTCACCACCTTGGCGACGTTGGTAGTCTTGCCCGAGGGCAGGATCCGCACCTTGTCCCCCGGCTTGACGCTGCCCGCCGAGACGAAGCCGGAAAATCCGCGAAAGTCCAGATTTGGGCGGTTGACCCACTGCACAGGCATCCGGAACGGCTTCGCCTGATCGGAGACCTGATCGACCTCGACCGTCTCCAGATGCCCGATCAGCGTCGGCCCCGCGTACCATGGCGTGTTCTCGGATAGCGCGATGATGTTGTCGCCCTTGAACCCCGAAATCGGCATCGGCGTGAAGGCGGCAATCCCGATCGACTCCGCGAACACCCGGTAATCGGCCACGATCGTGTCGTAGGTCGCCTGGTCGTAGCCGACGAGGTCCATCTTGTTGACCGCCAGCACGATGTTCCGGATGCCGATCAGCTGCGCCAGATAGCTGTGCCGCCGCGTCTGGGTCAGGATTCCCTTGCGCGCGTCGATCAGGATCACCGCCAGGTCGGCGGTCGAGGCGCCCGTCACCATGTTGCGGGTGTATTGCTCGTGCCCGGGCGTATCGGCGACGATGAACTTGCGCTTTTCGGTCGCGAAGAAGCGATAGGCGACGTCGATCGTGATCCCCTGCTCGCGCTCGGCGGCGAGACCGTCGACCAGCAGCGCGAAGTCGATCTCCTGGCCCTGGGTTCCCATGCGCCGCGAATCGGATTCGAGTGTCGCCAACTGGTCCTCGAAGATCATCTTCGAATCGTAGAGCAATCGCCCGATCAGCGTCGATTTGCCGTCGTCGACCGAGCCGCAGGTGATGAAGCGCAGAAGCGTCTTATGCTGATGCTGTTCGAGGTAGGCGTCGATGTCCTCGGCGATCAGCGCATCGGTCTTGTAGACGGCGTCCGCCTCGTGCTCGGCGGCCATTTCCGGGCCGCTCTCGACTTCGCTCATTTACACGGCCCCGCTCGGAGATATCGCGTTCGCGGTTAGGCGAAACTGCCCCTCCGGCGCAAGCGCAGCGGCATGGACGTCCATTTTCTGCTATCCGAGCGACCGTTCGCGCGGCATGGCGCGAATCGGGAGATGTCGGGTCGCGCTGAACGGCGCCGGCCCGTGCACAGAAGGAGACGACCATTGACCGATACCGAAGCGACCGCATCCGAAGGCAAGCCTGCGAAGACCCCCGAACAAGAGGCGCAGCGCCAGGCAACCCGCGTTCTCGCCAAGGCGCTCTCGCGGCTGGAAGACGGCACGCCCGAGGAGAAGAGGGCGCGCATGAGCGAGAATAAGACCAAGTTCACGGGTGACGCACGCAAGCTGATCAAGGCGTTGGCGAAGGACGGGATTTCGTTCTCCGTCAACGAGGCTGCATCCGCCAAGGCGAAGCGCATCGCGAAGCGAGGCGCCAAGGCCGGCGCTGGTGAGTCGTCGTCAGAGGACTAATAGGGCAGCGGCGGCGGGGTGACCCGCCGCCGTGCTCGGCTTGACCGGGTCGCGAGGAATGCGGCCGTTTAAAAGTAGCCTTCCTGCTTCTTTTTCTCCATCGACGCTGCCTGGTCGTGATCGATCACGCGACCCTGCCGCTCCGACGTCGTGGTGAGCAGCATCTCCTGAATCACTTCGCTGAGCGTCGCCGCCTCGCTCTCGACGGCCCCGCTCAGGGGAAAGCAGCCGAGGGTCCGGAATCGAACGGACCGCTCCACCGTCACCGGGCGGTGGCCAAGCACCGACTCGATCCGGTCGAGATCATCGGCCATGAACAACTGGCCGTCCCATACATAGGTGGGCCGCTTCGCTGCGAAGTAGAGCGGCACGATCTCGATGTTCTCGATCTGGATATACTGCCAGATGTCGAGTTCGGTCCAGTTGGAGATCGGAAAGACGCGGATCGACTCGCCCTTGGCCTTCCTCGCATTGTAGAGGTGCCACAGCTCGGGTCGCTGGTTCTTGGGATCCCAACGATGGTTGGCCGAGCGGAACGAGAAGACGCGCTCCTTCGCGCGGCTCTTCTCCTCGTCGCGCCGGGCGCCGCCGAACGCCGCGTCGAACCCGTATTTGTCGAGCGCCTGCTTCAGACCCTCGGTCTTCCACATGTCGGTGTGCAAAGGACCGTGATCGAAGGGATTGATCCCACGCTCCTTGGCCTCCGGATTCTGATAGACCAGAAGCTCCATCCCCGCCTCGCGCGCCGCCTTCTCGCGCAGCGCGTACATGTCCTTGAACTTCCATGTCGTGTCGACGTGGAGCAGCGGAAACGGCGGTGGCGAGGGATAGAAGGCCTTCTTCGCCAGGTGCAGCATCACCGCCGAATCCTTGCCCACCGAATAGAGCATCACCGGCTTTTCGGATTCAGACACGACCTCGCGCATGATCTGGATCGACTCGGCTTCGAGCCGTTCGAGATGGGTCAGGGTCCGCGCCATGTCAGCGTGCTCCGGGCTGGGTCTGGTGGTTGGGGTAGAAGGGGCGCAGCGCCGGGCTCGGCTGCCCGCCGGTGACCACAAAGCCGGGATTGAAGTAATGCGGCTTGCCGTAGACGAGAGGATTGCCGTCAAGGTCGTAGGTCATGCCGCCTGCCGCGCGCAGCACCGCGTCGCCTGCGGCGGTATCCCATTCCATCGTCGGACCGGCCCGCGGATAAAGGTCGGCATCGCCGTTCGCGACGAGCAGGAACTTCAGGCTCGATCCGATCGAGACCCGCTCCCCCGCGCCGCAATGCTGGAGGTACGTCTCGGTCTCGGGGGTGGCATGGCTCTTCGACGCAACCGCCCGGGGGTTTTCACCGCAGCCGACGCAGCCGATCTTCTCATATTCGCCCTTCTCGCCGTCGACCGGCCAGGATGCGCGAAAGGCGCCGATTGCCTCGCCCCACCAGATCGTCCCCTCGGCGGGCGCATAGACGATCCCCAGGATCGGATCGCCGTTCTCAATCAGCGCGATGTTGACCGTGAAATCCTCGCCGCCCGACAGGAACTCCTTGGTGCCGTCGAGCGGATCGACCAGAAAAAAGCGCTCGGCGACCACCGGCTGACGCCCCGCGGAGGATTCCTCCTCCGCGACCACCGGCACGCCTGGGGCGACCCGTGCAAGCACTTCGAGGATCACCGCCTCGGCTTCGCGATCGGCGGCGGTGACGACCGACTTGTCGGCCTTCATCTCGGCGCTCACGCCAGCCGCACGATGGCGCATCACCACCTTACCCGCCTCGTGCGCCGCGTCGAGCAGCGCCGTCACCATGTCCTCGGCCAACCTCGGTCCCCGTCTCGCGTTTGGCCCCGCGTTAGATGGTGCGGCGCATGATGTCGAGATTGAGGCGCTACAACTGGTGGCCGGTGCGGTCCCGCTTGGTGGCCAGATAGCGCTCGTTATACGGATTGGACGGCAGGTGGTGCGGTACGCGCTCGATCACGCTCACCCCTGCCCCTTCCAGCCCGGCGACCTTCGCCGGATTGTTGGTGAGCAGCCGCACTTCGCCTTGGCCGAGCAGTTCCAGCATCCTCGCGGCGACCCGGAAATCTCGCGCGTCGACCGCAAAGCCCAGCCGCGTGTTCGCGTCGACCGTATCGAACCCCTGATCCTGAAGAGCGTAGGCCCGCAGCTTGTTGACCAGACCGATCCCGCGGCCTTCCTGCCGGAGGTACAGCAGGATTCCCCACCCCGCCTCCTCGATCCGGTGGATCGCGGCATGGAGCTGCGGCCCGCAATCGCATTTGAGGCTGCCGAGCACGTCGCCGGTCAGGCACTCGCTGTGCAGCCGCACCAGCGGCGGCCGCCCGTCGGGCGCGCCGATCAGCAGCGCGACATGCTCGTCCGCCGCCTCGGGGGAGCGAAAGGCGATGATCTCGGCGTCCTCCGCGCCCGCCACCGGCAGCCGCGCGCGCACCGCCAGCGACAGCCGCGCGGCGTCTTCGTGCGCGTCGATGTCGGCGGGCGTGATTGTCACCTCGGGATCGCAGCCGCCAGTAAAGAAGGCGGGTAGCAGCCCCGCGATCCGCGCCAGCCGCAGCGCTGCCGCGGTCGCGACGGGCTGTGCGTTCGCCAGCGTGCGGAACGGCCCCTTCATCGGCGTCGCCAGATCACGTTGCGGATCGGCGAGCGCGGTCGCCAGCGCCATATCGAACCACGGCGCCCGCTCGACCAGCACCGGCCGGTCCGGGACCGCCGCCTCAATCTGGTTGATCAGCTTGAGCGTCTCGGCGCGCCCGGCGGAGATCAGCACGTGCCATGCCGGGCCGAAGTCGCGCAGTCGCGCCTCATCGGCGGTTTCAATCGCGAGCAGGACGAGCGGCTCCTCGCCGTCCGCCCGAACCGCAATCGGCCACCCGCGACGCAGCGCGTCCACCGCGCGGGCGGCATCGCGCGCACTCACAGGGCGAACTCGGTCATGATCGGCACGTGATCGGAAGGTTTGAGCCAGTTGCGGCAATCCTCGAACACCCTGTGTGCGGTCGCCGCATTCACGACCTCGCCGCGCGCCCACATATGGTCGAGCCGCCGACCGCGATCGTTGACCGTCCAGTCGGGCGAGCGATAGCTCCACCAGGTATGGAGCCGCGCCGGGGCGGGATGAAAGCGCCGACCCAGGTCGATCCAGCCGCCGGACGCCTGCAGCGCGTCCAGTGCTGCGACCTCGACCGGCGTGTGGCTGACCACGCCGAGCAGCGCCTTGTGGCTCCATACGTCGCTCGGCAGCGGCGCGATGTTGAAGTCGCCGGTCAGGATCGTCGGCCCATCGAGCCGTTCCGACCAGCGCGTCATCCGCTCGACGAAGTCGAGCTTCTGCCCGAACTTGGGATTGACGTTGCGATCTGGCACGTCGCCGCCCGCCGGCACATAGACGTTCTCCAGCCGAACCCCGTTCGGCAGCCGCACGCCCACATGCCGCGCCTCCCGGTTCGCCTGCCAATCCAGCCGGTCGTCCTCGACGACGGGCACGCGGCTGACGATGGCGACGCCGTGATGCATGCGCTGGCCATGCAAGATGACGTGCGGATAGCCGAGCCGCCGGAACGCATCCGCCGGGAAGTCCGCGTCGATCACCTTGGTTTCCTGCAGGCACAGGACGTCGGGCGCGACCTCGCGGAGGAAACGCTCGACGATGTCGATCCGGAAGCGGACCGAGTTGATGTTCCAGGAGACGATCTTCACAGCGGCGCCTTAGCGGGCCTCGCCGGCGTCTGCATCAGGGTCGGCGGGCGGCCCCGGGATACGATACCCCTCGCCCAGCCACTGAAGCAGATCGCGGTCGCGGCAACCCTGGCCGCAGAACGGAGCGTGAGGCGGTGTCGGCCGAGCGCCGCAGATCGGACATTTGGTCTTGGTCATCGCTCTAAGATAGGCGCCCGCCCGGTGCGCCGCACCAGTTCCGAAAGCCATTCCGGGTGCGCCTCGATCCGGTCGACCACCGCAGGCGAAAGCCGATGCCGGTTCGACACGGTCGGCGGCACCCGCTCGATCGCTCTCAGCGCGGCACGCGCCGCCGCGCCGACCGGATCGGCGCGGAGCAGCTCGGGGAGCGAGGCGCGCGGGCGCGGGCGGACGATCTGGACGAAGCCGAAGCCGTTCACCGCGGTTCGCTCGAACGGCGGCGGCAGCGCCGCGTCGATCGCCGCGTCCACCCGCTTCCGGTCCTCTTTGCCTGGAATAGTGGGCAGGTCGACGCCGATCGATCCGCCGATCCGGTGGCGTCGGATCGCCTTGCAAGCCGCAGTCGCGCCGGCGAGGGCCAGCGCCGCGGGATCGCCCATGCCGTCGACATCGAACAGCGTCATGGCCGGCGTCGGCGTCATCCGCAGCGCACCGCCGACGAAGACGATCTCCCCCGTCATCGCTTCTTCCAGCAGCTCGGACCATCCCGCCGCTTCGAGCGCGTCGGGCTCGTGCGATCGGAGGTCTCGGACGGCAGCGCCCTCCGCGAGGAGCCGGTCGCGTAACGTCGGCGCGGGAGTCGGCTCGCGCTCGCTCACCACCGCGCGAGCGCGCTTCGGCCGCCCGGCTTCCGGGATCGGGTCGCGCACGATCTCGACCGTCAGCTCACGCCCGACCGACAGACCCGGGGCAAGCCGAACCAGCATCGCCTCTTCCGCGCCGATCCGCACCACGCCGCTCGTCGCCCCCGCCTCGATCAGCCGCGCGCGGGTGACCAGCCCGATCCGGAGGTCGGCGTCGGGCTCGATCTCGGCGGCGACGATGCACCCGTCTTGGACCAGCGCCGCGCGGGCTTCGCCGATCCCGGCCTCGAACAGCCACTCAGCCAAGCGGCAGTCCCGCGGCGATCAGCAGCGCTCGGGTCTCGAACAGCGGCAGGCCGACGACTCCGGAATGCGAGCCCTGGATGAACCGCACGAACGCCTCGGCGCGGCCCTGGATCGCATAGCCGCCCGCTTTCCCCAGCCCCTCGCCGCATGCCAGATAGGCGTCGATCTCGCCCGATGTCAGGGGCTTGAACGCGACGGTGGTGTCCGAAAGTCGGGTCCGCACCGTCCCGGCCGCATCGATCACGCAAACCGCCGACAAGGCGTGGTGGCGTCGGCCGGAAAGCTTCCGCAACAACGCCCCCTGGACGCCCTCGGTCCCTGCGGGGGGAAGCACCCGATTCCCGAGCGCGATGGTCGTATCGCCCGCAAGCACGATCTCGTCCGCCTCGCGCGAGACCGCATGCGCCTTTTCAAGCGCCATCCGCAGCACATAATCGCGGGGTCGTTCGGCGGTGCGCGGAGTCTCGTCGATCGCCGGGGCGACGATGCGATCGGGCGCGAGCCCGAGTCGACCCAGCAGCTCACGCCGCCGCGCCGATGTCGACGCGAGGACCAGGCGCACGTCGGCGCGCTTAGATCAGGACGGCCCGGGGCCGCCGCGGCCGGGCATGAAGCGATAGGTGATTCGCCCCTTGGTCAGATCATAGGGTGTGAGTTCGACCAGAACCTCGTCGCCGACCAGCACGCGAATGCGGTTCTTGCGCATCTTCCCAGCGGTATGGCCAAGGATCTCGTGATCGTTTTCGAGCCGGACGCGGAACATCGCATTGGGCAGCAGTTCGACGACCTGCCCGCGCATCTCGAGGAGTTCTTCTTTCGGCAAGCAGCATCTCTTTCGGGAGGAAGGGCGCGCCTTAGCGCCGGAACGGTCAAAAGGGAAGGTGCACCGATGCCGTTCATGGAGAGCCGCGGCACCGCCTCGCACGCGACTAGATCGCCTCGCCGCTCAATCGCTGACAGATCATGTCGAGTTGGTCGAGCGTCGAATAGTCGAGGGTGATGCTGCCGCCTCGAGCGGCATGGGAAATTCGGACCTTCAATCCCAGCAGATCGGCCAGCTGGGTCTCGAGCGCCGCTAGGTCCGGATCGCGGGACTGCATGTTGCGAGACGGCTCGCCGCTCGGCCGCTTCGCCGCGCTCGCGAGCCGTTCGGTCTCGCGAACCGACAGCCCACGCGCGACCACCTGTTCGGCGAGGTGCTCCACCTCCGCCGCACCCACCAGCGCCCGCGCATGCCCCATTGACAGCGATCCGTCGGCGACCCGCGCCTGAACCGTCTCTGGAAGATCTAGCAATCGCAACAGGTTAGCGACATGGCTACGCGATTTATGCACGACCTTGCCCAACGCCTCCTGCGTATGGCCGAATTCGCGCATCAAACGCTCGAACGCCTGCGCTTCCTCGATCGCGTTGAGGTCCTCGCGCTGGATGTTCTCGACCAAGGCGATCTGCAGCGTCTCGGCGTCGTCGAAGTCGCGGACCACGACGGGCACCTCGTGCAGGTGTGCGCGTTGCGCCGCGCGCCAGCGCCGCTCGCCGGCGACGATCTGATAACCGTGCCCGTGCGGGCGCACGACGATGGGCTGAAGGATGCCGCGCGTGGCGATCGACTCGGCAAGTTCCTCAAGCGCCGCTTGGTCGAAGCGGCGGCGCGGCTGATGCGGATGCGGCGACAGCGCGGAAACGGGGATCGTTCGGATCGCGGCCGTTTCCGTCGACGCGCCGCTCTCGATCGGCGCGACGTCTCCCATCAGCGCACCGAGGCCCCGTCCCAAGCCGGTCCGCACACGCTTCGGCTCACTCATGCCGCGATCCGCTCCGCCGGCAACCGCCCGATCAACTCGCGCGCCAACGCCATATACGCCTCCGACCCGACGCAGCGATGGTCGTAGATCAGCGCAGGCAAGCCGTAGCTCGGCGCCTCTGACAACCGAACGTTGCGCGGTATGACCGTCTCGAACACCACTTTCCCCAAAACGGCGCGAACATCATTCGCCACCTGCTCGGTCAGGCGGTTGCGGCGGTCATACATCGTCAATGCCACTCCCAGGATCGACAGGGACGGGTTGAACCGAGCTCGGATCCGCTCGACCGTCGACAGCAATTGGCTCAGGCCCTCCAGCGCAAAGAATTCACACTGGAGCGGCACCAGCAGCGAATCGGCCGCGACCATCGCGTTCATCGTCAACAGCCCGAGCGATGGTGGGCAGTCGATCAGCAAGATGTCCCACCGCGAATCGCACCGCTCGAGTGCGGCATGGAGCCGATGCGTCCTCGCCTCCATCTCGACTAACTCGATCTCGGCGCCGGAGAGGTCGACCGTCGCAGGGACGATGTCGAGGTTCGGAACACCGGTTGGCACGAAGCATTCGGCCACCGCCCCCCCCTCGATGAGCACGGTATAGCTCGATCGGAGACGCTGGCCCCGGTCGATCCCGAGCCCGGTTGAGGCATTGCCCTGAGGATCGAGGTCGATCAAAACCACTCGGCGGCCCGTTGCCGCTAAGGCCGTCGCAAGATTGATCGCGGACGTGGTCTTACCCACCCCGCCCTTCTGATTGGCGACGGCGATCCGGATCATCTCGGGCGCACCCGCTCGGCGATCACGATCCCCGCCTCCGCATCGGTGATGCTGTGTTCCACGTGGAACGAACCATGCCAGCGCTGCTTCGCCAAGTCCACGTCCGCGTCCGCTGACCGGCCCTTTGGCAATATGTAGCGAGTCGTTTCGTTCGTACACTGACGGGTGAGATCGAATAGTTGCGCAACCGGGGCAACAGCACGAGCGCTCACCACGTCTCCACGCGCGTGCAGGGTGCGGACATCCGCCGCATGGATCGCGACGTCGCGAAGGTCTAGCTGCCCTATGGCATGTTCGAGGAAAGCGACCCGCCGCTTTCTCGGCTCAACCAAGGTGACAGACCAACGCCCGAGCGCCGCGAGGATCAGGCCGGGGAGTCCCGGCCCGCTACCGACATCGATCCAACTGCGATCCTCCTTACGGGCGAAGCGGGCCAGCTGCAGCGAGTCGAGCAGATGCCTTCGCCAAATCGTAGTCTCGGTCGACCGCGCGATCAGGTTCTGGCTGCGATTCTCGCCGAGGAGCAGGTCGGCATAACGCTCGATCACGCCAAAGGCCGGCCCGGCGATCATCGAAGCTTGTGTGCGCGCCTCGTCTTCCGTCACGCTGCGTCCCGACGAAGGTGGACCCACAAGGCTGTTACAGCTGCCGGCGTCACGCCTCGGATTCGCGACGCCGCGTCGATCGAATCGGGGCGGCTTGCTGATAGGCGTTCGACCATCTCATTCGAAAGACCGGGTACGGACCCATAATCGAACGCGGGCGAGAGGAACGCGCTCGACGCCCGACCGACCGCGGCGATCTCCGCTTGCTGGCGAGCGACATACGGAGCATAGCGGATGTCTTCAACGACGTGGTCGGCAAATCGGTCGCATTGCTCGGGAACCCAGCCGCCCCGGATCGCCAGCGCCGACGGAGCAAGCGACGACGCCGCAGCATCCAACGCCGTGCGATGCCTTTCGAAATGCGCGGCGCGCTCCGGGCCGACCAGCCCCAGCCGGATCGCCTCGGGCGTGAGGCGGACCTCGGCGTTATCCGATCGCAAGGCGAGCCGATGCTCGGCCCGTGCGGTCAGCATGCGGTACGGCTCGGTGATCCCGTGAAGGATCAGGTCGTCGATCAGCACCCCGAGATAACTGGTCCGGCGATCAGGCACGAACGGCTCCCGGTCGCGCGTGGCAGCGGCGGCATTGGCACCGGCGACCAGGCCTTGCGCGGCCGCCTCCTCATAACCAGTCGTCCCGTTGATCTGGCCGGCCAAATAGAGACCTTCGAGCGCGGAGAGTGCCAAGGTGCGCGAGAGAGCACGCGGATCGACATAATCATACTCGACGGCATAGCCCGGAGAGACGATCCGGACCTGCTCCAGTCCCGAGATCGACCGAAGCATCTCCGCCTGAACCTCGCCCGGCAGCGATGTCGAGACGCCGTTCGGATAGACGGTCGGGTCCTCGAGACCCTCCGGTTCAAGGAAGATCTGATGCCCGTCGCGGTCGCCGAACCTCCGGATCTTGTCCTCGATTGACGGGCAGTAGCGCGGCCCACCCGCTTCGATCGCGCCGCTGTGGAGCGGGGATCGATGTAAGTTCGCACGGACGATATCGTGGGTGCGCGGGTTGGTGCGAGTCACGGCGCATGCGAGCTGTGGCAATTGCCGCTCGCCAAGCGGCGACAGCGTCCAGGCCTCGACATCCGACACCTGCCGGTCGAGCCGGGCCCAATCGATCGTCCGTCCGTCGAGGCGCGGCGGCGTCCCGGTCTTCAGCCGGGCCAGCGGCAGCGAAAGCTCGCGAAGCTGCGCCGACAGGCGATGCGCAGCGCCCTCTCCGATCCGGCCGCCCTTGATCCGCTGCTCCCCACGGAAGATCACGCCACCGAGAAAAGTGCCAGTCGCAAGGACGACCGCGCGCGCCGTGATCCGTCCGCCACTGGCGAGGCGCAAGCCCACCACACGCAAACGCTCGATTTCGAGCGCCGACGCCTCTCCCGCGATGACGTCCACACCGTGGCGACGTACCGCCGTCTGGACCGCCGAGGCGAAGCGCATACGATCCGCCTGGATACGGGGCCCGCGCACCGCTGCACCTTTCGACCGGTTGAGCATCCGATAGTGAATCGCGGCGGCGTCACCCGCGCGGGCGATGACCCCGTCGCATGCGTCGATTTCGCGGACGAGATGGCCTTTGCCGACACCGCCGATCGAAGGATTGCACGACATCGCGCCGACTCGCGTCGGGTCCAGGGTCAAGATCGCGGTCGCTGCGCCACGACGGGCGGCAGCGGTGGCCGCCTCTACGCCGGCGTGTCCACCGCCGACCACCAGGACGTCATAGATCATTGCTTCGCTCTATCGCGCCCCGAACGAGGGTCAAACTCGTTCCACGTGGAACATCACTTCCCGAGGCAGAAGCGTGAGAACAAAGCATCCAGCATGACCTCGGTCGGATCGACCCCGATCAGAGCGGACAAGGTCTCGCTCGCTTGTCGGAGATGCTCGGCGCGGATCAGCAGATCGGCGGCGCCGATCGCGTCCGCGATCGATGCGGCGGCGCGGCTCAGGGTCGATCGCTGCGCATCCTGGAGCAGGTAGTTCTCGGCGATCGAGAAGCTCGTCGCGATCTCGGCGACCACGCGATCCCACAACAGATCGACCGTCGACGGCAAGCGTACAGAGACGGTGAGATCGCACGGGCCTGGAACAGCACGCCCGACCAGGTCTGACCGGCCCCATAGCCAGAGCGTCTTCGCCTCTGCCGGCGGTGGTCTGTCATCGAGCCAAAGGACGAGATCCACTGCAGCAATCGTCGCGAGCGCGCGGGTGACACCCTCGCGTTCGATCGGGTCGGCGGTCGTCGCCACCAAGCCGGCGGTGTCGATCAGGGTGAAGACATGCCCTTCACGGATCACCCGCGCGGTGATCAGATCGCGCGTAGTCCCGGCAATAGGTGCGACAATCGCTAGATCGCGCCCGACCATCGCATTGAAGAGCGACGACTTCCCAGCGTTCGGCGGCCCGGCGATCGCGACGCGCCATCCCTCGCGGAGGCGCTCGGACGTCGGGGCTGCGAGACGACGCTCCAGATCGGCCGCCAAGGAGATCAGCATCGGGGCTGGATCGGCCGTTTCGCCGACCTCGCCTTCGTCATCATAGTCGATCGCCGCTTCAACCTGCGCGCGCGCGTCTGAGAGCTGCCGCAGCCACGCTCCCGCCTCACGAGTCAGCGCGCCCTCGCTTGCCGAGATCGCGGCGCGGCGCTGGAGTTCGGTTTCCGCCTCGAGCAGATCGGCGAGCCCCGCCGCTTGCGCCAAGTCGATCCGCCCGTTGAGGAGCGCCCGCCGGGTGAATTCGCCGGGCTCGGCACGCCGTGTCCCCGCCACTGCCGCAATGCCGCGTTCTACCGCCGCGATCACCGCCCGTCCGCCGTGAAGCTGAAGCTCGAGCAGATCCTCGCCCGTCGCGGTCGCCGGTCCTGGGAACCACAATACCAGCGCATGGTCGAGCGTCTCCCCTGCCGAGTCCCGAAGCCGGCGCAGCGTCGCACGGCGCGGGGCCGGCGTTCTCCCGGTCAGCGCGGTGGCGACCGCACCGGCCGCCGGTCCGCTGATCCGGAGTACCGCGATCGCGGCCGGCGGCGCGCCGCTCGAGACGGCGTAGATCGTCTCGCTCACTTGGCCGCGCCCGCCTCCATCAGCTGCCGCCAGAAGCCGAGACCCGCCTCGCCCATCGGCGCCCAGCTCCGCATCACCGCGTCGAGCGCTTCGGGCTTCAACGCGGTGCCCGCCATCATGCCGGTGAGCTGCGCGACATAGGCCTCATGGACGGGCGTGAGGTCGGGCAATCCCATCAGCCGCCGCATCTCCTCGGGAGAACAATCGAGCTCGACATTGACCTTCATGATGTTCCTCCGCCTTGAGCGGCGCTGTTCGCCACGCTAGCTTGCGGTCCGATGTATGCCGTCGACACCGCGCTGATCGCAACGCCCGTCGGCATCATACGGGTCACCGGTACCACGGACCAAGTTACGGCCATCGCGATCGATCCGGCGACCGGCGCGCGCGAGCAGGACGGTCACGGCGCAGCGGTGCGCGAGGCGGCAGCGCAGCTGCGCGCGTATTTCGCGCAAGAACTCGACCGATTCGACCTGCCCCTCGCCCCCGCGTCGACCCGGCGCGGCGAGGCGCTGCGCGCAGCGCTCGTGGCCATCCCGCCCGGTCGGACGATGACCTATGGCGAGGTCGCTGCGAGCTTCGGCTCTTCGGCGCGCGCGATCGGCGGCGTTTGCCGAAGGAACCGATTCCCGATCGTCGTCCCCTGCCACCGCGTCGTCAGCGCCGGCGCGACCGAATATTATTCCGCAGGCGCCGGTCCGGAGACCAAGGCGCAGCTGCTAGCCCATGAACGCACCTGGAGACGATGATGATTGATGTGACCGCCCTGAACGGAGCCGGAACGTTCCCGGTCTATCGCGCCGATCCGGTGGGCAAGCCCCGTGCCGCGATCGTCGTGATCCAGGAGATCTTCGGGGTAAACCCGGGTATCCGCCAGAAGTGCGACCGCCTCGCGGAGGCGGGCTATCTCGCGATCGCGCCCGATCTCTTCTGGCGCATCGAGCCGGGCATCGTGCTCGATCCCGACGTTCCCGAGCAGATGAGCAAGGCGCTCGCCCTGATGCCGGACTTCGACCAGGACAAGGGCGTCGCCGACATCGAGGCGACGATCCGCGCTGCCCGCGCCGACCTTCCCGCCGGCGGGAAGGTCGGCTGCGTCGGCTACTGCCTGGGCGGCCGACTCGCCTATATGACCGCGGCGCGCACCGACGTGGATGCGAGCGTCGGCTATTACGCGGTCGGCATTCCCGAACTGCTCCGTGAGGCGCATGCGATCGCGCACCCGCTGATGCTTCACATTCCCCAGGCCGATCACTTCGTCGACACCGCCGCGCAGCGCGCGATGCACGACGGGCTGGACGACCATCCCAAGGTCACGCTCTACGATTACCCTGGCGAGGACCACGGCTTTGCCACCGAGCTCGGCGTGCGGCGCTCGCCGGAGGCGGCGAATCTCGCTGACGAGCGGACGATGGCCTTCTTCGCCGAGCATCTCGGCTGACGAGGGGTCAACGGAACAGCGTCGTCAGCCCCTGGACGTCGCTGGTGCCGACCCAGCCCTCGTAGATCATCCGCCCGGCAACGACGAGGATCACGACCAAGCCGATATAGGCGATCCAGCGGTAGCGATCGATGATCCGCGCAATGAAGTTCGCGGCCAGCCCCATCAGCGCGACCGACAGCAGAAGACCGACCACCAGGATTCCCGGATGCTCGCGTGCCGCGCCAGCGACGGCGAGGACGTTGTCGAGGCTCATCGAGACGTCGGCGACCGCCACCGCCCAGGCGGCGCTGACGAAGCTCTTGGCGGGCGTCAGCCCCGAGTTCGCGGCAGTGTCGGCGGCGTCGGCGGCATGACCGCCCGATCGGATCTCGCGCCAGAACTTCCAACTGACCCACAGCAGCAGCAATCCACCCGCGAAGATCAATCCGACGACACCCATCAGCCAGGTCACGATCAGCGCGAAGAAGATGCGCAACACCAAGGCTGCGCCGATCCCGATGAGGATCACCTTCTTGCGCTGATCGGCTTGCAGCCCCGCCGCAAGCGCACCGACCACGATCGCGTTGTCGCCCGCCAGCACGAGGTCGATCATCAGCACCGACCCGAACGCCGCTAATGCCGCCGGATCGGAGATATTCGAGAAGTCGGCGACGATATGCTGCCAGATCTCCGCGGGCGAGCCCGGGCCCTGGATGGTGGCGGCGGCTTGAGCGATCAGGGCGAGAAGCAAGGGCGACTCCAAAATCGCTTTCCCTCAACAAGGGAAAGGGCCCGCTCGCAGGTGAGCGGGAGAATGGGGATCGAAATTAGCGCGACCAATCGCGTGTGAACAGCCGGCGGCAACGCTTCGTAACAGCCGCGGCCAAGCCGCGTCGTAAACGTCGAACGGGATCGGCTCACGCCGACTCGCCGGCCGAACTTGCGCGGGTCCTGCGCCAGGGTGGCGCAAGCCGACCGCGCTACTGATTCATGCTGGCGAAGAAGTCCTCGTTGGTTTTCGAATCCTTCATCTTGCCGAGCAGGAACTCCATCGCGTCGAGCGTCCCCATCTGCATCAGGATCCGGCGCAGCACCCACATCTTGGAGAGCTTGTCCTTTTCGACCAGCAACTCCTCCTTGCGTGTGCCCGACTTGCCGACGTCGATGGCGGGGAAGATGCGCTTGTCGGCGATCTTGCGGTCGAGGACGATCTCGGCGTTACCGGTGCCCTTGAACTCCTCGAAGATCACCTCGTCCATCCGGCTGCCGGTGTCGATCAGCGAGGTCGAGATGATCGTCAGCGACCCGCCCTCCTCGATGTTGCGCGCCGCGCCGAAGAAGCGCTTGGGCCGCTGGAGCGCATTGGCGTCGACGCCGCCGGTCAGCACCTTACCCGACGATGGAACCACCGTGTTGTAGGCGCGGCCAAGCCGGGTGATGTTGTCGAGCAGGATCACCACGTCCTTCTTGTGCTCGACCAGTCGCTTGGCCTTTTCGATAACCATTTCAGCGACTTGCACGTGCCGCGTCGCCGGCTCGTCGAAGGTCGACGAGACGACCTCGCCGATCACGGTTCGCGACATGTCGGTCACCTCCTCGGGCCGCTCGTCGATTAGCAACACGATTAGGAACACCTCGGGGTGGTTCATCGAGATCGCGCGCGCGACGTTTTGCATCATGATCGTCTTGCCGACGCGCGGCGGCGCGACGATGAGGCAGCGCTGCCCTTTGCCGAGCGGCGAAACGAG
The DNA here is from genome assembly GCF_058313435.1 of Sphingomonas sp. SP6. Lineage (NCBI taxonomy): Bacteria > Pseudomonadati > Pseudomonadota > Alphaproteobacteria > Sphingomonadales > Sphingomonadaceae > Sphingomonas > Sphingomonas sp. SP6. Next base: position 749,120 of record NZ_JBZFLG010000002.1, read on the forward strand.
ATCGAGGATACGTCCGGTCCGGTCTTTGATCGTCGGGTCCTCGATCTCCATCTTCAGCCGCTCATCGGGATAGAGCGGCGTAAGATTGTCGAAATTGACCCGGTGGCGGACCCGCTCGGGGTCTTCGAAATTGACCTGGAGCAGCTTGGTCAGCGCGAAATAACGCTCGCCGTCCTTCGGTGCGCGGACCTCGCCTTCGACCGTGTCGCCGGTCCTCAGCCCGAACTTGCGGACCTGATTGGGCGAGACATAGATGTCGTCGGGTCCGGCGAGATAGTTCGCCTGGGCGCTGCGCAGAAAGCCGAACCCGTCGGTCAAGACCTCGATCGTCCCCTCCCCCATGATCTGCTCGCCGTTTTCGGCCTGGACCTTGAGGATCGCGAACATGAGGTCCTGCTTGCGCAGGGTGGAGGCGCCCTCGACGCCGAGCTCCTCGGCAAGCTGCACCAGCTCGGCCGGAGCCTTTTTCTTCAAATCCTTGAGATGCATGAGGTATATCGTCCGGAGGCACGGGACGCGCCCGCGCGGAGGTGGGGAGGAGGCAGCTTGCTCGGCGGTGAGACGCTCGGACAGGAAGCTAAGGGAGGCAGCGCGCCGGGCGGCACACCGTGGAGACAGACCTATGAACCACGCCGCGTCAAGTCAAGCGCCGCTCACTTGGCCGGAGCCGGTGCGGCTTGCGACCGCAAGCCCTGCGACAGATTGACCAGCGCTACCCCCCGCGATCGCAGTTCGGCCAGGCACCGCGTCCGGTCCGTCTCCGGATCGGCGCCGTTCCGGACGAGCTTCAGCATCTCGCCCTGATAATCGTAGCCCGGCGAACGCGCGTCGATGCGCCCCAGAAAATACATCGATCCCGCGGCGACCAGGCCGCGCGAACTCGCCTCGGCCCCGCCCGAGGCGATCGCTGCAAGGCAGCGCAGGTCGGCCGCGTTCGCCGCCGCGACCTCTGGAGCCGCCGCCTGGAGCACCAGCGCGACCAGCGCGCTCATGCGAACGGCTTCACGATCACGAGCGCGACGATCAGGACGGTCGCCAGTGCCGGCACTTCGTTGACCATTCGCAGGGTCCGATTGGCGAGCGTGGCCCTCCCCGCCGCGAGCTTCCTCGCATAGCCCAGCGCCCAGCCGTGATAGCCCGACAGCAGGACCACCAGCAGGATCTTGGCATGAAGCCAGCCCAGGCCTGGTACGCCGGCGAACAGCCCCATGTTCGCCGCCAGCAGCAGCCCCAGCGCCCACACGGCGATCATCGCCGGGGTCAGGATGATTGTGCGCAGCTTGCCCTCGCGCTCGACCCAGCGCGCCGCCTCGGCGGGGTCGGCCAGCCCTTCCTGATGGTAGACCAGATAGCGCGGCAGCATGAACAGCCCTGCCATCCAGAAGATGACGAAGATGACGTGCGCCGCTTTCACCCAGTCGGCCGCGTAGCTGAGAAAGCCCGGTTCGATCATCGCTGACCCGCTTAGCCGCCTCGCACCCGGGCAAGCAACCGCTCGACATGCGCGATCGGCGTGTGCTGGCCGATGCCATGCCCCAGGTTAAACACGTGCGGTCGCTCGGGGAACGCCGCCAGCACGCGGTCGACCCCGCGATCGAGCGCGTCGCCGCCGACCTCGAGTGCCAGCGGATCGAGGTTGCCCTGAACCGGCAGCCCGGCCGGCAGCACCGAATCCGCCCACACCGGATCGACCGTCTCGTCGAGCCCGATGGCGTCGGGCCGCACGCCGGCCGCATAGTCGGGCAGCTTCGCCCCGGCGCCTTTGGGAAAGCCGATGATCGGCACGCCCGGGCGCCGGTCTCGCAGCGCCGCGACGATCGCCGCATTGGGCGCGGTCACCCAGCGTTCGAATTGCTCGGGACTCAGACTACCTGCCCAGCTGTCGAACAGCTGCACCGCCTCGACCCCGGCGTCGATCTGCCCGGCGAGATAGTCGACCGTCACCGTCGCGATCGCATCGACCAGTTCGCCGAAAGCCGCCGGGTCGTGATAGCTGAAAAGCCGCGTCTCGCCTTGATCCTTCGATCCCTGCCCCGCCACCATATAGGTCGCGACTGTCCACGGTGATCCCGCAAACCCCAGAAAGGTCGTCTCCGGCGCCAGCTGCGCCTTCACGCGACGCACCGTCGCATAGACCGGGTCGAGCCGCTCGGGCCTTGGCTGAAGCGTCGCCAGCGCCGCGTCGAGCAGCCTGGGAGCCAGCCGCGGCCCCTCCCCCACCCCGAAGGTGAGATCCTGCCCAAGCGCCCAGGGCGTCAGGAGGATGTCGGAGAACAGGATCGCGCCGTCGAACCCGAAGCGGCGGATCGGCTGAATCGTGACCTCCGCCGCCGCCTCGGGATCGGTCGCGAGCGCCAGGAAGCCGCCCTTCTCCGCCCTGAGCGCGCGATATTCGGGCAGATACCGTCCCGCCTGCCGCATCAGCCACACCGGGGGATGCGCCTGCCGTTCACCCCGGAGCGTCGCGAGAAGCGGTTTCATCGGCAGATCGGCTCCGACCAGAGTCCATCAAGAAGAGTCTTGAAAGAGGTTGTTGATGATGTGGGCGCGTTGGCAACGAGGCTTAGGCAAGCGCCCCCCGATTGCCAACAGCTTGACGCCTCTGACTCTTTGGACAGACGCCGAGTCCCGCCTGTCCTGCACAAGACTCACAGGCTGTGGAGCGAATTACGGGCTGTGGACGCCAATGTGGATCGATCCGCATCGGTCCACTGGCACGCCCATGCTTGGCGCTTCCGGCGAGTTGCGCTACCGCTTATCCCCATGTTCTCCACAACCTTACACTGACAACGGTGGCAGCCAAGCTCCACCTTCACCTTCTGTCGGACTCGACCGGCGAGACGTTGGAGAACATCGCCAAGGCTGCGCTGGCGCAATATGACGACGTCGAGACCGTGCGCCATTTCTGGCCGATGGTCCGCACCGAAACCCATCTTGATCGCATCCTTCAGGAGATCGCGCAAAATCCCGGGTTGGTGATCTTCACCCTCGTCAATGCCGCCACCCGCGCCAGCCTCGAACAGCGCTGTCGGGCTCTCGGCTTGCCGGCGGTGGCGCCGCTCGATCCGGTCAACGACGCGCTGTCGGCGCTGCTCGGCCAGCAGGCGAAGGCGCGTCCGGGTCGCCAGCACGTGCTCGACGCCGCCTATTTCGCGCGGGTCGACGCCATCCAGTTCACCATCGCCCATGACGATGGCCTGCTCCACGAGGAGTGGGAGGAGGCCGATATCGTCCTCGCCGGCGTCAGCCGCTCGTCGAAGACCCCGACCTCGATCTATCTCGCCAACCGCGGCTTCAAGGTCGCCAACATCCCCGTCGTGGTCGAAAGCCCGCCCCCGCGCGAACTCTTTACGCTTCAGCGCCCGCTGGTCGTCGGGCTGACGACGAGCGCGGACCGGCTGATCCAAGTCCGCCGCAATCGCCTGCTCTCGCTCAACCAGGCGGCCGAGACCGCTTATGTCGATCAGCAAGCGGTGACGCGCGAGATCGCCTATGCGCGCCGCATGTTCGCCGACAACGGCTGGCCGGTGATCGACGTGACTCGCCGCTCGATCGAGGAGACCGCCGCCGCGATCATCGCGCTCGTCGGCGAGCGCGGCGGCGTTTCTGCGCGCGAGGGCGAATGACCCGGCTGATCCTCGCCTCGCAGTCCGCCTCGCGCCGCGCGATGCTCGATGCCGCCGGTGTGCCCTATGAGGCGCAGCCGGCGCATGTGGACGAGGACGCCGCCAAGGCGTCGCTCGGCCGCGAGCGCCCGCGCGATCTTGCCGACGCGCTGGCCGAACTGAAGGCGCTCAAGGTCTCCGCGCGCGAGCCGGACGCGCTCGTCCTCGGCTCGGACAGCCTCGCGGTGCTCGACGACGGCAGCGTGCTGGACAAGCCCCGCGACCGCGACGAGGCGCGCGAACATCTCCAGCGTCTGTCGGGCCGCCGCCACGATCTTGTCAGCGCCGCGGTCATCGCCGAGAGCACACGCCCGGTCTGGCGCCACGTCGAAGCCGCCCGCATCTTCGTCCGCCCCCTGTCCTGCTCGTTCATCGAGGCGTATCTCGACGCCGAATGGCCCGCTATTGCGGGATGCGTCGGCTGCTACCGCGTGGAGGGGCCGGGGGTGCAACTGTTCGAGCGGATCGAAGGCAGCCAATTCACCGTCCTTGGCATGCCGCTCCTGCCGGTCCTGGGCTATCTGCGCGAGCGCGGGGTGATCGGAAGTTGAGGAATGAACCGCAGCGCGCGCAACTTCGGCGATGGCGTGGCGCATGAGCACGCCGTTTGCGGAGGTGATCGGCGATCCCGTCGCCCACTCCAAGTCCCCGCTGATCCACCGCTTCTGGCTCGATGCGCTGGGTATCGAGGGCGACTACAAGGCCTTCCGAGTTCCCGCGGATGAGGTCGCCGACTACATCGCGAGATCCTGCGCCGATGCGAACTGGCGCGGTTGCAACGTCACCATCCCGCACAAGGTGGCGGTGATGGACGTCGTCGACGATCCCGGAAACGTCCGCGGCACGATCGGCGCGATGAACACGATCGTCCGCCAGCCCGACGGCTCGGTGATCGGTACCAACACCGACGCCGCCGGCTTCTGGGCCCCCATCGCGGGGCTCGACCTCGCCGACCGGCCGGTCGCGGTGATCGGCGCGGGCGGCGCGGCACGCGCGGTGCTGTTCGCCTTGTCGAGGGTGGGGGTCGGCCGGGTGACGATCCTCAACCGCTCGCCGCTCAAGGCCGCCGGGCTGCTCGCGACCTTCGGCCTGAAGGGCGACGCCGTCCCGCTCGACTCCCCGCTCCCGCCCGCGACCCTCGTCGTCAATGCCAGCGCGCTCGGCATGGCCGGCCAGCCGCCGCTCGACCTCGACCTGTCGCCGCTTCCCGAGGATGCGATCGTCTACGACCTCGTCTATGCGCCGCTCGAGACCCGGCTCCTTGCCGGCGCCGGCACGCGCGGGCTCGAGACGGTCGATGGCCTCGACATGCTGATCGGCCAGGCGGCGCTTGCCTTCGAGCTCTTTTTCGGCGCTGAGCCGCCGCGCGACCGCGACGCCGAACTGCGCGCGCTGCTGACGGCATGATCAAGCTCGGACTGACCGGGTCGATTGGCATGGGCAAGTCGACCGTCGCGGCGATGTTCGCGGACGAGGGCATTCCCGTGTTCGACGCCGACGCTGCCGTCCACCGTCTGCAAGGTCCTGCCGGCAGAGTCGTCGCCGCGATCGAGGCGCGCTTCCCGGGTACGACCGGCGAGGGAGGCGTCGACCGCACCGCGCTCGCGGACGCGGTGCTGGGCGACGATGCCGCGATGAAGGCACTCGAGGCCATCGTCCACCCCGCGGTCGGCGAGGAGCGCGCCGCCTTCCTGCGCGACCATGCCGCCGCGCCGCTCGTCGTGTTCGACATCCCGCTGCTGTTCGAAACCGGCGGCGACCGTACGGTCGACACCGTCGCGGTGGTCTCCGCGGCGCCCCAGGTCCAGCGCGCGCGCACGTTGCGACGTCCCGGCATGACCGAAGCCAAGTTCGACGCGATCGTCGCTCGCCAGACGCCGGACGCCGAGAAGCGCACCCGTGCCGATTTCGTCATTCCCACCGACGTGCCGCTCGACCAGACCCGCGCTTGCGTCCGCCGGGTGATCGCTTGCCTCGCTGCGCCACACGCGCGATAACACCGCCCCCATGCGTGAGATCGTCTTCGATACCGAGACCACGGGTTTCGACTTTTCGCGGGGCGACCGCATGGTCGAGATCGGCTGCGTCGAGCTAATCAACCGCTGCGAGACCGGCCGCACCTTCCACGCTTATTACCACCCCGAACGCGACATGCCTCCGGACGCCGAGCGTGTCCACGGCCTGTCGGCGGCGTTCCTGGCGAAGTTCCCGCTGTTCGGAGACGCCGCGCACGAGTTGATCGATTTCATCGGCGACGCGCCGTTGATCGCGCACAACGCGACCTTCGACTTCGCCTTCCTCAACGGCGAACTGACGCGCTGCGGCCGGGATCCGGTATGCCTGTCGCGGATGCGAGACACGCTGGCGATGGCCCAGAAGCGGCATCCGGGCGCCAAGCATTCGCTGGACGCGCTCTGTACGCGGTACGGCGTGGATCGCTCGCACCGCGTGCTCCACGGCGCGCTGCTCGACGCGCAGCTGCTGGCGCAGGTCTATGTCGAACTGACCGGCGGGCGTCAAATCGGGCTCGGCCTCGTCGCGGACGTCGCCGCCGAGACCATCGTCGTCGCCGCGCCGCGCGCTTCGCACGCACGCGCGCCGCGGGTTTTTGCGCCGAGCGAGGGAGAGTTGGCGGCCCACGCCGCGTTCATGACCGGGGTCACCGATCCCCTCTGGGCAGCCTGATCGGCCGCCGACCGACGAAGACCGGGCGCCAGATCGCCCCAAGAAGGAGTGACAGACATGGACATCCGCATCTCGGGCCATCAGGTTGAAACTGGTGAGGCGCTCAAGGCGCATGTCGACGACCGGCTCCAGGGGATTGCGGAGAAGTACTTCGCGCGCGCCATTTCGGCCGAGGTAACCTTCGGCAAGGGCCCGCACGACAACGGCTTCAAGTGCGACATCGTCGCGCACGTGATGCGCGGGCTGGTCCTCAAGGGTCGCCACGATTCGCCGCAGGATGCGCACCTCGCCTTCAACGGCGCCGCCGACAAGATCGAGACGCAGCTGCGCCGCTACATGCGCCGCCTGAAGGATCGCAGCGCCGCGGAGACGGTCGCCGCGCAGGAGGCGGACGGCTATGACAATGCCAATTACACCTTGTTCGCCGAATCGACCGACGTCGACGATGCCGGCGATGCACCGCTGATCGTCGCCGAGACCCGCGTCGACGTGCCCGAGGCGACGGTCTCGGACGCGGTCATGATGCTCGATCTCCGCAACACCGCCGCGCTGCTGTTCCGCAACACGGGAACGGGCGCGTACAACATGGTCTACCGCCGCGGGGACGGGACGATCGGCTGGGTCGAGCCGCAGAGCTCGGCGGGCTGACGCGGCCGCGATGTCCGTCGATCTCAGCGACCTGCTCGTCCCCGAGCTGGTGATGACGGGAGTCGTCGCCGCCAATGCGCGCGCGCTGTTCACGCACGTCGCAGCGGCGGCGGCACCGATCCTCGGCGTCGAGGCGAGGCCGCTCGCGGAGGCGCTGGCGGCGCGCGAGAAGCTCGGCTCCACCGGATTCGGCGGGGGTGTCGCGATCCCGCACGCCAAGCTGTCCGGCTTGCCGCGGATCGCGCTCGCCGTCGCGCGGCTGGCGACCCCGATCGAGTTCCGCGCGGTCGACGACGTGCCGGTCGACCTCGCCTTCCTGCTCTTTTCGCCCGCGGGCGCCGGGGCCGAACATCTGAAAGCGCTCGCCCGCGTCTCGCGCCGGCTGCGCGACCGCGCGTTCGTCGCGAAGATCCGCGGCGCGGGTTCGCGCGACGCATTCTGGGCGCTGCTGTCGGCGGACGAGGCCCGCGATGCGGCGTGACGCGGTACGCGCGTGACGCAGCGCGAAACCGGAGCCGAGGCGCATTTCCGCGCGCTGGAGCGTCTCTACGCCGCGGCGCCGATCAACCGGCTCTTCGAGTCGGCGCTCGAGATCCCCGAAGCCGGGTTGGCGCGGATCCGGTTCACGCTCGACCGTCGGCACTTCCACGCGGGCGGCGCGGCGCACGGGACGAGCTACTTCAAAATGCTCGACGACGCCGCCTTTTACGCCTGCAACAGCCTGGTGACCGATCGCTTCCTGCTGACGACCCAATTCAATCTCAATTTCACCCGGCCGCTCGGGGCCGGTCCGGTCGTGGCGGAGGGCCGGTGGATCAGCGGCGAACGCCGCGTGTTCGTCGCCGATGCGCGGTTGATCGCCCCCGACGGCGAGGAGGTCGCGCGCGGCAGCGGCACCTTCATGCGCAGCCGGATCGCACTCGCCACCTTGCCGGGCTACGGCGTGTGAGCCGACTGCCGAGTGGTCTGATCGTCTCCGCGATGCTCCAGCAGGCGAACAATGCGGGCGGGCTGGGCGTGGTGCGCGCACGCGGCGACGAGAGCGGCGGCGCGATCCTGGTGATCGCCACCGACCGCGACCGGACGACGATCCTCGAGCGCGGTATCGGCCACGACGGTGAACCGGCGCTGATCGAACAGACCCTCGGCGACTCGGTCGAGGATTATTGGCGCAGACGCCGCGTGCGCGACCCGGATCTCTGGGTGATCGAGCTAGACATCCCACAGGCGAAACGACTCGTCGCCGAAACGCTCGGCGTCGATTGACGGGCGAAAGCCGTTCCGACACGCCTTTGTCATCGTTTTGTCGCGTTGGGCCGGAGTGGGTGCGATCCGCTATCCGGTGACGCAGTCGGGGGGTTTTCCGGCCGGTTCCGTCCTCGTTTACGAGGTCCGACCGCGTCCGCGCGCCAACCGCACGTGAAGTCTGTTGATGTCTCTTTCGTTCCGTGCCGCGCTCGTGATGAGCTTTGCCGTCTCGGTCCTCGGGCTCACTGCCCCGACCACGGCAGTTCAGGCCGCCGAGCTTGCGCACGTCGCGCTGTCCGCCAGCGCCGTCGACCCAATGAACACTCCGGATCAGAATCCGGTTCCCGTCCAGCCCGAGCCCGCCGCGGTCGAGACCACCCAGGCCGATCTTCAGCCGGGTGATGAGGTCGCCTATCCGACCTTGGCTGCCGCCGTCGCCGCGCAGGACGCCGGCGCGGCCGGCGATGAACAACTCCGCTGCCTTGCCACCTCGGTCTATTTCGAATCGAAGGGGGAGCCGCTCGCCGGTCAGCTCGCCGTCGCACAGGTCGTCCTCAACCGTGCCAAGCAGAAGCGGTTCGGCTCGTCGGTCTGCGGCGTCGTCACGCAGCGCGGCCAGTTCTCGTTCGTCCGTGGTGGCCAACTCCCGGCGGTCGATCAGGGCAAGCCGGCCTATCGCACCGCGGTCGCGGTCGCCAAGGTGGCGCTCGCCGCGGCATGGGATAGCCCGGCTCCGGACGCGCTCTACTTCAACGCGCGCCGCGCGCCCTTCGCCGGCAAGACCCGCGTCGCTTCGATCGGCAACCACATCTTCTATCGTTGATCCGCCGGCGACGCTTTCCTACGTTCCCCGGATGTTCTAGGGAGTGGGGATGCTCGCCGCGCCTCGCCCCTGCGCCGATGATTCCTCATCCCTTACCGGGGCGCCGCCCCTCTGCGCGGCGGATGTCGCGCGTGGGGTCACGCGGCTGTTGATGCGGCACGATCTGACCGCCATCGCCGAAGTTCCCCTCGATGGCGGTCGTCGCGTGGACCTGATGGCGCTAGATGCGAAAGGCTGCATCGTCATCGTCGAGATCAAGGTGTCGCGCGCCGATCTGCTGGGCGACGCCAAATGGCGCGACTATCTTGCGTGCTGCGACCGCTTCTACTGGGCGGTGCCGGCTGGGTTCGACGCGGCGCCGCTCGATGACGAGGGGTTTCTTCCCGAGCGGACCGGGGTGATCGTCGCCGATCGCTACGATGCCGAGATCGTCCGTGAGGCCGCGCCGACCCCCCTTCCCGCGCACGTCCGCAAGCGTTGCACGCTCGGCTTCGCGCGGCGGGCGGCGCGCCGGCTGACCGCGCTCGCCGATCCCGAAGGTGTGCCGGGTTTCCGCTAGAACTTCGGCCCCGCCACGCCGCGGGCCGCCCCTTTCGGGACATCGTCGATCAACTTGGCCACGATCGGCGAGCGATCGTCGGCATGGGCATAGTCGCGCGCGGACATCCCGGCGACCGTATCCGCCTGATCGGGATTCGCCTTGGCGGCGAGCAGCGCGCGGACCATCGCCACGTCGCGACGCTGGACCGCGCGGATCAGCGGGGTCTCGCCGCTCGAATTCGCGAGATTGGGATTCGCCTTGAACGAAACCAGCGAGTCGATCAGCGCCGTCTTGCCGAATTGCACGGCGAGCAGCAGCGGCGTGTTGCCCTTGGCGTCGCGCAGATTGGGGTCGGCGCCGCGCGAGAGCAGGTAGCGCATGTAGAGGTCGTCGCCGCGCTTGACGACGATGTGCAGTGCGCCCTCGCCGCTGGTCGGATCACGGGTGTTGATGATGGTCGAGCCGGGCGTGTCGAGCATGTCGACGACGTCCTGACCCTTGCCGTCCTTCACCGCCTGGAGGAACTTGTAGCCCTTGGACTGGAACTGGGCGGCGGCGGGGGTGACCAGGGCGACCGAGAGCAGGAGGGCGGCCGCGAGCAGGCGTGGGGTCATGGGTGGCGATCCGGGGTTCTTGTCACGGCGACCCTATCAGACCAAGGCTCGCCGCGCCATGAAGATGCGGTTCCTGTTCGCGGCGCTCGCCGTCGTCGCCTGCTCGCCATCGACGTCGCCTTCGGCTGCGCCACCGCTCGCCGGGGCGAGGATCGGTGGGCCGTTCCACCTCGTCGATCAGCACGGCCGGCCGCGCACCGAGCGCGATTACCTGGGCAAGTGGCGGGTCATGTACTTCGGCTACACGTTCTGCCCCGATGTCTGCCCGACCGACCTGGGCAATGTCGGTGCAGGGCTGAAGGCGTTCGAGACGAAGGACCCGGCCCGCGCCGGCAAGGTCGTCCCGCTCTTCGTCAGCGTCGATCCGACGCGCGACACCCCGGCGGTGCTCGCGCAGTTCGTCGCCGCCTTCCACCCCCGCATGGTCGGCCTGACCGGAACGCCTGCCCAGATCGCGGCGGCGGCGAAGGCCTATGCGGTCTATTATGCGAAGGGCGAGGCGAGCGCGGGCGGCGGCTACCTCGTCAATCACAGCCGCCAGACCTATCTGTTCGATCCCGCAGGCAAGCCGATCGCGCTGGTGCCTGCCGATCAGTCACCGCAGGCGGTGGAGGAGACGTTGGAGCGGTGGGTGAAGTGAAGTTCTGGGAGTTGCCGCTGGAACGGCTCGACCGCGCGCAGTGGGAGGCCCTGTGCGACGGCTGCGGCAAGTGCTGCGTCCACAAGCTGGAGGACGAGGACACCGGCGAGCTGCTGGCGACCAACGTCGCGTGCCGTCTGCTCGACCGCCGCTCGGGCTTCTGCTCGAACTACCGCAACCGCCGCGCCTATGTCTCGGAATGCGTGCGGCTGACCAACGGCAACGTGCGCGCGATCGACTGGCTGCCCTCGACCTGCGCCTACCGCCTGCGGGCGGCGGGCGAGGCGCTGCCGGACTGGCATTATCTGGTCTCGGGCGACCGCGAGGCCGTCCACCGTGCGGGCCAGTCGGTGCGGGGTTGGACCGTCAGCGAGGACGACGTCGGCGACCTCGAACACCATCTCGTCGACCGCGACTTGTGACCGGGATCGAGCTGGTCCGCCATCCTCGTGCCCGGCGCGCGAAATTGTCGTTCGATCGGACCAGCGGCCGCGCCCGGCTGACCATCCCCAAGCGCGCCTCGGCCGAGAAGGCGCTCGCCTGGGCCGCGACGCAAGCGCAATGGCTCGACGCGCAGCGGAACCGTCTGCCGGAAGGACGCCCTTTCGTCGACGGAGCGGTCATCCCGTTCGCGGACGACGAGCTGACGGTCGTCTGGACACAGGGCGCGTGCCGTACCGCCAGTCGCGACGGCGGGCGTCTGCTCGTCTCCGGCCCGCGCGAGGCGATCGCCCGCAGGGTCGAGACCTGGCTTCGCCGCGAGGCGCTGCGGCTGCTGTCGGCGGACACCCGCTGCTACGCCGAACGTGCAGGCGTCTCGGTCCCGCAGGTCACGATCGGCGACGCGCGCGGACGCTGGGGCAGTTGCTCGTCGAGCGGGGCGATCCGCTACAGCTGGCGGCTCGTGCTCGCGCCCTCGGCGGTCCGGCGCGCCACCGCGGCGCATGAGGTCGCCCACCGCGTCCACATGAATCACGCACCCGCCTTCCACGCGCTGGTCGCCGATCTCTACGGCGCCGATCCCGCCCCCCAGCGCCGCTGGCTGAAGGAGCATGGCGCGGCGCTTCACTGGTTCGGCCGCGGCTCCGGCTGAGCATCGTCGCGCGATCGGCGCGGCGGCGGAGGGGCGTCCTGTCCCGTCACCCGGTCGATCCAGTCCTGGTCGAGCCGCTCGTCCCGCTGACCCCGCGGCGCGTCCTCGGGCGCGGGCTGCTGATCGTAGCCCGTCGCCGGGCGTTCGATCCCGATCCCGCGATCGTCCGGCTGCGGTCGCGTCTCGCTGCCGGCGACGGGATTGCCGTCCTCGTCCACGAACGGGCCGGTGCCGCCGCGGTCGTCGGGTTGACCGAAGTAGCTCTCCTCGTCGGGCTCGATCTGCTGGTCGGGGAGGGTCACCTGGGTATCGAACTGCTCCACCGGACGCTTGGCGACCGCGACCTTCATGAACTGGGCGAAGGCGCGGGCCGGCGCGGTGCCGCCGTGCAGGCCGGCGATCGGCCGCGCGTCGTCGCGGCCCATCCACACGCCGGTCGTCAGCCCACTCGAGAAGCCCAGGAACCAGCCGTCCTTCGAGGCGGAGGTCGTGCCGGTCTTGCCCGCGACCGGCCGCCCGATCTGCGCCGCGCGGCCGGTGCCGGTGTTGACCGTGGTCTGGAGCAGGTCGGTCATCCGCGCGGCGACATCGGGCGCGACCAGCACGTGATTGCGGTCGACCTCGTGGTTGTAGATCACCTGGCCTTCGCTCACGACCTTGGTGATCCCGAACGGGGTGACCGCCACGCCCTTGTTGCCCACGCTGGCGAATGCGCGGGTCATGTCGATGACTTTCACCTCCGACGTGCCGAGCACCATCGACGGGTGAGTGTTGATGGGGGTCGAGATCCCGAACCGCCGTGCCATGTCGGCGACGGTGGAGAAGCCCACCTCCTGCCCCAGCTTCGCCGCGACGGTGTTGAGCGAATAGGCGAAGGCGGTGCGGAGCGTCACCTGTCCCGAATTGTGCCGCGAATCGTTGCGCGGGCTCCAGCCGTCGATCGTCACCGGCTCGTCGACCTCGGTGTTCTCCGGTGTCTTTCCCGCCTCGAGCGCGGCGAGATAGACGAACAGCTTGAACGCCGAACCCGGCTGGCGGACCGCGGTGACGGCGCGGTTGTAGTTGGTGGTGACGTAATCCTTGCCCCCGACCATCGCGCGGACGGACCCGTCGCGATCGAGCGCGACCAGCGCACCTTGCGCGCCCTTGGGCGTGTTCGCCTGAATCGCGGCGTCGGCGGCGCGCTGCATGCCGAGGTCGAGCGTGGTCCAGACCTCGAGCGGCTTCTCCGTCTCGTCGATCAGCAGGTCGAGCTGCGGCAGCGCCCAGTCGGTGAAGTAGCGGACCGAGTTCTGCCGCGGCTCGGGGGCGAGCTTGGCGTCCTTCGGGTTCGCGTCTGCCGCCTCTGCCGGCGTGATCTTGCCGGTGTCGACCATCGTCTCGAGGACGACGCCCGCGCGCCCGACCGCGGCCGAGGCGTCGGCGGTCGGCGAATAGTTCGACGGCGCCTTGACCAGCCCGGCGATGATCGCCGCCTCGGTCAGCGACAGCCGGTCCGCGCCGTGGCCGAAGAACTTCCGGCTGGCGGCGTCGATCCCGTAGCTGCCGCCGCCGTAATAGACCTTGTTGAGATAGAGTTCGAGGATCTCGTCCTTCGAGAACTTGCGCTCCATCGCCAGCGCCAGGATCCACTCGCGGAACTTGCGGCCGAACTTCTTCTGGCTCGACAGGAAGACGTTGCGCGCGAGCTGCTGCGTGATCGTCGAGCCGCCCTGCACCCAGCGCCCGCGCTGGACGCGCACCTCGACCGCGCGGGCGAGCCCGATCGGATCGACGCCGGGATGGCTGAAGAAGCGGCGATCCTCGACCGCGACGGTCGCGTCGCGCATCACCGTCGGGATCCGGTCGTACGGCAGCCATTCGCCGTAACTGGGGCCAAGGGTGACGATCACGGTGCCGTCAGCCGCATGGACGCGGATCATCTGCCCGTTGGGCGAGCGCTTCAAATCGTCGAAGCTCGGCAGCTGCGCCTTCGCGATATAGACTGCGGTCGCGAGTGCGACGAGCGCCAGCAAACCGGCCGCGACCAGCAGCTTGATCGCAAGCATCAGCCGGCGACGCCAGCGCGGTTTGGGGGAGGGGGCGCGAGCCATGGCCGTGCGCGTGGCGGATACCGGCTTGCCGGGTGGTTAACAAGTGATCGGCGTTCGCCCGCCCGAAATGCGGGTCGCCGCTGCCGCCCATGCGACCAACCGGGGGGCCAGCCCGGCGACCGACACCAGCGACAGGGCCAGCGTCGGTCGCTCCATCGCCCCCCAGATCGTGTCCGCACGCCCGATCGGTCGAGCGATCCGCCGCGCGAAGCCGCGCTGCCACGTTCCCGCGTCCACCCCGCGCAGGATCGCGGTCGCGGCCGACACCCCGCTGGCGAAGGCGATCCCCATGCCCTCGCCGGCGAGCGACGGGATCACGCCAGCCTGGTCGCCCAGGCGGAAGAGGCCGGGCACGCCGTCCGCGAGGCGCCAGCCGTAGGGCACGTTGGCGACCGCATCGATCGCCGCCGCGCCGTCGAGATCGGCGAGCCGCTCGCCGAGCGGGCCGGCCGCAAGCGAGTCAAGCAAGGCCAGCGGCGACCCGGACTCGCGCAGCCGCGACCGCCGCACGGCAAGGCAGACGTTGGCGCTCCCGTCCTCCTGGAGCGCGACGCCTGCGTAACCGCGATCGAAGAGGTGAAGTTCGACCGTATCGGCGACGAGCCGCGTCAGGGTGGGGGAGGGCGCCAGCCGGACGCGCAGGCCCAGGGTCGGGTCGTGCGGATCCACCGGGCGGGGCAGCCCGCGCAGGTCGTGCTTGCCGGTCGCGAGCAGCACCGCCTCCGCCTCGACCTCATCCAGCCGTCGCACGTGCGCGCCGCGTTCGATCCGCGCGCCGGCGCGCGCGGCGGCGGCGAGCAGCAAGGTGTCGAGGCGCCGTCGCGAGACCGCCACGGCCGGGCGGGGCAGGAGGGACTCGGCCACGCGCGGACCCGCGAACAGCCGCACGCGAGTGATCCGTGCACGAGACAGCGCCTCCGGCGCGATGCCGAGCGATGCGAGCGTGTCGAGCGTCCGCCAGCTCAGGAATCCGCCGCACAACGCATCGCCGGTCTCGCGACTCCGTTCGAGGAGCAGCGGCTCGGCTCCGCCGCGCGCCAGCGTGATCGCCGCCGCCGCGCCCGCCGGCCCGCCACCGATGATCACCGCCTTCGGCGTCATCGCAGCCGCTCGACGCAGAGCCGGAACGGAAAGACGCGGAAAACGCGGGCCTCGGTCACCCCCGCCTCGGCGAGGAGCGGCGGCCATTCCGCCGGCCGGTAGCTCCGGGCGATCGACAGCCGGCCGTCGTGGCGGACGATCGGGTGCCAGCCGAACACGCGGGCGAGCAGCGGAAAACCGGCGTGGGCGAACGCATGGCGGTGAAGATCGTTGATCAGCCACCCGCGGCCGGATTCGCGCTCCATGAAGTGCACGAAGGCCACCAGCTGGTCGTGGGTCATGTGATGCGCGACCAGGCTCGAGATCACCGCGTCCCAGCCGTCTCCGGCGAGAGCGGCATAGTCGCCGGTCACCCAGCGGATCGGCAGATCGGGCGGGGTATGCGCGCGCGCCGCCGCCTCGCTGCGCGGATTGAGATCGACCCCCACCAGCTCGACCGGCTGGCCACGCTTCGCCGCCCAGCCCGCGACGCGACGGAGCATGTCGCCGTCGCCGAAGCCGACATCGAGGATCCGCAGCGGCTTCGCAACGGTCGCGATACGGGCGAGAAAGGCGAGCGTGGGGCGGGCCGCGAGGGTCACGGCGTTGACCTTGGCGAGATCGCCGACCACCGCTGCATAGGTCTGCACGGGCAGGTCGTCCGCGTCCATCAGCTCCTCGGCCTCGGCGCGGCGCGCGAGCATCACGCGCTTCGGAACGCAAAGCCCTCGGCAGCGAGCCCGGGGCCGAAGGCGAGCGCGACGCCGTCGCGAACGGGCGCGCCGGCGAGCATCCGCGCCAGCACGAACATTAAGGTCGCAGAGGACATGTTGCCGTTCGCCGCGAGCACCGCCCGCGAGTCGGCGAGAGCTTCGCCGGAAAGCCCGAACACCCCCTCGACCGCGTCGAGGATCGAGCGGCCGCCGGCGTGGACCGCCCAGGCGTCGATCTCCTCGGGGGTGCGCCCGCCGGTCGCGGCGCGCGCGACGTCGGGGTCGCTCAGCGCGGCGGCGATCCGGCCCGGAACCTCGCCGGACAGGTGCATCGCGAAGCCGGTATCGGTGATGTCCCAGCGGATCAGCGCGCTCGAGGCGGGGAGGGTGGTCGCGAACGGCGCGCCGAGCGCGAAGCCCTCGGCGTCGCCGGTGACCAGTGCCGCCGCCGCGCCGTCGCCGAACTGGAGCATCGCGAGCAGCGGCTCGATCTCCGCCGCCGCCTGGAGGTGGAGCGTGCAGAGTTCGACGGTGACGACGAGCACCCGCGCCGCCGGCTCCGACCGCACGATATGGCGTGCGGTGCGCAGCGCCGCGACGGCGGCGTAGCAGCCCATGAAGCCGATCAGCGTGCGCTCGACGTTCGCCAGGCCCAGGTCCGCGGCGATGATCTGGTCGATCCCCGGCGCGACGAAGCCGGTGCAGCTCGCGACGACGAGATGGGTGATCCCGCCCAGCGGGCGCTGCGCCGCGAGATCGCCGATCGCCCGGAGCGCCAGCGCGGGCGCCGCCTCGGCGTAGATGCGCATCCGCGCCGCCGTGCCTGGCATCGCATCCGCGTAGAACCCGCCCGGCGCGATCGGGTGCGGTGCATCCGGCAGCACCGACCAACGGTGCTCGATCCCCGAACGCTTGGCCATGCGGTCGAACAGCCGCGCCTCGCGGTCGGGCAGACGCGCATGCGCCCAGGTCTCGAACGCATGGTGGACATCTTGGGACGGCACCGCGGTGCCGATGGCGTTGAGGAAGGACACGGGCGAACTCTAGGACATTCAGCAGATCAGTACGAACGGCATGATCGAACGGACGCATGGGTGTGTTGCGGTTGGCGACGATCGGTTTAATCGCGAGCGATGAAATCGTTTCTCGCCGCGACGTCGGTCGCGATTGCCGCCGCGTCTCCGGCCCTGTCTCCGGCCCTGGCCCGCCCGCTCACCATCGACGACGTGACGATGCTCAGCCGCGTCGGCGCGCCGACCACATCCGCGGATGGACGCTGGCTGGTGTGGGCGCAGCGCGAGACCGATCTCGCCGCCGACAAGGGGCGGTACGATCTGTGGCGACTCGATCTGTCGAAGCGCGGAGCGAAGCCCGAGCCCCTGGCGGCGGAGGCCGACGTCAACGAGAACGATCCGCAGATCGTCGGGCGGACGGTCTATTTCACGTCGGACAAGGGCGGCGACCAGGCGGTCTGGGCGATCGGGACCGACGGCAGCAACCCGCACAAGCTGACCGGCTTCCAGGGTGGATTGAGCGGCTTCAAGGTCGCGCCGACCGGAGACAAGATCGTCGTCTGGGCCGATCGCAAGCCGGGCGCGCCCAGCCTCGCGCCGGCCATGGAGAAGAAGGACCCGAACGCCGGCGGCGGGCGGACCTACGACCAATTGTTCGTGCGTCACTGGGACACGTGGGGGGACGGCACGCGGCAGCAATTGTTCGTCCTGCCGCTCGGGCCGGACGGCGCGCCGGGCGACGGAGTGGCGGTCGCAGCAACGCTGATCGGCGACGCGCCGTCCAAGCCGATGGGCGGCGGCGAGGAGGTGGCGTGGAGCCCGGACGGGCGCACGCTCGTTTTCGCGCTGCGCGAGGCGGGGCGGATCGAGCCGCTGTCGACCAACCTCGACATCTTCCAGGTCGCGGCGGACGGGTCCTCGGCGCCGGTCAACCTGACCGATGCGAACGAGGCGACCGACACCCAGCCCGCGGTCTCCCCCGACGGCCGCACGCTTGCCTGGCTGGCGATGAAGCGACCGGGACACGAAGCGGACCGGCTTGTCGTCATGCTCCGCGATCTCGCGACCGGCCGGGTACGGGCGCTGACGGACGGGTGGGACCGATCGGCGGCGTCGGTCGCGTGGAGCGTCGATTCGCGGACCCTCTACGTCACCGCGGACGACGTGCAGGACACCCCGCTGTTCGCGGTCGATGCGAGGACGGGGACGGTCACGCGGCTGACCAAGGCGGGTCATGTCGCGGCGGTCTCGGTCACGCCGCAGGGGCTCGTGACAGCGCTGGACAGCTTAGTTGCGCCGGACGACTTCTGGCTGGTGGCGGGCAAGGGCGCGCCGCGGCGGCTGACAACGGTCAACGCGACCAAACTGGCGGGCATCGACATGCCCCTGGTGACACGATTCAGCTTCACCGGTGCCAACAACGATCCGGTCCACGGCTATGCGGTGAGGCCGGCGGGGAGCACCGGAAAGGTCCCGATCGCGTATATGGTGCACGGCGGGCCGGAGGGGTCGTCGAACGACTCGTGGTCGTACCGCTGGAACCCGGCGGTGTTCGCGGGCGCGGGCTACGGGCTCGTCGCGGTCGATTTCCACGGGTCGACCGGGTACGGGCAGGCCTTCACCGACGCGATCCGGGGCAATTGGGGCGGGTGGCCGCTCGACGATCTGAAGGCGGGACTCGAGGCAGCGACGACCAAGTTCGCCTGGCTCGACGGCGACCGGGCCTGTGCGCTCGGCGCGTCTTACGGCGGGTACATGATGAACTGGATCGAGGGGCAGTGGCCCGATCGGTTCAAGTGCATCGTCCAGCACGACGGCGTCTTCGATGCGCGCGCGATGGCGTACGAGACCGAGGAATTGTGGTTCGACGAATGGCAGCACGGGGGAAAGGCGTATTTCGAGGACCCGGCCGCGTTCGAGAAGTGGAACCCGGTCAACTTCGTCCAGAACTGGAGAACGCCGATGCTGGTCATCACCGGCGAGAAGGACTTCCGCATTCCCTACACGCAGGGGCTGGCCGCCTTCACCGCGCTTCAGCGGCGCGACATTCCCTCACGACTGCTGGTGAACCCGGACGAGAACCATTGGGTGCTCAAGCCGAAGAACTCGCGGCAATGGTACCGCGAGGTGATCGGGTGGATGGACCGGTGGACGACCAAGTAGCAGGTGTTTTCGGGCAGTCGGGAACCCAGAGCCTCACTCCGGGCTCCCGCTGTTGGCGGTTCAGTCGGCTCCGTGCATCGTCGTCACCGTGCTCGCCGAGGTCGGGCCGCCCTGCCAGTAATAGGGCCGCCGCTTCGCCGTGCCGGTGACTTCCTCGTTCATCGTCTTCGAATCGTAGAGGCGGCCGCCGAGCATGACCTTGGCGACCTTCTCCGAATTGCGGATGTCCGCGCTCGGATCGGCGTCGAGGACGACGAGGTCGGCGAGCTTGCCGACCTCCAGGCTGCCGATGTCCTTCGCCATGCCGAGCGACTTCGCCGGGACGATCGTTCCCGCGCGCAAGGCCTCGACCGGGGTCATGCCGCCGCGGACGAAGCTCCACAGCTCCCAGTGGCTGCCGATGCCGGACTGCTGGCCGTGCGCACCGATCGAGACAAGGACGCCGCGGTGCGCGAGCTTGTTCGCCTCGCGCGCATTGTCGTCGTCGACGAAATCCTCCTCGGGCGCCTTGGTGCGGCGGACGTTGGCGGCCGCGAGTTGATCGGGCGGAATGTGCGCGGCGAGCAGCGGCTGCTTCCACACGTCGGTCGCCTGCCGCCAGTACGGATCGCCCGCGAGGCCGCCGTAGCTGACGATCAGCGTGGGCGTATTGTTGGTCTTCGATTCCGAGAAGAACTGGAGCACGTCTTCGTAGAAATGCTCGAGCGGGACGTTGTGCTCGACGGTGGAGTTGCCGTCGGCGATCAGCGTCATGTCGAAATTGTAGAGCGAGCCACCTTCCGCGACGACCTGCATATTCTCGCGACGTGAGGCCTCGGTGACCATCTGGCGCTGGTCGCGGCGGGGCTGGTTGTAGTTCTTGATCGAATGCCCGCCCTCCGCCTTGATCCGGCGGATGTGATCGAGCGCATCGTCGTAGCTGTCGATCTGCGCGTACACGTCGGCGGCTTTCGCCCCGTAGACGATCTCCGCGGTCGAGAAGATGCGCGGGGCGAGCAGGTCGCCGGCGCGCTGGCGCTCCGACGCGGTGAAGATCTCCGAGGCACGCGCAGAGGGATCGTGCTTGGTCGTCGTTCCCATCGCGAGGTTGACGAGCTCGGACCAGTTCTGCTGCGGGACGACCTCGTCCTCGCCCTGCGGGCCGTGGGCGTGGGCGTCGATGAGGCCGGGGATGATCGTCTTGCCGGCCAGGTCGACGGTCTTCGCGCCGGCGGGGATCTGGACCGAGGCGCGGGGGCCGACCGCGACGATGCGGTCGCCGCGGATCACGACCACGCCGTCGTCGATCGGGCCGCCGTCCGCCGCGTCGTCGCGCATCGTCAGGATGCGCGCGCCGACGAGCGCGACGGTGCCGGTCGGCTTGGCGGCGGGGACGGTCATCGACAGCGACACGCCGGTAGCGGGGGCGACGAACTTCGCGGCGGTCTCACCCGTGGGCGCTGACGGGAACAGCGCGTCGCGGCGCGCGGTGAAGACCGTCGGCCCGAGGCTCCAGTGGAGCTGATCGCCGCCGTTCGACCAGTGGATGTAATCCGCGCCGTCGGCGCTGACGCGGGTGACGGGGAGCGCTTTGGTGTCGGGCGCGACCTCGACCGCCTGGCCGCCGGGCATCAGCGGCATCGCGAACGCCTCGTAATTCTGGCGGAACGCGACCGTCTGGCCATCGGGCGAGACGATGAAGTCGTTGGCGAGCTCGCCCTTGGCGTGGACGCGCTTGTTCTGCCCGGAGAGGTCGGTCGAGACGAGCGCGCGCTCCTCGCCCTCCTCGGCGACCATGAACAGGCGGTCGGCGGTCGCGCCGAACTGCGGCGAGACGGCGTCCTTGCTGACGAGCGTCGCCGCGCCGCCGGCCGCGGGGACGACATAGACGCCGGGATTGGCCGACCAGAGCGCCGACGTCAGACCCTCGCTGCCGCGGCTCTCGAACGCGATCGTGCGGCCGTCGGGGGAGAAGCGCGGTTTCGCATAGTGACCGGGGTGTGCGGTGACGGTGCGAGGCTTGCCGCCCGCCGCACCGACGACGTTGATCTTGCCGAGCCCGGCGTCGGTCCACTCGACATAGGTGATCTGGCTACCGTCGCGCGACCAGCTGGGGAACATCTCTAGCACGTCGCCAGCAGCAGTGAGGCGCTTGGCCGTGCCGCCCGCCATCGGCTTGGTCCAGAGCTTGCCGAGGGTCTCGAAGACGACAGTGCGGCCGTCGGGCGAGACGCTGGCCCAGCGCGGCATCTTCGTCTCGAAGCTGGCGGGCGCGACCTCGATCTGCGGGTGGGGGCCGTCGATGAGGCCCCGGGTGTCGGCAACGCGGAACGGGATCACCGCGGCGTTCGCACCGTCGGCGTCGACGCGGCGGATCTTGCCGCCCGCCCAGAAGACGACCGACTTCGAATCGGGGGTCCAGCTCATGTTGGGATAGACGCCGGTGACCGCCCAGGTCTCCTGCACGTCCTGGTCGAGCGCGTCGTAGATCTTGCGCTCGGCGCCGGAGTCGAGATCCTTGACGTAGAGCTTCGACCGGGCGCGCTCGCGGCGGACGAAAGCGATCTTGCGGCCGTCGGGCGAGGGGGTCGGGCGCACCGAGCCGCCGAGGCCGGTGACCGCAGTCGTCACCTCGCCGGTGGCGAGATCGTAGCGCTCGATGTCGAACAGGTCGGTGTTCGAATCCTGCGCATATTCGAACACGTTCCCCGGCGTGACGTTCCTCGTGTAGAAGATCGACTTGCCGTCGGCGGCGTAGATCGGCTCGCCCAGCTCCTTCTGGAGCTTCTCGTTGGCGCGCTTGACGAGCTGGACGCCGCCGCCGCCCGCGACCGAATAGAGCCACACCTCGCCGGTGCCGAGCGAGCGGCCGGTGGTGAAATGCTTCTTCGCGGCGATGAAGCGCCCGTCCTTCGACCAGGTCGGCTGGTTGAGGAGGCGGAAGTCCTCCTTGGTGACCTGGCGCTTGTCGGAGCCGTCGGCGTTCATGATCCAGATGTTGTCGCCGCCGCCGCGATCCGAGGTGAAGGCGATGCGGCGGCCGTCGGGCGACCAGCGCGGCTGGACCTCCCAGGCGAGGCCCTCGGCGATCCGGGTCGGCGCGCCGCCGGCGATCGGCATCGTGTAGATGTCGCCGAGCAGATCGAAGGCGAGCGTGCGGCCGTCGGGGGAGACGTCGATGTCGATCCAGCTGCCCTCTTCGACGCTGATCGGGACCTGGCGGACGGTCGCGCCGGGGGGATTGTTGACGTCCCACTTCTGGCCCTTGGTCGGGGCCGGCTTCGCGGCGTCCGTGCTCGCGCCCGGCGTCCGCGCCGGCTGCTGCTGCGGCGGCGCGGTGGGGGCCTGGGTGGGCGGGCGGGTCGCCTGGTCCTCGGGGGCTTCGGTCCGCTCCTGCGGCGGTGCGGACTGCGGTTGCGGCGCGGCCTGGGCGAGCAGGACGGCGAGGACGCTGGCGACGGACGTGATCATGAAACCCCTCTCTTGTCTTTGGACGGATGGGTAAGCGGCGCTGACGCCGTTGTCACGACCCCGCGCAGAGCTTCGCCGCGGTGGCACGAGCTTCGGGATAGGCCTTATTCGCGTCCAACTTGCCGAGCCTGCCGCGTCGCTCGATCGCCTCCCAACCGGCCGTCGATCGCCGGGCGAGGGTGCAGGCCTCGCCGCCCCGACCGGCCTTGGCGAGCGTCTCGGCGGCGGCCTCGAGCCCGACCGCGAGATCGCGGGCGCGGCGCGGATCGTCCGGCTGGGCGGCGGCGCGCCGCTGGCGGATCGCGACCGAGGCGAGCGCGGCGGGTGCGGCCTCCGCCGAACGTCCGAGCTCGGCGAGCAGCGACGCCTGCTGGTTGTAGAGGATCGCGAGCCACTTCTCGGCGTTCGCGTCGGGCCCATAGGACAGGACGCGGCGCATGGTCGCGATCCCTGCCTCGGCCTCGACCAGCGCGCCCGGCACGTCATATTGTTCGAGCGTGCCCGAGACGAACCAGTGCGATTCGCCGACGCGCTCCAGCCAGGCGAGGGTCGGGCGGCGAGCGAGTTCGGCGGCGGCGACCGCCTGCGCCTGGCGGAAGGCGCCGAGCGAGGCGCGGTTGTCGCCGGCATAATAGAGCGCGTCCCCGAGCCGGTTGAGCAGGTTCACCCGCAGCTGCTGCGCCTCGTCCCGGTGCGCGGCGTCGTAGCGGGTCGCGTCGAGGCGTGCGAGCGCCAGGCGTACCACCGGGATCGCGCCGCCGGGGTCGTCATCGGTCCAGATCAGCTCGAACGCCCGGTTCTTCTCGGTCCAGAGCGAGCCGAGCAGCGCGCCTTGCCGATCGGGCTCGCGGGCGAGCGCGCGGGCGAAGGCGAGCCGCGCGGCGGCGTTGATCGCGCGCGAATCCGCATTCTCGGGCGCGAGCGTCCAGCGATCGAGCGCGATGCGGCCGGCGAGTTCGTCGGCCGCGGCGCCGGCGGGGAGGGTGCGGACGAGCGCGTCGGCGCGCACGAGCGAAGCGAGCGCATCGCTCGGGCGGCCGAGGCTCGCCACCCCGGAGACGCCCTGCACCCGGGCCAATCGTTCGAAGCCGCGCGCGATCTCCAGACGGAGCGAGCCTTCCGGCGGCGCGGTCTCAGCCAGGCGATCGAGGTAACCGCGTGCGACCTCGGCGATGCGCACGCGGGCGGCGACGGTGCCGGGGGCGTCGCCGAGTTCATCGTAGAGGTCGGTCAGCATGAAGCGCGCGAGGGCGCGGACCTCGTCGAAGCGACGCTCGGCGACCGCGCGCTGGCGGCTTTCGGCACGCGCGGCCAGGAGCGCCCAGACCGACGTCGCCGACAGCAGGAGCAGTGCCAGCGTCGCGGCGGCGACCCCGATGCGGTGACGCGACAGGAACCGCTGCGCGCGGTAGCGGACGGTCGGCGCGCGGGCCGAGACCGGAAGCCGATCGCGCCAGCGGTCGAGATCGGCGAGCAGGTCGCCGACCCCGGTGTAGCGCGCGCGCTCGTCCTCGGCGCGCGCGCGCGCGGCGATCGCGGCGAGGTCGGGATCGCCCGCGTCCGAGGTCACCACGGCGAGCAGCTCGCCGAGCGCGAAGACGTCGTCGGCGATCATCGGCGCGCGGCCCGCCCGGCGCGCGGGACTGGCGTAGGCGGGGGTCATCGGGTGCGCCACAACGGTCTCGTCGCCGAGCAGCCGCGCGACCCCGAAATCGAGCAGTCGGACACGGCCGCCTTCGTCGACGACGATGTTCGAAGGCTTGAGGTCGGCATGGACTACCAGCCGGGCGTGCGCGAACTGAACCGCGACCGCCGCCTCGCGAAGCAGCGCGACCCGCTGCGCGAGCGGCAGGCCGCCGGCGGCGGCGTCGAGGTGGCGGCCGGGTACGAACTCCATGACGAGATAGGGCACGCCCTCCGCGACCCCGCCGTCGATCAGCCGGGCGATGCCGGGATGGTCGAGCCGGGCCAGGATGCGCCGCTCCTCGGCGAAGCGCGCGCCCAGCAAGGCGGGGGAGGCGCGCAGCAGCTTGACCGCGACCGTCTGCTCGAACAGCCCGTCCGTGCGCTCGCCGCGCCAGACGCGGCCCATCCCGCCGACGCCGACCTCCTCGATCAGCGCGAAGGCGCCGACGCGCGTCGGGACCGGCAGGTCGTCGTCGGCGAGGACGATCGTCGGGAGCTCGCCCCCGATCCGCGCGCGGCCGAGCAGGCGGCGGACGCGCGCGCCGACCGCCGCGTCCTCCGCCGCCAGCGTTCGGTCGACGGCGGCGTCGTCGCGCTGCTCGACGAGCTCGTCGACCAGCGCGAGCGCGCGGCGCTCGAGCTCAGGCGGGAGCGTCGGCCGGGTCCTCGTCGTCGGCGAGATGGTCATGGAGCCAGGCCCGCGCGCTCTGCCAGCGGCGCTTGACGGTGCGCGGGGCGATGCCGAGCGCGGTGGCGGTCTCCTCGACGGTCATGCCGAGCGAGAAGCGCAGCTCGACGATCGTCGCATGATCGGGGGAGACCGCCTCGAGCGCCTTGAGCGCCGCGTCGAGCGCCTCCACATCGACGGCCGCGCGCGCGCCGCCGAGGATCGTCGGCAGCACCGTCGGCATGTGACGCTTGGCGGCGGAGGCGCGGCGGACCTCGTCGATCAGGATGCGGCGCATCGTCCGCGCGCCGAGCGCGAGCGCATGGGCCTGGTCGTTCGTCTGCGCCGCATCGGACTGGATCAGCCGGAGAAAGGCGTCGTGCGCGAGTTCGGTCGGATCGAAGGCGAGACGCTGGCGGTCGCCCGAGAGCATCCGCCGCGCGGTGCGCCGCATCTCGGCGTAACATTCGGCGCTGAGATCGTAGCGCCTTGGGGACTCGATCGACGAGGCCGGCATGGCACGTCCCGCGCAACCAACGATGCGCAAACCATGCCATGCCGGACCTCGCCGTGCCAGTGGGCTTCGAGGGTCGTGCGGACCTTACAGCTTGAAGTCGTCGGAGATCGGGACGGTCCCGTCGATGCGGATCGCGAAGTCCGCACCCAGATCGGTGTCGACGTTGCCCTGGAGGTAGGTGATCCCGGCGATGGTGACCATGTGGAGCTGCCCGGCGGCGGTGAACGCACCCGCGCCGACGAAGGTGAACGCCTGATCGCCGCTCGCTCCCAGATCGGCGTCGATCTTCGACAGGTCGATCGTGTCGACGCCGGTCGCGAAATCGGCGATCCGATCGACGTAGAGCGTCCCGTTGTTCACGTCGCCGTTCGCGAAGGCGAAGGTGTCCGCGCCTGCGCCGCCGGTCATCGTGTCGCCCCCCTCGCCGCCGGTCAGCGTGTCGTCACCGTCGCCGCCCACGAGCGTGTCGGCCGCGGTGCCGCCGAGCAGCTTGTCGCTGCCGCCGCCACCGTTCAGCGTGTCGCGGCCGTCGCCGCCGGCGAGCGTGTCCGCGAAGTCCGCGCCGGTGATCGTGTCGTTGTTCTTGGTGCCGGTGACGTCGAAGACCTCGACCCCGGTGAAGACCGTCTGCGTGCCGCCGTCGGCCGAGAAATAGCCGCGGAAGCCGCCGTTGTCGTTATCGACGCTCATCGAGGTCGAGATCGCGCTTTCGCTGTCGACCGCCGAATAGTCGATCACGAGCACGTCCTTGCTGCCCGAGCCGCCGTTGAACGTGTCACTGCCCCAGAAGAAGCTGGCGGTGTCGTTGCCGCCGTTGCCCCAGACCACGTCGCCCAGCTGAAGATGGCCGGTCGTGATCTTGTCCGCGCCCTCGCCGGTCCGCAGGTCCAGGAGGTATTCGATGCCGGTGAAGCTCGACCCCTTGAGCGAGAGCTTGCCCGCATCGACGTCGACCGTGATCTTGCCGCCCAAGCCGGTCATGTCCTTCTGAAGACCATCGATGCCGGCGCCGCCGTCGACCACGTCGTCGCCGCTGCCGGCGTAGATCTTGTCGTCGCCGCCGCCGCCCGACAGGGTGTCGTTGAACTCCCTGCCCGACAGGATGTCGCCGTATCGGGTGCCCGTGATCGTGAACGCCTCGACGCTGGCGTAATCGACCCGCAGCAGGTTGCTGGCGTAGACATAGCCGGCGTAGCCGCCGGTGGCGTCGGCGTTCTGGCTGACGCTGGTGATGCCGACGCCGATGTCGACCGCCGACCAGTCGATCACCAGCCGGTCGGTGCCGATGCCGGCGGTGTAGCGATCATAGCCGTTATAGGCCGCGAAGGTGTCGTCGCCCGCCCCGGTCTCGACATAGTCGGTCAGCTGGAGCGTGGTCGACACCAGCGAATCGTTGCCGCCGCCGGTGATGAAGGCGAAGCCGGTGCCCGACGCGCCGAAATATTCGAAGTTCTTGATCGTCCCGATCGCCGCGGTCGCGCCGTTGGCGGCGAGGTCGACGGAGATGTCGAACTCGGCGCCGGTCAGATTGCGGGCGACCCCGTCGATCCCGGCGCCCCCGTCGAGCGTGTCGACGCCGGCGCCGGTGCGGATATAGTCGAACCCCCCGCCGCCGTTCACGACGTCGTTGTTGTCCCCGGCGTAGATCGTGTCGTCGAACGCGGTGCCGGTGATCTGGAACGCCTCGACCGAACTGAAGTCGGCGCGGGTGTCGCCGTCGACATAGTAATAGCCGGACCAGCCGCCGTTGGTGTCGACGTTGAAGGACATGGTGATGCCCTTGTTGGTGGTCTGTGCCGACCAGTCGATGATCAGCGTGTCCGTGTCGTTGGAGCCGCCGGCGAACCGGTCATATCCTTCGTAGAAGGTCGCGGTGTCGTTGCCGCCGCCGCCGGTGACGACGTCGTCGGCCTGCGCGGAGGTGGTGACGAAGGTGTCGCCGCCCGAGCCGCCGGTGACGCCCGAAAAATATTCGAAGCCTGCGATCGTGCCGAGCGCGGCGGTGATCGTGCTGGTCTTCAGGTTGATCGTGATCGCGGTCGTCAGCGCGGTCAGATCGCGGCCCAGCCCGTCGATGCCGGCGCCGCCGTCGAGCGTGTCGACGCCGCGGCCCGAGGTGACGATGTCGTTGCCCGCGCCCGCGGAGACCGCATCGTCGAAATCGCCGGTGGTGATCTTGTCGTCGAACGCGGTGCCGGTGATCGCGAACGATTCGACGGAGCTGAAGTCCGTCCGGGTATCGCCGTCGACATAGTAATAGCCGCGCCAGCCGCCGTTCGCGTCGACGCTGAAGGACATCTGGATCCCGGCGTTGGTGTTCTGCGCGGAATAATCGACGATCAGCCGATCGCTGCCCTGGCTGCCGGCGAAGCTGTCGACGCCTTCGAAGAAGCTGGCGGTATCGCCGCCGCCGCCGCCGTCGATCGTATCGTTGGCCTGGACCGCCGTGGAGACGAAGGTATCGCTCTGCGCGCTGCCGATCACGTTCGAGAAATATTCGAAGCCGGCAATCGTGCCGTAGGCGGCGGTGATGGTGGAGGTCTGGAGGTTGATCGAGACCGCCGTCGCCTGGTTGGTCAGATCGCGACCCAGCCCGTCGATTCCGTCCCCGCCGTCCAGCGTGTCGCTGCCCCAGCCCGAGCGGACGTCGTCGTTGCCGCCATTGCCCGACAGGATGTTGCCGCCGTTCCCGGCGTAAATGGCGTCGTTGTTCTTGGTGCCCAGCACCTCGAACCGCTCGGTGGTGGTGAAATCCACGCGCTGGACGCCGTTGACGAAATAATAGCCGCGGTAACCCCCGCCGGCGTCCACCGAGAGCGAAGTCTGGATACCTTCGGCCCCGGCGTACCAGCTTTCGTCGGTCTTGAGCGTGTCGACGCCCCCGCCGCCGATAAAATCGTCGTCGCCGACCCGGAACTCGACGCGGTCGTTGCCTTCGCCGCCGTTGACGCTGTCGTTGCCGCGCGCCTGCGAGCTGACGAAGGTGTCGTTCCCGCCCGAGCCCTGGACGTTGTAGAAATATTCGAAGCTCTTGATCGAGCCCTGGCTCGCGGTGATCGAGTCGGTCGACAGGTTGACCGAGACGCCGCCCGCCACGGCGGCGAAATTCTTGTTGAACCCGTCGATCCCGGTGCCGCCGTCGAGCGTGTCCTTGCCCGCATCGGCCTGGACGATGTCGTTGCCGCCGCCGGCCTTGATCACGTCCGCGCCGTTGCCGGTCTGGATCACGTCGGCATAATTGGTGCCGGTGATGTTGAAGCGTTCGATGCTCGCGAAGGCGTAGCGGCTGTTGCCGTCAAGGTAGAATTCGCCCTTGTAGCCGCCGGTCGCGTCGGCGCTGATCGAGGTGGAGAAGCCGTAGCCCTCCTTGAACCCCGACAGATCGAGCGTGAACAGATCGTCGGGCGTGTTGAAGAGCCGTCCCGGCCCGCCCACGAAGAGCGCGTCGAGCGCGTGGGCGTCGGTGTTCCTGCGAAAGCTGCTGTGTCTGGCCATGTCGTTTCCCCGGAAAATCGTGCCGAACCGCCCGGCACATTGCGAAGCGGGGTTAGGCGGGAAAGGGGGCCACCGATTGGATGGAATCGACGAGTGGGCGACGAACCGCCCCTCTTGAAGGCGGACGGCCCATGCCGACAGTCATGGGAGAATGGTGCGGTCGAGAAGACTCGAACTTCCACGGCCTTTCGGCCACAGCCACCTCAAGGCTGCGCGTCTACCAGTTCCGCCACGACCGCACGTGCCATACCGCCGGAAGGCCCGGCGGCCGGTAGGCGGACGCCCCTAGCGAAGCGTCCGCGGCGTGGCAACGGTTTTCGCGGGGGCGGTCACGAGCCGCCCTCGCCGGCGAAGCTCAGCTCCAGCCGCTTCGAGGAGGCGGGGACGTCGAGCTTGGCGGAGTTGAAGTCGATCGCGCTCTTGGGCGCGAGCGTGCGCTGCTGCGGCGTGATCGTCCACGAATAGACGATCCGCCCGGTCGCGTCGCGCAGATCGGCGCGGATGTCGGGAACGCGCTGCGCGGTCGCGGACGGATTGAGCACCTTGCCCGAGACCGCGAACAGCTCCGATCCGTTGGTCAGATCGCGGCGCTCGATCGGATTGTCGACCAGCCGCAGCGGCGAATCCTTGGGCCCGAGCGACAGCCCGACATTGGCGAGCAGCCCCGGCGCGCTGGACCAGAGGATGATCCCGACGCCGGCGATCATCAGCAGCCCGGCGGCGATCGCCGCCGCGGTCCAGCGGCGCGCCGGATTGCGCCGCGGCGGGCCGGCGGGGGCGGGGGGCGATGCCGACGCCTCGGTCGGCTCGGCCGCGCTCGCCAGCGGAGCGAGCGGCGGCGGCGCGTCCGGCAGCGGCGGGTAGGAGACCGGCGGCTCGACCGTCGCGGGCGGAGGCGCGCCCTCCTGGAACCAGCTGTGTCGGCAATTGGCGCAGCGCACCGTCCGGCCCTCGGTCCCGATCGCCCCGTCGGGGACGAGGTAGCGGCTGCGGCACTGCGGGCATTCGAGGATCATCGTGGACTGACGCTTCAACTTCCGGCGATGGGCGACGCACCCGACCGGCCATCGCGGAATCTAAGCACGGGCGCGGCGGCGCTGGCAAGCTCGCGACTTGATGGCCGCGGCGCTCCCGTGCGATGGTCGCCCGCAGCCATGGCCAATATCGTGCAGTTCGAGAATGTGGGGCTGCGCTATGGTGCGGGCGCGGAGACGCTGATCGACCTGACCTTCACGCTCGCGGCCGGCACCTTCTACTTCCTCACCGGGGCGAGCGGCGCGGGCAAGACCTCGCTACTGAGGCTTCTCTATCTCGCCCAGCGGCCGAGCCGCGGCATCATCCGACTGTTCGGCGAGGATGCGGTCACGATGCCGCGCGGCCGCTTGCCGGGATTCCGGC
The DNA here is from genome assembly GCF_058313435.1 of Sphingomonas sp. SP6. Taxonomy (NCBI): domain Bacteria; kingdom Pseudomonadati; phylum Pseudomonadota; class Alphaproteobacteria; order Sphingomonadales; family Sphingomonadaceae; genus Sphingomonas; species Sphingomonas sp. SP6. The sequence continues at coordinate 779,352 of NZ_JBZFLG010000002.1, forward strand.
GGCGGATCGGGGTGGTGTTCCAGGACTTCCGGCTGGTGCCGCACCTTTCGGTCGCGGACAATATCGCGCTGCCGCTGCGGGTCGCCGGCGTCGGCGAGCGCGACATCGCCGGGCCGGTCGACGAGATGCTCGCCTGGGTCGGGCTGGGCGGTCGCGGCGGCGCGCTGCCGGCGACGCTGTCCGGCGGCGAGCAGCAGCGGGTCGCGATCGCGCGCGCGGTGATCGCCCGCCCCGAGATCCTGGTCGCGGACGAGCCGACCGGCAATGTCGACCCGGTGATGGCGGAGCGACTGCTCCACCTGTTCGATTCGCTCAACACGCTCGGGACGACCATCGTCGTCGCGACCCATGATCTTCATCTCCTCAATCGTGTGCGCGGCGCGCGGATGATGCGGCTGGAGGGCGGACGGCTGCTCGACCCGACCGGGGCGCTGCGCCATCCGCCGGGCGCGGCGGCATGAGCGGCGGCGCCACCACCCGGTTGCTCGACGATGCGCGCGGCGTCCGGGCGATGACCTGGGTGATCGCCATCATGCTGTTCCTGACGCTGCTCGCGGCGGCGGCGGGTCTGGCGACCGCGCATGCGGCGGGGGCGCTCGATCGGCGGCTGGCCGGGCGGCTGACGGTGCAGATCGCGCCGGGCGCGGGCGATCCGGTGCGGGTCGCGGCGCTGCTGACGGCGCGGCCCGAGGTGCGCGGGGTGAGGCGGGTGCCCGCGGACGAGCTGGCCGCGCTCCTCGCGCCGTTCCTGGGCGGCGACGCGGCCGATCCCGAGCTGCCGGTGCCCGCGCTGATCGACGTCGACCTGACGCGCGCGGACGGGGCGGCGGCGGTCGAGCGGGCGGTCCGCGCGGTCGCGCCCGCGGCACGGATCGATCGGCATGCCGACTGGATGGCGCCCGTCGCCTCGCTGCTGGCGACGCTGACCTGGCTCGCGGGTGGGCTGGTGGTGCTGATGGCGGCGGCGACCGCGAGCGTGGTGGTGCTCGCCGCGCGCGCCGGGCTCGACGCGCACCGGGCGACGATCGAGGTCATGCACATGCTCGGCTCGACCGACGTCCAGGTCGCGCGGCTGTTCCAGCGGCGGATCGCGCGCGACGCGCTGATCGGCGGCGTGGTCGGCGGCGGAGCAGCGCTCGCGGTGATCGCGCTGATCGGCGCGCGGGTGGCCGCGTTCGGCTCCGAACTGCTGGGAAGCGCGACGATCGGCGCGACGGGCTGGGTGCTGCTCGCGTCCCTCCCGATCGGCTTCGTCCTGCTGGCGGCGGGCAGCGCGCGCGTCGCGGTGGTGGCGGCGCTGAGGCGGACGCTGTGATCGTCCGCATCCTGTCGGTGCTGGCGCTCGCCTGGGGGCTGGGCTTCGCGGCGTTCATGCTGCTGCTGGCGCCCCCGGCCAGCGACGTCGTCACCGATGCAGTGGTGGTGCCGACCGGCGGGCCGGGGCGGATCGACCGCGGCCTCGCGCTGGTCGAGGCGGGCAAGGCGAAGCGGATGCTGGTGTCCGGGGTCGCGCCCGGGGTGCGCAAGGCGGACGTCGCGCGCATCTTCGGTCACGCCGCGACGGTCGCCTGCTGCGTCGATCTGGGCGCCGAGGCCGTCGACACGCGGTCGAATGCGGAGGAGACCGCGCGCTGGGTGGAGGACCACCGCGTCCGCTCGGTCCGCCTCGTCACGTCCGATTGGCATATGGCGCGGGCGCGGATGGAGCTGGGCGCGGCGCTCGATCCGCAGGTGCGGATCGTCCGGGACGGGGTGCCGGCGGAACAGCGGCTGGGGCTGCTGATCAACGAATACAACAAGCTGCTGCTGCGGCGGGTCGCATTGTGGACGGGGCTGGGCGCGTGATCGCCTGGCTTCGGACGATCGTGTTCCGCGCGCTGTTCTACGCATTGTCGGTGCCGATCGTGCTGGCGGTGCCGCTCTCGGCGCTGTTCGGCCAGCGCGCGGTGATCGCCAACGCGCATCTCTGGGCACGGATGCACCGGCTGCTGATGCGCGTCATCCTCGGCATCCGCCCGCGGGTGGAGGGCGCGGTGCCCGAGGGCCAGGTGTTCTACGCCGCCAAGCACCAGGCCATGTACGAGACGCTGGAGCTCCAGCTGATCCTCGGCGCGCCGGTGATGGTCATCAAGCGCGAGCTGATGCGGATCCCGGTCTGGGGCTGGGCGACGACCAGATACGGCTCGATCGTGGTCGACCGCGAGGCGTCGGCCGGGGCGCTGCGGAAGATGGTGCACGAGGCCAAGCGGGCGCGCGCCGAGGGCCGGTCGGTGATCGTCTATGCGGAGGGGACGCGGGTCCCGCCGGGCGAGACGCCGCCGCTCCGATCGGGGTTCGCGGGGCTCTACAAGGCGCTGGCGCTCCCCGTGGTGCCGATCGCGCTCGACAGCGGGCGGTTGCTGCCGAAGCGCGGGGCGAAACATGCGGGCGTGGTGACGATCCGCATCGGCGAGCCGATCCCGCCGGGGCTGCCGCGGCGAGAGATCGAGGCGCGGGTCCACGCCGCGATCAACGCGCTGGAGGCGGAACAGGCGGGGCCGCTCGCCGGTTGAGCGGCGCATGGCAGACAAGAAGACCCGCAGGGCGCCGCCGAAGAGCCGCGCGAAGTCCAATATCAAGCCTCAGCGCTCGGGCGTCGGCGCCCGGACGGTCGTGGTCGGCGCCGCCGCCGGGCTGGGTGCGATCGCGGCGATCGCGCTCGGCTTCTTCGGGCTGAGCCGGACCGGGATCGGCGCTGGCGGCGCGCGCAAGCCCGGCGGCGACGCCGAGCATCCGGCGGCGGACCTCGCCGCCGACGCGCCGCCGGTCGGCTCGCAGCGTGCGCCCGAGGCGTTCCGCCCCGATCCGACCGCGCCCGTGCCTGAGAGCGAGCGCGAGAGCCTTCGCCCGGCGACCGGCCCGGGACCGAGCATGACCGCGATGCGCGGCGAAATGGCGAACCAGACGGGCGCGTCGAACGGGTGATCCTATCCGTGCCGCCGGCCGAAGTCGGCGGCGGCGTCGTCCTGGCCCTGGTCGACGACCTGGCGACGGATCGCGCGGGTCTTGGTGAAGGCGTCGAACAGCGCGTCGCCGTCGCCCCAGCGGATCGCCCGCTGAAGTTGGCTCAAGTCCTCGCTGAAGCGCTGGAGCATCTCCAGCACCGCCTCCTTGTTCGACAGGAAGACGTCCCGCCACATCGTCGGGTCGCTCGCGGCGATGCGCGTGAAGTCGCGGAAGCCGCCGGCGGAGAATTTGATCACCTCCGACGAGGTGACCTCCTCGAGGTCGCTGGCGGTGCCGACGATCGTGTAGGCGATCAGGTGGGGCAGGTGGCTCGTCACCGCGAGGACGCGGTCGTGGTGGTCCGGGGCCATCGTCTCGACCTGGCTGCCGAGCCGCCGCCAGAACTCGGCGACACGCTCGGCGGCGACGGGATCGCTTTCGGCCAAGGGCGTGACGATGCACCAGCGGCCCTGGAAGAGCGCGGCGAACCCTGCCTCCGGGCCGCTGCGCTCGGTGCCGGCGACCGGGTGGGCGGGGACGACGCGGGCCGGATCGAGCGAGGCGGAGAGCGCACGGGCGACCTCCGCCTTGCAGCTGCCGACATCGCTGACGATTGCGTCGGCGGGGAGGTCGGCGGCGATCTCCGCGGCGACCGCCTCCATCGCGCCGACGGGCACGCAAAGAATGACGAGATCGGCGTCGGTGACGCTCGCGCCCGCGGTGTCGGCGACGTCGTCGACGAGATCGAGCGCGCGGACGGTGTCGCGGACCTGCGGGTCGGCGTCGTGCCCGGTCAGGCGCACGGTCGGCATCGCCTCGCGCACCGCGCGCGCGATCGAGGAGCCGATCAGCCCGAGGCCGACGATGGTGACGCGGGAGAAGGGGAGCATCAGGCTCCCGCCATCCTGCGTAACGCGGCGACGACGCCCTTGCATTCGTCCTCGGTGCCGATGGTGATGCGCAGGCCGTGGGGCAGGCCCTGACCCGGCAGCCAGCGGACGATATAGCCCGCGTCCATCAGCCCCTTGTACGCGACCTCCGCGGTCAGATCGCCTTCGAACAGGACGAGCACGAAATTCGCCTGGCTGGGGACGGCACGCAGGCCGGCGTTGCCGAGCTTGCCGATCTCGTCGGCGAACCACGCGCGCCATGTCGCATTGTGCTCGGCGGTGTGCGCGACGAAGGCGTCGTCGCCGAGCGCTGCGACCGCGGCAGCGGTGCCGGCGATGGTGATGGAGAAGGGCAGGCGGATGCGGTGCATCGCCTGGATGATGTCCGCGCTCGCATAGCCCCAGCCGATCCGCTCGGCGGCGAGGCCGTACATCTTCGAGAAGGTGCGGGTGACGAGGACGTTGGGCGCGGTCTTGGCCAGCGCCATCGCGCCGTCGTCATGCGCGCCGTCGATGTACTCGGCATAAGCGTGGTCGACGACGAGCAGGATGTCGTCGCGCAGGCCGGCGTGGAGCCGGGCGATCTCGTCGCGCGGCGCATAGGTGCCGGTCGGGTTGTTGGGGTTGGCGACGTAGACGATCCGCGTCCGGTCGGTGACGCAGGACAGGATCGCGTCGACGTCGGTCGCATAATCCTTGTCCGGGGCGACCACCGGGGTCGCGCCGACGCGGCGGGTCGCGATCGGGTACACCGAGAAACCGTAGTGGACGTAGATCACCTCGTCGCCGACCCCGGCGAACGCGCCGCAGGCGAGGTGGAGCACCTCGTCCGAACCGTTGCCGTAGATGATCCGCGCGGCGTCGAGCCCGTATTTGGCGGCGAGCGCCTCGCGCAGTTCGGTCCCGCTGGCGTCGGGATAACGCTCGAGGTTGTGCGACGCGGCGGCGAACGCTTCGCGCGCCGCCGGGCTGGTGCCGAGGGGATTCTCGTTCGACGAAAGCTTGGCGACCTTGCGGCCGTCGTCGGTGGTCGAGCGGCCCGGGATATAGGGCGCGATCTCGAGGATGTACGGCTTGGCGACGGGTCCGGTCATGCGGGGCGCTTAGCGACGCTGGCGAACCGGGTCCACACGCCCTATCGAGCGCGCGATGTCCGATCCGCGCTTCGGCCTCTCGCGTTCGATCACCCTCCCCGGCCCGCTGCGGCTCGACGGCGGCGGGACGCTGACGCCGGTAGAGATCGCCTACGAGACCTATGGCGACCCCGAGCACCCCGCGATCCTGATCTGTCACGCGCTGACCGGGGACCAGCATGTCGCCAGCGTCCATCCGCGCACCGGCAAGCCCGGATGGTGGGGGAACATGGTCGGGCCGGGCAAGCCGATCGACACCGACGCGAACCTCGTCATCTGCGCCAATGTGCTGGGCTCGTGCCTCGGCTCGTCGGGGCCGGCGAGCGTCGATCCGGCGACGGGGCGCGAATGGGGGATGGCGTTTCCGGTCATCACCATCCGCGACATGGTGCGCGCGCAGGCGATGCTGCTCGATCATCTCGGCGTCGCGCGGCTGAAGGCGGTGGTCGGCGGGTCGATGGGGGGGATGCAGGCGCTCAGCTGGGCGGCGACCTTCCCCGACCGGGTCGAGGGGTGCCTCGTCATCGCCTCGACCGCGCGGCACACCGCGCAGAACATCGCCTTCCACGAGGTCGGGCGGCAGGCGGTGATGGCCGATCCGCACTGGAACGGGGGCGATTATTACCGCGCGGAGCCGCCCGCCGCCGGGCTGGCGGTGGCGCGGATGGCGGCGCACATCACGTACCTGTCGGAAGCGGGGCTGACGAGCAAGTTCGGGCGCAAGTTGCAGGCGCGGGACGCCAAGACCTTCGGGTTCGACGCCGACTTCCAGGTCGAGAGCTATCTGCGGCATCAAGGGATCGCGTTCGTCGATCGGTTCGACGCCAACAGCTACCTCTACATCACCCGCGCGATGGATTATTTCGACCTTGCCGAGGAGCATGGCGGGCTGCTCGCCAACGCCTTTCGCGGCTCGCGCGCGCGGTTCTGCCTGGTGAGCTTCGACACCGACTGGCTCTACCCAACCGCCGAGTCGCGCACGGTCGTGCAGGCGTTGAACGCCAGCGGCGCGGCGGTGAGCTTCGTCGAGCTGCAAAGCCCGTTCGGGCACGACGCCTTCCTGCTCGATCCGCCGGGGCTTGCCGATGTGGTGCGCGGGTTCCTGGGCGCCGGGCGGTGACGCTCCGCCCCGACCTCGCGGTCATCGCCGATCATGTCGCGCCCGGATCGCGGGTGCTCGACGTCGGCTGCGGCGACGGGGCGCTGATGGCGGCGCTCCGGGACACCAAGCAGGTCGACGCGCGCGGGCTGGAGATCGACGCGGGCAACGTCGCGGCGGCGGTGGCGCGCGGGCTCTCCGTCATCCAGGGCGACGCCGACGTCGACCTGGCCGGCTATCCCGATGCGAGCTTCGACTATGCGATCCTGAGCCAGACGCTCCAGACGGCGCGCGCGCCGCATGTCGTGCTCGATCAGCTGCTGCGGATCGGCGCCCGCGCGTTCGTGTCGTTTCCGAACTTCGCCCATTGGCGGACGCGACTGTCGCTGCTGTGGGGCGGGCGGATGCCGGTGACCAAGTTGCTGCCCGAGGAATGGTACGACACGCCCAATATCCATCATGTCACGATCGACGATTTTCGCGCCTTCGTCGCCAAACGCGATATCGTGGTGGAGCGCGCGTGGTTCCTGTCGCGTGGGGTGGAGACGAGCGCGGCGGCGGCGAACCTGCTCGCCGAACATGCGGTGTTCCTGTTGCGGCGCGGACACGGTTGACGGCAAAGTAACGCTGTCGGAACCATCGTCGCGCAGACCGGTTCGAAATCGGACGTTTCCTGGCTCCAACCGAAGTTAAACCGTGACCAAGACCGCTCTCATCGTCGAAGACGAGATCTTCGTGGCGCTCGATCTGGAACGCATTCTCGAAGATGCGGGCTACCGGGTGGTCGCGATCGCGGCCGATACGCCGACCGCGCTCGCGGCTGCGCCCGAATGCGAGTTCGCGTTCGTCGACGTCAACCTTCGCGACGGTGCGACCGGCCCGCTGATCGCCGAGCGGATCGCGCGCGATTACGGGGTGAAGGTGGTGTTCGTCACCGCCAATCCGGCGCAGATCGAGGCCCCTGCCGGAGGCCTCGGCTATATCCGCAAGCCGTTCAGCGAGGCCGCGATCGTGACGGCGGCGGCGGTGGTGACCGGCCATGAGGCCGACTGCCCGGACCTGGTCCGGTTCGAGACCCACGGCTGAGCCGGTCTGAACTCCGCCGCGGGGGTCAGATCCCCGCGCGGCTGAAGGCGGCGCGCGGGACCGCCACGGTCAGCACCAACCCCTCCGGCCGCCAGTCGCGTTCGACCCGTCCGCCGAGCTGACGGACGACGGCGAGCTCGACCAGCTGACTGCCGAACCCATGCCCGCCGTCGGGGGCGACGACGGGCGGCCCGCCCGCCTCGGTCCAGCACAGCGTGACCTCGGTCGGGTCGGCGTGGATGTCGAGGGTGACGACGCCGTCCGGCACCGACAGCGCGCCGTACTTGGTCGCGTTGGTCGCGAGTTCGTGGAACAGGAGCGCGAGCGGGGTGGCCGAGCGATCGTCGATCGCGATCTCCTCCCCGGTGATGCGGATGCGGTCGCCGCCGGCATGCTGATAAGGCGCGAACAGATCGTCGAGGAGGCCGTGGAGCGAATCCTGCTGCGCGCTCGGGCGCGAATTGGGGCTGTGCGGGCGGACGAAATCGTGCGCGCGGCCGAGCGCGGTGATCCGCTGGCGCAGATCGTTCGCGGCGGGCGCGAACTCGGGTCGCGACTTGGCGGCGAAGCCGATGAGCCCGGCGATCACCGCGAAGATGTTCTTGATGCGGTGCGAGAGCTCCTGGCTGATGATCTCGCGCTCCTCCATCGCCAGCTTCTGCTCGTGGATGTCGGTGCACGTGCCGAACCAGCGGGTGATCCGGCCGGCCTCGTCGCGGATCGGCAGCGCGCGGCCGAGCACCCAGCGATAGGTGCCGTCGAAATGCTTGAGCCGGTACTCGATCGCATAGGGATCGCCCGTCGCCAGGCTCCGGCGCCATTGTTCCCAGGCGCGGCCCTGATCCTCGACGTGGAACATGTCGTTCCACCCCTCGCCGTCGGTCGTGCCCTCGGGCGCGCCGGTGAACTCGTACCAGCGGGCATTGTAGTAATCGTGGAAGCCGTCCGGCCGGGTCGACCACACCATCTGCGGCATCGTATCGGCCAGGGTGCGGAAGCGCATTTCGCTCTCCGCCAGGTCCGCGCGCGTCTCGGCCGCCTCGCGCGCGGCGCGGCGATCGTCGAGGCGGGACATGACGGTCAGCCCGAGGATCGCGAGGCCGCGCCGCTGGAAGGGGGTGAGGCCGCCCGGTCGCGGCTCCGGCGAGACGACGCAGATCGCGCCGAGCGGCACGCCCTCGCGGCTGACCAGCGGCGCGCCGGCGTAGAATCGGATGTAGGGCGGACCGGTGACGAGCGGATTGTCGGCGAAGCGCGCGTCTCCCGCGGCGTCCGGGATCTCCATGATCTCCGCGCCGACCATCGTGTGCGCGCAGAACGACATCGAGCGCGGGGTCGACGCGACGTCGAGACCGATCCGCGCGAGGAACTGCTGGTGCGCCTCCTCGACCAGGCTGACGAGCGCGGTCGGCGTGTCGCAGAGTTCGGCGGCGAATTGCGCAAGGTCGTCCAGCGCGCCGACCGACCGCGCGGCGGCGACGTCATAGGCGGCGATCACCTCCGCGCGGATGCGTTCGTCGACCGGACCGGGCTCAGCCCGCAGGGTGGGTTGGTCGGGCGTGAGGAGTCCTGACACGAATCATCTGGATCAAGCGATGTCGCGATAACCCGGCCGCATCCAGCCGGTTCCGGCGCGGTTCGGGTCAGAACGGCACGTCGTCGTCCAGGTCGTCGGCGAATCCGCCCGCCGCCGCGCCGCCGACGGCGCGCCCGCCGCCCGCGGGGCCGCCGCGAGCCGCACCGCCGCCACGCGACCCGCCGCCGAAGTCGTCGCCGCCCCAGTCGTCACGCCCGCCGCCCCCACCGGGGCCGCCGCCCGCGCCCGGCGCGCCGTCGAGCATGGTCAGCACGCCGTTGAAGCCCTGAAGCACGATCTCGGTCGAATAACGGTCCGCGCCCGACTGGTCCTGCCATTTGCGCGTCTGGAGCGCGCCCTCGATATAGACCTTCGAGCCCTTCTTCAGATAGCGCTCGGCGACGTTGGCGAGACCTTCCTGGAACACCTTCACGGTGTGCCATTCGGTGCGCTCCTTCTTCTCGCCCGAATTGCGGTCCTTCCACGATTCGGAGGTCGCGATGCGGAGTTCGACGACCTTGCCGCCGTTCTGGAACGACCGCGACTCGGGATCGCGCCCGAGATTGCCGACCAGGATGACCTTGTTGACGCTGCCTGCCATGTTCGTTCCTGGTGCCTTCTATCCGTTCGTCCTGAGTAGCCGGTGAGCCTGTCGAAGCGGCGTATCGAAGGACTTGATGCGCGGTGTCCTTCGATACGGGCCTTCGCTGCGCTCGGTCCCTACTCAGGACGAACGGTAACGGGGAAATCCGCCCGACTCTAGAGCCCTGCGAACACCGCCAGCCAGTATGTGAGTCCCGCCATGACGTAGGCGGTGGCGAACAGATAGCCAACCATGAACAGCGGCCAGCGCCAGCCGTTGGTCTCGCGGCGCGTCACCGCGATCGTCGAGATGCACTGCGGCGCGAAGACGAACCACATCAGGAAGGCGAGCGCGGTCGAGAGCGTCCAGCGCGCGCGCAGGTTCTGGGTGATGGTCTGCTGCCCCTTCTCGCCCTCGACGTCGTCGACCGCGTAGACGGTGCCGATCGCGGCCACCGCGACCTCGCGCGCCGCCATCGCCGGGATCAGCGCGAGGCTGATGTCGCGGTTGAAGCCGATCGGGGCGACGATCGGGGCGATCACGGTGTTCGCGATCCGCCCCGCGATCGAATAATCGACCTGGCTCTGCCCCGCGGGCGCACGCGGGAAGGAGAGCAGCCCCCAGAGCACGATCGTGGTCAGCGCGATCGTGGTGCCCGCGCGTTTCAAGAAGATCAGCGCGCGGCTCCACAAGCCGAGCCCGACATCGCGCAGATGGGGCCATTGATATTTAGGCATCTCCATCATGAAGCCCGAGGACGAGCCCTTGGTGACGGTCCGTCGCAGCACGAGCGCGGCGACGAACGCGCCGAGGATGCCCATGACGTAGAGGCCGAACAGCACGAGGCCCTGGAGGCCCACACCCGGCAGCACCCGCCGCGCGGGGATCAGCGCGCCGATGATGATCGTATAGACCGGCAGCCGCGCCGAGCAGGTCATCAGCGGTGCGATCAGGATGGTGGTGAGCCGGTCCTTCTCGTCGTCGATCGTGCGCGTCGCCATGATGCCGGGGACGGCGCAGGCGAAGGACGAGAGCAAGGGGATGAAGGCGCGGCCCGACAGGCCGACGCCCGCCATGAGCCGATCCATCAGAAACGCCGCGCGGACCATATATCCCGACGCCTCGAGCACGAGGATGAAGGCGAACAGGATCAGGATCTGCGGCAGGAAGACGATCACCGCGCCGACGCCCGCGATGACGCCGTCGGTGATCGCGGAGCGGAGGATGCCCGCGGGCATGGCGTTCGTGACGGCGGTTTCGAGCGCCTTGAAGCCGTCCTCGATCCAGCCGACCGGGGCTTCGGACCAGGAGAAGACCGCCTGGAACATGACGAACAGCAGCGTCAGCAAGAGGATCGGGCCGGCGACCGGGTGGAGCGCGACGCCGTCGAGGATGTGGGTCCAGCGGCGGACGTTCGTCTCGCTGACGGTCGCCCTGACCGAGAGCGCGCGGGCGCGGCGCTGGAGCGTGGCGATGTCGTCGGTCGGCGCGACCGGGAGCCTTTTCGCCGGCTCCGTCTCCACCGCTGCGGTGAGCGCGGCGCGGAGCTGGTCCAGGCCGCGGCGGCGGACCGCCACGGTCGGGACCACGGGCACGCCGAGCTCGGCGGCGAGCACGTCCGGCGCGAGCGTCAGCCCGTCGCGCTCGGCCAGGTCGATCATGTTGAGCGCGACCACCACCGGGCGGCCGAGCGCGATCAGCTGGAGCGTGAAGCGCAGGTGATTGTCGAGGTTGGCGGCGTCGACCACCACCAGCAGCGCGTCGGGCGTGCGCTCGCCCGCTTGAGCGCCCAGCAGCACGTCGCGGGTGACGCGCTCGTCGAGCGAGGCGGGATCGAGGCTGTAGGCGCCGGGGAGATCGACCAGCTCGACCGGGCGACCGTCGTCGAGGGTGAGCCGGCCCGAATGGCGCTCGACGGTGACACCGGGATAATTGCCGACCTTCTGCCGCGCGCCGGTCAGCGCGTTGAACAGCGCCGACTTGCCGGCGTTGGGATTGCCGACCAGCGCGACCAGCGGCGCGGCGTGCATTCAGCTCTATTCGGCGGGGAGCGCGTCGGCCTCGACCGCCACCGCCCGCGCGACCGCACGACGCAGCGCCACGGTCATCCGCCCGATCCGGCACGCGATCGGCCCGCTGCCGAGGGAGGCGCGGTGCAGCACCTCGACCGAGACGCCGGCGTCGAAGCCAAGCTCGCGCAGCCGCTTCGCCTCGGGGGCGGCGAGCCGCTCCCAATCGATCCGCGACACGGTGGCGGAATGGCGGCGCGGGAGCGATTCGAGACTGCTCATGGGGACGCGATACGCTTGGTGCGATTGATTATCAATAGGTGGTTGCATGGCTCCCGGGTCGCTCGCACGACAGCGCGCTTTTAGCTAACCCCCTCCGGTCGTCCTGAGTAGGGCCTGATCAGAGCGAAGGCCCGTATCGAAGGACTGCGCCGACCTCGGTCCTTCGATACGCCACTTCGCATTCGCTCAGCGGCGACTCAGGACGAACGGGTGGGCGAAGATGAGAGAGGCGCGGCGACGGATATGACCATGATCGTCCCCGACACCGAACATCGCGGTCTCGTCGCGTCGTTGCCGACGACGCCGCGCAACCTGGCGCTGCTCGCGCGGTTCGATCGGCCGATCGGCTGGTGGCTGCTGTTCTGGCCCGGCGCATGGGGTGTCGCGCTGGCGGGCGAGGCGGTCTCGCGCTGGAACCTGACGCTGTGGCTGCTGCTCGGCGCGATCGCGATGCGAGGGGCGGGGTGCGTCTACAACGACATCGTCGACCGCGATCTCGACCGGCAGGTGGCGCGTACCGCTGCAAGGCCGCTGGCGAGCGGGGCGGTGTCGCTGAAGGCGGCCTGGGCGTGGCTGGTGGCGCTGAGCCTGGTCGGGCTGGTCGTGCTGCTCCAGCTCCATGCCTATGCGGCGGGGGTGGCGCTGGCGAGCCTGGCGCTGGTCGCGGCCTATCCGTTCATGAAGCGGATCACCTGGTGGCCGCAGGCATGGCTGGGGCTGGTGTTCTCCTGGGCGGCGCTGGTCGCGTGGAGCGAGGCATGGGGCGCGCTCGCGACACCGGGGCTGCTACTCTACGCGGGGTCGGTCGCCTGGGTGATCGGCTACGACACGATCTACGCGCTCCAGGACGTCGAGGACGATGCGCTCGTCGGGGTGCGCTCGTCGGCGCGCGCACTGGGAGCGGCGGTGAAGCCCGGGGTGGCCGGGTTCTATGCGGCGGCACTGGCATTGTGGGGCGCTTCGCTGTGGAGCGTCCGCGCCGACCCGCTGGTCCTGCTCGCGCTGCTGCCGGCGGCGGGGCATCTCGCGTGGCAGGTGGCGACGTTGATCCCGGCGGACGGGGCGAACGCGCTCGCGCGGTTCCGGGCGAACCGGACGACGGGGCTGCTGGTTTTCCTGGCCTGCGCGGTGGTCGGGACGCGGATTTGAGATCCTCCCCACTTGCGGGGAGGTGGCAGCCGCAGGCTGACGGAGGGGGCTCTCCATCAACGACGCAGAGGAGGAGAGCCCCCTCCGGCGCTACGCGCCACCTCCCCGTGAACGGGGAGGATGGTCTAGCGACCTAGCAACCTCCCTCCTCCACCCCTAAGTCGCTAGGCATGTTGACCCCCGACCTGGCGCGCGAGCGCGCCGCCGATCTCGTCGCGCGCGCCAAAGCCGCGGGCGCGGACGCCGCCGATGCGGTGTTCGCCGCGGACGCCTCGATCGAGGTGTCCGTGCGACTCGGCGCGCTGGAGGACGTCGGACGCTCCGAGAGCGAGGAGCTTGGGCTGCGCGTCTTCGTCGGGCGACGGTCGGCGAGCGTGTCGACCTCCGACCTGTCGACCGACGCGGCGGCGGCGCTGGTTGAACGCGCGGTGGCGATGGCGCGCGAGGCGCCCGAGGACCCCTGGGCCGGGCTCGCGCCCGAAGCGCGGTTGATGCGGGGCGACCCGCCGCTGCTCGATCTCGACGACGGCGGCCACGCGACCCCGGCCGAGCTGCGGGAAGCGGCGCTGGCGGCGGAGGATGCGGCGCGCGCGGTGCCGGGCGTGACCAACAGCGAAGGCGCGGGTGCGTCGGCGTCGCAGGCGGTGTGGGCGATCGCGACCAGCGCCGGGTTCGCGGGCGCCTATGCGACCACCGGCTACGGCGTCTCGGCGAGCGTGCTGGCGGGGAGCGGTGGCGCCATGGAGCGCGATTACGCCTATCACTCCGCACGCCACCGGACGCGGCTGGACCTGCCCGCCGAGATCGGGCGGCGCGCGGGCGAGCGGGCGGCGGCGCGGGTGAATCCGGGGCGCGTCCAGAGCGGGACCATGCCGATCGTGTTCGACCCGCGGGTCGGCGCCAGCCTGCTGGGGCATCTCGTCGGCGCGATCACCGGCGGCGCGATCACGCGGCGGACGAGCTTCCTGCTGGAGGCGCTGGGGTCGGCGGTATTCGCCCCCGGCGTGACGATCCGCGACGATCCGCACCGCCCGCACGGTCTGCGCTCGCGACCCTTCGACGGCGAGGGGCTGCCGGTGTCGCCGGTCGCGATCGTCGAGGAGGGCGTGCTCGAGACCTGGCTGCTCGATTCGGCGGCGGCGCGGCAATTGGGGCTGGAGCCAACCGGCCATGCGGTGCGCGGCGTCGGCGGCGCGCCGGGGGCGGGGACCAGCAACCTCTACATGGAACCGGGCAAGGTCCCGCCGGCGACGCTGATCGGCGAGGTCGCGCGCGGCCTCTACGTCACCGAGCTGATCGGGCAGGGGGTGAACGGGGTGACCGGCGACTACAGCCGGGGCGCGTCGGGGTTCCTGATCGAGAACGGCGAGCTGACGACCCCGGTAAGCGAGTTCACGATCGCGTCGAACCTCAAGGAGATGTTCGCCCGGCTGACGCCCGCGAACGATCTGGAGTTCCGCCAGGGCGTCAACGTGCCGACGTTGCGCATCGAGGCGATGTCGGTCGCGAGCGGGGCGATCGGTGGCTGAGCTGATCGACGACGTCGCGGAGATCGCCGCGGCGGCGGGGCGGCTCGCGGTGTCGCGCTGGGGCACGGGCTTCGAGACCGGGGCCAAGCCGGACGGCAGCGTGATCTGCGCGGTCGACCTGGAGGTCGACCGCTTCCTGAAGGCGCGGCTGGCGGCGCTGCTTCCGGAGGCGGGATGGCTGTCGGAGGAGACCGCGGACGATCCGGCGCGGTTGTCGCGCGAGCGGGTGTGGGTGGTCGATCCGATCGACGGCACGCGCGACTACGTCCGTGGGCGCGAGGGGTTCGCGATCTCGATCGCGCTGGTCGAGCACGGGCGGGTGGTGATCGGAGTGCTCGACGCGCCGGCGCGCTACGAGGCGTGGCGGGCGGCGGCGGGCGGCGGCGCGTGGCGCAACGGCGAGCCGGTGCGCGCCTCTGCACGCCAGGCGCTCGTCGGCGCGCGCGTGCCCGCCGATGCGCTGGCGAAGGCGGACCGCGCCGTGTTCCAGCCGGTCGCCAAGCCCAATTCGATCGCGCTGCGCATCGCGATGGTGGCGGCGGGCGAGGCGGACCTGGTGGCGACGCTGCGCTGGGGCAACGAGTGGGACATCGCCGCCGCCGCGCTGGTCGCGAGCGAGGCGGGCGCGAGCGTCACCGACGCGCTCGGCAAGCCGCTGACGTTCAACCAGCCGAAACCCCGCGCCTTCGGCGTGCTGGCGACCGCGCCCGCGATCCACGGGGAGGCGGTCGCGCGGTTGGCGGAGCGCGCGGCGGCGGCGATGACGGCGTAGCGGGTGAGCGAGCCCGGCGACTACAGCCGCAGTTTCGGCGGCGAGGCGCTCGGCGCCCGGCTGCGGCGGGCGTCCGAGCGGATCGATCGCGACGGCACGCGGGTCTATGCCGCGCACGGGATCCGCTTCGAGCAACGTTGGTACGGCGTCCTGCGCCAGCTGATCGCGAACGGCGCGATGTCGGTCGGCGAGATCGCGGCGGTGCTCAGGATCACGCATGTCTCGGTGAGCGAGACGGTACGATCGCTGACAGCCGCCGGGATCGTGCGCGCCGATCCGGCGCCCGGCGATGCGCGCCGGCGCGACCTGCGGCTGACCGAGGACGGTCGGGCGCTGGCGGCGCGGCTGGCGCCCTTGTGGGAGGCGTTCAACGTCGCGGCGGGGGTGTTGAACGAGGAGGCGGGCGATCTCGTCGCGGCGCTCGACCGGCTCGACGACGCGCTCGACCGGGCGGCGATGTTCGATCGGATCATGGCGCTCGCCCCCGAGCCGCCCGAGCGCGGTTGACAATCATGTAGGTCCCTACATATCCTGCTCGCATCAAGGAGGAGAGGGGCATGGATCGCAGGACGTTCCTGGGCGCTGGGCTCGCGCTGACGGCGGCGCCGGCGTGGGCGGTGCGGCGCGAGCGGGCCGCCGAAGCGTTGATCCGGCGGATGACGGTGGTCGACGGCAATCTCGTCGTCCCCCTCGATCCCGACGGGCCGCTCACCGGCGCTACCGCGGCGCAGATCCGCGCCTCGGGGCTGTCGGTGATGAAGCTGACGCTCGGCGGCAGCGGCAACCAGACGAAGAAGGAGACGCTGGAGGAGATCGCCGCGACCGACAAGGCAATCGCGGCGAGCCCGACGCTGCTGCTCAGGGTGCGCGACGCCGCCGACTTCGCGCGCGCCAAGGCGAGCGCGCGGCTCGGCATCATCCTGTCGTTCGAAGCCGGGGAGATGCTGGAGGGCAAGATCGGCTCGATCGACGCATTCGCCGCGCTGGGCATCAAGGTGATGGGGTTGAGCTACAACCTGGATACGCCGTTCGCGTCGGGGGTGATGTCGAGGGCGCATGGCGGTCTGACCCCGCTCGGACGCGAGGCGGTGGCGCGGATGAATGCGCTCCGCGTGACGGTGGACGTGAGCCACAGCGACGAGCCTTCGAGCCTCGCCGCGATCGCCGCTTCGGCCAAGCCGGTGCTGATCACCCATGCCGGCTGCGCCGCGGTCCACCCGCACCCGCGCAACAAGTCCGATGCGCTGCTGCGCGCGCTGGCCGATCGCGGCGGAGTCATCGGGATCTACGAGCTGTCGTACCTGACGCAAGCGCCCGCGCAGCCGACGCTGGCGGTCTATCTGGCGCATCTGACCCATGCGCTGAACGTCGCCGGCGAGGATCATGTCGGGATCGGCAGCGACGCGACGCTCACCCGGTTCGACACTTCGCCCGCCAGCATGAGGCGCTGGAACGCCGAGACCGCGCGGCGCAAGGCGACCGGGGTCGCCGCGCCGGGCGAGGGGCCGCCCCCGTTCGTCGTCGGACTCAACCGGTCCGATCGGTACGTCGTGATCGCCGAGGCGCTGCTGAAGCGCGGCTATTCGTCGCGCACGGTGGAGAAGGTGCTCGGCGCCAATCTCGCGCGGGTCTTCCGGGACACCTGGGGATGATCGTCAGCGGAGCGGCGGCATCGTCTTCAGCACCCGCGCCGCGACATCGCGCCCGATCGCTTCCCCCGCCTCGTTCGAGAAGCGGTAGTGGACGCCGCCCAGCGTCCGCGACAGGCTGACCTGCCGCGCCCATTCGCTGAAGGTCGGCAGCCGCATCGTCACCGCGTCGGCCATCGAATCGGAGCCGACGACCACGCCGCCGGGCGGCGCGTCGCCGACCTCGGCGGAGAGCATCGTCGCGGTCACCGCCGCATAGCCGCAGTGGCCGCACGGATATTCGGGATGGTTCGGCGTTTTGACCAGCGGCTCCCACGCCGGATCGGCGGCGGTCGCCGGATTGCCGTCGTCGTCGGCGTTGCGGATGGCGGTGATCGGCCGCCAGAAGTTGTAGTGCATCTTGGCGTCGACCATCGCGACGCCCTCGTCATATTCGGCGATCCACTCGCGTGCGAGCATCCGCGCGTTGCGGACGATGCTGCGCCCGGGCTGGTCGGCGATCTGGCGCAGCATCGGCATCAGATTGGGGGCGATGCGGTAGCGCGCCATCAGCGACTGCTGCGGCGTACGCTGGGTCGAGGTCTTGCCGCCCAGTCGCTTCACCTCGTCGAAGTCGCGCGCATAGCGTTCGGAGGAGAGCGCGGGCGGCGGGCCGGGGCGCACCGCGTCCACGCGGTCGAGCACCCACGGCTTCACCGCCTGCCAATAGGGCTGGAACGCCGGCAGCGTCGCTCCCACCCAGACGCCGGGACTGGTGAGCGGCCGGTACGGCCGTTGCGTGATCGCCGCATCGACCCCGCCGTGCGTCAATGCGAGCCGCGCCGCCTCGGCGCCGACCGCGTCCCCGGCTGTCTTGGCCTTGGCCGAGGCGGGCAGCGCGGCGATCGCAAAGGTCGCGTTCTCGACGATCCGCGCCTTCTTGTCGGGGTAATGCTGCGCGAGCACGTCGCGGGCGGCGGCGATCACCGCGGTTTCGACCGAGGCCGCGACGGGCGTCGGTTTCATCCCGCACAGGCTCTGGTAGCGGTGGTCGATCGCGTTCGCGGCCTCGAACATCGCGACCGCCATCTGCGAATCGGCGAGCCCGGCCTCGGGCGTGTCGTCGGCGTCCGCGTCGAGCTTGACCGCGTAGTCGGCCCAGTCGGTGACCAAATCCGCCCGCGCCGGGGTGGCGACCGCCAGCATCGCGACCGCCGGCGCCCATCCGATTCGCATTCACCATCCCCCACGTCGACCCCGTGGGGAAGCGTATCAGCGTCCGCGTGCGATCGTCTTGGATGAAAACGACATCAGTCGTCGCCTTGGTACTTCAGCTCCAGGAAGCGCCCGCGGGTGGCGAGCGTGTCGAGGTCGCCCTGCGCGAGCTGTTCCGAGAGCTGGGCCAGCTGGCCGTCGATCACCTTGAGGCCGTCGGCGAGCTGCGCGTCGGGGGTCTTGCCGTTGCGCGCGACGCCGCGCAGCGGTTGCGGCACCTTCTGATAGTCGCGGACGAAGTCGGGGAGCTGCTCGCCGACCAGCTTGCGCACCTCGCCCGCGACGGGCGCGGACTCGTCGAGCCCGGCCATCTGGAACTGGAGCGTCTCCAACCGAACGCCGATCTGGTCGCTGAGCGTGCGCGCCGGCGCGGGCAGCGCGGGGCGCTGCGTCTCGAGCCAGCGGCCGGTCGCCGCCGGGAGCGTCTTCAGGTCGGTCTGACGCAGCCGCTCGGGCGGGAGCGCGCGCGGCGCCGGGTAGAAGGCGAGGATCACGGTCGCCGCGACGAGCAGCGCCATCACGCCGAGCGCGCCCATGATGCCGAGCGGCCAGACCAACCCGACCACCACCGCGGCGACCAGGATCGCGGCGTCGACGGCCGCGATCCGCGCGAGCTTGCGGCCGAGCCGGGTCGCGGTCTCGCGCCGGCGGTCGCGCGCGATCGTCAGCGGCTGATCCTGCCCGGTGATCCGCTGATACGCCGCGCGCGCCGCGGCGATGGTCTCGTCCGAAGAGGCGTTCACACCGACTCCAGCTTGAAGGTGTCGGTCGGGCCGGCGAGCCGGTTCTGCTGCGCGCCCTCGGCGCGGGCGATATAGCCCTTGGACTTGTCGAGCTCGGTCGAGAGCGTGTTGACCGTCGTCTTCATGCTGTCGAGCGCCTTCAGCTTGAAGGTGTCGATCGCGTCCATCGTGTCGTAGATGTTCTGGAACGCGCGCTGGAGCGTCTCGAGCGGGATCGTCGAGGACGAGGCCTGCTCGTGGATGCGCGCGGTGTTGTCGCGCAGCAGCTTGCCGGTCGAATCGATGATGTTCGCGGTCGTCGTGTTGAGCGCGGTGATCTGGTCGAGCACGAGCTTCTGGTTGACCATCGCCTGCGCGACCGTGACGGCGGTGCGGAGCGCCGAGACGGTGGTGGTCGAGGCGCGATCGACGCCCTTGATCAGCTCGACGTTGTTCTTCTTGACCAGATCGAGCGCGAGATAGCCCTGCACGGTGATCGCCATCTGGGTCATCAGGTCCTGGGTGCGCTGGCGCGTGTAGAAGAGCGCGGTCTCGCGGATCGCCTTGGCCTTGGCGGGATCGGTCGCGTCGAGGTCGTTGGCGCGGTCTTCCAGCTTCTGGTCCATCGTCCGCGACAGGTGGATCATCTGCTCGAGCCGCCCCATCGCGCTCCACAGGTTCGCGCGCTCGGTGTCGATCGCGGCGTTGTCCATGAGGAGCTCGTCCTTGCCCGAGGCGAGGCCCTTGAGGATCGCGGCGATATGGGTCTGCGACGATTTGTAGCTGTCGAAATAGTTGCGCAGCTTGCCGCCGAACGGGATGATCCCGAACAGCTTCTTGGGCGCGGTGAGATTGCCGCGGCGGCCGGGATCGAGGTCCTCGACCACGCGGCGCAGTTCGGCCAGGTCCTTGCCGACTCCCGATTCCTGATCCATCGCGCGGGTCGGACGATCGAGGAAGCGGTTCGACTGGCCCGCCGCCTCGCGGATCTCCTTGGCGCCCATCGCGGTGATCGCGTCGACGCGCTTGCCGAACTCGGGCGAGTTGACGTCCTGCGCGATCAGATCATCGATGAAGCCGTCGACGCGCGTCTCGAGCTGGGTCTTCTTGGTGTCGTCGATCGGCACCAGGCCGACCGCCTTCTCCGCGCTGACCACCGGCACCGGATCGGGCGGCGTGAGCGTGAGGGTCGGCGCGTCTGCGGTCGCGGTGGGTGTCGTCGCCATGGCTGTCCCTTCGGTGTCGGCCCCAGAATAAGCGAATGCGCGCCGCGTTCAAGGTGTGTTAGTATGACAACACGCGCGCGAGCGCTTGCTCCGGCGCGCGCGGGGCGGCAGGGCCGGGCGAACAGCAGGAGTGTCGCCGATGCGCGCCGTCGCCTTCAAGACCGCAGGCCCGATCGAGCGCGAGGACGCGCTCGTCGACGTGACCCTGCCCGATCCGGAACCCGGGCCGCACGACCTGCTGGTCCGCGTCCGCGCCGTCTCGGTCAATCCGGTCGACGTCAAGGTTCGGGGCGGGATGCGTCCGGCGAGCGGCGACTGGCGGGTGCTCGGCTATGACGCCGCCGGCGAGGTGGTCGCCGTGGGCGACCGGGTGGCCGGGTTCGCGCCCGGCGACGCGGTCTGGTACGCCGGGCAGATCGACCGGCAGGGGAGCAATGCCGAACTCCAGTGCGTCGATGCCCGGATCGCCGCGAAGAAGCCGGCGACGCTCGACTGGGCCGCCGCCGCGGCGATGCCGCTGACGACGATCACCGCCTGGGAAGCGCTGTTCGACAAGCTCGAAGTGACGCGCGCCGTTCCCTCCGCCGCCCCCGCGGTGCTGATCGTCAACGGGGCCGGCGGCGTCGGCTCGATCGCGATCCAGCTGCTCCGGGCGCGGACCGACCTGACGGTGATCGCCAGCGCGTCGCGCAGCGAGACCCGCGCCTGGGTCGAGGAGCTGGGGGCGCACCACGTCGTCAGTCACCGCGAGCCGATGGCACCGCAGATCGAGGCGCTGGGGGTCGGCAAGCCCGGCCACGTCTTCTCGACCAGCCACACCGACGATCACCTCGCCGACATCGTCGCGCTGATCGCGCCGCAGGGCCGGCTGGCGCTGATCGACGATCCCGAGACGCTGGACGTCATGCCGCTCAAGACCAAGGCAATCTCGCTGCACTGGGAACTGATGTTCACCCGGCCGCTGTTCCGGACCGCCGACATGGCGAAGCAGGGCGAATTGCTGGCCGAGGTCGCGCGGCTGGTGGACGCGGGCGCGGTCCGCTCGACGCTGACGGAGGCGCTGGGTCCGATCGACGCCGTGACGCTCAAGCGCGCGCACGCGATGGTGGAGCGTGGGACGATGAAGGGGAAGGTGGTCCTGTCCGGCTGGAGCCGGTGACCCCGCAGGCATGATGGCCCTTCTGGCGCCAATCGGCTCGCGGCGTACTGAAGGGCCGTTCGGACTGCCTCATAATTGGGCAGCCTTTCGCGCCTGCACAAAAATTAACAACCGTTAACCCCGCGCCGCGGTGTGGGCTTCCTTGTGGGGGCGGTCATTTCGCGCCTGGCACGATCGTTGCGACGCGCCCCGACGCACACAGCCGTAAAAAGGGGGGCGCGGGTGAAGCTGATCATCGCGATCATCAAACCGTTCAAGCTGGACGAGGTGAGGGAAGCCCTCACCGGCGTCGGCGTGGCGGGGATGACCGTCACCGAGGTCAAGGGGTTCGGTCGCCAGAAGGGCCAGACCGAAATCTATCGCGGGGCGGAATACAGCACCAACATGGTGCCCAAGATCAAGATCGAGGTGGTCTGTGCCGCCGACCTCGCCGAGCGCGTCGTGGAGGCGATCCAGGCCTCCGCCAACACCGGCGCGATCGGCGACGGCAAGATCTTCGCGCTCGACGTGGGGCAAGCGGTGCGGATCCGCACCGGCGAGACCGACGACAGCGCGCTTTGAGGGGGTGGGAATGAAGCAAGCAACGAAGATGTCGGCGCTGGCGGCCGCGGGTGCGCTCGCCGTCGCCGCGCTCCCGGCCTGGGCGCAGGCCGCGGCGGGCCCGGTCAAGGCGCCTGCCGCCGCCGCGATGGCAGGCATGGTCAACAAGGGCGACACGACCTGGATGCTGATCTCGTCGGCCTTGGTGCTGATGATGTCGGTGCCGGGCCTGGCGCTGTTCTACGGCGGGCTGGTCCGCACCAAGAACATGCTCAGCGTCCTCATGCAGGTGATGATGATCGTCTGCATCGCGACGCTCGTCTGGGTGTCGTGGGGCTATTCGATGGCCTTCACCAGCGGCGGCGAGAACCATTTCTTCGGCGGGCTGTCCAAGGCCTTCCTCAAGGGCGTCGACGGGACCACGCTCGCCGCGACCTTCTCGAACAACGTCTACATTCCCGAGCTCGCCTATGTGACGTTCCAGATGACCTTCGCCTGCATCACCCCGGCGCTGATCGTCGGCGCGTTCGCGGAGCGGGTGCGCTTCACGCCGCTGATGATCTTCATGGTGGCGTGGATGACGATCGTCTATTTCCCGATCGCGCACATGGTCTGGTACTGGGCGGGCCCGGATTTCCTGCCCGACGCGCCGACCGACGGCGGCTATCTGTTCCTCAAGGGCGCGCTCGATTTCGCGGGCGGCACCGTCGTCCACATCAACGCCGGGATCGCCGGGCTGGTCGGCTGCCTCGTCATCGGCCCGCGGCTGGGCTTCAACAAGGAACCGATGCCGCCGCACTCGCTGACCATGACGATGATCGGCGCCAGCCTTCTGTGGGTCGGCTGGTTCGGCTTCAACGCGGGGTCCAACCTGGAGGCGAACGGCGTCACCGCGGTTGCCTTCGTCAACACCTATGTCGCGACCGCGGCGGCGGCGGTCAGCTGGGCGCTGATCGAGCAGGTCGTCCACAAGAAGCCGTCGCTGCTCGGCGCGGTCACCGGCGCGGTGGCGGGGCTCGTCGCGATCACCCCGGCGTCGGGCTTCGCGGCGCCGATGACCGCGATTGTGCTCGGCTTCGTGGTGTCGCCGATCTGCTTCCTCTTCGTCACCACGGTGAAGAAGGCGCTCAAGTACGACGATTCGCTCGACGTGTTCGGCGTCCACTGCGTCGGCGGGATCGTCGGCGCGCTGGGCACCGCGATCGTCGCCGACCCCAAGCTGGGCGGGCAGGGCTATTTCGACTACACGAAGTTCCCCGCGGTCGCGATCACGCCCGAGGCGTACAGCATCTCGGCGCAGCTGCTGGTCCAACTCCAGGCGGTGTTGCTGACGCTGGTCTGGTCGGGTGGCGTCTCCGCGGTGCTGTTCCTCGCGCTCAAGTACACCATCGGCATCCGCCCGACGGCCGAGATCGAGCACGAGGGGCTCGACGTCGCCGAGCACGGTGAGCGCGCCTACAATTATTGACGAGATTGGGCGCCGGCTTCGGCCGGCTCCCGAACCATGTTCCTCCTGCGGACGACCTGGGCCCGGCGCGAAAGCTCCGGGCCCTCTTTTTTGCGTCTGGACACCCTGCGCCCGCGTCTGTAACGCGCGCCTTCCGGCCTTCGCAGGCCGTGCGCCCGGGTAGCTCAGTGGTAGAGCAGACGACTGAAAATCGTCGTGTCGGTGGTTCGACTCCGCCCCTGGGCACCACCACCCCGCCCCGGGGCTCCCGAGACCGCCACGGCGTCTACGAAAATCACGTTTGTAGGGTGTCGGGCGATGCGTGGGGAATCGCCCGCGTTGTCGCCGCCATCGGCACGGGCGCGGCGTGGAGCATCGGGGCGCCCCGGTCCTCGTGCCAGCCGCGATCCCGCTGCGAGCCCTCACCGGCCGACGAACACCGGCTCCCGTTTCTCGAAGAAGCTGCGGACGCCTTCCCGGTGGTCCTCGGTTTCCATCAGCCGGCGGATGGTCCCGATCGCCCACGCGCCGAGTTCCGCGGCGTCGCCCGCGGCGGCGCGGCGCAGACCGCGCTTCATGGCTCTAAGCGCGAGCGGCGGATTGACGGCGATGCGGGTCGCCAGCGAGCGCGCGGCGGTCATCAGCTCGGCGTGGGGGACGACGTCGCGGACCAGGCCGATGCGGAGCGCTTCGGCGGCGTCGATCACGTCGCCGGTGAAGAGGAGCTCGGCCGCCTTCGCCGGGCCGACGATCGACGGCAAGCGGTAGAAACCGCCCACGTCACAGACCAGGCCGCGCTTGATGAACAGCTCGGCGAACCGGGCGCGCTCCGATGCGATCCGGATGTCGGCGTAGAGCGCGAGCTCCATGCCCCAGCCGACCGCCGCGCCGTTGACTGCCGCGATCACCGGCTTGTCGCAGTCGAGCGCGGCCATCGCCGCCGGCGTCGGCGTGTGCGTGACGGACGAGGCGGCGGGCTGACGCGAGACGGCGTTCGGGCCGGCCATGATCTCGGCGACGTCGTCGCCCGAGCAGAAGGCGGGGTCGGCCCCAGTCACGATGACGCAGCGCACCTCATCGTCGGCCGTGGCGTCGCGAAACGCACGCTCAAGCCGGTCATAGGCGTCGTAGTTAAGCGCATTGCGCCGCTCGGGCCGGTCGAGCGTGATGGTCGCGACGTGCTCGGCGATCTCGTACCGGACGCTCATCGCCGTCCCTCCAGCAGCTCGAGGCTGAGCGCGGCCATCGCCGGCGCGCCGTTGACCTTCCAATCGTCGGTCGGCGTGGTGCCGGCGAGCGCGCGCGCGTAGACGCCCTGCGCGATCGAGGCGAGCCGGAAGGTGGCGAAGGCCATGTAGAAGGGCCAGTCGGCGATGCGGTCGCGGCCGGTCCGCCGGCAGTAAGCGGCGACATAGGCGGCCTCGTCCGGAAGCCCGGCCGCGTCGCCGTCGGCGAAGGCGGCGCGAGCGGCGTCGGAATGGTAGAAGATGCAATTGTAGGCCAGGTCGGCGAGCGGATGGCCGATCGTCGACAATTCCCAATCGAGCACGCCGATGATGCGGGGCTCGGTTGCGTGGAACATCACGTTCTCGAGCCGGTAGTCGCCGTGGGCGATCGAGATCGAGGGCTCGTCGGGGATGCGATCGGGCAGCACCGCGATCAGGCGCTCCATCGGCGCGATCGTCTCGGTCTCGGCGTCTCGATACTGGCGGGTGAAGCGCCCGATCTGGCGACCGAAGTAATTTCCGGGCCGGCCGTAGTCGCCCAGGCCGATCGCCTCGTGATCGACGCGGTGAAGCCGCGCAAGCACGGCATTGAGCTCATCGTAGATCGCCGCCCGCTCCGCGCTGCTATGCCCCGCCAGCAGCGGATCGCGCAGGATGCGGCCGTCGAGATAATCCATCACGTAGAAGGCGGTGCCGATCACCGCCGGATCGTCGCAGAGCGCGCGGACGTGGGGGACCGGCACGTCGGTGCCGCGCAGCGCCGCCATGACCCGGTACTCGCGATCGACCTGATGCGCGCTCTCGAGCAGCGCGCCCGGCGGTTTCTTGCGCAGCACGTAGCGGCGGCCCGCGGCATCCGTCACGAGGAAGGTGGGATTGGACGCGCCGCCTGCGAGTTGGTCGACCCGCACCGGAGGGTGGACCTCGACGCCATGCTCCGCCATCCAGTGCCCGAGCGCGGCCGCATCGAACCCATGACCTTCGCGTATTGGGCGCAGCGGCGCCGTCGCCTCTTGCATGACAACCCTACCCAACATTTTAGGACAGGTTATAGGGTTTTTGGCGACGTGCAAGCGCCCGCCTGCGGCTGTCGGAATGTCGGAGGCGCGGCAAGCGCCGTGTCGCTCGCTAGCCGGGGATGACCGAGCGCTGCGCGGTCGCCACCCCCGCGTCCAGCATCCGCGCCTGGCAGTCGGCGACCCGCGCCTCTAGAGGACCGCGCCAGCCGGGTGTCGCAGCGCCGAGCAGGATCAGAGCGTAGCCGAGCCGGATGGTGGGGCCGAGTGCTTCGGAGGCGAGATCGCCGGTCACCCAGTCGAGCA
Organism: Sphingomonas sp. SP6; assembly: GCF_058313435.1. Lineage (NCBI taxonomy): Bacteria > Pseudomonadati > Pseudomonadota > Alphaproteobacteria > Sphingomonadales > Sphingomonadaceae > Sphingomonas > Sphingomonas sp. SP6. Next base: position 804,990 of record NZ_JBZFLG010000002.1, read on the forward strand.
TCACCGAGCGGAACTGATGATCCAGCTGGTGGAGGAGGAGCCCGACGTCGATCGACGGCTGGATCGCGCCCGCCGCCGAAGCGCTCGACATGATCCCCAGCCAGAAGGCGTCGCGTTTAGGATTGTAGATCGCGGCGCGCACGTTGGCCGTGGCGAACACCTCGCTCCACAGCACCTTATAGAAATCGGGGTCGTTCAGATAATATTCGAGCGCGAGGTCCACCGCCTCGAACACGCGCGCAATGGCGTCGTGCGACGAATGTGCCGAGAAGCGCTGATGATATTCGCGCACGTCCTGAAGGACCGCGAGAACCACTGCGCCCTTGGAGCCGAACAGGTTGTAGGGCGTCGCGAGGCTGACCCCGGCGCGCTTCGCCAGTTCGCGCATCGACAGGCCGGTGGTGTGCGTCTCGCGGATCAGCTCGCGCGCGGCCTGGATGATGCGCTGTCGGCGCTCCTCCTTGGCGGTCTCGCGGCGGCCGGGCGTGGGCTCCGGCACGTCGGCGGGATCAACCGCCATGCAGCGACACCAGCTCGGCCCGCAGCACGGGCTTCAACGTCTTCCCGCTGGCGTTGCGCGGGAACTCGGCGTGCCGGACGTCGATCCGGACGGGGACCTTGAACGGGGCGAGCAGGCGCCCGGCATGGGCCTTCAGCTCGTCTTCGGTCACGCTCATCCCCGGCTTCACCTGCACCAGCGCGCCCACCTCCTCGCCCAGGATGCGGTGCGGCAGCCCGACGACGGCGGCGTCGATCACCGCCGGGTGCGCGACCAGCACATCCTCGATCTCCACGCAATAGACGTTCTCGCCACCGCGGATCAGCATGTCCTTGGCGCGGTCGAGCAGATAGACGAAGCCCTCGTCGTCGATCCGGCAGATGTCGCCGGTATGGTACCAACCGTCGGTGAAGCTGGCGGCCGTCGCGTCGGGATTGTTCCAATATCCGGCGACGACGTTGGGGCCGCGGATCCAGAGTTCGCCGGCTTCCCCGGGCGGAAGCGCGCTGCCGTCGTCGCCGACCACCTTCACGTCGCAGACGGGCACCGCGACACCGACGCTGTCGGGGTGGCGCAGGTAATCCTCGGCGCTGTTCGCCACCGATACCGAGGACGTCTCGGTCGCGCCGTAACCCTGGCCGGGGGCGAACCAGGGAAAGAGTTCGGCGAACCTGAGGGTCAGCTCGGGCGCGATCGCCGCCCCGCCATAGCCGTAGCTGTCGAGGCTCGTCAGATCGCGTCGATGGAAGTCGGGCGATTCGAGGACCTGCCAGACCATCGCCGGGACGCCCGTCGTCGAATTCACGCGCTCGCGCTCGATCAGCTCCAGGAAGCGCTCGGGATTCCACTTGTGCATCAGCACCAGCTTGGCGCCGGCGAGCACGCTCGGCACCATCATCGAGTTGGTGCCGGTGACGTGGAAGAGCGGCACGGGCAGCAGGTTGACCCGCTGCGGCGCGGCGGGGTCGGGGACCGGCAGCGGGTCGCCGCGGCGGATGGCCGCGCGCGCGCCGTTGAAGCCGAGCGAGATCACGTTGCTGAGCACGTTGCGATGGGTCCCGAGCGCGCCCTTCGGCCGGCCGGTGGTGCCGCTGGTGTAGAGAATGGTCGCGGGATCGTCGGTGTCGATCCCGGGATCGGGCATCGGATCGTCGGGGAGGGAGCCATAATCGGCGGGCGCGCCGACCAGCGCCTCGAGCGGGGTGGCGCCCGCGCCGTGATCGTCATCGCTGCGGGTCGACACGAGCAGGTCCAGCCCGAGATCGGCGAGATGCGGCGCGAGCCGCGACAAGCGCTCGCCGTCGACGAACGCCACGCGCGCGCCCGAGTTCGTGATGCCATAGGCCAGTTCGTCGCCCAGGCCCCAGGCGTTCAGCGGCGTCAGCACCGCGCCGATCGACACGCCGGCCCAAAAGGCGAGCGACCATTCGGGCAGGTTGCGCATCGCGATGGCGATGCGATCGCCTTTCTTCACGCCGTACCGCTCGGCCAGGATGCGGCCGAGCCGGCCGGCGGCGCGGAAGTGCGCCGCATAGGTCTGCCGCTCGTCCTCGTACACCAGATACTCGCGCTCGCCCCAGCCGCGGGCGATGTCGAACACCTGGCGCAGATCGTTGAGCGCGTTGACGTAGGCGCGCAGGCGGACGCCGCGGACGTCCACCTCCGTCATCGCGAACGGCGCGCCGGGCGCGGTGAGGCGGCGATAGGTCTCCGGCAGGTCGAGCGCGGGCCAGGGGCGCGAGGCCGTCGCGGGATCGGGGTGCGTCGCCATGTCCATCTCCCATGCAGCGCCCGCTCGTCGGCGCTTGGCGAAATCCTTATAACAGGTTACACGCCTTGGCGCGACCAACGCAAGCGAGCACGCCCAGCGATCGGGCGGCCCGAACGGAGGAGAGGACCGAGATGGACATGGAGCTGGTCACCGAGGGACTGCAGTTCCCCGAGGGTCCGATCGCGATGGCGGACGGATCGGTGCTGGTGGTCGAGATCAAGCGCCAGACGCTGACGCGCGTGAAGCCCGACGGCACGCAGGAGATCGTGGCCGAGCTGGGCGGTGGGCCGAACGGCGCGGCGATCGGACCGGACGGCGCGGCCTACATCACCAACAACGGCGGCTTCGAATGGATCGAACGCGAGGACGGAATGCTCGCGCCGCACGGTACGCCGCACGATTACACGTCGGGGTCGATCCAGCGCGTCGATCTGACGAGCGGCGCGGTGACGACCGTCTTCGACAGCTGCGACGGCCGCCCCTTGCGCGGGCCAAACGACCTGGTCTTCGATGCGGGCGGCGGCTTCTGGTTCACCGATCTGGGCAAGTCGAACGGCGACTCGATGCAGATGGGCCACCTGCTCTACGCAAGGCCGGACGGCTCGCACATCGCGCGGGTGCGCGAAGGCATGGTGTCTCCGAACGGCTGCGGGCTCTCGCCCGACGGCGGCACCGTCTATGTCGCCGAGACCTACACCGGCCGGCTGTGGGCGTTCGACATCGCCGGGCCGGGCGAGCTGGCGACGCCGCAGGACATGTGGGTGGCGGGGCGCGTGTTCGGGCCGCTGCCCGGATACCAGCTGTTCGACAGCCTGGCGGTCGAGGCCGACGGGCACATCTGCGTCGCGACGATCGTCAACGGCGGCATCACCGCCTTCGACCCCGGCGACGGATCGTTCGAACATTTCGCCTTTCCCGATGCGATCACCACCAACATCTGCTTCGGCGGCGAGGACATGCGGACCGCCTGGGTGACCTGCTCCGGCACCGGCAAGCTGTTCAAGTGCCGCTGGCCGCGCCCCGGCCTCAAGCTCGCGTTCAACGCATGAGGGATGCGATGACCTATCAAGAGATCCGCTACGAGGTCGACGGCCCGGTCGCGACCGTCACGCTGAACCGCCCCGACAAGCTCAACGCCTTCACCAACCGGATGGGTCGCGAACTCGCCGCGGCGCTGCGGGCGGCGAGCGCGGACGATGCGGTGCGCGCGGTCATCCTGACCGGCGAAGGTCGCGGCTTCTGCGCCGGCGCCGACATCTCGGCCGGCGCCGGCAGCTTCGATACGCAGAGCGGCGAAGGCGCGAAGAACTTCGGCGCGTCGCAGGAGGGGGCGGATCGCGACGGCGCGGGGTTCATCGGCGCGCTGTTCGACTCGACGAAGCCGACGATCGCCGCGTTCAACGGACCCGCGGTGGGCGTCGGCGTGACGCTGGCGCTGCCGACCGACATCAAGATCGCGTCCGAGACCGCCCGCTTCGGGTTCGTGTTCGCGCGGCGGGGACTGGTGCCGGAAGCCGCGAGCGCCTGGTTCCTGCCCCAGATCGTCGGCCTTGCGCAGGCGCTGCGCTGGTGCCTTTCGGGCCGGGTCTTCGACGCCGCGGAAGCGCTCGCCGGGGGCCTGGTGAGCGAGGTCCTGCCCCCCGACCGGCTGCTCGCGCGCGCGCGCGAGATCGCGCTGGAGATCGCCGAGACGACCGCGCCCGTCTCGATCGCGCTGACGCGCCAGCTGCTCTGGCGGTTCGGCAACGCGCCGCTGCCCTTCGATCTGCTGAAGGTCGACGGCCCGTTCGCGCTGGCCCTCGGCACGGGGCCCGACGTGCGCGAGGGCGTGGCGGCGTTCCTCGAAAAGCGCGCACCGGCGTTTCAGGGAAGCCCGACGCGGGACATGCCGAGCGGCTATCCATGGTGGACGGCCGCCTGACCGGAGGAGCGGTCGATCGGGAGGCGGCCGATCCCCGTCATCGATCGAGGTCGAGCGCACCGGCCGCGAGCATCTCGCGCAAAGTCCGCTTCAGCACCTTGCCGGAGGCGTTCTTGGGCAGCTCGGCGACGAACGCGACCGCCTTGGGCTTCTTGTAGCTGGCGATATGGTCGCGGCAATGGGCGATCAGCTCGGCGGCGGCGGGGCGGGCGCCCTCGCGCGGCGTCACCACGGCGACCACGCTCTCGCCCCAGACCGGGTCGGGCGCACCGATCACCGCCGCCTCCAGCACCGCCGGGTGGCGATAGAGCGCCTCCTCCACCTCGCGCGGATAGACGTTCTCGCCCCCAGTCACGATCATGTCCTTCTTGCGATCGACGATGGTGAGATACTGGTTCTCGTCCCAGCGGCCGACGTCGCCGGTGTGGAACCAGCCGTCGGTGAAGGCCTTGGCGGTCGCCTCCGGGTTGCGCCAATAACCGCGCAGGACCTGATCGCCCTGGACGACGATCTCGCCCTCCACCCCCGGCCCGACGTCGCGCATCGCCTCGTCCACCACGCGGACGCGCGCGAGCATCATCTGGCGCCCGACGGAGGCGAGGATCGGCAGCCCTTCATCGATCGCGAGATCATGCTCGTCGGCGGTCAGCACCATGACGTTGCCGGCGAGCTCGGTCATGCCGAAGCCGGTCCCGAACCGCACCTGCGGCCACTTCTCCCGCGCGCGCAGCAGCACCGCCGCGGGCATCGCCGACGCCCCGTAGCCGACGTTGCGGAGCGAGGAGAGATCGTATCGCGGCATCGAGGGATGATCGAGCAGCATCGCGATCATCGTCGGGGCGGCCGCGGTGGCGGTGATGGCGTGACGCTCGATCAGGCCGAACAGCGTTTCCGGATCGAAGCTGGGGAGGATCGTCAGCTCGGCGGCGCGGCAGTGGTTGACCACCATGCCGTAGCCGGCGACGTGGTACATCGGGAACGTCAGCAGATAGTGCGAGTCCGGCTCGCGATCCCAGCTGGCCAGGCTGTTGAGGACCGCCGCCATCACGTTGCGGTGGCTCAGCATCGCCCCCTTCGGCAGCCCGGTCGTGCCCGAGGTGTAGAGCAGCCAGGCGAGCGACTCCTCGTCGGGCCGGGTCGCCGGCTCGGTCGTCGGTGCGTCGGCGATCCAGGCGTCGAAGCCGATCGCCTCCGCGTCGGACGCGCCGATCACCACCAGCCGCTCGACCGACGAGATCCGGTCGCGGATCGTGCGCACCGCGCCCAGATACCTGTCCTGCACGATCAGGACCCGCGGCCCGGCGTCGTTGATGATCCAGGCGAGTTCGGCGGCGGCGAGACGATAGTTGAGGAAGGTCAGCGTCATCCCCGCGCCCGGCACGCCGTAATAGCAAAGCGCGTATTCGAGGCAGTTCTCGGCGAGGATCGCCACCCGGTCGCCGGGCGCGCCATGAGCGAGCAGCGTGTTCGCGAGCTGCCGGCAGCGATCGCGCATCACGTCGTACCGCAGCTCGCGCTCGCCGTGGCGCACCGCCACCCGCGTCGGCGCACGGTGCGCCGCCAGCACGGGCACGTCGCTCAGCAGCATCGTCCTCTCCCTTCCCGGTTGCAGATCCTAACGCATCACTCCCGCCCCGACCGGACCGCCGGAACGATCCGTTCCTCCGCCAGTCTGCCGAGCAGCCGGGCGAACATGCGCTCGGTGTCCTCGCAGTCGCCGAAGCCCGCCTGGCGCACCTTGATCGTGCTGACGAGGATCGGCTCGCGCGTCGCCTCCGGCGGGGCGTGAACCCCGAACAGCAGGTCGGCATAATGGTGCGATTCGCCGACCAGCGCCGGGATCGTCAGCGGCCGGAGATGCTCGCGCGCGACGATCCGGTCCCAGACGTCGGCATGATCTGCAAGGAACCGCGCGAGCGAGAAGGGCTCGCCGAACGCGGGCTCGAGATCGACCGCGCGCGCGATCGCGGGCCAGACGTTGTCCCAGGAGAAGACGTCGCCGTTGGTGATGTTGAACGTCTGGTCGCCCGCGGCGGGCGCTTGGCTCGCCCAGTCGAGCGCGCGGGCGATCAGGTCCGCGTCGACCGCTTCGCCGACGCCGCCGGGCCGGCCCGGAAAGGCGAGCGGGCGGCCGAGCTCGCGACAGATCGCGGCATAGGCGCCCAGCACCGGGATCACGTTCATCGCGACCCCGGTCGCGGTGCCGAACACGATCTGCGGCCGCCAGATCGTCAGCGCCCAGTCGGCCTGCGCGCGCCGGGCGCGCAGGTCATCCTCCTGGAGCCAGTAGAAATTGGCGTGCGGGTCGCGCTCGCGGTCCTCGCGAGCGGGGACGGCGATGCGGTGGAGGTGCGCGCCATAGGCCTTGGTGCCCTGGAACGCGCTGACGTGCCGGAGCCCGCGCGCGGCCGTCAGCAGCGGGTCCATCAGGTTGCGCATCATGCGCAGGTTGGTGTCCATCTGATCCTGTTCGAACCAGCCGGCGACCAGGCCCGGTTTCTCGTACAGGGCCGCGTAGATGAGGTGGGTCACCGCCGAGAGATCGGACACCGCGTCGCGACAAGCGTCGGCGTCGAGCAGGTCGACGGGACGGTGCTCGACCGCCAGGCCGCCGCGCAGAACCGGCGGGCGCCGCGACAGGCCGACGACGCGGGTGTCGGGAGCGGCGGCGAACCGCTCGCAGACCGCCTGACCGATGACGCCGCTCGCGCCGCAGACCAACACCGTGCGTCCGCTCATCCTGCTCTCCTCCGCCGCGCCCGCCGGGCGGGACCCGTTCGACGATCCGGTTTCAGAGAAGCGCCCCGCCGCAGGCCGCGGCGGTGGTGCCGTCGCGCTCGAACGCCTTGATGACGTTGCGGCCGACCGTCCAGCGGTGGACCTCGTCCGGCCCGTCGACCAGCCGCTGCGAGCGGATGCCCGTGTACCAGGCCGCGAGGGGCGTATCGAGGCTGAAGCCGAGCGCACCGTGCAGCTGGATGGCGGTGTCCACCACCTGGTGGACCATGTTCGCCAGGAACACCTTCGCGATCGAGTTCTCCTGGCGCAGATCCTCGCCGCGCTCCGCCTTGTAGGCGATGTGGAGCAGCATGAGCCGCGCCTTGTAGAGTTCGGCGGCGCAGTCGGCGAGCATCCACTGGACGCCCTGCCGCTCCGACAGCTTTTTGCCGAAGGTCTCGCGCTGGATGACGTGCGCCGTCGCGAGATCGAGCGCGCGCTGCGCCATCGACACGTTGTGCATCCCGTGGCGGAGCCGGCCATAGGCGAGCCGGTGCTGCCCCATGGCGAAGCCGTTGCCCTCGCCGCCCAGGAGGTTGGTCGCCGGGACCACCAGATCGGTGATCTCGATTTCGGAATGGCCGCCGCCCAGCACGTCGGTCAGCCGCCCGTGGACCGCCATCGTCGGGATGTCGCGCACGATCCGGTAGCCGGGGTTCGGCAGTTCGACGATGAAGGTGGAATACCGCTGGTGGCGCGGCGCATCGGGATCGGTCATCGCCATCACCAGCGCGATGTCGGCGACGCTCGCGGCGGAGGAGAACCACTTCTCCCCGTTGAGCACGTAATTGGCGTTGCCGTCCTTCACCGCGCGGGTCTGCATCCCGGTCGCGTCGGCGCCCGCCGCCTTTTCGGTCATCGAATAGCAGATGCGCTTTTCGCCCGCGAGCAGCGGCTTGAGGAAGCGTTCCTTCTGATCGTCGGTGCCGTGCGCCAGCAGCGTCAGCATGGTCGCGTCGTCGGGACCTTGCGTGTTCATCGAAAGCGCGCCCAGGTGGCTTTCGCCGAGCTCCATCTGGACCAGCGCGTTGGCGAGCGGGCCGAGCCCCATGCCGCCATGTTCGCGCGGGATGAACGGACACCAGAGCCCCTGCGCGCGCGCCTTGGCGCGCAGCTCCGCCAGCACCGTCTTGAAGTCCTCGCCGGCGGCCAGACGGTCCTCGGCGGGCTTGCACTCGTCCCGGACCCAATGGCGCACCTGTTCGCGCACCGCGGCGGCGTCGGCGGGGATCTCGAAATCGATCGACACGGCGGCGTTTCCTCCTGATTGGATCTCGGTCCCGCCGCGGCGACAGGACGTCCCGGCGGAGCGGCCGTCTGCGACCGCTCGGCGGCTCAGTAGCGCCAGCTCACCGTCACGCCGTACGTCCGCGGCATTCCCGTATAGCGCCCCAGAATGTCGTTGGTGTGGACCGCTTGCGTCCAATACCATTCGTCGGTCACGTTCCGCACATAGGCCGACAGGCGCCAGGGGCCGCTTTCGATCCCTGCGCGCAGATCGAGCAGGGTGCGCGCCGGGATGCGCAGGATGTCGCGCGACTGGGCCGGGTTGGGACCCTGATCGTAGAAGAACTGGCGGGTGCTGCTCTGGTAGTTCACCGTTCCGCCGAGGAAGCCCTTGATCTGCGCCGAGATCGGGACCTCGTACTGAACGTCGCCGTAAGCGGTCCAGGGCGGAGAGTTGGGGAACGGCTCGTCCTTGAAGTTGACCGGCGTCGGGGTGAACGGGTCGAAATTGAAATAGTCGCCGATCACCCGGCTCTTGGCGTAGCTGACGCCGGAGGACAGCGTCAGCCCGTCCGTCGGGGTCGCCACGCCGGAGAGCTCGAACCCGATCACCTCCGACTTGGGAACGTTCACGAGCGCCGGCAGCGCCCCGAACACGACGTCGTTCAGGCTGCCGAGGATCTGCTTGTTGGTGTAGTCGTAATAGAAGAAGGCGCCGTTCAGCTGGAGCCGGCGTCCGAGCAGCGACGATTTGAAGCCGGCTTCGTAGGCGAGCAGTTCCTCCTGCACCGCGGGGGTGAGCTGAGTCGACGAGGAGGTCGCGACGGTGGGAAAGCCTCCGGCCTTGTAGCCGCGGCTGACGTTCGCGTAGAGCAAGGTGCCGGGCACCACCTTCCAGTCGACGCCCGCGCGGAACGAGACATTGTCCTGGTACAGTTTCTCGGTGAAGTCGGGCGAGGCGGGATTGAAGGTCGGGCCCGGGCCGGTGGTCGCGCACGCGCCCGGTCCCGGATCGATGCCGGGGCCGTCGCCGGCGGCGAACTGCTCGGCGGTGATCGAGCCGTTCACGAAGGCGAGCAGGTTCTGGATCACCTTCGACGCCGCCGACCAGGTGCCGTCTCCCGAATCGTGCGCGCAACCGCGATAGTCCTTGTCGACCTCGGTGTAGCGGACACCCGCATGCGCGGTCAGATTGGGCAGGATCGGATATTCGACGTTGGCGAACCCGGCGTAGGTCTTGGTCGTCTGACGGTTCTGCGGATTGGTCGGCCCGAGCAGGATGCCGAGCGTCGGCACGGCGCTGGAGCCGCCGTAGCTCTGGAGGAAATTGTCGTAGGTCTTGTCGTGTTCGAAATTGCCGCCGGCGATCCAGCTGCCCTGCCCGCCGAAGCTGCCCGACAGCCGTAGTTCCTGGAACACGGTGTCCGTGTAGCCGCGCTGCTGCGATTCGTAGTTCTGATAGACGACGCCGTCCCCTTCGACCGGCTGGGAGCGGTCGAAATGCTCGTAGGCGGTCAGCGAGGTCAGCGTTATGTCGTCGGCGATGTCATATTCGAGCCGCAGCGAGGCGTTGAAGAAACTGTTGTCGCGAGCGAGGCTGGTGCAGTTGGTCGCGGTGCTCGGCCGGGACGGGTCGTAGCCGTACGGCGGCGGGATCGCGTTGAACGGCTCGTTGAACGGCGAATTGTTGATGCACGCGCTGCGATCGGCGGCGCGCGGGTCATGCGGGGCGAGCGGATAGGCGAGGAGACGCGGATCGACCCCGTTCGTCGGGTTGAGCGGGATGATGCCGTAGAATTGCGGAACCTGCGTGTCGCTGCGATCCTTCCAGCCGTTGACGTTCAGCATCGCCCGGAACGCCGCCGTCGGCCGCCACTCCAGGATCGCGCGCCCGATCCACAGGTCCTGCTGCCCGGAGGAGATCGGCGTGGTGTAGCCGCGCTGCCAGTCGCTCATCGACTGCCGCCGGCCCGCGACCCGGATCCCCAGCGTGTCGGTGAGCGGGGTAGAGATGAACGCCTGGATGTCGAGCTGGTCGAACCGGCCGTAGCTCGCGTCCACCCCCATCTCCAGATGGTCGCCCGGCTTGTTGGCGACGTAGTTGATGGCGCCGCCGGTCGCGTTCTGACCGAACAGGATCCCCTGCGGTCCCTTGAGCACTTCGACGCGCTGGACGTCCAGCGCCGCACCGATCGTCGTGATCGAGAACGGCAGCGGCGTTTCATCGGTATAGATGCTGACGGTGGGGCTGGCGGCGAGCGAGGTGTCCTGAAAACCCACGCCTCGGATGGTGTAGATCGGCGTGCCGTAGGCGCTGGGCGTGAAGTTCAGTCCGGGCGTCACCTTGGCCAGGCTGGCGGTGTCGGTGATGCCCAGCTGGGTCAGCTGTTCGCCACTTTGCACCGAGATCGACATGCCGACATCGTTGATCCGCTGCTCCCGCTTTTCGGCGGTGACGATCACGTCGGGGATGGTGCCGGCGCCGTCGGGACCTGCCGCTTGCGGCGGACCGGAGGTCGCCGCAGGCGGGTTCGCATCTCCGGTCTGGGCGACGGCCGGCAGGGCGACCGCCAGCGAAAGCAGTGACGCGCCCGCAAGCGCCGAGGTCAAGCCCTTCATCGATCCTCCCCTGCCGCTCAAGACGGCGTCCAAGCGCGTCCGAAGGGCTCGTCTGAACCCCCGCCCGGGCTTTCTCCTAAGCCGTGAGGACGATCGATCGTCGCCCGCATCAGCCGGAAAGATGTATAACAAGTTCCATTTATCGGCGCAAGCGGGCGACCGCCGAGGGGCGGCATGGACCGCTAAGCACACGGAGTGCATCGGCCAGTCCGTTATAACAGCGTCTATTTTCTCTTGTGTCGTGACGCTCGATTCGCGACACGGACGGACGAGGAGGGAGTCGCGTGAACGCACTTGCCAGCGAGCGCATCGATGCCGGCGATCCGGCCGAAGGCTTGATGCGTCTGGCCGCTCGCCGGTTCGGGCCCGCGGCGCGGATCGACTCGCTGCGGCGCCTTTCGGCCGGGGCGAGCCAGGAGATCTGGGCGTTCACCGTCGTCGACCGCGACGTGCGGCGCCGGCTCATCCTGCGCCGGAACCCGCCGGGTCTTCGGCCGCGCCCGTCGGCGACGCCGATGTGGCTGGAGGCCGAGATGATCGCGCGCGGGGGCCGCGCGGGCGTGCCGGTACCCGACATCGTCGAGGTTCTCGGCGAGGGCGACGGGCTCGGCGCCGGTTACCTGATGTCGCACGTCGAGGGCGAATCGCTGGCGCGTCGCATCCTGCGCAACGCCGAATACGCCCGCGCGCGCGAACGGCTCGCGTTTCAACTCGGCGAGGCGGCGGCGCGGATCCACGCGCTCGATCCCGCCGGAGCGCCCTTACGCGAAGGCGGCGTGGCCGCGGCACTCGAGGGCGCAGAGCAGCAATATCGCGCGAACGGCCTCGCGCGCCCGGTGGTCGAGTGGAGTCTGCGCTGGCTCGCCGAGCATCGCCCGCCGGAGCCGACCAGGGCGTGCGTCGTCCACGGCGACCTCCGCAACGGCAACATCCTCGTCGACGCGGACGGGCTGCGCGCGGTGCTCGACTGGGAAGTCGTCCACCGCGGCGATCCGATGGCGGATCTCGGATGGCTCTGCGTCACCTCCTGGCGGTTCGGCGCGATCGATCGGCCGGTCGGCGGGTTCGGCGCGCGCGAGGACTTGTTCGACGGCTACGAGGCGGCGAGCGGTGTAAGGCCCGACGCCGATCGGGTGCGCTTCCACGAGGTGCTCGGCACGCTGCGCTGGGGGCTTTCGTGCGCGATGATGGCGCGCGAGTTCCAGGCGGGCGACCGCTCGGTCGAGCGCGCGGCGATCGGTCGGCGCGCCTCGGAGACCGAGATCGACCTGCTCGCCATCCTCGCGCCGCTGACGGGGATGCGCCATGCGTGAGGAACCGCAGGCGCTCGAGCTGATCGAGGCGGTGGCGGATTTCCTGCGCCGTGAGGTGCTGCCCGCGCTCGACGGGCGGCTCGCCTTTCACGCCCGGGTCGCGGGCAACGTGCTCGACATCTGCCGCCGCGAGCTGGCGTCCGGCGCGTCCGCGCAGGCGCGCGAGCACGATCGGCTGACGGCGCTGCTCGCGCGGTCGGGCGAGACGGCTGAGCTCAATGAGGCGCTGTGCGCCGCGATCCGCACCGGCGCGATCGCCCGTGACGACGAGCGACTGGTCGCGCACCTCTGGGCGACCACCATCGACACGCTGGCGATCGATCAACCCAAGTACGAAACCTACCTGCGCGCGGCGAACGATCGCGACGCGATTGATGGAGAGAGCTGATGGACTTCGAACTTCCGCAGGAGCTGCGCGACTATCTCAAGGAACTCGACGCCTTCATCGAGGCCGAGATCAAGCCGCTCGAGGATCAGGACGACAACGTCCGGTTCTTCGATCACCGGCGCGAATGGGCTCGCACCGATTTCGAGAACGACGGATTGCCGCGGCCCGAGTGGGAGGAGCTGATGCGCGAAGCCAAGCGTCGCGCCGACCGCGCCGGCCACCTGCGCTTCGCGATGGATCCCAAGTTCGGCGGCAAGGGCGGATCGAACCTGTGGATGACGGTCATCCGCGAATATCTCGCCGCCAAGGGGCTGGGGCTCCACTACGATCAGCAGACCGAGCATTCGATCGTCGCCAACAACCCGTTCGCGAAGATGTTCGACGATTTCGGGACGGACGAGCAGCGCTCGGAGTTCATCCAGGGCATGTTCGACGGCACGCGCCGGATCACCTTCGGGCTGACCGAGCCGCATCACGGCTCGGACGCGACGCATATGGAGACGCGCGGCGTGCCCGAGGTGCGCAACGGCGTGCCCGGTTACCTGCTCAACGGCGAGAAGATGTGGACGACCGGCATGCACGTCGCCACGCACTGCGCGCTGTTCGCGCGCACCAGCGGCGAGGATGGCGCGGCCAAGGGCATTACCTGCTTCCTGGTCCCGGCCGACGACGAAGGCGTCAAGGTCGAGCAATATCTGTGGACCTACAACATGCCGACCGACCATCCGCGCGTGTCGTTCAAGGACGTCTGGGTGCCGGAAAGCGCGATCTTCGGACCGTTCGACAACGGGCTGCCGCTGGCGCAGAGCTTCGTCCACGAGAACCGCATCCGTCAGGCGGCCGGTTCGCTCGGCGCGGCGGTCTATTGCGTCGAGGAATCGGTGCGCTACGCGCGCATCCGGCAGCCGTTCGGCGAGGAGCTCGCCCGGAACCAGGCGATCCAGTTCCCGCTGGTCGAGCTCGCCACGCAGTGCGAGATGCTGCGGCTGCTGATCCGCAAGACCGCGTGGGAGATGGACCAGATGTCGCACCCGGAGGTCGAGAAGCGGATTTCCGACAAGGTCTCGATGTGCAATTACTGGGCGAACCGGCTGTGCTGCGAAGCGGCGGACCGGGCGATCCAGGTCCACGGCGGAATCGGCTATTCACGGCACAAGCCGTTCGAGCACATCTTCCGTCATCATCGCCGCTACCGGATCACCGAGGGAACGGAAGAAATCCAGATGCGCAAGGTGGGCGCGTTCCTGTTCGGCTATTTGGGGCCGAAGCGCAAAGAGTTCAGTGCGCTGACCTACGCGGACGTGGACTATCGCACCCAGAGCCAGATCCGCCCGCGCTCCGGGTGGCAGGCCGTGGACACGACTCGCCCCGAAGCGTGAGGTCGCGCCTGTCGGGCGATCGCGGAGAGAACGCCAGGTCGCCCCGACAGAGCGTCCCGCGCCATCGGACGCAGAGCCGACGCGGCTTGGCCGCGGCGTGATCTCCGGACCGTGGCTCTGTTCCCCGATTGGCGCAGCCGTTCCCCGATCGCTACATCGCCCCCATGCTGCGTCTGACCAATCTCGCCTTGCCGCTCGACCACGACGACGAGGCGCTGCCCGCCGCGATCTGCCGCCGCCTCGGCGTCGATCGCGAGGCGCTGCTGGCCTACGAAGTCGCGCGCCGCGGGAACGACGCGCGCAAGAAGACCGCGATCCAGCTGATCTACACCGTCGACCTCGCGCTCCGCGACGAGGCGGCGGTGCTCGCGCGCTTCGCGGACGACCCCAACGTGCGCCCCACGCCCGACACCCGCTATCGCCCGGTCGCGACCGCCCCTGTCGGCGGCCTGCGCCCGGTCGTGATCGGCACCGGCCCGTGCGGGCTGTTCGCGGCGTTGATCCTTGCCCAGATGGGCTTCCGCCCGATCATCCTCGAACGCGGCAAGGTCGTGCGCGAGCGGACCAAGGACACCTGGGGACTGTGGCGCCGCGGCGTCCTCGATCCCGAATCGAACGTCCAGTACGGCGAGGGCGGCGCGGGCACCTTCTCCGACGGCAAGCTCTACAGCCGGATCAAGGGCACGCGTCATCTCGACCGCAAGGTGCTGACCGAGTTCGTCGCGGCGGGCGCCCCGCCCGAGATCCTGACCGAGGCGCACCCCCACATCGGCACCTTCCGCCTAGTGACGATGGTCGAGAGCCTGCGCGCCTCGATCGAGGCGCTCGGCGGCGAATATCGCTTCGGCACCCGCGTCGACGGACTCGACGTCGCCACCGACCCGCACGGGACGCGCCGGATCCGCGGCCTCCACCTCCACACCGGCGGGTATCTGGCCGCCGACCGCGTCGTCCTCGCGATCGGCCACAGCGCGCGCGACACCTTCGCCATGCTCCACGACGCCGGGGTCCATGTCGAGGCGAAGCCCTTCGCGATCGGCGTCCGCATCGAGCATCCGCAGTCGTGGATCGACCGCGCGCGCTTCGGGCCGAGCGCGGGCCACCCGGTCCTCGGCGCGGCCGAATACCATCTGTCGCACCAATGTTCGAACGGCCGCGCGGTCTACAGCTTCTGCATGTGCCCCGGCGGCACCGTCGTCGCTGCGACTTCGGAGGAAGGCCGCGTCGCGACCAACGGCATGAGCCAATATTCGCGCAACGAGCGCAACGCCAACTCCGGCCTCGTCGTCGCGATCGATCCGGCGCGCGACTATCCGGGCCACCCGCTCGCCGGCCTCGCGCTCCAGCGCCATTGGGAGTCGCAGGCGTTCGTCGCCGGCGGATCGGACTATCAGGCCCCCGCGCAGCGGCTGGAGGACTTCCTCGCCGCGCGGTCCTCGACCGCGATCGGCTCGGTCCAGCCCTCCTACCGCCCCGGCGTCCGCCCCGCCGACCTCGCCGACTGCCTGCCCGACTTCGCGGTCGCCGCGATGCGCGAGGCGCTGCCGGTGTTCGGCCGCCAGATCCCCGGCTACGACCATCCCGACGCGCTGATGACCGGAGTCGAGACGCGGACCTCCTCGCCGGTGCGCTTCACCCGCGGCGCCGACTTGCAGAGCGTCAACACCGCCGGGCTCTACCCGGCGGGCGAGGGCGCGGGCTATGCCGGCGGCATCCTTTCGGCCGCGGTCGACGGGATCAAGGTCGCCGAGGCGCTGGCGCTCAGCGTGGCCGCCCGCTGATCCCGGCGATGACGCTGATCCTCTTCAACAAGCCTTACGGCGTCCTCTGCCAGTTCACCGACGACCAGCGCCGCCCGACGCTGTCCGACCACCTCGACGTCCCCGGCGTCTATCCTGCCGGCCGCCTCGATCTCGACAGCGAGGGGCTGCTGCTGCTGACCGACGACGGTCGGCTCCAGGCGCGGATCGCCGATCCCCGCTTCAAGCTGGAGAAGACCTATCTCGTCCAGGTCGAGGGCGAGATCGCCGATTCTACGCTCGAGGCGCTGCGTCGCGGCGTCCGCCTGAAGGACGGGCCGACGCGCCCCGCGGCGGCCGAGCGAATCGACCCGCCTGCGCTCTGGCCGCGCGAACCGCCGGTCCGCGTCCGCAAGACCGTGCCCGACGGCTGGCTGCGGCTGACGATCACCGAAGGCCGCAACCGCCAGGTCCGCCGGATGACGGCGGCGGTCGGCCACCCGACGCTGCGGCTGGTGCGCTGGCGCATCGGCGACTGGAGCTTGGATGGGCTCGCGCCCGGCGACTGGCGTCGCGCCTAGCGCCCCGCGCCGTCGCCGTGGTCGGGCAGGGCGCTCTGGTCCGCGCCGTCGGCCGGCCCGCCGATCAGGACGAACCGCCGGTCGCAATAGCCGCAGTCGACATAGCCGGTCTCGTCGATCTGGAGATAGACGCGCGGGTGGCCGAGCGCGGCGGGAAGGCCGTCGTGCGCGCCGTCGCAGGCGACGCGGGCCTGGCTGGTGCGGGCGATCTGAGGAGGCGGCTGCATGGCCCGGCGCGTTAGCAAGCGCGCCACGCGCTAGCAATCGTCCCCTCCGGCCGGTAACGCGCCTGCATGACCGAAGCCGCCATCGCCATCCGCGACCTCTGCAAGACCTACGCGGGCGGCAAGCGCGCGCTCGACGGCGTGTCGCTGGAGGTGCCGCAGGGCAGCATCTTCGGGCTGCTCGGCCCCAATGGCGCCGGCAAGTCGACGCTCATCAACATCCTTGCAGGACTCGTCAATAAGACCGGCGGGAGCGCGTCGATCTGGGGCTTCGACATCGACCGGCACCCGCGCAACGCCAAGGCCTCGATCGGGATCGTCAACCAGGAGATCCTGTTCGATCCCTTCTTCACCCCGTTCGAGACGCTCGAGATCCAGGCCGGGCTCTACGGCGTCGCCAAGAACGCGCGCCAGAGCATGGACCTGCTCCGCGCCGTGCATCTCGAGGACAAGGCCGATGCCTACGCGCGGACGCTCTCGGGCGGCATGAAGCGGCGGCTGATGGTCGCCAAGGCGATGGTCCATTCGCCCCCCGTCCTCGTCCTCGACGAGCCGACCGCGGGGGTCGACATCGAACTCCGGCAGCAGCTGTGGACCTACGTCCGCTCGCTCAACGATCGCGGCGTGACGGTGGTGCTGACCACCCATTATCTCGAAGAGGCCGAGGCGCTCTGCGACCGGATCGCGATCATCAATCACGGTCGCGTCATCGCCGACGAACCGACCCGCGACCTCGTCGGCAAGGCGCAGGAAAAGCTCGTCGCGGTCACCGTCGATCGGGATGTCGCGCAGGTGCCGGAAAACGCCTGCTTCCAGAAGATCGTGCTCAAGGGCGCGCGCACGCTGGAGATCACCTACGCCAAGGATCGGGTCAACGCGGGCGAAGTGCTCGGCGCGGTCCAGGGCGCCGGCTTCGGGATCGTCGACGTCTCGACTCGCGAGCCCGATCTGGAAGACGTGTTCCTCAGCCTGACGCGGGCGGCGGACGGGCGCTAGGAACGTCCTCCGGCTTCGCGCGCTGTCGGTGAAACCGTCAGCGCCGGAGATTTCCAATGCTCGCGTCCTTCCTCATCGGCCTCGTCGGCGGTCAGCGCGCGATGACCCCGCTCGCCGCAGTCGCGGTCGCCGGCGCGCGGGGCGAGTTGCCCGAGAACAGCGGCGCGCCTGCATTGCTCTCGCACCCGCTCGTCGCCGCCGGCGCGACCTTACTGGCCGTCGCTGAGATGGCGGGCGACAAGCAGCCGTCCGCGCCCGACCGGATCGTCCCGATCGGCCTCGCCGCCCGCCTTGTGACCTCTGCGATCGCGGGGATGGCGCTGGCGCCGCGCGACGGGCGATGGCTCGGCGCGGCGGTCGGCGGCGCGACCGCGCTCGCTGCATCCTACGTTGGGTGGCGAGCGCGGTGCACCGCAATGGCGCGTTGGGGCCAGACCGCAACGGGCTTCGTAGAGGATGCGGCGGTGCTCGCCGGCGCGACGACAGCGATCCGCACCGCCTGATCCAGCTAGGCGCCCGCCAGCTCGCGCGACCGGCGCGCGAGCCGGAGCGCCTCGTCGATCAGCTCGGCGGCATGCGCCTCGTCGTCCTCGCGCACCGCGAAGGTGAGGCAGTTCGCGGCTTCGTCGCGGAGCCGCGCGGCGCGTTCGCGGGCGCGATCGGTCTTGGCTTTGTCACTCACTGGATCGCCGGAATGCGCGGGACGGGAGTCGCGTTCCGCGGCTCGTCGCAGTCGCCGCGGGAGTTGCGCATCGTCATTTCCGTGTCACAGACGCGCACATGGCCAGCGCTCCTCCCCCGCCCATCATCGCCGCCGACGTCCTGATCGTCGGCTCCGGCGCCGCGGGGCTCACCGCCGCGCTCAACCTCGCCGATCGCTTCCGCGTCACCGTGCTGGCGAAGGGCGCGCTCAACGAGGGGTCGACGGCTTGGGCGCAAGGCGGCATCGCCGCCGTGCTCGAACCGGGCGACACGTTCGAAAGCCATGTCGAGGACACGATGGTCGCGGGCGCGGGGCTCAACGACCGGGCGGTCGTCGAGTTCGTGGTCGGCGGCGCCCCGGCCGCGATCGAGCGGCTCCAGCGGCTCGGCGTGCCGTTCGCGCAGGAGGGGAACGCGCTCCACCTCACGCGCGAGGGCGGGCACAGCCACCGACGGATCGTCCACGTCGCCGACGCGACCGGCTGGGCGGTGCAGGAGGCGCTTCAGCGCGCGGCCGAGGCGCACCCCAACATCACCCTCGTCCCGAACCAGGTCGCGATCGACCTTGCGACCAGCCGCCACGAGGAACGCTATTCGGGCGCGGGCAACGTCTGGGGCGTCTATGCGGTCGATCGCGCGTCGGGCCGCGTCAACCTCCACACCGCGCGCGCGACGGTGCTCGCAACCGGCGGCGCGGGCCGGACCTACCTCTTTTCCACCGCCCCCCGCGGCGCGACCGGCGACGGGATCGCGATGGCGTGGCGTGCGGGCTGCCGCATCTCGAACATGGAGATGATGCAGTTCCACCCGACCTGCCTCTACAACCTCCAGGTCAAGAACTTCCTCATCACCGAGGCGGTGCGGGGCGAAGGCGGACGGCTGATCAATCCGACCACCGGCAAGCGCTTCATGACCTATTACGACGCCGAGCGGATGGAGCTCGCGCCGCGCGATGTAGTAGCCCGCGCGATCGACGCCGAGATCAAGCGCTACGGCCTCGATTTCGTCCACCTCGACATCAGCCACATGCCCGCCGACTTCGTCCGCGGCCATTTCCCGAACATCTACGACAAATTGATCGGCCTCGGCATCGACATGACGCGCCAGCCGATCCCGGTCGTCCCCGCCCAGCATTACACCTGCGGCGGCATCGTCATCGACCGGGACGGGAAGACCGACCTGCCCGGCCTCTACGCCGCGGGCGAATGCACCGAGAGCGGGCTCCACGGCGCCAACCGTCTCGCCTCGAACTCGCTGCTCGAATGCTTCGTCTTCGGCGAAGCCGCGGCGCAGCACATCGCCGCGCACTGGGACGCCTTCCCGCCCGTGCCCCCGATCCGCGCCTGGGACGAGAGCCGCGTCACCGATTCGGACGAGGAGGTCGTGATCCAGCAGACCTGGACCGAGATCCGCCGCTTCATGTGGAACTACGTCGGGATCGTCCGCACCACCAAGCGGCTCGAGCGCGCACAGCACCGCATCGCGCTGCTGACGAAGGAGGTCGAGGATTATTACGGCCACTTCCGGGTCACCTCGGACCTGATCGAACTCCGCAACCTCCTCCAGACCGCCGAGCTCATCGTCCGTTCGGCGCTGGCGCGGCACGAGAGCCGGGGGCTTCACTTCAATCTCGACTGGCCCGAGATGCTGCCGGAGGCGGTCGACACGGTGCTGGTTCCATAGTCGCGCACGCCCCGATTCGCCCCGCCCCGCTTCAGGCGCGGTTCACCGCACGAGCGGCAAGAAGCTGTTTCGCATGACGATTTCCCACGTAACGTCGCCGCAACTCGGGGCGGGACACACGCAAGGCATGACGCGCGCAATCGGTTGGCTGATGGGGCTGGCGGCCGCTGGGGCGCTCGTCGCCTGCGGATCGGGCAGCCGCCCCGGCCAGACCGCGCGTGCGCCGGCCGCCAGCGCCCCCGCCTATGTCGTCGCGATCCCCGTCCCCGCCCCGCGCCCGCGCGCGCCCGATCGCTCGCCGGTGGGCCTTCGGCAGCGGGTCGCCGCGCTCGTCGCCTCCTTCCCCGGCAAGGCCGGCGTGGCGATCCGCGCGGTCGACGAGGGCTGGACGGTCGAGGCCGGCGCGCGCCAGCGGATGCCGCAGCAGAGCGTCTCCAAGCTCTGGGTCGCAATCACCGTGCTCGACCAGCGCGACCGCGGCCGCCTTCGCCTCGACGACCCCGTCACCATCACCCCGGCCGACCTGACGCTGTTCCACCAGCCGATCGCCGGCCTCGTCGTGAAGTCGGGCGCGTACACCACGACGGTCGGGACCCTCATGTTCCGCGCGCTGACGCAGAGCGACAACACCGCCAACGACCGCCTGCTGACCCTGGTCGGCGGCCCTCCCGCGGTACGCGCGATGATCGAGGAGAAGCGGCTCGGCGACATCCGTTTCGGCCCCGGCGAGCGGCTGCTCCAGTCGGCCACCGCGGGGCTGACCTGGCAGCAGAGCTATGCGGTGGGCAACAGCTTCGAGATCGCGCGCTCGCGCCTTTCGCCGGAGGTCCGCGCCGCCGCCTTTGCGGCTTACGTCAACGATCCGATCGACGGCGCTGCCCCGCTCGCGATCGCCGACGCGCTCGCCCGCCTCGCCCGCGGCGAGCTGCTGAGCGAGACGTCGACGCGCCTGCTGCTCTCGACCATGTCCTCGACCGTCACCGGCCGCGCGCGCCTGAAGGCGGCGCTCCCGCCGGGCTGGAGCCTCGCGCACAAGACCGGCACCGGGCAGGAGCTCGGGCGCAAGAACGCCGGCTTCAACGATGTCGGGCTGATGACGGCCCCCGACGGCCGTCGCTACGCGATCGCGGTGATGATCGGCGACACCGCCGCACCGATGCGCGAGCGCCAGCAGCTGATCCAGGCCGCCGCCTCCGCGCTGACCGGCTACCGCGGCGCGCCGACGATGGGGGGCGCGAGCGAGGACAGCGAAGCGGGGGGCTAGAGCCCTCGGCCGTTCGTCCTGAGTAGCCGCTGAGCGCAGCGAAGTGGCCTATCGAAGGACCGTGTGGCGGGCTGCCCTTCGATACGAGCCTTCGCTCCGCTCAGTCTCTACTCAGGACGAACGATGGGAGGGTTGGTCCGCGAGTCACGGATGACGCCGCCCGCGTCACCCGCTACATCCCCGCCATGCCCCACCTCTACCTGGTCGACGGCTCCGGCTACATCTTCCGCGCCTATCACCGCCTGCCGCCGCTCACCAACAAGCATGGCGAGCCGGTCGGGGCGGTGTATGGCTACACCACCATGCTGTGGAAGCTCGCCGACGCGCTCCACAAGGCCGATGGCCCCACCCACATGGCGGTGATCCTCGACAAGTCGAGCCACACCTTCCGGAACGAGCTGTACGATCAGTACAAGGCGCATCGCCCGCCGCCGCCCGAGGACCTGGTTCCCCAGTTCCCGATGATCCGCGACGCCACCCGCGCCTTTTCGCTGCCATGTATCGAGGAGGAGGGGCTGGAGGCGGACGACATCATCGCCTGCTATACGCAAGCCGCACTCGCGCAGGGGTGGCGCGTCACGATCGTCAGTTCCGACAAGGATCTGATGCAGCTGATGACCGATCCGTCGGTCGACATGCTCGACACGATGAACAACCGGACACTCGGGCCGGAGTACGTCCAGGAGAAATTCGGCGTCGGCCCCGACAAGCTCGGCGACGTGCTGGCGCTGATGGGCGACGCGGTCGACAACGTGCCCGGAGTTCCCGGCGTCGGGCCGAAGACCGCGGCCAAGCTGCTGATCGAGCACGGCGACCTGGAAGCCGTCCTCGCCGCCGCCCCGGCGATGAAGCCCGGCAAGCTGCGCGACAATCTTATCGAGCACGCCGACAACGCCCGGCTCTCAAAGGTCCTCGTCACGCTCAAGTGCGACGGCGACATGCCCCAGCCGCTCGACGAGTTGGACATCAAGGGCATCCCCGACGCGCCCTTGCGCGCTTTCCTCGAACATCACGGCTTCAAGTCGCTGCTCACGAAACTCGGCGGGGTCGCCGACGCGCCTCAGCCCGAGCCGTCGGCGGCGGTCGTGTTCGATGAGGACCCGCCCTGCGATCACGACGGCTATGAGACGGTCGTCACCGAAGTCGATCTCGCCCGCTGGATCGATGAGGCTCGCCACCAGGGCTGGGTCGCGATCGACACCGAGACCACCGCCAAGGACCCCATGCTCGCCGAGCTCGTCGGCGTGTCGATGGCGCTCGCGCCGAACCATGCCTGCTACGTGCCGCTCGCGCACGGCGGCAGCGACATGTTCGCCGAAACGCCGCTCCAGCTCGACCGCGACGCGGCGCTCGCGAGGCTCAAGCCGCTGCTGGAGGATCCGTCGGTCCTCAAGATCGGTCATAACCTGAAGTACGACCTGACGATCCTCGCGCGGCTTGGCGTGGATGTCGCCCCCTACGACGACACGATCGTGATGAGCTTCGACCTCGACGCCGGCCGCCACGGCCACGGCATGGACGAGCTCGCCGCCACCCACCTCAGCCATTCGTGCATCGCCTACAAGGACGTGACGGGGACGGGAAAGAAGGCAATCGGCTTCCACGAGGTCGATCTCAAGGCCGCGACCCGCTACGCCGCCGAGGACGCCGACGTGACCTTGCGGCTATGGAAGCGCTTCAAGGCGCGCCTCCCGGTCGAAGGCTCGACCCGCGTCTACGAGATGGTCGACCGCGCGCTCCCCGCCGTCGTCAGCCGGATAGAGCAGCGCGGCATCAAGGTCGATCGCGAGCGGCTGGCCGAACTCTCGCGCGGCTTCGACACCCAGATCGCCGCGCTGGAACAGGAAATCCACGCGATCGCGGGCTTCCCCTTCACCATCGGCAGCCCCAAGCAATTGGGCGACGTGCTGTTCGACAAGATGGGGATCAAGGGCGGGCGCAAGGGCAAGTCCGGCGTCTATTCGACCGACGTCACCGAGCTCGAGCGGATCGCCGCCGACAAGGATTCGCCCGGCCGCGAGATGGTGGTCAAGGTGCTCGACTGGCGCAGCCTCACCAAGCTCAAGAACACCTACACCGACACGCTCCAGGAGCAGATTCATCCCGAGACGGGTCGAGTCCACACCAGCTATTCGCTCACCGGCGCGCAGACCGGGCGCCTCTCGTCGTCGGACCCGAACCTCCAGAACATCCCGATCCGCCAGGAAGTCGGCCGCCAGATCCGTGACGCCTTCGTCGCCGAGCCCGGCAATGTCATCCTCGCCGCCGATTATTCGCAGATCGAACTCCGCCTCGCCGCGCACATGGCCGACGTGCCGCAGCTGAAGGAGGCATTCGCCGCAGGCCACGACATTCACGCGATGACGGCGGAGGAGCTGTTCGGCGAGGTCACCCGCGATACCCGCGCCTCCGCCAAGACGATCAACTTCGCGATCCTCTACGGCATCAGCCGCTGGGGGCTGGCCGGCCGCCTCGACATCACCGCCGACGAGGCGCAGGCGATGATCGACCGCTATTTCGATCGCTTCCCCGGCATCAACCGCTACATCGCCGAGACGCTGACGACGGTGCGCGAGCGCGGCCACACCACCACTTTATTCGGTCGCAAGACCTGGTTCCCGCGCCTCAAATCCAAGATCCAGCACGAACGCCAGGGCGCGGAGCGCGCCGCGATCAACGCCCCGATCCAGGGCACCAGCGCCGACATCATCAAGCGCGCGATGGCCCGCATGGACCCGGCGCTGGCCGCGGCGGGGCTGACGGGCACGCGGATGCTCCTCCAGGTCCACGACGAACTCGTGTTCGAGGTGGCGGAAGCCGAGGCGGAAGCGGCGCGGGGGGTGATCGAGGGCGTGATGGCGACCGCAGCGGAACCGGCGGTGAAGCTCGACGTGCCGCTCGCGGTGGAGATCGGCGTCGGTCCGTCGTGGGGGGCGGCGCATTGATCCCTTCCCGTCACGCCGGACGTGTTCCGGCATCTACGGAGCCGCGGGCGGCATCGCTCGTGAAGCAGTTGACCCCGGCACAAGGCCGGGGTGACGGCTGGTGACCGAACCCTCCCGCGACATCGCCACGCTCGCGAAGGGCGGCCGGACCAACATCGCCGGCTTCGCGCTGCGCCTCCTCGCGCGCATCCCGTTCCTGTTCATCGCCGGTCGCCTCTACGGCCCCGACCGGGTCGGCCGCTTCGCGCTCGCGGTCGTCGTCGTCGAGCTCGCCGCGCTGCTCGCCACGCTCGGGCTCAAGCGCGGGCTCGCGCAGGCGTTGGCGAAGACCGAGCGGCCCCACGCGCATGTCGCCTGGGACGGGCTGGCGGTCGCGTTCGTCGTCTCCCTGATCGCCAGCGCGGCCCTGTGGGTCTTCCCCGAGCTCATGTACCCGTCGAGCGCAATCGAGGGCCTCGATCGCTACCTGCCCCTCGTCATCGTCGCGGTCGCATGGTCGGACGTCAGCCTCGCCGCGCTCGCCTACCGGCTGAACGTCAAGGCGGCGGTCACCGCGCGCGCGGTAGTCGAGCCATGGACGATCTCCGCCGCCGCCTGGGCCTTCTCGTTCGTGACGCTCAGGGACGGGCTGGTCCTCTCCTACGTCGCCTCGATGACCGCGGCACTGATCGCCAGCCTCGTCCCGTTCCTCAAAAGCTACGGCCTGCCCCACGGCTGGTCGCCGCGCTTCCGTGAGCTGCTCGCGCTCGCCCGCGCCAATGCGCCGCTCGCGGGCGCCGACGCGCTCGAATGGGGGACCCGCAACGTGGATCGCTTCATCCTCGGGGTGATGTTCGAGCCGCGCTACGTCGGCATCTACTACATGGCGCAGCAGGTCGCCTCGTTGCCGCAGAAGCTCAAGACGTCGTTCGATCCGATCCTCGGCCCCGTCATCACCCGCAGCCTCGCCGCGAACGACCTGCCCGCGATCGCCACCCAGGTCCGCCAGGTCGCCTTCTGGATCATCGCGGCGCAGCTCGGGCTGGCACTGATGGGGTCGATCCCGGGCGAGGGCGTGATGGGCACCGTCGGCCCGCAGTTCGTCGCAGGCACCGCCGCGCTCGCCTTCCTCCTCTTCGCCGAGGTCTTCGCCTCGACCGGAGCGGTGTGCGAATCGGCGCTGGTCTACATGGCGCGGCACCGCAATCTGGCGATCTCGGCGGCGATGCTCCTCGTACAGGTGGCGCTGAGCTTTGGGCTGATCTTCGCGATGCGCGCGCTCGGCTGGCCCGACGCCTATCAGGCGGCCGGCGTTGCGGTCGCGCTGATGATCAGTGTCTCGCTCACGTCCGTCGTCAAGGCGCGCACGTTGGGACGCCTGCTGTCCGCGCCCGTCTCGCCCCTGCGCTGGCCGCTCGTCTGGGCCGTGGCGGCGGCCGGCGTAGTGGGTGGGGCGTTCACCCTCCTCCCGCACCGCCTCGAGTGGGCCGAGCTGCTGTTCGGCGAGCCCGCGATCCTATGCGTCTACCTCTTCGTCCTCTGGCGCTTCGCCTTCGGTGCGGCGGACCGGGCGCTGTTCTCCAAGGCGCCGCGGATCGAGGAGGCCACGCTGCCCCACGTCGGGGGCGCGACGCGGTAGCTCGCCGCCTGCCCCAACTTCACCAGATCCGTTTCACTCCCAACCTGTCGAACATCGCCTCGTTCGAGACGATCGATACGCGCTCGACCAACGCCTGTGCGATCAGCAGCCGGTCGAACGGGTCGCGGTGGCGCGGATCGAGCCCTGCCGCGACGATGGCGTGCGCCGGCGTGATCGACAGCCACTCGCAATCCAGCGACGCGATTTCGCGTTCGAAATTCACCGCAAGGGCAGCGGCTTCGGGCAACTTGCCCAGCCGATGCTTGTAGCAGATCTCGTACGCTGACACGGCGCTGACCAGCAGCCGGGAGGCGGGATCGCCGATCGAGGTGGTCGCATCGGGCGAGAGGCGCGGATCGTTTCCGAGCGCCCAGAACAGGGCATGGGTATCCAGCAGAAGCCTCAAAGCGGCTTATCGTCCCACTCGGCTAAGCCGATCTCCTCGTCGGTCCACGGCGTCCAGACTTCCTCGGCGACATTGCCCAATCGACCCTGCATCGCCCCGAGCAGTCGAACCTTCGGCATCGCCGCGACCGCCGGCACCAACCGGATCACCGGCTCCTTGTTGCGCGTCACCGTCACCTCCTCGCCCGCGAGCACCTGCTCGATCAGGCGGGAGAGATGGGTCTTCGCCTCATGGACGCTGACGGTCGCCATGCGCCGAAGCTTAGTCTAACGCTTGGCTAAGCTCAAGCCGCCTGCTTTGCCCGCCCGGCGCGCTTGCGCTCGTGCGGGTCTAGGAACCGCTTCCGCAGGCGGATCGACTTCGGCGTCACCTCGACCATCTCGTCGTCGTCAATATAGGCGATCGCCTGTTCCAGCGTCATCCGCTTGGGCGGAGTTAGCCGGATGGCGTCGTCCTTGCCTCCGCTCGCGCGGAAGTTGGTCAGCTGCTTGGCCTTCATCGGATTGACCTCGAGGTCGTCGGTCTTGGCGTTCTCGCCGACGATCATGCCCTCGTACAGCGTCTCGCCGTGCGCCACGAACAGCACGCCGCGCTCCTCGAGGGGGCCAAGCGCATAGCTGTTCGCCTCGCCGGCGCCGTTCGAGATCAGGACGCCGTTCTTGCGGCCCTCGATGTTGCCCTTGTAGGGCCCGTACCGCTCGAACAGCCGGTTCATGATGCCCGTGCCGCGCGTGTCCGAAAGGAACTCGCCGTGATAGCCGATCATCCCGCGGCTGGGCGCGGAGAAGGTGATCCGGGTCTTGCCGCCGGTCGACGGGCGCATGTCGGTCAGCTCGGCCTTGCGAATGTTCATCTTCTCGACGACGGTGCCCGAATATTCCTCGTCGACGTCGATGATGACGGTCTCGTACGGTTCGGTGCGCTTGCCGTCCTCGTC
This sequence comes from Sphingomonas sp. SP6, assembly GCF_058313435.1. Classification (NCBI taxonomy): domain Bacteria; kingdom Pseudomonadati; phylum Pseudomonadota; class Alphaproteobacteria; order Sphingomonadales; family Sphingomonadaceae; genus Sphingomonas; species Sphingomonas sp. SP6. The sequence goes on from NZ_JBZFLG010000002.1 coordinate 831,980, forward strand.
CTCGCCGAACAGCACGCGCGGGCGGCTGATGCCGAGTTCGAAGCCCTCGCGGCGCATCGTCTCGATGAGCACGCCGAGCTGGAGCTCGCCGCGGCCCGCGACCTCGAAGCTGTCCTTGTCGGCCGCCTCGGTCACCTTGACCGCGACGTTCGATTCGGCCTCGCGGAACAGCCGGTCGCGGATCATGCGGCTCGTCACCTTGGTGCCCTCGCGCCCCGCCATCGGCGAATCGTTGACCGCGAAGCGCATCGACAGCGTCGGCGGATCGATCGCCTGCGCGTGGAGCGGCTCGGTGACGGAGGGGTCGCAGATCGTGTTCGCGACGGTTGCGACGGTCAGCCCGGCGAGCGAGATGATGTCGCCCGCGCTCGCCTCGTCCACCGGCACCCGGTCCAGCCCGCGGAACGACATGATCTTCGACGCGCGCCCGGTCTCGACGACCTTGCCGTCGTTGTCGAGCGCATGGATCGGCATGTTGGTCTTGACGCTGCCCGAGAACACGAGGCCCGTCAGGATCCGACCGAGGAAGTTGTCGCGGTCGAGCAAGGTGACCAGGAACTTGAACGGGCCGTCGGGGTCGGCGCTCGGCGGCGGCACGTGGTTGACGATCGTCTCGAACATCGGCGTCAGCGTGCCCTCGCGCGCATCCATGTCGGTCGAGGCGTAGCCGTTGCGGCCGCTCGCGTAGAGCACCGGGAAGTCGAGCTGGTCGTCGTTCGCCTCCAGGCTGACGAACAGGTCGAACACCTCGTCCAGCACTTCCTGGATGCGCGCGTCGGCGCGGTCGACCTTGTTGACGACGACGATCGGGCGCAGCCCCAGCGCCAGCGCCTTGCCCGTCACGAACTTGGTCTGCGGCATCGCGCCTTCCGACGAATCGACCAGCAGGACGACGCCGTCGACCATCGACAGGATGCGCTCGACCTCGCCGCCGAAATCGGCGTGGCCCGGCGTGTCGACGATGTTGATTCGCACGCTCTCGGCAGCACCCGGCGGCGTCCAGTCGACCGAGGTCGGCTTGGCCAGGATCGTGATCCCGCGCTCCTTCTCGAGGTCGTTCGAATCCATCGCCCGCTCCTCGACCCGCTGGTTGTCGCGGAAGGTGCCGGACTGGCGGAACAGCTGGTCGACGAGGGTGGTCTTGCCGTGATCGACGTGCGCGATGATGGCGATGTTGCGCAGATTCATGCGAAATCCTGGAAACGGCCATGCGTCGGGCACGGCTCTTCGGCCGCGCCCTTAGCCGAATTGCTGCGTCGCGGGAAGGGCGGGCGAATAGGACTGCCGGCGCCCGATCATACGAACGAACCCCGCCGCATCGCTGCGGTGGACCGGCGTCTACGCTGCCGTTCCCCCAACCGTCAGCCCCCCGACCAACAAGGTCGGCTGACCGACGCCGGCCGGGACGCTCTGCCCGCCCTTGCCGCACATGCCGACGCCCTCGTCGAGGGCGAAGTCGTGGCCGACGCCGAGCACCTTGGTGAGCACCGTCGGGCCGTCGCCGATCAGCGTAGCGCCCTTGATCGGGGCGCCGATCTTCCCGTCCTTGACGCGGTACGCCTCGGTGCAGCTAAAGACGAACTTGCCCGAGACGATGTCGACCTGGCCGCCGCCGAAGCTCTTGGCGAAGATGCCGTCCTTCACCCGCGAAAGCAGTTCGGCGGGGTCGTCCTTGCCGGCCTTCATGAAGGTGTTGGTCATCCGCGGCATCGGCGCGTGGGCGAAGCTCTCGCGCCGGCCGTTGCCGGTGGGGGCGACGCCCATCAGCCGGGCGTTGAGGCGGTCCTGCATATAGCCCTTGAGGAAGCCGTCCTCGATCAGGATGGTCTCGGCGGTGGGCGTGCCCTCGTCGTCGATCGACAGCGAGCCGCGGCGGTCGGGAAGCGAGCCGTCGTCGACGATCGTGATGCCGCGCGCGGCGACCTGCTCGCCGATCCGGCCCGAGAAGGCGCTGGTGCCCTTGCGGTTGAAATCGCCCTCCAGCCCGTGGCCGATCGCCTCGTGGAGCAGGACGCCGGGCCAGCCGGGGCCGAGGAGGACGGTGAACTCGCCCGCGGGGGCGGCGACCGACTCGAGGTTGACCAAAGCCTGCGCCAGCGCCTCGTCGATCGCGCGGGTCCAGGTCGCCTCGTCGAACAGCGAGTCGTAGAGATAGCGGCCGCCGATCCCGAAGCTGCCGGTCTCGCGCCGGCCGTTCTGCTCGGCGACGATCGACACGTTGAGGCGCACGAGCGGGCGGACGTCGGTGGCGACGAAGCCGTCGGGGCGGACGATCTCGACCACGCTCCACGAGCCCGACAGCGCGACCGAGACCTGGGCGACGCGCGGATCGCGCGCGCGGGCGGCGGCGTCGATCGTCTGGCAGAGGTTCACCTTGTCGGCGAAGGCGACCAGATCGAGCGGGTCGCCGTCGGTATAGAGGTGGCGGTTGGTGCGCTGCGGCGGCGCGGCCTTGGGGCTCGCCGAAGGATCGATCAGCGCCATCGTCTCGGCGGCGCGCTTGATCGCGGCTTCGCTGAGCTCGTTGGCGTGGGCGAAGGCGGTCATCTCGCCCGAGACTGCGCGCAGCCCGAAGCCGGCGTGGGTGTCGTAGCTCGCGGTCTTCATCCGCCCGTCGTCGAAGCCGAAGGCCTCGGCGCGGCGATACTGGAGGTAGAGCTCGCCATCGTCGGCCTTCGCGAGCGCGCCGGCGGTGAGGCGGAGCGCGGCGTCGGGATCGAGCGCGTCGCGGTAGAGGAGCTGGCGGGGATCGGCTGAGGTCATGCGATCGATATAGGCCGTGCGCGCGGCCGCGCCACCGTCAGTCCGCCGGCTTGATCCGCGGCCGCTTGCCCGCGAGCGCGGAAAGGACGCCGCGGACGGTGCGCACCTCCTCGGTCGACCAGCCGGGCTTGGTGAGGAGCGTACGCAGCGTCCGCCGGGTCACGGGCGTGCGATCGGGCGGGAAGAAATACCCCGCGCCCACCAGCATCGCGTCGAGCTGGGCGATCATCCCGTCGAGCTCTTCCTGCGGCGCGGGCTGGGGCAGGTCGACCTCGGGGGGCGAGGAGAGCGACACATGTTTGGACCACTCGTAAGCGACCAAAATCACGGCCTGGGCGAGATTGAGGCTGCCGAACTCGGGGTTGATCGGAACGGTGACGATGGTGCGGGCGAGCGCGACGTCGTCGGTTTCGAGGCCGGAGCGTTCGGGGCCGAACAGGACCGCCGAGCGGCCCGCGTCGGCGTGGATCGCGCGCGCGGCGGCCGCGGGCGTGACCACAGGCTTGGTGACGCCGCGCTTGCGGACGGTGGTGGCGTAGACTTGCGCGCAGTCCGCGACGGCGTCGGCGACGGTGTCGTAGACCTTGGCGTTCGCCAGCACCACATCCGCGCCACTGGCGGCGGGGCCGGCGGCGGGATTGGGCCAGCCGTCGCGCGGGGCGACGAGGCGCATCTCGGTCAGGCCGAAGTTCAGCATCGCGCGCGCCGCCTTGCCGATGTTCTCGCCGAGCTGGGGGCGGACGAGGACGATGATGGGGGTGCTTCGACTTCGCTCAGCATGAGCGGGGGTGGGGGTACCGTCTTCCCCCGTTCGCCCTGAGCGAAGTCGAGGGGCCTGGTCGTCCGCGGCATCGACGGTGCTTCGACTTCGCTCAGCACGAGCGGCAATGGGGGTTTGGTCCCCACCGTCCGTTCGCGCTGAGCGAAGTCGAAGCGCCCGTTCGGACGGAGGGATGGCGGCGTCGTGCAGGTCCGCCCAGTCGCTGCGGATCAGCGCCTCCTTCTTGCGCCGGGTCCACCCCTGGATGCGCTTCTCGGCTTCGAGCGCCTCCATCCTCGTCGGAAACTCCTGTGACCACATCAGCGTGACGGGTCGCCGGGTGCTCGTCCAGCCGGGCATGGCACCGGATTGGTGCTGCGCGAAGCGATGTTCGAGATTGTCCGTATGGCCCGTGTAGTATTTGCCGTCCGAGCAGCGGAGGATGTAGCAGTAGAACGCCATTTCAAACCTTCAACGGTGCTTCGACTTCGCTCAGCATGAACAGTGGTGGAAAGCGGCAGCACCACTTACCCAGTCCGCCAAGCTACCCCCGCCCGGCCTCCTCCACGCTCCCCGCGAACTCCTCGAAGTCGCGGGCCTCGCTGAAGTCGCGGTAGACGCTGGCGAAGCGGATGTAGGCGACCGAGTCGAGCGCCTTCAGGCCTTCCATCACCAGCTCGCCGATGCGTTTCGAAGACGCTTCGCCGTCGCCGCTGGTCTCGAGCTGGCGCTGGATGCTCGACACGAGGCGTTCGATCGCGACCGGCTCGATCGCGCGCTTGCGCGCGGCGATGCCGATCGACCGGACGAGCTTGTCGCGGTCGAACGGCTCGCGCCGTCCTTCCGATTTCACGACGGTCAGATCGCGCAACTGGATCCGTTCGAAGGTGGTGAAGCGCGCCGCGCAGCCCTCGCACTGCCGCCGCCTCCGGATCGCCGCCCCGTCGTCGGTGGGGCGGCTGTCCTTCACCTGGCTTGCGTCATGGCCGCAGAACGGACAGCGCATCCTAGCCCTTGTTGCGCTTCATATAGGCGTAGGTCGCGCCCGCCAGCGCGCCGAAGATCGGCCCCACGATCGGGACCGGGATCGCGACGACGGCGCCGAGGGCGCTCCATTTGGCCATGCTCTTGCCCAGGCCGGGGGTGTTGCGGATCTCATCCTGGACTTCGTCGATCTTGGACATGCGTCTTCCCTCAGTGATAGATCGGGAACCGAGCGCACAAGGCGCGAACCCGTTCCCTGACCGCCGCCTCGACCGCGGCGTCGCCCTCCTCGCCCTTGGCGCGAAGCCCGTCGAGGACGTCGGCGACCATATGGCCGATCTCGCGGAACTCGCCCGCGCCGAAGCCGCGGGTGGTGCCCGCCGGGGAGCCGACGCGGATGCCGCTGGTCTTGACCGGCGGCAGCGGATCGTTGGGGATGCCGTTCTTGTTGCAGGTGATTCCGGCGCGCTCGAGCGCCTCGTCGGCGTCCTTGCCGGTGACGCCGAGCGGGGTGAGGTCGACCAGTGCAAGGTGCGTGTCGGTGCCGCCCGAGACGAGCGCGGCGCCGCGTTCGGCGAGCGTCGCGGCGAGCACCTTGGCGTTCTCGACCACCGCGGCGGCGTAGCTCTTGAACTCCGGACGGAGCGCTTCGCCGAACGCGACCGCCTTGGCGGCGATGACGTGCATCAGCGGACCGCCCTGAAGACCCGGGAACACGGCAGAGTTGATCTTCTTCGCAATGGCCTCGTCGTCGGTCAGGATCATCCCGCCGCGTGGGCCGCGCAGCGTCTTGTGCGTCGTCGTGGTGACGACGTGGGCGTGGCCGAACGGGGTGGGGTGGACGCCGCCCGCCACGAGGCCGGCGAAATGCGCCATGTCGACCATGAAATGCGCGCCGACCTCGTCCGCGATGGCGCGGAAGCGGGCAAAGTCGATGTGGCGGGGATAGGCCGAGCCGCCGGCGATGAGGAGCCGCGGCTTGTGCTCGCGCGCGAGCGCCTCGACCTGGTCGAAGTCGATGCGGTGATCGTCGGAGCGGACGCCGTACTGGACCGCGTTGAACCACTTGCCGCTCTGCGCCGCGCGCGCGCCGTGGGTGAGGTGGCCGCCGGCGTCGAGGCTGAGCCCCAGGATCGTGTCGCCCGGCTTGGCGAGCGCGAGCATGACCGCGCCGTTCGCCTGTGCCCCCGAATGCGGCTGCACGTTGGCGAAGCCGCAGCCGAACAGCGCCTTCGCGCGGTCGATCGCGAGCTGTTCGACCTCGTCGGAGGGATGGCAGCCCTGATAATAGCGCTTGCCGGGATAGCCTTCGGCGTATTTGTTCGTGAACACGCTGCCCTGCGCCTCGAGCACGGCGCGCGACACGATGTTCTCCGAGGCGATCAGTTCGATCTGGGTCTGCTCGCGGTCGAGCTCGTGCGCGACGCCGGCGAACACCGCCGGATCGGCGTCGGCGAGCGAGCGCGTGAAGAAACCATCCGGCTGGACGTCGTTCGAGATGGGCTGGGTGCTCATGACAGTTCCTCGGTGAAGCGAAGCGCCTCCTCCGGCGTCGGAGCCGGGGGCGTGGACAGTTTGGCGACGCGGGCGGCATGGCGGCCGCCCTCGAACTGGGCAGCGAGGAATGCCTCGACGCACGCGAGCGCCATCGTCTCGCCGATCAGCCGCGCGCCGAGCGCGATGGCGTTGGCGTCGTTGTGGGTGCGGGCGAGGCGGGCGGAGAGCGGCTCGGACACCTGCGCGCAGCGGCACTCCGGATTGCGGTTGGCGGCGATGGCGATGCCGATGCCCGATCCGCACAGCGCGATCCCGCGTTCGGCCCGGCCGTCGGCGAGCGCGGCGGCGAGCGCGAAGCCGTAATCGGGATAGTCGACGCTCGCTCCGTCGCTCGTGCCGAGGTCGACAATCTCATGCCCGGCCTGCGCCAGCCATTGCGCGACGGCGCGTTTGAGGTCGACGGCGGCGTGATCGGTGGCGAGGGCGACGCGCAAGCGGCAAGTCCTGTCGGTGAGGTCGCGACGACGTAGCGACGGGACCGCCAGATTTCCACCGGAAACCCGGAACGTCCGCGCGGGATCGGAAGTTTGACGCGCTCTAATCTGGATCAGGGGCTGGACGATGCGCGACGACCCGCCGATTTCCGTCGCGGCGCGGATGCTGGGCTTTGCCGGACTGCTGCCGCAACTGCTGGCGCTGCTGCTGACCGCGATGCGGATCGATCCGGCGCTCGGAGCGCTGATGGCGCTAGGCTACGCGATGCTGATCGTCTCGTTCCTGGGCGGGATCTGGTGGGGATTCGCGATGCGCGCGGGCGAGCGGCAGCCGCGGATGGCGGCGCTGGCGGTGATCCCGACGATCGCGGCGTTCGCGCTGGTGACGGCGCGGATGGCGGGGTTCCGCGCCGACTGGGCGCTGGTCGCGATCGCGGTGGTGCTGATGCTGACGCTCGTCGTCGACCGGATGTTCCTGGAAGAGGGCGTCGCGCCGCCGGGCTGGATGGGGCTGCGCGTGCCGCTCTCGGTCGGGCTCGCGGTGCTGACGATCGCCACCGGGGTCGCCGCGCCCGAACACATCCTGATCAACTACAGCAACTAAGCGGGGAGAGCAGGCCCCCACCGCCGAGCGGCCTCAGTGGCGGAAGTGGCGCATGCCGGTGAAGACCATCGCCAAGCCCGCCTCGTCCGCCGCCGCGATGACCTCGCCGTCGCGGACCGAGCCGCCGGGCTGGATCACCGCGGTCGCGCCCGCCTCGACTGCCGCGAGGAGGCCGTCGGCAAAGGGGAAGAAGGCGTCGGAGGCGACCGCCGAGCCGATCGTGCGCGGGGTCGGCCAGCCGGCCTTGTCGGCGGCGTCCTTCGCCTTCCAGGCGGCGATGCGGGCGGATTCGAGGCGGTTCATCTGGCCCGCGCCGATCCCCGCGGTCGCTCCATCCTTGGCATAGACGATCGCGTTCGACTTGACGTGCTTGGCGACGGTCCAGGCGAATGTGGCGTCGGCGAGTTCCTGCGCGGTCGGCGTGCGCTTGGTCACGACCTTGAGCATATCGCCCGTCAGGACGCCATTGTCGCGCGATTGCACCAGCCAGCCGCCCGCGATCGTCTTCGCCGTCATCCCGCCGCGCGCCGGATCCGGGAGCGCGCCCGTCAGCAGCAAGCGCAGGTTCTTCTTCGCGGCGAACAGCGCCAGCGCTTCCTCGTCGGCGTCGGGGGCGACGACGACCTCGGTGAAGATGCCGGTGATCGCGCGCGCGGTGGCGGCGTCGAGGGGTCGGTTGAGCGCGATGATGCCGCCGAATGCGGACACCGTGTCGCAGGCGAAGGCCGCGTCATACGCCTCGGCGAGCGTCGCAGCGGTGGCGACCCCGCAGGGGTTCGCGTGCTTGACGATGACGCAGGTGGGCTCCGCGTCCCGGAACTCGGCGACCAGCTCCAGCGCGGCGTCGGCGTCGTTCAGATTGTTGTAGCTGAGCGCCTTGCCCTGGAGCTGGCGGGCCTGGCCGATGCCGGGAGTCGACGGGCCGGCGTGGTGGTAGAAGGCGGCCTGCTGGTGCGGGTTCTCGCCGTAGCGCAGCACGTTCGGGGCCTCGAGCACGTAAGGCAGGGTCGCCGGGAACCGCTGCCCCTGATCGGCGAAGCCGAACCAGCTGGCGATCATCGCGTCGTAGGTCGCGGTCGCCGCAAAGGCCTTGGCGGCGAGGCGCTTGCGGTCGTCGAGCGTGGTCTCGCCGGTGGCGACGAGGGGGTAATCGGCGGGGTCGGTGACGATCGCGACATAGGCGTGGTTCTTGGCCGCGGAGCGGACCATGCTCGGCCCGCCGATGTCGATGTTCTCGATGATCTGGGGCCGCTCGGCCCCCTTCGCGACGGTGGCGGCGAAGGGGTAGAGGTTGACGACGACGAGGTCGATCATGCCGATGCCGTGTTCCTCCGCGGAGGCGGCGTGCGCGGGATCGTCGCGGACGGCGAGGAGGCCGCCATGGACCACGGGGTGGAGCGTCTTGACGCGCCCGTCCATCATCTCGGGGAAGCCGGTGAGGTCGGAGACGTCGCGGACGGGGAGACCGGCGTCGCGGATCGCCTTGGCGGTGCCGCCGGTCGAGACGAGCTCGACGCCTTGCGCCGACAAAGCGCGGGCGAGATCGACGAGGCCGGTCTTGTCGGAGACCGAGAGCAGGGCGCGGCGAATGGGGAGGGTGGTCATGCGCGCGCCCGTAGCGGAGCGCGCGGGCGATTGCCACGATCCTGCCCGGCCGGTTTCGCGCGTCGGGCGTATTGGGCATAGCAAGCCCGAGAGGCGAGGGCAGAGGACGACGGATGGTGGCGAGCGAACTCCCCGGTCTCTACGACAACGGAGAGGCGAGACCCGCCGGAGTGCGCGATCCTTCGCGGCTGCTCTGGGCCTTTGCGGCGGCGGCGGCGGCGGTGGGCGGGCTCTTGGTGCTGGGTTTCGCGATCACGCGGCACCCGTTCGCGTTCGATCGCGCCATCATCCTCGCGGTTCACGGCGCCGGGCCGGTGTGGCTGCGGCAGGCGATGATCGACATCACCGCGCTCGGCGGCACGACGGTGCTGACGCTGGCGGTGATGGCCGGCGTGGGGCTGTTGATCGTGCGCGGATTGTGGCTGACGGCGGGGCTGGTCGTGGCAGCGACCGCGAGCGGTTCGATCGTGGTCGTCGTGCTCAAGTCGCTGTTCGCGCGGACGCGGCCGGACGTCGTCGATCACATCGTGAGCGTCGGAGGCGCGAGCTTTCCGAGCGGGCACTCGGCGAACAGCGCGATCGTCTATCTGACGCTGGCGAGCCTGCTCACGCAGGTCGTGCGCGGGCATGCGACGCGGCGGTTCGTGCTGGCGGCCGCGGCGCTGCTGGTCACGGCGATCGGGTGCAGCCGCGTGTATCTGGGCGTCCACTGGCCGTCGGACGTGCTGGCGGGGTGGAGCTTCGGGACGCTCTGGGCGCTGGGCTGGTGGCTGGCGAGCGCGCGGGCGCGGTCGGCGCTCGTGCGCGGTCCTGCTCGATCCTAGATGCGGTTGTAGGAGACTCCCGCGTAACGGGACGGGAAACGCCTGTCGGGTCCCACCTAATCTTCCGTTCGTGTCGAGCGAAGTCGAGACACCGTGCGATTCCTACGAACTCAGTCCCTCGACTTCGCTCGGGACGAACGGAGAAGGGGTCATCCGACTTCGCTCGAGACGAACGGAGAAGGGTCATTCGACTACGCTCGGGACGAACGAAGGAGGGATCGTCCTCTCTATGCGATCGTCGTCGGCTTAACCGCGGCGGATGTCACCCCGCGCGCTTGAACAGCCAATGGATCGCGGCACCGCCAGCTTCGGCCTCGCCACTGACGACGAGCTGGCGGGTCGAGATCGGGCGGCCGGCGTCGTCGATCCAGACGCTGTCCTCGATCGTCAGCGCGCCGCCGCGGGTGCGGAACTGCCAGAGCGCGCCGGTCGGCAGGCGCAGGATCGCGGCCTGGCCGTCGGCGGTCGGCGCGGCCTCGACCCCGCGGCCGAGGTGGAAGCGGATCGCATAGGGGGTGCGCGGTGCCTGGCGGCGGCCCTTGGGGAGGAGCGAGTCCTCGCCGCGGAGCTCCTTGCCGTCGCCGGTGAGCAGCAATTGGCGGCGGTGGCGGAAGCCGTGGCGGCGAACGTAGCCGTCGTGGCTCGCCTCGATCCGGCTCGCGCCTTCGGACTCCTGGCGGCTGAGCTCGACCTCCGAGACGCCGCGGCCGAGCGCGCCGTCGGGGTGGATCGCGGTCGAGTTGCTGTCGGCGAGGGTCAAGGTAGAGTGCGCCGCGGTGGTGCGCAGCCCTTGCGCGAGCGCGGGCGGGAGCTGCGCGACCGCGGCGTCGGCGCCGCCGCAATTGACGACGAGGCGGGCTTCGCCGTCGGAGAACTCGAACGCCAGCGTCGAGGCGCAGCCGCTCGCCACGACGCGGGCGACGGGGGGCGGGGCGGCGTCGAGCACCGCGACCGCGCCGGCGGCGGCGAGGCGCTGATAACCCCAGTCGCGCGCCTGGCGTAAGGGCCGGGTGCGCAGGCCGGCGGCGGCGAGCACCTCGGCGACGCGCTCCCCCGAGACCGGGCCGCCGCCCTGCCAGCTCGACAGTCCGCGGTCGCCGAGCGTGACGCCGAGCAGCGCCGGGCCGGCCTTCGCGAGCGCGGCGGTGACGGGGTGGGGCAGCTCGACGCGGCGCGCGGCATAGACCTCGCCCAGCACGGCGAGCAACGCAATCGCGTCGAGCAAGGCGACGGGCGAGCGGCTGACCGCGCCGCCGTCCTCGAACAGCCCGGTCGCGAGCGCGCGGGCGAGTCCGGCCTCGCCGAAGTCGCGGCGCGGGTCGCCGCCGGGGATGAGCAGGCCAGCGGCGATCACCCCGCACCAGGCGGCGATGCGGGGCGGGCCGGGCGGGGCCTTGTCGACGGTGCGATCGAGGTGGCGCGCGCCGCGGGCGAGCGCGTTCAGCACCTTCGAGCGGTAGATGAGGTCGCCCGACGACAGGATCAGCGGCGCGTGGCAGGTCCAGGCGAGGATGCGGCGGCCCCAGAGGTCGGCGCGCCAGGCGTCGCCGGCGACGCGATCGCCGTGCGCCGACAGCCAGCGCGACATCAGATCCTCGGCGATCGGCGCCCCCTGCGCGCGCGTCGCGACGGTCGAGAGGTCGCGCAGCCAGGCGAAGGACTGGAGATGATCGGTGAAGGCCCGCGACGCCAGGAGCGTGCGGAAATCGAGCCCCTCGATCGCGCGGGTCTCGCCGCGGAAGTGGAGCTGGCCGGCGAGCAGCGCCTGGCCGCGGCGGACGTCGCCGGACAGCGGATCGTCGGGGACGGCGATCAGCTTGAGCGGATGGCGGCCGCTGAGCCGCATCGTGTGGATCGGGGTGCGCCAGGTGAGGCGGTGGAAGCGTTCGGCGAGACGGTCGGCGAGCGACAGGCCCTTGTCGCCGCCGACGCGGACGAGGCGCTTGCCCTCCTCGACCGTGTCGGGCGCGTCCTCGTCGAGCAGATGTTCGTCGCGCTCGCTCATTCGCCTCGGAGCGCGGCGATGTTGGCGGCGTAGGCGGCGGGCCCGCCGCGAAAGGTGGCGGTGCCCGCGACGAGCGCGTCGGCCCCGGCGGCGATGCAGCGCTTCGCGGTCTCCGCGTCGACGCCGCCGTCGACCTCGAGATCGATGTCGCGGCCGGACTTGTCGATCATATTGCGGATCGCGGCGATCTTCTTGAGCTGACTCTCGATGAAATGCTGGCCGCCGAACCCGGGATTGACCGTCATCACCAGCACGAGGTCGGCGACGTCGAGGAGGTAGTCGAGCATCTTCGCCGGGGTGCCGGGATTGAGCACGACGCCCGCACGCTTGCCGAGCGATTTGATGTGCTGGAGCGAGCGGTAAATGTGGGGGCCGGCCTCCGGGTGGACGATGAGGCAGTCGGCGCCCGCGTCGGCGAAGGCGTCGAGATAGGCGTCGACCGGCGAGATCATCAGGTGGACGTCGAAGGGCTTGGCCGTGTGCGGGCGGAGTGCCTTCACCACCGCGGGGCCGATCGTGATGTTGGGGACGAAATGGCCGTCCATCACGTCGACATGGATCCAGTCCGCCCCCGCCGCGTCGATCGCGCGCACCTCCTCGCCGAGCTTGGCGAAATCGGCGGAGAGGATCGAGGGGGAGATGCGGACGGGCTTTTGCATGGGTCGGTCCGGTTAACGCGAGTCGATCGCCTGCGCCAGTCAGCCGGCGCGCCGCAGCCGCGCGACGAAGAAGCCGTCGCAGCCGCCCGCTTCGGCGAGGGTTCCGGGCAGCGTGCGGACGATGCCGCGATCGGTGACGGGGATGCCGGCGGGGAGTTCGCCCGCGCGGGGCGGCTCGATCGCGAAGTCGGGCCGAGCGGCCAGGAAAGCGTCGAGCTGCGCCTCGCCCTCCTCCGGTTCGAGCGAGCAGGTGGCGTAGACGAGGGTGCCGTCGGGCCGCACCCAATCGGCGGCGCGGGCGAAGAGGGTGCGCTGGAGCTCGGCCATCTCGGCGATCACGCGGGGATGGGCGCGGTAGAGGACGTCGGGGTGGCGGCGGAAGATGCCGGTCGCGCTGCATGGCGCGTCGAGCAGGACCGCGTCAACTGGGGCGTCCGGCCGCCAGCTGCGCAGGTCGGCGCGGATGATCTGCGCCTCCAGCTTGGTGCGGGCGAGATTCTCGCGCAGCCTGGCGAGGCGCGCCTCCGACGAATCGACCGCGGTCACCCGCCATCCCGCGGCGGCGAGCTGGAGCGTCTTGCCGCCCGGCGCGGCGCAGAGGTCGAGCGCTGTTCCGGTTCCTGCGCCGATGAGGCGGGCGGGGAGCGAGGCGGCGAGGTCCTGGACCCACCAGTCGCCTTCGGCGAAGCCGGGCAGCTCGGGGATGTGCGCGCCGGCGGGAAGGCGGAGGTGGTGGGGAGCGAGGCTCACCGCCTCTTCGCCGTTCCGGAGAAGATCGGAACCCGGCCACGACGCAGCCGGCGAGGAGGCCTCGGCGTCCGCCGGCGAGCCGCTTGCCGCTGGTTTCAGCGACACATCGAGAGGGGGTTGCGCCGCGAAGGCGCGCGCGGCCGCTTCCACGACCTCGTCGCTCCAGGCGGCGCGCCAGCGGTCGGCGACCTCGGCGGGCAGGGTCGGGACCTCGGGCAGCTTCGCCCCGCCGCGCATCAGCGTGCCGAAGACGCCGTGGACGAGTTTCCTCGGGCCGCCGTCGACCAGCGGCAGCACGGTGGCGATGGCGGCATGGGGCGGGGTGCCGAGCGAGAGCACCTGGACCAGCGCGATGCGGAGCGCCGTCCGCGCCTTGGCATCGTCGGGGAGCCGCTGCTTCGTCGCCGAGTCGATCAGCGCGTCGAGATCGGGCAGGCGGCGCAGCGTCTCCGCGGCGATCGCGTGGGCGAGGCCGCGGTCGGGGCCGCCGGGAAGCGCGCGGGTGGCGGCGGCGAGCGCGGCCTCCAGCGGCTCGCCGCGACGGAGCACCGCATCGAGGAGCCGGAGCGCGGCGCGGCGGACCGGGGTGCCGAGCGGGTCCTGCCCGACAGGGCGGCGGGCGGCGGGTTGCGTCAAAGCCATCGCATGCCGATGTGGCGTGTTCGATCCTCCAGGGAAAGCGCCATGGCTCAACGCCCCGCCAACGTCACGCCGCCGAGCTACCTTAGCCCGAATCCGCCCGTACCCGCGCCGCAGGCGACGCCGCGGCCGAAGGACGATCCGCTCGGGACCGATCCGGTCCGTTACGGGGATTGGGAGCTCAAGGGGATCGCGGTCGACTTCTGACGCCGCACGATGCGTCCGCGCCCGTCCGATCCCCGGCTGCGGGTGGTTGCGGCGGTCCGCGATCGTTCGGCGGCGCCGAGCTGGACCTTACGATCCTTTCCGCGGAGCTGCGTCGTCCCTTGCCCGAGGTGAGCCTGACCGTAGAGAGAGCGTGATGCGCCGCTTCTTCTCGCCCCGCCAGCTCGCCCATGCGCCGCTTCGCGAACTCCACAACGGCGCGTTCGCGCCCTACGCCGAAACGCCCGCCCGCGCGCAGATGATCCTGAGCGCGATCGGCGGGGCGGAGGAGCCGGCGAATGTGGGAGAGGCGCCGATCCTTGCGGTCCATACGCCCGGTTACGTGCGGTTCCTAAAGGATGCGCCGCGGCTGTGGGCGGAGGCGGGCAGGCCGGGAGAGGCGATCCCCTACGCCTTTCCGATCGTCGGTCGGCGCTCGCTCGGCCTGTCGCGCGTCGACGCGCTGCTCGGCGCGCATGCGTTCGACGCCACGACGCCGATCACTGCCGCGACATGGGAGGCGGGCTATTGGAATGCGCAGACCGCGCTCGCGGCGACCCGCGCCGTGACGGCGGGGGAGCGCGTCGCCTTCGCTTTGTGCCGGCCGCCGGGGCATCATGCGGGGGCGGACTATTGCGGCGGCTATTGCCACTTGAACGTCGCCGCGATCGCAGCGCGGGCGGCGCAGGCCGCAGGCCATGCGCGGGTCGCGGTGCTCGACATCGACTATCACCACGGCAACGGGACGCAGGACATCTTCTGGGAGGACGGAAGCGTCTTCTATGCCAGCGTCCATGCCGATCCCGCGACCGATTATCCCTTCTACTGGGGCCATGCCGACGAACGCGGGGCAGGCGAGGGGACGGACGCGACCCTCAACCTGCCGCTGCCGCACGGGACCACGCTCGATGCCTTCCGCGCGGCGCAGGGGAAGGCGCTGGCGGCGATCGCGGCCTTCGGCGCGACGCTGCTGATCGTCAGCTTCGGCGCGGACACGTGGGAGGGCGATCCGATCTCGCGCTTCAAGCTGCGGACGGCGGACTACCGGGTGCTCGCGGCGGACATCGCCGAACTGGGGCTGCCGACAGTCGTGGTGATGGAGGGCGGCTATGCGGTCGAGGCGCTCGGGGCCAACGTGGCGTCGTTGCTGGCCGCGTTCGGGTGATCCGCGGACCGTCAGTCCCCGCGCTTGGCGCCGTCGAGCAACGCCTCGCGGCGAGCGGTCGCCTGCGCTTGCGCCGTGCGCTCCGCCTTGGTGCGACCGAACCTTGCGCGGTTCGCCGCGGCCGTGACCGCCGCTTGGGTCCGCGCCTTCGCCTTGCGCGCCCCGCGGAGCGAGACGATCTCGCCCATCAGCGCACCTCCTTGGCGATCGCGTCGAGCAGGCCGTTGACGAAGCCCGATTCGCGCCGCTCGTAGAAGGCGTGGGCGACATCGACATATTCGGTGATCACCGCCGCGGTCGGCACATCGGCGCGCGCCATCAGCTCGTAGGTGCCGGCGCGCAGGATGGCCTTCATCGGCTTGTCGAGCCGTGCAAGGGTCCAGCCGCTCGCGAGCTTGGCCGCGATCGCGGCGTCGATGTCGGTGGCGCGCGCCACCGCGCCCTTCACGACATCGTCGAAGAAGTCGACGTCGGCATCGGCATATTCCGCATCCTCGATCGTCGCGCCGAGCCGGTGCTGGTGGAACTCGTGGATCAGCGTCGGGAGCGGCGTCGCCTCCATCTCATGCTGGTAGAGCGCCTGGACGGCAGCGAGCCGCGCGGCGGCGCGGGCCTGGGTGCGAGCGGCGGTTCGAGACATCTGGGCTCCGACGGAGTGAAGGCCGCGGCGGGTTCCGGGGCAGGCGCGAGCGGGCTCCAGAGGCCGGATCGATTGGTCGGGGCGACAGGATTCGAACCTGCGACCCCCACACCCCCAGTGTGATGCGCTACCAGGCTGCGCTACGCCCCGACCGAACGCGGGCCCCTACGCGGGGTGGGGAGAGGATGCAACTCCCCCGTCATTCTCGCGTGGCCGGAGACGAGAGCGCAAGGTCGCGAGCCGACACCTCTCAGATCAGCTTGCGCCAGTGGCTCCCTTCCCAGGCGTCGATCGCCATGCCGGCGGGGGCGTGGGCGCGCAGGTTTCGCCCGAAGGCCTTCTGGTGGTCGGCCGCCCCATGCGCGGCGAGTGCCTCGGGCGTGGCCCAACGCTCGGCGACGCAGACCAGATCGGGATCGGCGACGTCGAAGGCGAAGCTGTAGAGTTCGCACCCGTCTTCCTGCCGCACCGTCGCGGCATAATCGGCGAGCAGTTGCGCCGCTTTCGCGCCCTCGCCCTCGCCCAGCTTGATCGTGCCCATCACCAGGATCGTCATCTCGCGCCTCTCCGTTCGTTTCGGCGCATTGCCTAACGGGCCGAGCGTGTTGCGCCAAGGTGTCGCCGGTGATACCGGCGCGGCTTCATGCGCAGGCGCTTCGCCTGCCCTACAGCCATTCCCGAAGGCCCGATGCTGATCTCTCCCGCTTACGCCCAGACCGCGGGCGCCGCCGAGGCGACGACCGCCGCCTCGATCGCGACCTTCGCGCCGCTGGTGCTCATCTTCGTCGTCTTCTATTTCCTGATGATCCGCCCCCAGCAGAAGCGCCAGCGCGCGCTCCAGGATGCGGTGATGGCGGTCAAGAAGGGCGATTCGGTGGTCACCGCCGGTGGCCTGATCGGCAAGGTCACGAAGGTCGAGGATGCGGTGGTCGAGGTCGAGATCGCGGCCAACGTGCGCGTCCGCGTGGTCAAGGCGACGATCGTCGAGGTGACCCCGCTCGGCTCCAAGCCCGCGAACGACTGAGCCGATGCTCGATTTTCCCCGCTGGAAGGTCGCCGCGATCTGGCTGTTCCTCGCCGCGCTGTGCGCGCTCGCGATCCCGAGCCTGGTGCCCGAGCGCTTCACCGCCGGCTGGCCGGTCAAGGCGCCGCGGATCAACCTGGGGCTGGACCTCGCCGGCGGCAGCTACCTCCTGCTCGAGGCCGACACCAACGACGTCGTCGCCAGCAAGCTGGAGCAGATGCGCGAGCAGGTCTCGCTCGAGATGCGGCGACAGTCGCCCGCCATCGCGATCGGCGACATCTCGACGCAGGGCGGCAAGCTCAGCTTCTTCGTCCGCGACCCGCAGCAGGTCGACGCCGCGCGCCAGCGCCTGCTGCCGATGACGACGGGCGTCGGCATGACCGGGCAGCGCGACTGGGACATCGCCGTCGTCGACACCAGCCGCTTTGTGCTGACGCCGACGCAGGCGGGTCTGACGCAATCGGTCGACACCGCGATGGGCGACGCGACCGAGGTCGTGCGCCGCCGCATCGACGAGCTCGGCACGCGCGAGCCGACGATCGTTCGCCAGGGATCGAACCGGATCGTCGTCCAGGTCCCCGGCCTCCAGAACCCGCAGGCGCTGAAGGACCTGCTCGGCAAGACCGCCAAGCTGGAGTTCAAGCTGGTCGACCAGTCGGCGAACCCCGCCGATCTGGTGAAGGGCATCGCGCCGGTGGGCAGCCAGGTGCTGCCCTATCCGGCCAACCCGCTGGGCGTGCCGTTCATCGCGGTCAAGCGATCGGCGATCATCACCGGCGATCAGCTGACCGACGCGCGCCAGGCGTTCGATCCGCAGACCAACCAGCCGCAGGTCGACATCACCTTCAACGGCGAGGGCGGGCGCAAGTTCGCGCGGGTGACGCAGGACAATGCGGGCAAGCCGTTCGCGATCATCCTCGACAGCAGCGTCGTCTCCGCGCCCAACATCAACGAGCCGATCCTGGGCGGGCGGGCGCAGATCAGCGGCAGCTTCACGGTCGAGTCGGCCAATCAGCTGGCGATCGCGCTCAGATCGGGCAAGCTGCCGGTGACGCTCAAGGTGGTCGAGGAGTCGACCGTCGGCCCCGATCTGGGCGCCGATTCGATCCGCGCCGGCGTCCTCGCCTCGGCGGTCGCGGTCGCGCTGGTCGTGGCGTTCATGCTCGTCACCTACGGGCGGTTCGGGGTCTATGCGAACATCGCCGTCGTCATCAACGTGTTCGTCATCCTCGGCGTGCTGGCGCTGCTCAACGGGACGCTGACCTTGCCCGGCATCGCCGGGTTCGTGCTGACGATCGGCACCGCGGTCGACGCGAACGTCTTGATCAACGAGCGCATCCGCGAGGAACGGCACCGCGGGCGCAGCGTGGTGCAGGCGGTCGAGCTCGGCTACAAGGAGGCGTCGCGGACGATCTTCGAGGCGAACATGACGCACGCGATCTCGGGCATCATCATGTTCGTGCTGGGTTCGGGGCCGGTGAAGGGCTTCGCGGTCGTGCTGCTCATTGGCATCGCGACGAGCGTGTTCACCGCCGTCACCTTCACCCGGATGCTGACCGCGGGCTGGATCCGGCGGACCAAGCCCAAGACGATGACCATCTGATGCGCAGCGCTTTTTCCGTTCCGTTCGTCCCGAGCGAAGTCGAGGGAGGGGCGCAGGACGGTGCCTCGCCTTCGCTCGGCACGAACGCACAGGGGCGGCTTTCCCACCAGGTGACTCTATGAAGCTCCTCAAACTCGTCCCCGACGACACCAACATCGATTTCGTCCGGCTGCGCGGCTGGGCGTTCGGGCTGACGCTGCTGCTGTCGGTGCTGGCGATCGGGGTCACCTTCGCGCGCGGGCTCAACATGGGCGTCGACTTCGTCGGCGGGCTGATGATCGAGGAGAAGTTCGCGAGCCCGCCCAACCTCGACCAGGTCCGCACCGTCGTGGACGCGCAGGGGGTGGGCGAGGCGTCGCTCCAGCAGTTCGGCGACCGCAACACCATCACCATCCGCCTGCCGATCCAGCAGGGCGCCGACGAGGGCGCGACCAACGCCGCGGTCAAGAAGGTCGAGGCCGCGCTGGCGGCGAAGTTCCCCGGCGCGTCGTTCAGCCGCTACTCGACGGTCTCGGGCAAGGTCTCTGGCGAGCTGATCCGCAACGGCGTGCTCGCGGTGGTGCTGGCGATCATCGGCATCGGCCTGTTCGCGATCTTCCGCTTCGAATGGCAGTTCGGCGTCTCGACCGTGGTCGCGATCGTCCACGACCTGCTGATGACCTTGGGCTTCTTCGCGATCACGCGGTTCGAGTTCGACCTCAACATCGTCGCCGCGGTGCTGACGATCATCGGCTATTCGATCAACGACAAGATCGTGATCGACGATCGCATCCGCGAGAACATGCGCCGCTATCGCAAGATGGAGATGCGCGAGATCATCAACCTGTCGGTGAACGAGACGCTGCCCCGGACGGTGATGACCTCCGTGACGATCCTGCTCGCGCTGTTCGCGCTGCTGTTCCTCGGCGGGCACGTGCTGCGCGGGTTCACTGCGGCGATGATCCTGGGCATCGTCGTCGGCACCTATTCGTCGATCTACGTCTCGTCGTCGCTCCTGATCACGTTGGGGCTGCGCGCCGAGCCGACCGAGCGCAAGGTCGCGGCGGTCGACGTGTCGAACGCGGAGCGGGTCGCGCCGCGGGAGCGCTGAGGTGAAGGTTACTTCTTACGCCCGTTCGTTCCGAGCGAAGTCGGGGGACAAGGTGTCTCGACATCGCTCGACACGAACGGAGTAAGCGAATGCGCGTCACCCCCGAGGGTCCGCGCGGCGGGCCGTTCGTGCGCGCGTTCGGGCCCGAGGGGTTCATGGTCGGCGAGGAGCGCTATCCGGCGCTGCTGATGTCGATCGATTACGTGCGGCGCTGGACGCCGCCGCCGCTCGCCTACCTCACCATCGAATCGCTCGGCTTCGTGATCGAGGGCGCGCCCGAGTTCGTGCTGCTCGGCACCGGCGACACGCTCGTCCGCCCCCCGCGCGTGCTGATGGTGGCGCTGGAGGGCCGAGGGATCGGCATCGAGCCGATGGACAGCCGCGCCGCCGCGCGCGCGTGGAGCGTGCTGCGCGGCGAGGACCGGCAGGTCGCGATGGCGCTCTACCCGCTCGGTTAGTCGCCGGTTCGTCGTACCGCCGTCGCTCCGACGAGTCGCGTTCGCCATCGGGGATCGCGGCGGTCATTCCGGGGCTCGACAGGAGAGCCCCGATGACCAAGATCCCCACCAAGACCCGCGAACTGCGCAACCACCACATGGACTCGGCGATCTGGAACGACTTTGCGTTCCGCGACGACGACATCGTCATCGCCACCTACGCCAAATCGGGGACGACCTGGACGCAGCAGATCGTCGGCCAACTGCTCTCGGGCGGTGACGCCGCCTTCTCGATCGCCGACCGCTCGCCCTGGGTCGACATGCGCATCCCGGGCAAGGACGTGCTGCTTCCGCTGCTCGAGGCCCAGGAGGGACGACGCTTCCTCAAGACGCATCTGCCGGTCGACGCGCTGGCGATGAGTCCGCGCGCCAAATACCTCTATATCGCGCGAGACGGCCGCGACGTGGCGTGGAGCCTCCACAACCACTACCGCGCCTTCACGCCGGCGGCGCTGGCGATGATCAACGACGCGCCGGGGCGGGTCGGCCCGGCGCTGCCGCCGGCGCCGGCCGACGTGCGCGACTTCTGGCGGACCTGGTTCGCCAACGACGGACAGCCCTTCTGGTCGTTTTGGCAAAACGTGCGGAGCTGGTGGGCGGTGCGCCACCTGCCCAACGTACTGACCGTCCACTTCGCCGACCTGAAGCGCGACCTGCCGGGCGAGATCCGGCGGATCGCCGCATTCCTGGAGATCGACATCGACGAAGCCCGGTTCCCCGCGATCGTCGAGCATTGCTCGTTCGCCTGGATGCGCGCGAACGGGCCGGCGATCGTGCCCTTGGCGGGCGCGATCTGGGAGAAGGGAACGGACTCGTTCCTCAACCGGGGCACGAACGGCCGCTGGCAGGGCGTGCTGAGCGCCGGCGAATGCGCCGCTTATGACGGCCGCGCGCTCGCCGAACTGGGGCCGGAATGCGCCTCCTGGCTCGCGTCGGGATCGGCCGGGACGTTCGCGCTCGCCGCCTGAGTGAGCCGCCACCGCCGGAGCAGCGGCGGCATCGTCAGCCCTTGGACGAAGACCGAGACGGCGACGATCCCGAAGGTCGCGGCGATGATCAGCCCGCGTTCCGGCACGCTCTCCGGCACCGACAGTGCGAGCGCGAGCCCGATCGCGCCGCGGAGCCCGCCCCAGACCAAGACGTGCTGATAGGTGGCCGGAAGCCGCAGCCGGGTCGACCGGAACAGCGCCGCGAGCGGATAGACCGAGGCGGCGCGCGCCACGAGCGTCAGCGCGACCACGGCCGCGACCATGCCGAGAAGCGGCCACAGCGGCTGGCGTGCGACATGGCTGCCGATCAGCAGGAACAGGCACGAATTGGCGAGGAAGGCGGCATATTCCCAAAAATCGTGGACGTGGCGCTGGCCGAGGCTGGAGATGACTCGGCTCAGCCCGTGATTGCCGACGAGGAGGCCGGCCGCGAGCGCGGCGAACACTCCCGAGGCGTGGACGTGCTCGGCGGCGAGGAACGCGCCCCAGGCGATGACCGTGGTCAGCGTCACCTCGACGAGATGGTCTTCGGTCCGGCCGACGACGGTCAGGATCGCCAGCGCCACGCCCGCCCCGATCGCGAGCCCGCCGAACGCGGTCCAGGCGAGCGTGCCGACCACGGCGGCGGCGCTGGGCGAAGCGCCGCCCGCCAACCCCATCAGCACCGCGAAGCCGACCGCGGCGACGCCGTCGTTGAGCAGGCTCTCCGATTCGACCACCATCGCGAGCCGCGGCTCGGCGCGCATTTCCTTGAACGCGGCGATCACCGCAACCGGATCGGTCGCGGCGATCAGCACGCCGAAGAACCCCGCGCCGAGCCACGACCAGCCGAGCAGGGCGTGGACGCCCCACGCGGTCAGCGCGCCGCCGATCGCGACGCCGAGGCAGGCGAGCACCGCGGTGAGCGGCAGCTCGGCGCGAAAGCGTCGCCAGTCGAGCTGAAGCGCCGCCTCGAAGATCAGGGGCGGCAGGAACACGGTAAAGATCAGCTCGCGCGAGAGCGGCAGCGCCTCGCCGAGAGGCACGAAGGCGAGCGCGATGCCGGCGAGCACCAGCCCCGCGGTGTAGGGCAGCCCGATCCGCCGCGACACCATCGCGACGAGCGAGGCGACGATGAGAAGCAGCCCGAGGCTGTTGAAGTCGCTGTCGGCCAGGGCGTGCTCCTTGAAGGCGGTCCTACGTCACCGGCGTTCAACAGGCGAGCGGCGATCGCGTTCTGAGCAGCTGCTGAAGATGGTCGAACAAGGCCGCGGTGTTCGTCTGCCAGGTGAAGCGCAGCGCGGCGTCGCGCACGATCCCGGCGGCCGGCGGATCGGCGAGCAGACCCGCGATCGCGGCGGCGAAGGCATCGGCGTCGCGCGGGACGACGCGGCCCGCGCCGAGCGTCACCGCCTCGCGCGCGCCGCCGACGTCGGCGGCGACGACGGGCGTGCCACACGCCAGCGATTCGATCCAGGCGTTCGCGAGGCCTTCGGAAGAGCTCGCGAGCGCGGAGACGTCGGCGGCGGCGAAGAGGCGCGGGAGGTCGGCGTGCGCCACGGCCCCGAGCAGGCGGATGCGGTTGCTGTTGCGAGCGGCGCGCGCGGTGAGCGCGGCAAGCTCGGGCCCGTCGCCGGCGATCAGCAGCGACACCCCGGGAAGCCGCGCGACCGCGTCGATGACGATGTCATGCCCCTTGCGCGGGATCAGCGCGCCGACCGCGACGACGAGCGGACCGGCGATGCCGAATGCCGCCTTGGCGACGCGCCGGTCCGCCGGCGCGAAGCGATCGAGATCGACGCCGGTATAGTGGACGCGCGGATGCGGCATCCCGAGTGCGGCCATGTCGTCCGCCATCGCCTGCGAGACCGCGAGCAACCCATCAGCCTCCTGCGCCGCGCGCAGCACTTGCGGCGCCGTCGCGCGCGCGGTCGCCCAATGGTGGATGTCCGCGCCGCGCGCTTTGATCGAGACCGGAACGCCGTAACGCCGTCCCAGGGCGACTGCGGCGGGGCCGTCGGGGAAGAAGAAGGAGGCGTCCACCACGTCGAAGCCGCGATCGTGGCGGATGCCGTCGAGAAGCGGGCGGAGCGCGCGCGTCAGCGCGGCGGCGTGGAAGCGGCCGCCCGTACCCGGCAGCACGGTGAAACGCGGACGGTGGAGGTCGAGGCCGCGCCATGTCTCGCGCCTGGGCAGCGAGGCGAGCGCGCGATAGCGGCCGGCGCGCGACAGCGGCCAGGGCGGCAGACCGATCGGCGCGACGACCGTCAGCGCCACCTCCGGATGCGCGGCGAGGCCGAGCGTCTGGCGCTCGACGAACACGCCGAAGTTGGGGCGGGTCGCGTCGGGGAAGAGGGTCGACAGGGTGAGGACGCGGAGCACGCCCGCGACGGTAGCAGCGCGCGGTTAACCGCCTATCCCGAAATTGAGCGTGCGCGAGATGGTGGGGTCGGCGACCGCGACCGCGAGATAGGCCGCGAACTGCTTGGCGCGCTGCCACACGCCGGTTTCCCGCCGGTACACCTCGGCGGTGATCTCGCGCGACTTCGCGATCTCGCCGTCGATATAGGCGCGGACGTGCGCGGCGAAGGCGGGGTCCTCGATGCGCAGCATCAGCTCGAGGTTGATGAACAGGCTGCGCATGTCGAAGTTGGCGCTGCCGATATGGACCGCGTCGTCGATCCGGTAGAGCTTCGTGTGGAGCTTGGTCGGCTGGTATTCGAAGATCCGGACGCCCTTGCGCAGCAGCCCGGCGTAGGTGAAACGCGCCGCCGCGATCGTCGCGGTGTTGTCGGACTTCGCCGCGGTGACGACGCGCACCGGCCCGCCCCCCGTTCCCGCGCGGTCGAGATGGCGCAGGATCGTCGGGCTCGGCGCGAAATAGGCGGCGATCACGTCGACCTGGTGCGCCGCGCGCATGTCGGCGCGGACGGTGCGCGCCCAGGGCGAGAGGCGGCGGGTGGGGCCGCCGATCAGCCAGCGCATCGGCCCCTCGCTCTCGCTCCATTTCGACAGCGCGCGGTTGAGATGGCGCAGCTTCGCATCGTCCGAGCGCACCCACGCCTCGAGCGCGTCGAAATAGCCGGCGAGCCGCGCCGCCGCCGCACCCTCGACGAGCAGCCCGAGATCGCGCCACGCCTGGTCGGCGGCACGACCGAAATAATCGTCCTCGATGTTGAAGCCGCCGACGATGATCCTGGCCGCCTCGCCCTCCGCATCGGCGAGCGCGAGCTTCTGGTGGTTGCGCAGCAGGTAGCGCCGGCCGAACCTGGGCGAGAAGCGGCACAGCTTGATCCCCGATTCGCGCAGCGGCGCGAAGAACTCGGTCGACGCCGTGTCGCTGCCGAACCCGTCGACGATCACCGCGACGGCGACTCCCCGCCGCGCCGCGGCCATCAGCGCATCGTTCACGCGGCGTCCGGACTCGTCGTCGGCATAGATGTAATAGAGGATGCGCAGCGACCGGGACGCGCCCTCGATCAGGTCGATCAGCGCCTGGAGCCGGCGAGGACCGGTGTCGAGCAGGGTCAGCCGGTCGCCGGCGACCTCGAAGACCGGCTGCGCGGCGGGTTCGTCCATGCCGCGTCTCTGCCCGCGTCGGCGAAAGGCGGCAAGCGGCGCGTTTCCTTGACTTGGGAGCGGCCGCGGACTAGGTCAGGCGCTTCTCCCGATCGTTATATTTGCAAGGAAAGCGTCCATGGCGCGCGTCACCGTCGAGGATTGCGTCGACAAGATCCCGAACCGTTTCGATCTGGTCCTGCTCGCCGCGCAGCGCGCGCGGCAGGTGTCGGGCGGCGCGGAACTGACCATCGACCGCGACCGCGACAAGAACCCCGTCGTCGCGCTGCGCGAGATCGCGGAAGAGACCGTGCGTCCCAAGGACCTGCTCGAGTCCGCGGTCCAGTCGCTCCAGAAGGTCCAGGTCGACGACGAGGACGAGGTCGACGCCGTCGGCAGCCTCGCCGCCTCGGCCGAGGCGCTGCGCCTCACCGCCGCCGCCCCGCCGCGCAATCAGAACCTGGGCGCCGATTACGAGGGCTGAGCCGCCGGGGTAAAACCCCGCTGGCGGGGTCGTCCGTCCGCGCCTAAGGCGCGCGGATGACGACCAAGACCGTTTCGAAGAGCAACGCGCCGATCATCGAGTCGCGCGATCAGCTGATCGCCTCGTTCGCGAAGGGCGAGAAGCCCGCCGAGCGCTGGCGGATCGGCACCGAGCACGAGAAGTTCGTCTATGCGCTCGGCGATCACCACGCGCCGTCCTACGACGAGCCGTCGGGCATCCGCGCCTTGCTGGGCGAGTTGGAGCAATACGGCTGGCAGCCGGTGCTCGAAGGCGGCACGGTCATCGCGCTCAGCGGCGCGGACGGCAGCGTGAGTCTGGAGCCGGCGGGTCAGTTCGAGCTGTCGGGCGCGCCGCTCGACAATCTCCACCAGACCTGCGCCGAGACCGGACGGCACCTGGAGCAGGTGAAGGCGGCGGGCGACACGCTCGGCATCGGGTTCCTCGGGCTCGGCATGTGGCCCGACAAGCGGCGCGACGAGCTGCCGATCATGCCCAAGGGCCGCTACGACATCATGCGGCGGCACATGCCGCGGGTCGGCTCGATGGGGCTCGACATGATGCTGCGCACCTGCACGATCCAGGTGAACCTCGACTATGCGTCGGAAGCCGACATGGCGCAGAAGTTCCGCGTCGGGCTCGCGCTCCAGCCGCTCGCGACCGCGCTGTTCGCCAATTCGCCCTTCACCGAGGGCAAGCCCAACGGCTACCTCAGCTATCGCAGCCACATCTGGTCGGACACCGATCCGGCGCGGACGGGGATGCTGCCATTCGTGTTCGAGGACGGCTTCGGCTACGAGCGCTACGCCGAGTACATGCTCGATGTGCCGATGTACTTCGTCTACCGCGACGGACGCTACATCGACGCGGCGGGGCTGAGCTTCCGCGATTTCCTCCGCGGGGAGCTTTCGGTGCTGCCGGGCGAGAAGCCGACGCTCGACGACTGGACCGACCACCTCTCGACCGCCTTCCCCGAGGTGCGGCTGAAGACCTTCCTCGAGATGCGGGGCGCGGACGGCGGGCCGTGGGGCAAGATCTGCGCGCTGCCGGCCTTGTGGGTCGGGCTGCTCTACGATCAGGGCGCGCTCGATGCGGCGTGGGATGTGGTCAAGGGCTGGAGCATCGCGGAGCGGCAGGCGCTGCGCGACGCGGTGCCCAAGCTGGGGCTGGATGCGCCGCTCTCCGGCGGGCGCAAGTTGCGCGACATCGCGGGCGAAGTGCTCGACATCGCCGGCCGCGGGCTGGCGGCGCGGGCGCGGACCAACGGCGCGGGCGACGACGAGACCGGCTTCCTCGAGCCGCTGCGTGAAGTGGTCCGGACGGGCAAGACCCCGGCCGAGGGGCTGCTGGAGCGGTATCACGGCCCGTGGGGCGGGGATGTGTCCAAGGTGTATGACGAGGCGAGCTTTTAAGTCCGCTTCCGCCGCAGGAGCAGAAAGGCCAGTCCGCCGAGGACGCCGCCGGCGACGCTGATCGTGCCGACGAAGGTCGCGGTCACTTCGACCCAGTCGTCGCGCCAGTACGGCCAGTGCGGACTGGGAGCAGACCATCGGACAAGCACCAGCGTGAGCGGCGCGCCCGATCCGATGATCCACGTGGCCGCGCCGATCGCTGCGGCGCGCGCGCGAGCGAAGCGGGTCCGGTGGGCGACGATGACGGTGGTCCCGAACGCACAGACCGCGCCGAAGGCCGTCAGGACGACCACCACGAACACGCCGATCATCGCCAGGCTGCCCATCAGGCCGGCTCCGGCCCTGCGCCACCCCGCACCCACCGGAAGACCCGCGGTACCGGCCCGTTCCGCTCCATCCACTCCCAATAGTCGACGTACGCCGGGTCGAGCTTCAGGTGCCGCTCCTCGGTCTTGGCGCGCCAGTAATAGACGCCCGAGACGCAGGCGAGCAGCGCGGTGGCACGGCAGGCATCGGCCCAGCTGCCGGTGGTGAACCAGGGCATCGCGCCGACCCACCAGAAGGCGTTCTTCGCCAGATACGCCGGGTGGCGCGACCAGGCATAGGGGCCGTGGGTCAGGATGCCGCGATTGGTGAGGTTCGAGAAGCGCAGCCCGAAGGCGAGCGTCGACCAGGCGTAGAGCGCGGTCAGCACCACGAGCACGGCGCCGACGCAGCCGAGCAGCACCGGATGTCCCCAGAACCAGTGCATCCACGAATCCTCGCGCCAGTTGCCGACGCCGTAATCGAGCGGCGCGCCGTCGTTCATCAGGATGAAGGGCGGATAGCAGATCAGCGCCGCGGTCCAGCCGGCGGCATAGGGGTTGGCCGATCGGATGTGCGAATCGAGCGGGCGGAAGGTGAGCAGATAGCCGACCGTCGCGATCATCACGTCGAGCACGAACATGAAGGTGATCAGCCAGTTGGCGAGCTTCACCGGATCGCGCACCGCCTCGGCGAAATCGGCGCGGACGAACTCGCCGAAGCCGCCGGGGACGATCGCGAGCATGAAGGCGAGATAGAAGCCCTTGACCGCCCAGGCGCGGGCGTGGGCGGCGATCGCCTCGCGGTCGAGCGGCGCGACCCCGGTCAGCCACGCGCCGAGCGCATATGCGCCATCGCGTGGTTCGATGAGGTACCGCTCGAGCCAGAGGACGTAGGGGATGCTGAGGATCAGCAGCGGGACCGCGGCGACCGTCAGGCACGACATCGCGAACTGATAGGGCACGTCCTCCCACCAGAAGCGCCCTGTCGCGTAGATCAGCGCGATCGCCCCCCAGGTCGCCCACAGGCCGGCGAGCTTGGCGAGGCTGACATCGCGGGTCTCGCGCCAGGGCTTCGGCCGCGCCCAGTCGATCCCGGTCGAGGCGTTGCGGTGGACGCGGTCGACGAACAGCGACCACAGCACCATCGGCAGCCCGGCCGCGGCGACCGCGACCAGCGCCGAATAGGGGCCGTCCATGCCGAAGGTCCGCGCGACCGCGATCCACGCGACCAGCCCGGCGAGCCCCGCCAGCCCGACGGCTTGCGACACCGCCGACGCCGGGCGTGGATCGATGCGGGGCGCGGTGGCGAGCGTGCGGTCGTGGTACATCGCGCGTTCGTCTAGCGCCGCAGCGGTAAGGAACGCGCTAACGTCGCCGGACACGCAAACGGGCGGACCCGAAGGCCCGCCCGCTCTCGTCGTCACCGCGTCGGCTTACCAGCGGTGAGCGCGACGATAGGCGGGGCGCCGGAAGCCGGGCCGGCCATAGAACCGCCGCGGGCCGTAATAGCGCGCGTAGAAGCGGTGGTACGGATAGGGCCGGTACACCCAGCGGTTGCCGACGAACACCCACGGCCGATACCAGGCCGGGGCCGCGTAGACGAAATCGGGCCCGCCGGCATAAGCGAAGCCCCGCGCGCCACCACGGACGACATAGCCCGGGGGGCATCCGGGGCTGGTGCCGTTCGACGAGGCGCTGCCGACCGCCGCGCCGCCGACCGCGCCGATCGCGGCGCCGGCGATGGTGCCGCCGGTGCGATCACGCCGACCGGCGACGCTGTTGCCGACGAGCGCCCCGATCACGCCGCCGACCACCGCGCCGACCCCGGCGTTGTTGCCCGAGCGGACGCAATTTTCCTGCGACCAGCGCTCCGCGTCGTAAGCGTAGCGATCGTCCTGCGCGGCATATTGCGCGTCGTTGCCGTCGTCCTGCCAGCCGCGGGGCGGCGGCGGCGGGCGGGTGCCGTCATAGCCCTGGGGCGGCGCACGGTCGTAGCTTTCGTCGTAATAGCGGTTGTCGTCGCCCTGCGACGGTCCGCGGTCGTCGTATGCGCCGCGCTGGTCGTAGCCGTCGCGGGACTGCGCGGCGGCGAAGCCCGCCGCGAGCGGAGACGCCACCATCGAGACGGCGGCGGCGAGAAATACGGCTTTGGTCTTGAACGCCATGATCACAAGCTCCCTTCTGGAACGATCAGTCGTCAGGCGTCTGCGCCCGCCCGGCTGAATGCAGCATGAGCCGAAGCGGTCCCTTCCGGCGATGAAGGGCAACGTTCCAGACATGCAGGACCGACGGAACGGCCGGGGTGCGCCGGCGGTTGCATCCGCTCGATTTCAGGAGGTTGCATGACGGCGAGGGCGGGGACGGGTGAGACGGCGGTGTGGCTGGCGGAGGCGCTGGCGGAGGGCGACGTGATCTTCGCCGCGGCGGACGAGCAGGAGGGCGACCGGATCGCGCGCGCGCTGGCGGAGGCCGATCCCGACGCGACGGTGCTGTTCTGTCCCGGCAGCGACGCGCTCCCCGGCGACGACGCGCCGGCCTCGCCCGCGAACGTGGGGCAGCGGGTCTCCGCACTGCGCCATGCGCGGGTGACGGCGGGACCGCGCACCGCGCTGGTCACGACCGGCGAGGCGCTGGCGCGGGCCTACCCCGATCCCGAGTCGTTCGACGCGACGCCGCCGTGCGTCGCGGTCGGCGCGGAACTCGCGCTGCCCGCGCTCCATGCCGAGCTGATCGCGCTCGGCTATCTGGACGACGACCGCGTCGACGAGCCGGGCGAGGTCGCGCTGCGCGGCGCGGTGCTCGACGTCTTTCCCGCGGACGCGGCCGAGCCGCTGAGGATCGAGGTCGAGGACGGGCGGGTGACGGCGATCCGCAGCTACGATCCCGCGGACCAGCGCTCGACGGGTGAGGTCGACCGCCAGGAGCTCGGGCGCGTCGCCGAGCCCGCGCTGGACGGCAAGGGCGTGCCGTTGATCGCGCATCTGCCCGGCGCGCGCATCGCGCTGGCCGACGGTGCGGACGAGCGGCGTGCGCGCTTCCTGACGCTTGCAGCCGATGCGGCGAAGCGCCGGCCGGGGCGGAGCGTGCGCGACACGATCACCGATGCGGCGTGGCGCAAGGCGTTCGCCGCCCGCGACCGGCTGACGTTCGACGGGGCGGGCGAGCCGCCGGCGCGATTCGTCGAGGCGCGCGCGCCGATGCGGGCGTTCGCCAAGGCCGCGCGGGATGCGTTCGACGCGGGCGAGAGCGTCGTCCTGCTGGCGAGCGCGCGCGACCTGCGCTTCCTGCGGCCGCGGATCGCGAAGGCGCTGAAGCGAGATGTGGTCGAGGTCGCGAGCTGGGGCGAGGTCCGGGCGGCCGAGCCCGGCAGCCTGCTGGCGCTGGCGATGCCGGTCGACCGCGGGTTTCGGCGTACCGGCGGCGGCCGGGGCGGCGTGCTCGCGGTCGCCGCCGCCGATCTGCTCGGCAGCCGGGCCGAACGCGAGCCGACGAGCCATGCGCTTGCGGACACCGGGCTGTTCGACTTCGGCGAGATCCGCATCGGCGACGTGGTCGTCCACGAGGATCACGGGATCGCGGTGGTCTCCGGGCTGGAGGAGCTGCCCGACGCGAGCGGCGAGGCGATCGTGCTGACCCACGCCAAGGATGCCAAGCGGCTGGTGCCGATCGGCGAGGCGGATCGGCTGTGGCGATACGGGGCGGACGCGGACGCGGTGACGCTCGACACGCTCGACGGCGCGAGCTGGGAGAAGCGGCGCGGCGCGATCGACCAGGCGATCGCCGAGAGCGCGCGCGGGTTGACCGCGCTCGCGGCCGAGCGGTCCGGGCGCGACGCGCCGGTGCTCGATCCCGATGCCGCAGCCTACGAACGGTTCGCCTCGGGCTTTCCGTTCACCGAAACGCCCGATCAGGCGAAGGCGATCGCCGCGGTGCGCGCCGATCTCGCCGCGGGCAAGCCGATGGACCGGCTGGTGGTCGGCGACGTCGGTTACGGCAAGACCGAGGTGGCGCTGCGCGCGGCGGCGATCGCCGCGCTGGCGGGCAAGCAGGTGGCGGTCGCGGCTCCGACGACCGTGCTCGCGCGCCAGCATATCGAGAGCTTCACCGCGCGGTTCGAGGGGACGGGGATCGAAGTCGCCGGACTGTCGCGGCTGACGAGCGCGGCGGAGAAGAAGCGAGTGCTGGCGGGGCTCGCCGACGGCTCGATCAAGGTCGTCGTCGGCACCGGCGCGGTCGCGGGCAAAGGGGTCATCTACCGGGACCTCGCGCTGGTCGTGATCGACGAGGAGCAGCGCTTCGGAACGGCGGACAAGACCCGGCTACAGGCGATCGGCGCGGGCCATTCGCTCGCGCTGTCGGCGACGCCGATCCCGCGCACGCTCCAGAGCGCGCTCGTCGGCATCCAGTCGCTGTCGGTGATCGCGACCCCGCCGGCGCGGCGGCAGCCGATCCGGACCGCGGTCGCGACCTTCGACACGACGCTGGTCCGCACCGCGCTGATGCGCGAGCGCGCGCGCGGCGGGCAGAGCTTCGTCGTCGTGCCGCGGATCGAGGACATGGCCCCGCTCGCCGAGACGCTGGCGAAGGCGGCTCCGGAGCTGGAGGTGCTCCAGGCGCACGGCAAGCTGCCCGCGGCCGAGATCGACGAGGCGATGGTGCGGTTCGGGCGAGGGGACGGCGACGTGCTGCTCGCGACCAACATCATCGAGGCGGGGCTGGACGTGCCGCGCGCGAACACGATGGTGATCTGGCGCGCCGACCGCTTCGGCCTGTCGCAGCTCCACCAGCTGCGCGGGCGGGTTGGACGGGGCGGACGGCGGGGCCAAGTGTTGCTGCTGACCGATCCGGACGCGGAGATCGCGCCGCGCACGCTGAAGCGGCTGCGCACCCTGGAGGCGTTCGATCGGCTCGGCGCGGGGTTCCAGATCGCGGCGCGCGACCTCGACATGCGCGGCGCCGGCGACCTGCTGGGCGAGGCGCAGGCGGGGCATATGAAGCTGATCGGGGTCGACCTGTACCAGCATCTGCTGGAAAGCGCGCTCCGCTCGGCGCGCGGCGAAGACGTGGAGCGCTGGACCCCGGAGCTTCACCTGGAGATCGCCGGGCGGTTGCCGGCGGACTGGATTCCCGATGCCGAGCTGCGCGTCGCGCTCTACGCGCGGCTGGCGCGGGCCGAGGACGGCGCGGCGCTCGACGCGCTCGCCGAGGAGATGGAGGATCGCTTCGGGCCGCTTCCCCCCGATGCGGCGACGCTTCTGGCGGTGGCGCGGGTCCGGACGCGCGCCCACGACCTCGGGATCGCGCGGATCGACGCCGGACCGGCGGCAATCGCGCTGACGCCGCGCCGCGGCGTCGCGATCGACGGCGCGGCGGCGGGGCTCGCCGAAAAGGGCGATCGCTGGCTGTTGACCGAGCGGATCGAGGATGCGGAGGCGCGGCTGGCGCGGGTGGAGGCGGTGCTCGACGAACTGGGGTGATGCGCGTCTCAGTCGCCCAGATAGGCGGCGAGCTCCTCGGGCGATCCCTGCGGAAAGGCGTGTCGCAGCAGATCGAGGAAGGCGGCGACGCGCGCGCTCAGCAGCCGCCGTGACGGGTAGAGCGTCCAGAGCGCGATTTCCGAACCCGCGACGTCGCCCCAACGCGCCAGCCGTCCGGACGCGAGATCGCGGCCGATCAGCGAGACCGGCAGCCGCGCCGCGCCCGCCCCGGCGCGGACGGCGTCGCGGATCATCGCCAGCGACGACAGGCGCAGCACCGGCTCGACCGCGATCGTCGTCGGTCCCGCGTCCGAAACCATCGTCCAGCGTTCGGCGGGCTCCACGCCCCGCACGACGACGGGTGCGGGAGCGTCGTCGGTCCGCAACACGCCTGGCGCGGCGACCACCACCAGCCGATCGTGGAGGAACGGTCGGCCGACCAGGCTTTCGTCGGCAGCGGGATCGACCCGGATCGCGAGGTCGTAACCCTCCTCGATCATGTCGACAGCGCGGTCCTCGGTCGTGACCTCGAGCCGGACCTCGGGGTAGCGGCGCGCGTAATCGGCGGCGAGACGGCCCATCGCGATCTGCGAAAACAGCAGCGGCGCGCTGATGCGCAGGAGTCCGCGCGGGCGATCGCCCCCGGCGGCGATCGTCTGCGTCGTCTCCTCGAGCTCGGTCAGCAGCGCGCCCGCGCGCGCCGCCAGCGTACGGCCTTCCTCGGTCAGCCTGAGGTCGCGCCGCCCGCGCTCGAACAGCCGCAGCCCAAGCGCCGCCTCCAACTCGGCGACGCGGCGCGACAGCGTCGCCTTGGGCCGCCGCGCCGCGCGCGCGGCCTTGCCGAAGCCGCCGTGGCGGGCGACCAGTACGAAGTCTGCGAGCGCGAGCAGGTCCATGTTCCACCTGTGAGACGGCCCGTTCCGATCGGGCGCCTATTCGTCTCCGGATGGATCACTCATCTGACGGTCATCGGCAACATCCAAATGCGGAGACTCTCCATGACCATTCTCGTGATCGGCGCCACCGGGCGCGTCGGCCGCCACGTCGTCGACCAACTCGTCCAGCGCGGCGCGGCCGTGCGTGTGCTGACCCGTGATGCGGCGAAGGCCGGCGTCCCGGTGGGCGTCGAGGTGGCCGAGGGCGAGCTGCTCGACATCGACGCGCTGCGCGCCGCGTTCGTCGGGGTGCGGACGCTGTTCCTGCTCAATGCCGTGACCGGGGACGAGTTCGCGCAGGCGCTCATCACGCTCAACATCGCGCGCGAGGCGGGGGTCGAGCGGGTCGTCTATCTGTCGGTGTTCGGGGCCGAGCGCTCGGTCAACGTCCCTCACTTCGCGGTCAAGCGCGGCGCTGAGCGGATGCTCGAGGCGATAGGCTTCGGCGCGACGATCCTGCGGCCGACCTATTTCATCGACAACGAGGCGATGGTGAAGGACGCGATTCTTAACCATGGCGTCTATCCGATGCCGATCGGCGGCAAGGGCGTGGCGATGGTCGACGCGCGCGACATCGCCGAGGTCGCGGCGCTCGAACTGATCCGCCGCGACGCCGCGCCGGGTCCGCTGCCGTCGGCGACGATCAATCTCGTCGGCCCGGAGACGCTGACGGGCGAAGGCGTGGCGGCGATCTGGTCCGAGGTGCTGGGCCGTCCGGTCGTCTATGGCGGCGACAATCCGAGCGGGTTCGAGCAGACGGTCGCGGGCTTAATGCCGCGCTGGATGGCCTATGAGATGCGGCTGATGGCCGAGCGCTACGTCAGCGACGGCATGATCCCGGGGGACGGCGACCGCGAGCGGCTGGCGGCGATGCTGGGACGCCCGCTGCATCGGTATCGAGAGACGGCGGAGGCGCTCGCCGCCGCTTGACCGCGACCGCGCGCGTCGCCGACACGGCGCTATGCCTCGGCCGAGTGAGGAACTGTTCCGGTCCGCAGACCTCGTCGTGCGTTTCGCCCCCGCGGGCGAGACGCACGCCGGGGTCTGCTTCGTCACCTTCGGATCGTACACCAACGACTACTCGCTCGACCGCCAGGGTTTCGCCGAGGATTTCCTGAGGGGCGAGGGGATCGATGCGATCCACGTCCTCAACCGCGACAACCGCTGGTACCAATATCCCGAGATGGACGCGGCGCTCGCCGCGGCGGCGCGGGTGAGCGGACGCTATGCCGACGTGTTCACCTACGGATCGAGCATGGGGGGCTATGCCGCGCTGAGGTTCGCGCGCGCCCTTGGAGCGCGGACCGCGATCGCGATCTCGCCGCAATTCTCGCTCGATCCGCGGGTCGTGCCGTTCGAGGAGCGCTGGCAGGCGGACGTGGCGGCGATCACGTTCCGCGAGCGCGCGCCCGAGCCGACCGAGACGCAGATCATCTTCCACGATCCCCGGATGCGGTTGGACGATCGACACGTCGCGCTGTTCGCCGCGCTGCCCACGCGGACGATCGGGGTGGCGGTGCCCTATGCGGGGCACCCCGTCGGCCCGATGCTGATCGAGACCGGGGTTCTGAAGGATTCGATCCGCGGCATCGTCGCCGGCCGGTTCGACGCGATGCGGGTCCAGCGGGCGGTGCGCGAGCGGCGGCGGCGATCGCAGCACCATTATTTCATGCTGGCGCGCCGCGCGCAGGCCCGGCATCCCGAGGTGCAGATCGCGATGCTGCGCCGCGCGGCCGAGATCGCGCCCGAGTCGCACATCCTCTCCGAACTGGCGGCCGCGCTCGATCGCAAGGGCGAGCATGGCGAGGCGGGGCCGCTCCACCGCGAGGCGCTGCGGCTGGTGCCGGGAAACGCGCGCGCGCGGGTCGGCTATGCGCGCCACCTCGAGGCGATCGGCAAGCGCCGGACCGCGGCCAAGGAGCTGCGGCGCGCCGCGCGCGGCCAGGGCGCGTCAGTCAGGCTGATGGTGCGGACGGTGCAGCTCCGGATGGCGCTGCGCCGCTGGGGGCTGCGCCGCCTCGACGCGGCGTTCGGCCGTGGGCTGGAGGCGTTGCGCGACTCGCCCCGCTATGCGTGGGTCAGCCGCTGGCTGGGCAAGGCGTTGACATAGCGGCGCTTGCGCCATGTCGCCGCACGATTAAGACAGGGGCCATGACCAATGCCCGCCTGTCGCTCGCCGCCGCCCTCCTCCTCGCTCCCGTTCCGCTGGCTGCCCAGGCGGCCGCGCCGAAAGACGACAAGAGCGTCGGACAAACCAACGCCGAGACGATGAAGAAGGAGGCCGAGGCCGCTTACGCCAACGCGCCCGTCGCCGAGCAGGAGTCGCGATCGAAGGGCGCGGTGACGGTCGCCGGACGGCGGCTGGGTTATACCGCGACCGCGGGGACGCTGACGATCCGCGACTCCGAAGGGAAGCCGACCGCGAGCATGTTCTTCACCGCCTACACGCTCGACGGGGTCAAGCCCGGCACCAAGCGGCCGGTGACGTTCTTCTACAATGGCGGTCCCGGTTCACCGACGGTCTGGCTCCACATGGGGTCGTTCGCGCCGGTGCGGGTCGCGACTGGCAACCCCGAGTTCATCCGCCCCGCGCCGTTCGCCTTTGGGCCGAACCCCGACACCTTGCTCGACAAGACCGACATGGTGTTCCTCGACGCGATCGGCGCGGGCTATTCGCGCGCGCTCGGCGACACCAAGCCGGCGGCCTTCTACGGCGTCGACGAGGACGCGGACGCCTTTGCGCGCGGGATCATCCGCTACGCGACCAAATACGGACGCTGGAACAGCCCCAAGTTCCTGTTCGGCGAAAGCTACGGCACCACCCGCTCGGGCGCGCTCGCCTATGAGTTGCAGGATCGTGGGATGGCGCTCAACGGCGTGGTGCTGTTGTCGAGCATCATGAACTACGGCTATCGCCAGCCCGGGCTCGACCAGGTCTATCTCAACTACCTGCCGAGCTACGCCGCGACCGCCTGGTATCACAACCGCATCGCCAACCGGCCCGCCGACGTCCAGACGGTCGTCGCGCAAGCGCGCGCCTTCGCGCTGGGGCCGTACGCTTCGGCGCTCGCCAAAGGGCAGACCATCTCCGTGCAGGAGCGCGACTCGATCGCGCAGCAGATGAGCGCGCTGATCGGCATCTCGCCCGAGTTCATCGTCCGGGCGAACCTGCGCATCGACCTGCCGCGCTTCCAGAAGGAGCTGCTGCGGTCGAGCCGACAGACGATCGGCCGGTTCGATTCGCGTTACACCGGGGTCGACGCGGATGCGGCGGGCGACCGGCCGGAGACCGACGCCTCGTCGGACGCGATCTCGGGCGCGTTCATCGGGACCTTCATGGACTATGTGACGCATACGCTGGGCTACAAGACCGAGATGCCGTACCGGCTGTCGGCGCGCGACGGGGCGGGGTTCGACTGGAACTGGAAGCACAAGGCACCCGTCGCGGGCTATGCCGGGATGCAGAACCAGCCGAACACCGCGGTCGATCTCGGTGCGGCGATGCGGGGCAATCCGTACCTCCACGTGCTGTCGATGAACGGCTGGTTCGACATGGCCACGCCGTTCTTCGGGACCGAAAACGATCTGGGCCACATGATGCTGGAGCCGTCGCAGCTCGGAAACCTGAAGTTCACTTACTATCCGGCGGGCCACATGGCGTATCTCAATCCCGAGGCGCTGCACGCGATGAAGCGCGACCTGGCGGCATGGTACGACGAGGCGGTGAGCGACGCGCGGAGCGGCACACCGGCGCAGCCGGCGAGCGTGTCGGCGGCGGAGGGGACGCCGCCGAACTGAAAGAGTGGCCTGCGCTCAGATCATCGCAACGCATGTTGACGCCAAACGCATGTACGCCGATGATTGAAGCGAACGGAGCAAGAACATGACTGACGAACTGAAGCACCTGATCGAGCGTGCCGCTAAGGTGGAGATGACC
Organism: Sphingomonas sp. SP6; assembly: GCF_058313435.1. Taxonomy (NCBI): domain Bacteria; kingdom Pseudomonadati; phylum Pseudomonadota; class Alphaproteobacteria; order Sphingomonadales; family Sphingomonadaceae; genus Sphingomonas; species Sphingomonas sp. SP6. The sequence goes on from NZ_JBZFLG010000002.1 coordinate 868,881, forward strand.
TCCTCCGAGAAAGAGGCCCAACGTCGCAGCTTTGCCTACGGGAATGCCAACATCGAGAACGAACGCGTCACGCGGGAGATGGTCGATGAGGCTGCGGCCAAGCAGGCAAAATGAGCGAGCGGCATAGCGAGGCGGACGCCCCAGTCCTCATCAGCGATCCCGACGATCGCGCGCGGCGCGAGGCGGCGAACGCGCTGGCTCAATTCGACCGTGTTCTCGACATGATTGACATGGTTGAGCGGGAGGGAAGGCCGTTCAAGCTCCGCGTTTCCACCGTACAGGAACTTCACCGATTGGCGTTGGAAGGTCTGTCGCCCTTTGCGGGCAATTGGCGTCCTGCCGATGTCCGGATTGGTCAAAGCGCGCACGAGCCTCCCGGTGCCCATCTCGTGGGCGGTCTGATCGAGGAAATGTGCGACTGGGTAAACGATCACTGGAGCATGTTGTCACCAATCGATCTCTGCTCCTACGTCATGTGGAGGCTGAATTGGATTCATCCGTTCGACGACGGTAACGGCCGTACTTCTCGAGCGGTCGCCTATCTCGTGCTCTGCGCTGCATCTGGCCACCGTCTGCCTGGAAAGGTCACGATTCCGGAGATGATCGCCGCTCATAAGCAGCCTTATTACGAAGCGCTGGAGATGCTGGATCACAGCGATAAAGCCGGTGCGCTGGATTTGAGGCCGATGAGCGACCTGCTCGGCGGTTACCTCGCCAAGCAGCTGACCGACGTCTTCAATACCGTAACGCGTTCCGGAGGCGACAGCGCGAGCGATTCGGAAAGACGCTTTCACTAACGTAGCGCACGGCCGTCACCCCGCCAGCGCGCGCGCCCGGCGGCGCTGGACCGAGCTGCCGATGCCCAGCGCCTCGCGGTATTTGGCGACCGTCCGCCGGGCGATGTCGAAGCCCTTCGCGTTGAGCAGCTCGACGATCGTGTCGTCGGAGAGGATCGTGTCTCCTTCCCCTGCGATCAACGCCTTGATCGCGCTCTTGACCGCCTGGGCCGAGACCGCCTCGCCGCCGTCGGCGGACTGGATCGCGCTCGTGAAGAAATATTTGAGCTCGTAGAGGCCGCGCGCGCAGCTGAGGTATTTGTTCGAGGTGACGCGACTGACCGTCGACTCGTGCATCTCGATCGCGTCGGCGACCTGGCGCAGCGTCAGCGGGCGGAGCGCCGACACGCCGTGGAGGAAGAAGCCCTCCTGCTGCTTCACGATCTCGGTGGCGACGCGGAGGATCGTCTTCTGCCGCTGGTCGAGCGCCTTCACCAGCCAGTTCGCGCCCGCGAGCATGTCGCCCGCCCAGGCCTTCGCCGCCTTCCCGCTGCCGGCGAGTTCGGCATAATAGCCGCGATTGACGAGGACGCGCGGCAAGGTGGCGCCGTTGAGCTCGATCGCCCAGCCGCTCTTGGTGCGTGCGACGTAGAGGTCCGGCGTCACCGCGCGTGCGGGCTCGCCGCCGTAGCGGCAGCCTGGCTTGGGATCGTAGCCGCGCAGCTCGCGGATCATGTCGGCCATGTCCTCGTCGTCGACGCCGCACATCCGCTTCAGCCGCGCCAGCTCGCCGCGGGCGAGGAGATCGAGGTTGCCGATCAGCTTCGCCATGCACGGATCGAAGCGGTCCGCCTCCTTCGCCTGGAGCGCGAGGCATTCGGCGAGGTCGCGCGCGCCGACGCCGGTGGGATCGAGGGTCTGGACGACGGCGAGCACGCGCTCGACCTCCGCGGGCGCGACGCCGAGCCCGGTCGCGATCTCGTGGGTCGAGGCGGTCAGGTAGCCCGCCTCGTCGATCTGATCGATCAGATGCTCGGCGATCAGCAGGTCGACGCCCGTGAGCAACGCGCCGATCTGCGCGCGCAGGTGGTCGGCGAGCGTACCGTCGCCGCTGGCGAAGGCGTCGAGATCGGGGGCGTCCTCGCCCGCGGCGCCGGCGAGGCCGTTCATTCCCATCGCGCCGTCCATGCCCATCCGGTCGGGGGCATCGTCGTCGAACCGTTCGGCAGGGATGTCGACATCGAGCGACTCGCCCGCCGCCTCGCCCAGCGTCACCAGCTCGTCGGCACCGGCGGGTTCGTCGCGCGCCGGCTCGGACGCGCCGGGTTCGGGGCCGCCGTCCTCGGGCGGCGCGAGTTCGAGCAACGGGTTCTTCTCGATCTCCTCGGCGACGACCGCCTCGATCTCGAGGTTCGACAGCGCCAGCAGCTTGATCGCCTGCTGGAGCTGGGGCGTCATCACCAGCGACTGGGTCTGGCGGAGGTCGAGGCGGGGAGCGAGGCTCACTCAATCCTCCCCGGCACGGGGAGGTGGCGAGCGCAGCGAGACGGAGGGGGCTCGCCTCCCTCCTGCCGTCTGTAGGGAGGCGGGCCCCGTCCACCATTCGCTGAAGGAGCGAATGGTCCCCCTCCCCGTGCCGGGGAGGATTTCAGAAGGCCAGCGTCGCACCGCCATCCCTACAGCTCGAAGCTCTCGCCCAGGTACAGCTTGCGGACCTTCTCGTCCGCGACCAGCTCGGCCGGCGAGCCGGTGAACAGCACCCGGCCATCGTAGATGATGTAGCCGCGGTCGACGATGTCGAGGGTCTCGCGGACGTTGTGGTCGGTGATCAGCACGCCGATGCCGCGATCCTTCAGCTGGCAGACGAGATCGCGGATGTCGGCGATCGAGATCGGGTCGATCCCCGCGAACGGCTCGTCGAGCAGCATGATCGAGGGATCGGCGGCGAGCGCGCGGGCGATCTCGGCGCGGCGGCGCTCGCCGCCCGACAGCGCCATCGCGGGCGCGTCGCGCAAGCGGGTGAGGCCGAATTCGTCGAGCAACTTGTCGAGCCGATGCTGGCGCGCGTCGCGGTCCGGCTCGACCAGTTCGAGCACCGTCAGGATGTTCTTCTCGATCGTCAGCCCGCGGAAGATCGAGGTCTCCTGCGGGAGGTAGCCGAGCCCGAGGATCGCGCGACGGTACATCGGCAGCCCGGTGATGTCGTCGCCGTCGAGCATGATCCGGCCCGAATCGGGCTTCACCAGCCCCATCACCGAATAGAAGCAGGTCGTCTTGCCCGCGCCGTTGGGACCGAGCAGGCCGATCACCTCGCCGCGCCCGACGGTGAGCGACACGTCGGTGAGGACGACGCGCTTGTCGTAGGATTTGGCGATCGAGACGACCTGGAGGCCGCCCATCGCAGGAAGCGCGCGAACGGGGTCCGGGGCGGTGGCGGTGATCTGGTCCATCGGCGTCCCTCTGACGCGGCCGGGTTACCGGAGGATGACCGCGCCGCAACTTGGCAGGCTTCATGCATAAGCAAGCGTGCGAAGGGAAGGGCGAAGCGACGGGCGGTGTCGCGGCGCTGGCGATGCGGCGCGCCGACTGGCAAGGCGGTGCGGATGATGTTCGCGCTTCTGCTCGCCCAGGCCCTGGCGGCTCCTCCTACCGCTCCGGCAGCCCAACCCCCCGCGACGTTGGTCGCGGAACCGGTCGCGCTGGCGCTCGCCGGGTTCGATGCCGACGGCGACGCCCGGGTGACGCGCGCGGAGATGGAGGCGGGGGTGCGGCGCTCGTTCGAGAGCGTTGACACCGCCAGGGCCGGGACGCTCGGCTACATCGGCTTTGCGGACTGGGCCGAGCGGTATCTGGGGAACCGGAGCGCGCTGCCAAGCCCGTTCGAGACCGACGCGAACGGCGACAACCGGATCAGCCTCGCCGAGCTGGAGGCGAAGTTCGCCGAGATCTTCGCGCGGCTCGACGGCGACAAGGACGGCGTGCTGACCCGTGCCGAGCTGCTGACGATCCGCGCCGACGCCGGGCGTCCCGCGGACGACGGACGCAAGAAGAAGAAAAAGTGACCGACCGCTTCGGGTTCAGCATCCACGCGACCGATGGCGCCGCGCGGACGGGAGAGATCGCGATGCATCGCGGCGTGATCCGGACGCCCGCGTTCATGCCGGTCGGCACCGCCGCGACCGTCAAGGCGATGAAGCCGGGCGACGTCGCCGCGGCGGGCGCCGACATCATCCTGGGCAACACCTACCACCTGATGCTCCGCCCCGGTCCCGAACGGGTCGCGCGGCTGGGCGGTCTCCACGCCTTCATGGGATGGGAGCGGCCGATCCTCACCGATTCGGGCGGCTATCAGGTGATGAGCCTTAGCGAACTCACCAAGCGGAGCGAGGAGGGTGTCGCGTTCAAGAGCCACCTCGACGGGACGCGGCACCTGCTGACCCCCGAGCGCTCGATCGAGATCCAGCGGCTGCTCGGGTCGAACATCGTCATGGCGTTCGACGAGCTCGTGCCCACGACCTCGACGCGCGAGGTGCAGGCGGCGGCGATGGAGCGCTCGATGCGCTGGGCCAGGCGCTCGCGCGACGCCTTCGACGCGGGCGGCGATCATGCCGAGCGCAACGCCGTGTTCGGCATCCAGCAGGGGGCGCTCGACGAAGGACTGCGCAAGGCGTCGGCCGACGCGCTGCTCGACATCGGCTTCGACGGCTATGCGATCGGCGGGCTGGCGGTGGGCGAGGGGCAGGCGGCGATGTTCGCCTGCCTTGACTATGCGCCGGCGCAGCTCGACGCCGCCAAACCCCGCTATTTGATGGGGGTCGGCAAGCCCGACGACATCGTCGGCGCTGTCGAGCGCGGGGTCGACATGTTCGACTGCGTGCTGCCGACGCGCTCCGGGCGGACCGGGCAGGCGTTCACGCGCGGCGGGCCGATCAATCTGCGCAATGCGCGGTTCGCGGAGGATTGGGGGCCGCTCGATCCGGCGTGCGACTGTCCGGTGTGCGCCGCCTGGTCGCGCGCCTATCTGCACCATCTGGTGCGGAGCGGCGAGATCCTGGGCGCGATGCTGATGACCGAACACAACATCCGCTTCTACGAGGCGCTGATGGCGGACCTGCGCGCCGCGATCCGCGAGGGGCGGCTCAAAGCGTTCGCGGATGCGTTCCGAACCGCCTATCGCGGCGAAAGAGGAGAGTGAGCGTGGCTGAGGACAACGAGATCGTGGCGGCGGCGCGCGACGCCAAGGAGCGCGCCAAGGCGGCGGCGGCCAAGGACGGCGAGGCGCGCGCCAAGCGCTGGCAGATCGGCAAGTTCGGGCTGGGCGTCGGGATCGGCTCGGCGGCGGTCGCGGCGGCGGTGCTGTTCGCCAACCGCGACAAGGGCGCGAAGTAACGCGGTCGGGCGCTCAGTCCCCGATCGCCTCCGCCAGCGCGACAAGACGCCGCGCCTCGTCGCGGTGGAGCAGCTCGACCATCCGGCCCTCGACGCGGAGGACCCCCTTGCCCCGCGCCTCGGGCGCATCGAACGCGGCGAGGATCGTGCGCGCCCAGGCGACCTCTTTGCCAGACGGCGCGAAGATGCGGTTGGCGGGGTCGATCTGCGAGGGATGGATCAGCGTCTTGCCGTCGAAGCCGAGGTCGCGACTCTGTTCGCATTCCGTCTCCACCCGCGCGGGATCGTCGATCGCGTTCGACACGCCGTCGAGCGCCGTGAGGCCGTAGGCGCGCGCGGCGGTGACGATCTGCGCAAGCGCGGGGATCAGCGGGGCGCGGGTGTCGCCGGGGCGGCAGCGCAGCTCCTTGGCGAGATCGTTGGTGCCGGCGACGAAGGTGGTGAGTCCGGCGTTCGCGGCGGCGGCGGCGAGTTCGCGCAGGTTCAGGATCGCGGCGCACGTCTCGACCATGATCCACAGCGGCCTGTCCGGCCCGAGCAGCATGCGGGCGCGCGCGAGCGTGGCGGCGTCGGAGACCTTGGGGAGCAGCACCGCGTCGACCGCCGCATCCCGGAGCGCCACGAGGTCCGCCTCGCCCCATTCGGTGTCGAGCGCGTTGGCGCGGATCACCCGCTCGCGGCGGCCGAAATCGTCGCGCGTCGCGGCGATCGCGGCGGCGCGCGCTTCGACCTTGGCGTCGGGCGCGACGGCATCCTCCAGATCGAGGATCACCACGTCGGCGGCGAGCGTGCGCGCCTTCGCGATCGCGCGCGGGTTCGAGGCGGGGAGGAACAGCGCGCTGCGGCGGGGACGGAGAGACATGCGTCGATCATGGACGCAAAGCGCGAGCCCGCCTAGCGTAGTCGCCGCCCACGCCGGAGTTCCGTCATGCTGATCCTGCTGCTCGCCGCCGCCGTCGACCGCCTGCCGCCCGCCAATCCGCTGCCCCTCGCGGACGCCGACGAACAGGCGGTGATGGTCCCCGTCGCCGCGCTGCTCGCCGCGCTGGAGAAGGATGACGGCGCGGCGGTGCGCGCGGTGACGCTGCCCGAGGGGGCGGCGACCGTCGTCCAGACGCTGCCGGACGGGAGCGTCCGTCATCGTACGCTGCCGTGGGCCGAGTTCGCCGCAGGGCTTACGCCCGACGGGAGCCGGATCGAGGAGCGGCTGGGGCAGGCCGCGATCGAGATCGACGGCGGCGCGGCGATGGTCTGGGCCCCGTACCGCGTGCTGGTGAACGGCCGGGTGTCGCAGTGCGGCTACGATCACTTCGATCTGGTGCGGGTCGGCGTCGCGTGGAAGATCCTCCACGTCACCTGGTCGCAGTCGAGCACCGGATGCGGTCCGGACGGCGGCTGAGCCGTCCGGACCGGGCCGGGTCAGGCCAACGCCAGCGTCACCGGCTGGTGCAGATCGTGCGGCGTCGTCGCGAGCAGGTCGCGCCCGAACACCGGATCGTCGCCCGGCACGCCGCCGACGTCGGCGAAGACGATCCCGCCGGTGAAGCCGCCGCCGGCTGCCGCGCCGGTGACCGACACCTCGACGTTCAGGATCAGGCTTCCGAACTCCTCGTATCGGTCGAGATGGCCGAACGCGAAGGCATGGTCGGCGAAGTAGGATTCCGCGGCCTTCTCGCTGGTGAAGTCCTTCTCCGCCAGCGTCACCGCCTCCTCGGCGATGCTGCCGACCGAGATCCGGAAGTGCAGCGTGTCGAAGCCATCGCCCAGCGCATCGCCGCCGAACAGGCCGAAGGTCGCCTTGCCGAGCGCGTCGAGCTGGAAGGTCGAGAGCTGGAGCGTGAGCGAGGCGGTGACGGTCTGCTCGCCCGCGACGTCGCCGTGGATCGCGGCGAAGCGGGTCTGCGCGGTCGCCTCCAGATCGCCGTCGAACGCCGCGGCGACGTTGGCGTGGCCGGTGGTGATCGCCGTGAGGTCGTCTGCGGTGAGCGAGCTTTCGAGGACGGTCGATGCCTGCGCGCCGCTGGTCTCGGAGAGCATGCCGGCGCGACCGACCGCGATGATCGCAGTGCCCTCGCCCAGCAACGTCGTGGCGATCTCCGCCGTCGCAATCGCCAGCCCGGAGCCGAAGATCACGGCGGCCGCCCGCGCGTCGCCGGACGGAGCTTCCGCGCCCGCGTTCGCGATGGCGAAGCCGGAATGACCGCCGACGTCGTAGACGTTGGCGGTCGCGGCGACATGCGCCTCACCGCCGGACGCGAACACGATCGCGGTCGCGTCGCCGCCCGTGCCGGCGACCACACCCGACCCGCCGCGGCCCCCATAAGCGCTGGCGCTGGCGCTCAGCACGGTGTCGCCGCTACCGGTGAGCGTCGCCTGAGCAAACCCGTCACCGCCGCTCGCGCCGAAGTCGTTCGAGAACGACGAGCCGCCGCTGCCGGCGACCGCGACGACGTTGACGGTCACCGATGCCTCGGGCGTGTCGCCTGGGGTATAGTCGATCGAGGAGGATGCGTTGCTTCCCCCCGCCGCGACGCCGCCGTCGCTGCCGCCCCCCGCGCCGCCGAACGCGGTCTGGCTGAGCGAGAGGTCACCCCCGTGTGCCACGCCGACCACGGCGTTGTTGAGCGACACCGCCGCGCCATAACCACCGTCGGCACCCGCCAGGCCATCGCCGCCGTTGCCGCCCGCCCCGGTCAACGAGACGCGAACGCTCTGCGTGCCCTCGCCGTACGCCGACACCGGGCCGAGCGCCGCGCCCGCGCCGCCGGTCGCGCCCGCGCCGGTCGCCGTGCCGCCGTTTCCGGAAAAAACCTGCACGTCGGCGAGCGCGTTGGTGGTGCCTCGGGATTCGACGGTGCCGCTCGCGACTCCTCCCGCGCCCGCGACGCCCGCGCCGGTCAGCCCGCCGCCGTTGCCGCCGTATGAGGACTGGCTGGCGTCGGCGATGCCGGTGGTGGTGAGGTAGGTGTTCGCGATCGCGGTCGCGCCGTCCGCCGCTGCCGCGCCGTTCGCGGCGTCGCCGCCGTATCCGCCCACGGCGAAGGTGCGCGCAGAGGTGTCACGAACCCCGGTCTGCCGGATCGAGGCGTCCGCCGTCCCCGCGACGCCGGCGGTTGCGCCCGCGCCGTCCGCCGCGCCGCCGGCGCCGCCGTAGGCCGCGATGGTGGACGAGGGCGCAGCGTCAGGAGCGACGCTGCCGAAATCGAGGTCGAGCGTGGTCGCGGCGTCGCCGCCCGCGCCGCCGTTCCCGCCGCCGCTCGCGGCGCCGCCATTGCCCGCGATCGCGACCTGGTAGAGGCCGAGCGTGCCCAGCGTCGATCCGGTCACCGCGTCCATGACGATCGCGTCGCCGCCGGCGCCCCCGTCCGCGCCATCGAAGCCAGCTCCGCCCGCGCCGCCGTTCGCGTCGGCCTCGGCCGCCGCGCCGAGCGACGAGCCGGTGTGCGCCTCGGCATGGACCTCCGCGCCGGCGTCGCCGCCGACGCCCGCCGTGTGACCGACGCCGCGGCCGTCGCCGCCATTGCCGCCGAACGCTTTGGCCGACGCGCCGACGCGCGACAGTTCGGCATCGGCAGTCGCGGAGACGCGCCCGATCCCGCCCGCGCCGCCGTCACCCGGGCCGGTCGCGTCGCCGCCGTCGCCGCCGTACGCCTCGCCGTTCGCAGCGACGACATTGTCCGCGGTCGTCACGTCGCTGAGCCCGCCCGTACCGACGACGGCGACCTTCGCATCGCCGCCCGTGCCGCCGCCGTTAGCGCCGCTCCCGCCATTGCCGCCGCCCGCCTGGACGAGGAAGGTCTGCTCCATCGCATTCTGGTCAAGCGTCGCGAGCGCATCGCCGCCCTTGCCCGCCACGCCCTTGCCCGTCGCGTCGCCGCCGTTGCCGCCGAGCGCGAGCAGGTAGGTGTCGAGGTGCTGGCTCACTCGGTCGGCGGCGAGATCGTCGATGGTGAGCCGCGAGACGGCGCGGCCGCCGTCGCCGGCCCGGCCGCCTGCGCTCGCGCCGCCGGCGCCGCCGATCGCCTCCTGATCGTGGATCGCGCGCCCGCCGTTGGTAGCGACGGTCACCGCATCGACGAGGACGCTCGCCGCGCCCCGCCCGCCGTCCGCGCCGTCGCGCCCGCGGCCGCCGGCGCCGCCGGTCTGGACCGCGATGCCGAGCGCCTCGCCCGCGCCGCGAACCGAGACCATCGTCATGGCGTGCGCGACCCCGCCGTCGCCGCCGGCCTGGCCCGCGCCACGCCCGTCACCGCCGCGGCCCCCGGTCGCATCGGCCTCGCCGGTCGCCTTGCCGCGACTGTCGAGCACGGTCTCGGCACGCGCCTTGCCGCCCGCGCCGCCGCTGCCGCCGGGAGCCGCATCGCCACCGGCGCCGCCGACCGCGCGTGCGGTCTCGTGACGCTGGTCCGAAGCGGTGTTGAGCGCGACCGCATGGCCGCCACGCAGCCCGTCGGGCGCACCCGCCACGCCGTCCTGACCCGTACGGCCGTTCTTCTTGATGAGGCTCATTGTCGTCTGCTCCCGGAGTGATGGCGCGTTTGAGAGCGATCGTTCACGCAAGTCAACGATCTTGCGTTCGGCCGCAACATTCTGTCGCGTTAGGATCGGCCATGTTCCCCTGCTTGACCTGGCCCGTGCTGCGGCGCAGCAATGTGGCATGAGCGAGCTCCCACCGATCACGAACAATGCCGATGTCCGCTATCTCGGCCGCGTCCTCGGCGACGTGATCCGCGCCTACGGCGGCGAGCGGCTGTTCGCGGCGACCGAGGCGATCCGCTCCGCATCGGTCGAGCGGCATCGCAGCGGCGGCGCGCTGGCCGATGAAACGCTCAGACGCCTCGACCTCGACGAGACGCTCGATTTCGTCCGTGGCTTCATGCTGTTCTCGATGCTCGCCAACCTCGCCGAGGACCGGCAGGGGATCGCGGCGGAAAAGGGCGCAGACGTCGCGTCCGCGCTCGATCGGCTGGGTCGGGAGGGGATCGACCGCGAGGCGGTGGCGCGGCTGCTCGACCATGCGCTCGTCGCGCCGGTGCTGACCGCGCACCCGACCGAGGTGCGGCGCAAGTCGATGATCGATCATCGCAACCGGATCGCCCAGTTGATGGCCTTGCGAGACCGCGGCGTCGAGACCACGCCCGACGGCGATCTGGTCGACGAGGCGATCACGCGCCAGGTCGCGCTGCTCTGGCAGACGCGGGTGCTGCGGCGCGAGCGGCTGTACGTGGCCGACGAGGTCGAAACCGCGCTTTCCTATCTGCGCGACGTGTTCCTGCCGGTGGTCCCTGCGCTCTACCAGCGCTGGGACCGGGCGCTGGGGACACGGGTGCCGCCGTTCCTGCGCCCCGGCAACTGGATCGGCGGCGATCGCGACGGCAATCCCTATGTCACCGCCGAGTCGCTCAGGACCGCGCTCGCCACGGCGTCCGAAGCGGTGCTGGGCTATTACCTCGATCAGGTCCATGCGTTGGGCGCGGAGCTGTCGATCTCGTCGGCGCACGCCGCCGTCGACGAGGGCGTCGAGGTGCTGGCGGCCGCGAGCGGCGATGACGCCGAAAGCCGCCGCGACGAGCCGTACCGGCGCGCGCTCAGCGGCATCTATGCCCGGCTCGCGGCGACGCACCTCGCGCTGACCGGCAAGCCCGCGCCGCGCCCCGGGCGGCTGGGGGGCGAGGCGTACCCCGATCCGCAGGCGCTGCGCGCGGACCTGCTGGCGATCGCGCGTCCGCTCGCGGCGGACGGCGGCGGCCTGCTGTCGTCGGGCGGTGCGATCGGACGGTTGATCCGAGCGGTCGAGGTGTTCGGCTTCCACCTCGCGACGCTCGATCTACGGCAGAACTCGGCGGTCCACGAGCGGGTCGTCGCCGAGATGCTGAAGGTCGCCGGCGTTTGCGACGACTATCTTGCATTGGGTGAAGACGAGCGGGTCGCTGTGCTCCGCGCCGAAGTCGCGACGCCGCGACCGCTGACCTCGCCCTTCGCGACCTATTCGGACGAGACCCGCGGCGAGCTCGACATCGTCGCCGCGGCGGCCGAGGCGCAGGCGAAATACAGCAAGGCCTGCATCGACCAGCATATCGTCTCGATGGGCAAGTCGGTCAGTGATCTGCTCGAGATCACGCTGATGCTGAAGGAGGTCGGCCTCTACCGTCCCGGCGATCCGCCCTCCGCCAGCGTGATGCCGGTGCCCTTGTTCGAGACGATCGAGGACCTGGAGGCCGGACCGGAGATCATGCGCGCCTGGCTGGCGCTGCCCGAGGTCGCGGCGGTCGCCCGGGCGCGCGGCTATCAGGAGGTGATGATCGGCTATTCGGACAGCAACAAGGACGGGGGCTATCTGACCTCGACGTGGGGCCTGTCGAAGGCGTCGACCGCATTGAAGCCCGTCTTCGAGGAGGCGGGCATCGCGATGCAGCTGTTCCACGGGCGCGGCGGCGCGGTCGGGCGCGGCGGCGGCTCCTCGTTCGCGGCGATCCGCGCGCAGCCGCCGGGGACGGTGCAGGGCCGCATCCGCATCACCGAACAGGGTGAGGTGATCGCGGGCAAGTACGGCACCCGCGAGTCGGCGATGACCAATCTGGAGGCGATGGCCTCGGCGACCCTGCTCGCCAGCCTCGAGCCGCCGCGCCTCTCGAACGGCGAGAGCGCGCGGTTCGCGGCGGCGATGGACGAGCTGTCGGCAGCGGCGTTCAAGTCCTACCGGGACCTGGTTTACGGCACGGAGGGCTTCCGCACCTTCTTCCGCCAGATGACCCCGATCGCCGAGATCAGCGGGCTCAAGATCGGCAGCCGCCCGGCGAGCCGCACCAAGTCCGACAAGATCGAGGATCTGCGCGCGATCCCCTGGGTGTTCAGCTGGGCGCAGGCGCGGGTGATGCTGCCGGGCTGGTACGGGGTCGGCGACGCGCTGGCCGGGTTCGCGGACCGGGGCCTGCTACGGGCGATGGCCGAGGGCTGGCCGCTGTTCGCGGCGACGCTCGCCAACATGGAGATGGTGCTGGCGAAGTCCGACATGGGGATCGCCGCGCGCTACGCCGAGCTGGTCGACCCCGAGCTGCGCCCGATCTTCGAGCGGATTCGCGACGGCTGGGAACGGACGCGCGACGGGCTGCTTGAGGTGACCGCGCAGCCGCGGCTGCTCGCGGAGCACCCGGCGCTCGATGCGTCGATCCGGCTGCGGCTGCCCTATATCGAGCCGCTCAACCTGCTCCAGATCGAGCTGCTCAAGCGCCACCGCGCGGGCGAGGACGATGCGCGGATCGGCGAGGGCATCCTCCTGTCGATCAACGCGATCGCGACGGCGCTGCGCAACTCCGGATAGCGCGCCCACGCAACCGCTTGGCGCTGCCGACGTTGGGGGCAGGCACAGCCCTTAACCTGGAGAAAGAGTCATGCGTTCACTTGTTCTCGCGTTCGCCGCCGTCTCGGTCGCCGCCGCTCCCGTCGCCGCCTCGGCGGACACGCATCGCACGACCACCAAGCGCCACGTCTATCGCGGCACCAAGGTCTGCCGCCATTCGAAGGCGGAAGCGGGCGCGGTCGCGGGCGGCGTCGGCGGCGCGGTCGCGGGCGCGGCGCTGGGCGGCGGGCTGCTCGGGACTGTCGCGGGCGGCGTCGCCGGCGTGGTCGGCGGCAAGGCGATCGACCGTACGCTGACCGCGAAGAAGCGCTGCTATTACCGCTGAGCGAGGAACGGTGCGGCGATCTCGGACCGCACCCTGAGGAGGCGGCCGCTGGCGCGGTCGAGCAGCGCCCAGGTGGTGACGCCCTCGACCGCCGCCGCGCCGCGCGCGTCCACGAAGCGGAAACGGCGGTCGAAACGGGCGCCGCGGGGCGCGCCGTCGACCCAGGTCTCGCCGGTGACCGTCTCGCCCGCGCCGACGTTGCCGCGGTAATCGATCTCGTGGCGGGTCACGACCCAGACGTGCGCCGCCCGGTGCGCCGCCGGCGCGACGGCGCGCCAGTGGGCGGTCGCCAGCTCCTGCACCCACCGCACCCAGACCGCGTTGTTGACGTGACCCAGCTCGTCAATGTCGCTCTCGGCGGCGGTGAAGTCGCGGCGGAACGGAGTCATGCGGCGCGGCGCCGGCGGACGAGATAGACGATCGCGCCGAGCGCCAGCACGCCGCCCGCGACCGCGATCAGGGTCGGTGTGTCCGGGGTGAGGTGCCCCACCCACCGCTCGAACCCGTGCCCGAACGCATGGCCGATCGCCGAGAAGGTGACGCCCCAGACGATCGCCGACACGAGGTTCACCGCGACGAACAGCCGCGGCGAGACGTGCGTGGTCCCGATCGCGATGGGGCTGACGGTCCGAAAGCCATAAATGAAGCGGAACGCGAAGATGAAGCCGGCCGGGTGCCGCTCGAACATCGCCAGCGCCTTGGCGAAGGCGGGTCGCGCCTGTGCGCGGCGCACGCGCTCGCTGTCGCGGAAGCGGCGACCGACGAAGAACCAGAGCTGGTCGGCGCAGAACGATCCCGTCGCGGCGACGAGCATCACCGCCCACAGGGGGAACAACCCGCGGTGCGCGAGCACCCCGCCGGTCACCACCGCCGCCTCCCCTTCGAACCCCGCCCCGAGAAAGAGCGCGACAAGACCGTAGCGCGCGACGATCGCCTCGAGTGTCATCCCGCGACGCCCAGCTGCCACAGAACGAAGGCATGCTCCTCGGCGCCCTCGCGCAGCGAATCGAAGCGGCCGGACTTGCCGCCGTGGCCCGCGCCCATGTTGGTCTTGAGGAGCAGGACGTTGTCGTCGGTCTTGGTGGCGCGGAGCTTGGCGGCCCATTTCGCCGGCTCCCAGTACGTCACGCGGGGATCGTTCAGCCCGCCGGAGATGAACATCGGCGGGTACGCATGCGCCCCGACATTGTCGTAGGGCGAGTAGCTGCGGATCAGCTCGAACGCGGCCTGGTCCTCGATCGGGTTGCCCCATTCGGGCCATTCGCCCGGCGTCAACGGCAGCGACTCGTCGAGCATCGTGTTGAGGACGTCGACGAAGGGGACGTCGGCGATCACCGCGCCCCACAGCTCGGGGTCCGAATTGACGATCGCGCCCATCAACTCGCCGCCCGCCGAGCGCCCCGCGGTGGCGATGCGGCCCTCGCTGGTCCAGCCGCCGGCGATCAGCCCGCGCGCGACGTCGACGAAGTCGGTGAAGGTGTTGGTCCGCTTCTCCAGCTTGCCGTCGTGATACCATTGCTGGCCCAGGTCGTCGCCGCCGCGGATGTGGGCGATGGCGTAGGCGAAGCCGCGGTCGAGCAGGCTCAGCCGTCCGGTCGAGAAGCCCGGCGGGATCGCGTGGCCGTACGCGCCATAGGCGTAGAGGAACAGCGGGCGGCTGCCGTCCTTCGGAAAGTCCGCGGAATAGACGATCGAGACGGGCACGAGCGTGCCGTCGCGCGCCGCGATCTTCAGCCGTTCGGTGCGATACTTGCCGGCGTCGTAGCCCGACGGGATCTCCTGCACCTTGAGCGTCGTCATCGCGCCGGTCGCGGTATCGTAGTCGTAGACGGTTCCCGGCGTAACCATCGACTCGTAGCCGAGCCGAAGCACGGTCTGGTCGTATTCGGGATTGTCGCCGAGCCCGGCAGCGTAGCTCGCCTCGGGAAACGCGATGCGCCGGCCTTGCGTCGGCGAATCGTAACGGTGGACGGCGATCTGATCGAGCCCGTCCTCGCGCCCCTCGACGATGAAGAAGCCGCGGTAGCATTCGACCCCGGTCAGGTAGAAGTGCGGTGACGGCGCGATCAGCTCTCGCCAGTCGCCGGGCGACGCGAGGTCGGCGGTGCACAGCCGGAACATCGGGTCGGTGTCGTTGGTGGTGATGAACAATGTCTCGTCGTGGAGGTCGACGTCATACTCCCGACCGGTCTGGCGCGGGGCAACGAGGATCGGCGCGGCGAACGGGTCGTTCGAGGGGTAGAGCCGCACTTCGCTGGTGTCGTGGCCGCTCGCGACCAGCGCGATCCAGCGCCGGTCGCTCGTCATCTCGACGCCGACCGAATAGCCGACGTCTTCCTCGTAATAGAGCGTCGCGTCGTCGGCGGAGCCGGTCCCTAGCCGGTGGACCTTGATCGTGCGCGTACGCCAATGCTCGTCGGTGAGGCCGTAGAGCAGGTGGCGGCCCTCGTTCGTAAAGACGATGTTGCCGATCGTTCCCTCGATCGAGACGTCCCCCCACTTGCCGGCCGCCCCGGCGATGACCTCGTCGAGCGTCTCCGCCCCGTCGAGGCTCTTGAACCGGATCGTGTAGCGTTCGGCGCCGTCGTCGTCGGTCGAATAGGCCATCACGCGCCCGTCCTCGCTGATCGCGATCGCGCCGACGCGGAAATATTCGTGGCCCTCGGCCAGTGCGGGCTCGTCGAGGATGAGCTGATCGTCGCCACCGCTCACGGGCTTGCGCCACCAGCGGCGATACTGGCCGCCGGCCTCGTAATCGGTCCAGTAGAGCCAGTCGCCGTCCTTCTGCGGAACCGAGGATTCATCCTCTTTGATCCGCGCCTTCATCTCTTCGTAGAGCGTGTCGACGAGGGGCTGGTGCGGGGCCATGACCGCCTCGAAATAGGCGTTCTCGGCGTCGAGATAGGCGAGGATGTCCGGGTCGGTGACCTCGGGATAGCCCGGGTCGCGCAGCCAGGCGTAAGGGTCCTCGATCGTGACGCCGTGGCGGGTGAACGAATGCGGGCGGCGGTCGGCGATGGGGGGCGTGGGCATGGGTGCGCCCTAACCCCTCCCGTTCGTCCTGAGTAGCCGCTGAGCGGAGCGAAGTGGCGTATCGAAGGGCTTGGGGCAGGACAGTCCTTCGATACGGCCCTTCGCTTCGCTCGGTCCCTACTCAGGACGAACGGCGCAGGGGAAGGACGACCGGCGTTACGCCGCCTGCGCGACCCGCTCGGGCGTGAACTCCACCTCCAGCCGGCGCACCGCGTGGACGAAGTTGTTCGGCGCGATGTCGAGGTCGCCCGACCAGCGGATGTCGGGGAAGCGCGCGAACATCTGGCGGTAGCTCTCCTCGAGCTGGAGCTGCGCCGCCAGCCGCCCGATGCAGATGTGCGGGCCGTGGCCGAAGGCGATGTTCTTCTCGGCGTTGGCGCGGGTGATGTCGAACCGGTCGGGATCGGGGAACATCGCCGGGTCGCGATTCGCGGCGCCGTAATACATCACCAGCTTCTCGCCCGCGGCGATCCGCTGGCCGCCCACCTCGGCGTCCCGTGTCGCGGTCCGGCGCATGTAGATGACCGGGGACACCATCCGCGTGATCTCGTGGACGGCGTTGGTCAGCAGCGACGGATCCGCCTGGAGCTTCGCCTTCTGCTCGGGGTTCTCGGTGAACAGCTTCATCGCGCCCGAGAGCGAGTTGCGCGTCGTGTCGTTGCCGGCGAACACGATCAGCAGCCACGCGCCGTCGAGATATTCGACGGGCAGCGTCTCGCCGTCGACCTTGGCGTTGGCGATGGCGCTCAAGAGATCGTCCTGCGGATCGGCGCGGCGCTTGGCCATCATGTCGCGACCGTAGGCGAACATGTCCTCGACGTTGGTGTTGAACAGCTGGATGAAGCCCAGCATCTCCGCCGACGGCTCGCCGCCGGCCTGCATCTGCTCCGCCCGCTCGACCGCGAGCTGGCCCGCCATCTCGAGGAAGTGGATCCAGCGGACGAACTTCTCGCGGTCGCCCTCGGGCACGCCCAGCATCTCGCACAACGTGAACACCGGCATGTGGCTGGAGAACATGCCGACCAGGTCGCACTTGCCCATCGGCGCCATGCGGTCGAGCAGCCGCGTGACCTCGCCGGCGACGCGCTCCTTCAGTTTGCGCATATAGCCCGCGGTGAAGAACGGCATGTGCTCGCGCCGCAGCTGGCGGTGGGGCGAGGCGTCGAGGTTGATCATCGAGTTGAAGTTGGCGGAGAAGAGCGCGGGATGGCTGGTCGCCTTGTCGCCCATCGCCATCAGGATGCCGCCGACCTCGGACGAGAAGGTCTCGGGATCGCCGTTGACCTGCTTGACGTCGGCGAAGCGGGTCAGCGCCCAGAAGCCGGGGTGGCCGTGCGGCTCGGGATGCCACATCACCGGCGCCTCGTCGCGCATCCGCGCGAAATCGGCCCAAGGCTGACCATGCTTGAACCGCCAGATGTCGGTCAGGTCGACGCCGTCCAGCGTCGGGTAAGCGCGCGCAAAGCCGGGGCCCGGACGGCCTTCGACGACGTGGTCGCTGACGAGCTTCATCGAGCCTCTCCTCTTCGCGCCGTAACTTTCGTTATGATAGGCGTTAAGTCAAGTTCCGTACGCAACCCGATTGTGTCCCGGCGGTTACTCACAAGGGCGCGGACGCCCGACGCGAGGGTATGATGGCGGACACGACACGCAGGGAAATGATGGCGGGGGCCGCGGTGATCGGCGCGGCGGCGGCGACTCCCGCGGCGGCGCAGGCGACGGCGCAGTCCGGCGGGGCGGCGCGGCCGGCCAAGCAGAACCCGCGCGACAAATATCCCAAGCCGCCGTTCAAGAACCAGCGCCAGCCCTGGCCCGGGCTCGCCAGCCGGATGGAGCCGCGCCCCGACCACGGCGAGACGAGCTACGCCGGCTCGGGCCGGCTGACCGGCCGCAAGGCGCTGATCACCGGCGGCGATTCGGGAATGGGCCGGGCCGCGGCGATCGCTTATGCGCGCGAAGGCGCCGACGTCGCGATCAACTATCTGCCGGAAGAGGAGCCGGACGCGCGCGAGGTCGTCGACCTGATCAAGCAGGCGGGACGGCGCGCGGTCGCGATCCCGGGCGACATCCGGAGCGAGGCGTTCTGCCGCCAGCTGGTCGACAAGGCGATCGCCGGGCTGGGCGGCGTCGACATCCTGGTGATGAACGCCGCGCGCCAGCAGTCCATCCCGTCGCTCCTCGACGTGACGACCGAAGAATTCGACCGGACGATGAAGACCAACGTCTATGCGCCGTTCTGGATCATCAAGGCGGCGCTGCCGCATCTCGAGCCGGGATCGGCGATCATCGGCACGACCAGCGAGCAGGCGTACAATCCCGATCCCGATCTCTACGCCTATGCGCAGACCAAGGCGGCGACGATGAACTACGTCAAGTCGCTCGCCAAGCAGCTCGCGACCAAGGGCATCCGCGTCAACGGCGTCGCGCCCGGGCCGATCTGGACGCCGCTCCAGATCTCGGGCGGGGCGATGCCGGCGAAGCTCGTGACCTTCGGCGCGACCGCGCCGCTCGGCCGGCCGGGGCAGCCCGCCGAGCTGGCGGGGATCTTCGTCCGGCTGGCGGAGGACGACGGCAGCTACACGACCGGCAACATCTACGGCGCCGGCGGCGGGCAGGGGCAGCCGTGATGGCGCGCACCCTGCTGATCGCGGCGGCGGCGGTCTGGGCACTCCCCGCCGCCGCGCAGGAGGGGGGCTCGCGTCCGTCGCGCGAATACGTCCAGGCGGCGACCCAATCGGACACGTTCGAGATGCGCGAGGCCGAATCGGCGCTCGCCGGCAGCCGCGATCCGCGGGTGCGCGACTATGCGCAGATGATGCTGCGCGATCACGGCAGCACCAGCGCCGCGCTCCGGACGGCAGCGGCAAGAAGCGGGATCGAGACGCCGCCGATGCAGCTCGGCAACGACCATTCGCAGTTCCTGGGCGCGCTCCAGAGCATGAGCGGCCCCGAGCTCGACCGCGCCTATGCGAAGCAGCAGGCGCTCGCGCACCGCGCCGCCCTCGCCGTGCAGCAACAATATGCGCAAAGCGGCGACGATCCGGCACTGCGCGCGGCAGCGACCGCGGCGACGCCGGTGGTCGCCGCGCACCTCGACGCTGCCGAACGGTTGAAGGCCGCGCTCGACGAGTAGCCGGGTTCAATATTCCTGGGCGACCGGGCGGAACAGGATCTCGTTGATGCCCAGATCCTCGGGCTGCTCGATCGCATAGGCGACCGCGCGCGCGAACGACTCGGCGGGGACCGCGACGGACATCACCCGGCCCATGGTCGCGCGGACGCTCTCGTCGGTGATCGTGTCGCCCAGTTCGGTCGCGACCGCGCCCGGCGAGATGATCGTCACGCGGACGCCGTGCGGCACCATCTCCTGGCGCAAGCCGTCGCTGAGCGCGCGCACCGCATGCTTGGTGGCGGAATAGACCGAGCTCGTCGCGCGCACCTTGTGCCCGGCGACCGAGGAGACGTTGACGATATGGCCGGAGCGTCGCGCGATCATCCCCGGCAGCACCGCGGCGATGCCGTAGAGCACGCCCTTGATGTTGACGTCGACCATCCGCTCCCACTCGTCGACCTTGAGCCTTTCGAGCGCCGAAAGCGGCATCAGCCCGGCGTTGTTGAGCATGACGTCGATCCGGCCGAAGCGTTCGGTCGCGGCGTCGGCGAGCGCCTGCACCTGCGCGCGGTCGGCAACGTCGGTCTCGACCGCGAGTGTTTCGGCGCCGAGCTCCTTCGCCAGCGCGTCGAGCCGGTCCTTGCGGCGCGCGGCCAGCACCAGCTTCGCACCGCGGGTCGCGAGCAGGCGGGCGGTCGCCTCGCCCAGTCCGCTGCTCGCGCCGGTGATAACGACGACTTTGCCGGTGATCGGGTCGGTCATGGATGGGTCTCCTGCAACGGCTTCGCGACGCCCATGCGCGGCGGACGGGCGGCGTGCAATTGACATCGGCGGCCGCCGCGGGAATCATCGCCTTATGGGGACCGCGATCTCCCCACGAGGCGTCAGCCGAAGCATCGCGTCCACTCATCGAAGGACGCGCCATGCCTGCACCCAATGCGATCTCCCCCGACAAGCTCGTCCGCCTCGTCGCGCTGCCCGGATCGCCGCGCATCTTCGACGTGCGCGAGGGGCCGGCGGAGGCGATCCCGGGATCGGTCTTCGCCCGCGGTCACTGCGATGCCGCCGATGCGGTGGTGGTGGTCGACGATCGTGGCGGCAGCGCCGCCGCCGCGACCGCAGCGATCCTGCGGAGCGAGGGTATCGCCGCCGAGACGCTGGAGGGCGGGTTCGCCGCCTGGCGAGCGGCCGGGCTGCCCATGCTCTCGCTCGCGCATCTGCCGCCGCGCCACGACGACGGGCGGACCTGGTGGGTGACGCGCGCGCGGCCCAAGGTCGACCGCATCGCCTGCCCCTGGCTGATCCGCCGCTTCGTCGATCCGCTGGCGCGCTTCCTGTTTGTCGCCCCCGGCGACGTGCTGGCGGTGGCGAGCCGCGAGCGGGCGGAGCCGTTCGACGTCGCCGACGAGCGGGTCTTCTGGAGCCACCGTGGCGAGCTCTGCACCTTCGACGTGATGGTCGAGGCGTTCGGGCTGGGCGACCACGCGCCGCTCGCGCGGCTCGCCGCGATCGTGCGCGGGGCGGACACCGACCGGCTCGACGTCGCGCCGGAGGCGGCCGGGCTGCTCGCGATCTCGCTCGGGCTGTCGCGCCAACATGCCGACGATCATGTCCAGCTCGAAGCGGGGATGGCCATCTACGACGCGCTCTACCGCTGGGCGCGCGACGCCCACGGGGAGACGCACGACTGGACCTCGCACCGCCCCGCGCGCGCGAAGGTGTCCGCGTGAGCGCGGCGGCGATGGGTGCGCCCGCGGCGTCGCGGCCGGCGCCGGTGACGCTGGGCGAAGCATTCTGGGTGTGGCTGCGGATCGCGTTGCTCTCGTTCGGCGGGCCGGCGGGGCAGATCGCGGTGATGCACCGCATCCTGGTCGAGGAGAAGCGCTGGATCGGCGAGCACCGGTTCCTCCACGCGCTCAACTATTGCATGCTCCTCCCCGGCCCGGAGGCGCAGCAGCTCGCGACCTATATCGGCTGGCTGATGCACCGGACGAGGGGCGGCATCGTCGCCGGCGTGCTGTTCGTGCTGCCGGGCGCGGTCGCGATCATGGCGCTCAGCTGGATCTACGTGCTCTACGGACGGGTCGGCATCGTCTCGGCCTTGTTCTTCGGGCTGAAGGCGGCGGTGCTCGCGGTCGTGGTCCAGGCGGTGGTGCGGATCGGCGGGCGCGCGCTCAAGACCGACGCGGCGCGGGGGCTGGCGGCGCTGGCGTTCGTGCTGATCTTTTTCCTGGGCGCGCCCTTTCCGCTGATCGTGCTCGGCGCGGGACTGATCGGCTGGTGGTCCGGCCGGCAGGGCTGGGCAGCGTTCAAGGGCGGTGGCGGGCACGGCGCGGCCAAGGGGGCGATCGTCGAGGACGCCGACACGTTGCTCGGCGAGGAGCTGCCCGCGCACGCCCGCCCGACGTGGCGCGAGACGGTGCGGACGGCGCTGGTCTGGCTGGCGCTGTGGCTGATCCCGGTCGCGGCGCTGGTCGTTCTGCTCGGGCCGGACGACGTCTTCTCGCGAATCGCGACCTTCTTCTCGACGATGGCGATGGTGACCTTCGGGGGCGCCTATGCCGTCCTCGCCTATGTCGCGCAGGAGGCGGTGCAGAACTATCACTGGTTGTCGGCCAAGGAGATGCTCGACGGGCTCGGCATGGCGGAGACGACGCCGGGGCCGCTGATCATGGTGCTCCAGTTCGTCGCGTTCCTGGGCGCGTACCGCGATCCGAACGGGTTGTCGCCGCTGCTGGCGGGGACGCTCGGCGGGCTGCTCGCGACCTGGGTGACGTTCACGCCCTGCTTCCTCTGGATCTTCCTCGGCGCGCCCTTCGTCGAGCGGCTGCGCGGCAATGCGGCGGTGGCCGGGGCGCTGTCCGCGATCACCGCGGCGGTGGTCGGCGTGGTGCTCAACCTCGCGGTTTGGTTCGCGCTCCACACGCTGTTCCGCGCGACCGCGCCGGTCGCGCTGGGACCGATCCGGTTCGACGCGCCGGTCCTGGCGAGCATCGACCCCTACGCCACCCTGCTGGCAGCGACGGCGATGGTGGCGGTGCTGCGCTTCAAGGTCGGGGTGATGACGACGCTCGCCGCCTGCGCGGCGGCGGGCGTCGTCCTTCACGTCTCAGGACTGATCTAGACGTCGAGGTTGGCGACGCTCAGCGCATTGTCCTGGATGAACTCGCGCCGCGGTTCGACCACGTCGCCCATCAGCCGGGTGAAGATCTCGTCGGCCACGTCCGCCTGGGCGATCTCGACCCGCAGCATCGAGCGCGCGGTCGGATCGAGCGTCGTCTCCCACAGCTGCTCGGCGTTCATCTCGCCCAGCCCCTTGTAGCGCTGGATCGCGAGGCCCTTGCGCCCCGCCGCCAGCACCGCATCGAGCAGCTGCGACGGGCGGGTGACGAGCAGGTCGCCCTTGGCGAGCACCGGCGCCTCGGTCTCCTCGCCATTCTCGTCGGTGGCGACCGCATCGGCGGGCGCTTCCGCCGTCTGCGCCTTGGTCGAGACGAGCTTGCGCGGGCTGGTGTAGGTCTCCGCCTGCTCGGCGGCGAGCGCGTGGAGCTTGCGCGCCTCGGCCGAGGTGATGAACGCCGCCTCGATGATGTGGTGGTCGGTGACTCCGCGCCACGCGCGCTCGAAGTGGAAGCCGCCCTCCTCGGTCATCCGCGCCGACCAGGTCGCGTCGGGATCGCCCTGGTCGAGGCGGCGGGTGACCTCGGCGAGGCGCTCGCCGCGGACGTCGCGGCCGGCCTCGGGATCGAGCGCGCCGCCGGCGGCCAGCGTCTCGATGATCACCGGGTCGTAGCGCTTGGGTGCGTAGCGCATCAGCGTCCGCATCCGGCGCGCGTGATCGACCAGGTGGCGCAGCGGCTCGCCGCCGCCGATCCCGTCGAGCGCCACCGCCGCGACCCCGCCCGCCGTCAGATATTCGTCGAGCGCGTTGTCGTCCTTGAGGTAGACCTCCGACCGCCCCTTGGTCGCCTTGTAGAGCGGCGGCTGGGCGATGTAGAGGTGGCCGCGTTCGATCAGCTCGGGCATCTGCCGGTAGAAGAACGTCAGCAGCAAAGTGCGGATATGCGCGCCGTCGACATCGGCGTCGGTCATGATGACGATCTTGTGGTAGCGCAGCTTGTCGGCATTGAACTCGTCGCGGCCGATGCCGGTGCCCATCGCCTGGATCAGCGTGCCGATCTCCTTCGAGCCGAGCATCCGGTCGAAGCGCGCGCGCTCGACGTTGAGGATCTTGCCGCGCAGGGGGAGGATCGCCTGGAAGTGGCGGTCGCGCCCCTGCTTGGCCGAGCCGCCCGCCGAATCACCCTCGACCAGGAACAGCTCGGACTTGGCGGGATCGCGCTCCTGGCAGTCGGCGAGCTTGCCCGGCAGCGAGGCGATGCCCATCACCGACTTGCGGCTCGCCTCGCGCGCCTTCTTGGCGGCTTCGCGCGCGGCGGCGGCGTCGATCACCTTCTGGATGATCTGGCGCGCGTTCGCCGGATTCTCCTCGAGCCAGTCGCTCATCTTGTCGGCGAGCAATTGCTCGAGCGGCTGGCGGACCTCGGACGAGACGAGCTTGTCCTTGGTCTGGCTGCTGAACTTGGGATCGGGCAGCTTGACCGAGACGATCGCGGTCAGCCCCTCACGCATGTCGTCGCCGGTGAGGGTGACCTTCTCCTTCTTCATCATCCCCGACTTGTCGGCATAGGCGTTGAGCGTCCGCGTCAGCGCCGAGCGGAAGGCGGCGAGGTGTGTGCCGCCGTCACGCTGCGGGATGTTGTTGGTGAAGCAGAGGACGTTCTCGTAATAGGAATCATTCCATTCGAGCGCGACGTCGATGCCGATGTCGTCGCGCTGACCCGAGATCGCGATCGGCTCGGGGAACAGCGGCGCCTTGGCGCGATCGAGATACTTCACGAAGGCGGCGATCCCGCCCTCGTAATAGAGTTCGACCGTCTTCGGCTCCTCGTGCCGCGCGTCGGTGAGGAACAGGCGGACGCCCGAATTGAGGAAGGCGAGCTCGCGGTAGCGATGCTCGAGCTTCTCGAAATCGAACTCGGTGACGTTGCGGAACGTGCCGCCCTCCCGGCCGGCCTCGACGAACGAAGGCATGAAGGTGACGCGCGTTCCCTTCTGCCCCGGCTGCGCCTCGCCGACGACCTTCAGCGGCGCGACGACGTCGCCGTGGGCGAAGCGGACGTAATGCTCCTTGCCCTCGCGCCAGATCGTCAGGTCGAGCCACTCGCTGAGCGCGTTGACCACCGACACGCCGACGCCGTGCAAACCCCCGGAGACCTTGTAGGCGTTCTCGTCCGACGTGTTCTCAAACTTCCCGCCGGCGTGGAGCTGGGTCATGATCACCTCGGCCGCCGACACGCCCTCCTCGGGATGGATGCCGGTCGGGATTCCGCGCCCGTTGTCGGTGACGCTGACCGAGCCGTCGGCGTTCAGCACGATGTCGATCCGGTCGCAGTGGCCGGCGAGCGCCTCGTCGATCGCATTGTCGCTGACCTCGAACACCATATGGTGGAGGCCCGAGCCGTCGTCGGTGTCGCCGATGTACATACCGGGGCGCTTGCGCACCGCGTCGAGGCCCTTGAGCACCTTGATCGAGGAGGCGCCGTAGTCGTTGGTGTTCTGGGGTTCTGCCATGGGGGCGATGTAGGGATTCGACGGTCGAAACGAAAGCGAAACCGGGCGGCTTTCACGTCCGTCCCGGAGCGGGGAGCGCCACTTGCGCGAGCGTCGCGACATGCAAGGCGGCAGGGGTTCGGCGTTGATCCGCCGTGCGCGCCGGGTAAGATCGCCTGAAATCACACGGAGGGGAGCGAATCATGGCGATCGACATCTGGAAGGGGCCGGGCGGAACGCTGAACGCGCCGACGAGCGGAGACTTCATGACCGCGGCCTATTGGTCGGCGGGCGTCCCGGACGAGAACGCCGATGCGGTGCTCAACGCAGGGAGCTATACCGTCACGCTGGCCAATCAGGCGGCGGTGGTGCGCTCGATCAACGTCGGGACCGGCGCGACGCTCTCGGTCGCGGGCGGCCAGTCGAGCCTGACGATCGGGGCGGGGGGCGTCAGCTCGGGCACGGTGGCGATCGCGGGCGGGTATATCGTCTTCGCGGCCGAGTTCTCGAACGTCGGCACGCTGCGCGGCGACGCCGCCGACGGCTTCACCGCGGAGATCTTCGGCGCCGGGACGATCGCCAACGCCGGATTGATCACCGGCAAGAGCCTGCTCGTCCACAATGCGATCGACAATCAGGCGGACGGCGTGATCCTCGCCGACGGGGGCACGCTGGTGCTGGTGGGCGCCACCACCAACGACGGGTTGATCGAGGCGGCGAACGGCGGCACCGTCAGCACGACGGGCTATGACCTCACCGGCACGGTCACCAACTATGCGAATGGGACGCTGAGCGGGGGTGCCTGGGTGGCGGAGGCGGGCTCGACGATCCTGCTCGCCAACACGACCATCAGCACGCTCGCGGACGGCGCTCGGGTGACGCTGAACGGCGCGGGCTCGACCTTGCGTGTCGACGACGGCGGAAGTTCGCCCTTCACGATCGAGCAGACGCTGAACGTGGTCGATACCGGCGCGACGCTGGAGGTGCTCGGCGGGCGCGACTGGATCACCAGCGAGACGCTGGACGTGCGCGGGACGCTTCACCTGGGCGGCGGCATCTTCGCGCCGGGCGACCTGCGGGTCGAACGGGACGCGATCCTGACCGGCTTCGGGAGCGTCGCCTCGCAGGCGAGCGTCGACGGGCTGATCAAGGTCGACGGCGGGCAGACGCTGCAGTTCACGAATTTCGCCGACTTCAACGGCAAGGTCGCGGGCGGCGGCACGCTCGAGTTGAGCGGGGGCGATGACACGTTCACGACCGGCAAGGTCAGCGTCAAGCACCTGCTGTTCGACGGCGCCGACGTCCAGTTCGACCAGAACCTGAGATACGCCGGCGAGCTGACGGTGACGACCGGGACGATCGAGCTCAAGGACAGCATCCTGACGCTGACGGGCAAGGCGACGATCGGGACCGCGACCATCCAGGGCGGCCCCGGCGGTCAGCTGAACGTGACGGGCGAGCTTCGGGCGCACGGCGGCGCGACCGAGATCGAGGTGCGCACGATCAAGATCGACGGCGCGGTGGGCGTCGACCGCGGAACTCTCAAGATCGACGGCGCGGTGACGGGCGCAGGCGGGTTCACCGTGGGCGCGCAGGGCACGCTGGAGCTCGGCGCGGTGAGCAAGCTCGGTGGCGGACCGCTGGTGACGCTCGACGGCGTGAACGCGACCGTGGTGTTCGACAATCTCGCGAGCAACGGCGCGCGGTTGGCGCTGTTCGACGGCCGAGACAGGATCGACTTCCGCGCGCTCGACAACGTCGGCGCGAAACTCTCCGTACGCGGCGACGCGGATGGTCAGGGCGTCACGCTGAAGGTCTCCAACGGCACGCAGACCGCGGTCATCCACCTGGAGGAGAACCACACCAAGGGAGACTTCGTGCTGAAGAGCGACGGCCATGGCGGGACGATCGTGGCGCTGGCGAATGCGGAGGCGTTCGGGCGGGTCGACAAAGGCGCGTTCGGCGGAGATACGGCGGCCGGGGGGCACCTGTTCACGCATCTGCACGAGCTTCAGGGGAGCATGGTGCTGGCGTAGGTTCCCCTATCCAGCCGTGGGCGCGGGGCGTCGGCGGATCAGGTCCGCGAGTTCGCCCAGCCGGGCACTCGCGAACACCGCCAGCCAGCTGGCGTAGGCGAGCCCTCCCGCCAAGACCAGCGCCGCCAGCCGCACCGGCGCGCCCAGCGGCGGCAGCAGCGCGTCGAGCGCCGTCACCGCCGCCGCCATCGCGATTCCGGCGAGCGCGGACGGCAGGACGGCCGTGACGACATCGCGCCCCGTGACTCCGATCACCGGCAGCGCGCGCCGGCAGCTGACGCCGAGGTAGAGAGGATAGGCGAGGATCCACGCGGCGGCGAGGCCTTCGCCGCCCCAGTGTACCCCGATCAGGAACGCGGCGAACAGCAGCGCTCCCCCGACCGCGCCGTTGCGCACCCCGATGTCCGGCCGGCCGAGCGCGTCGCACACCGGCGAGAACAGCACCTGGAGCGTCATCATCGGCATGGCGAGCGCGAGCAGCCGCACGATCGGCGCGGCCTCCGCCCATTTCGGACCGAGCACCGTCAGCACCAGCGGCTCCGCGGTCGCAGCCAGGCCAAGGTAGAAGGGGATGGCGGCGACGAAGATCACCCGCACGCTCTTGACGAAGGCGGCGGCGGTCGCGCGCGGATCGTCCTGGATGCGGGCGTAAGCCGAGAAGGCGACCTCGTTCAGCGGCGGGACGACCTTCGCGACGAAGATCTGCGTCAGGAACAGCGCCGTCGTGTAGAGCCCTAGATCGTGCGCGGCGAAATGGCGCCCGGCGATCAGCACGTCGGCCTGGCTCTGCGCGAACCAGAACAGCTGGCCGACCGCGAGCACTGCCCCGAATCGCGCGTGATGGCCGATGCCCCGGACGTCGAACGACGGCCAGCCGAGCCCGCCGGCGGCGATCGTCAGCCCGGCGCCGCGCACCGTGAAGAGCACGATCGGCGCGGCCACCAGCGTCCACACCCCCAGCCCGCCGAGCGCGCCGCCGAGCGCGGTGGCGGCGCTCGCCAGCGAGGCGAGCAGGTTGACCTTCGCCTGCGCACGGAAATCCATCGCCCGGCTGAGCAGCGCCGTGGGCAGGACGATGAACGGCGTCGTCAGATAGATCAGCGCCTGGACGCGCAGCAGCTCGGCGACGAGGGGCTGGCGGTAATAAGCGGCGGCCAGCGGGGCCAGGCCGATCTGGACCAGCGCCAGCACGGCGTTCACCACCAGAAGCAGCCCGAACAGCTGGCGGACCTGGCGGGGAGATGTCTCGCCCGCGCGGACGAGCCCGCTCGCCAGACCGTAGCCGTTGAGCATGGTCAGGAAGACCAGGACCACCTGGGCCATCGCGAACAGGCCGTAGTCGGCGGGGTTCAGGATGCGGATCACCCCGAAGGTCGCCGCCCATTGGATGATCTGCGCGACGATCTGGCTGCCCGAGCGCCAGATCACGGCCCGGCGCACCTGGCCTGCGAAGGAGGCGCGCGATTCGGCGTCGCGGTCCGCGGGGGAGAGGGGGGCGTCCACGCGACCGGGCTAGCGGCCGAGGCTTCAGGAGGGGTTAAAATCGGCGGATTTGTGCGGCCTTCGCGGGAGGTCGTATTAAATCTGCAAAAAAGCGTTTGACGAAGCGCCCGCCCGCCCATAGATGGCGTTCACCGACGGGGCGAGCCGCCAAGGTTCGAAACGCCGGTCACGCACAAAGCGGCGCAAGAGCTGGCCTTCTGAGAAGGAGGCGAGGCTTTAGCGTCGATTTTTGTCGGCTCTTTGACATTGTTGGTGAGATGAAGGGACATGTGGGCGGCGGCTCCGGTTTCTGGCGTTCTTGGGGCGCTGGAGGATCGGTTAAAGCCAG